>DBTX01000007.1:11805-142764 GCA_002307275.1 Hungateiclostridiaceae bacterium UBA1305
CTGAATTTCAATTTCATGGATTCGACGTCGCTTAAGACATTGCCTGAGTTGTACTCATGAAAACCTTTATCCGGGTCTAAGAGATAACTTTTCATAACTTCCGTATTTTTTTCAAAAAGCGCTTCTGCAAATGCCCTGCTTATAAGCTCCCATGACTCAATTGTCGCTGACGATGACTGCAGATCAACATTTTCCTGCGATTTTGAAACCGCAGTAAAAAAGCCGCCGTCACCTTTCGTAATAGCGAAAGTACTTCCAGCGATTTTTTCTCCGGCTTCGTTCAGTATGGTAAATGTTATTACATCATCTTTCGGAGAATCATGATTAGGCCGCCAATACAAGGCAAAGGCGCCAGTCGGACGAGTTACGCTATTACCCAAGTCTTTAATAATGGAATTCTGCCATGTAATAAAGCCGCCGGTTTCTGCTTCATACAGGATTTGAGCCGTCGGTCCATCATAGGCAATATCCAACCGGATGCCGGGCGTTGATGACATCGCAGGTGTATACTTGCCGGGAGAAGTTGTCACAAAGAATTTCACGCTATCGGTCTTCCCGGTTTTGGATTCAGCGGCAGGCAGAGCCGAAGCGGATGACGATCCACCGAAATCAAACAACCTGTATAATGTATCGCCTCCCCGTACGTAAGTAAGTGTACCCAACGTCAAATCAGAGGCATGCAGATACCCATATTCGCCCGCATCAAACTTAACGGCAGAATGGCTGTAATTTCCTGCATTTTGATAACCGACTATATCAACTATGTCAACAAAATCAGCAAACCGATTCTCCATCCGCTCATAGACCGTTTCCTGCAAAGTATTATTTGAAACTGTATAGACGTACATATTTTTGCTGTTCATAGGGTGAAGCTGCACTGTATTTCCATCCGGGCTGACAGTTACATCGCAGTAATTGTCGCCCTGTGTTGCGGTACATCCGATTGGGTTTAAGTCCAGACTTCGGATAATTTTCTTTGAATTAAGGTCGTATACAAACAACCCAAAATAGCCATGAAAAATCACAATATCGTCTGATGCATAGTCAAGTTCCGCCATATCGGCACCGACCTCTTGGTTAAGCGATAATACCGGGGAAGTCGGTTCCAGCGCCTTTGGCGGATTCGTCAGAAGACACATGGCCGCAGCGACTACAACTGCCGTCGTCACAATCAGCACCCATAGCCCTGGCTTTTTGAAGCTCATCACGTTCTTGATTCGTCCCTTGATATTTCCTTCTCCGAAAGCAAGAGGGCTGCCGTTAATAAGGCGCCGTCCTGCTGCCAGGGAGAGCAGGGACGTTGAATACGCCCCCTTGATCCCCCCGCCCATTTCCTTTAGGACCCGCTCGTCGCAGGACATTTCCATGTCCTTGACGCAACTGGAAAGCGCTGCCCACACAAGCGGATTGAACCAATGAACGGCAAGTGCAAGAAAAGCAATCATCTTTGAGATATGGTCAAGCCGCCGTATATGCGTTTGTTCGTGCAGAATGATATAACTTTGCTCCTGCTCTGTCAAAGAGGACGGCAGATAGATTTTCGGACGTATCACACCGATTACAAAAGGTGTGGCCGTGTGGTCGGAGAGATAAATATTCTCACGCAGACACACTGCGCCGATAAGTCTTCGGCGCAGCAACAGCAATGATGCCGCACTGTATATCAGCATCGTCGCGATACCGCCAAGCCAGAGCATCGTCGCAGCAGCCATCTGCCATTCCAGCGGGTCTGCAGCAGTCTGCTCCCCGCCATAAGGCAGATTATCGTTTATAACTTTGCTGATACCAGAGATCGGCAGATCTACTTGCGGATATTCCGTATGGACAATATCGGCGGGGATATAGGTGATGCTGCCGTTTGTTACCACAGGCGCATGAAAGACGCCGAGCAGCGAGAATTCCGATGAAAACGCCACAGGGCAGACAAGCCGGAATAATACGACCGACCAAAGCGCATAAGAAAATATCTTCGGCGCTTTTCTCAGCAAAATGCGGGCAAGCAGCACAAGAACGATGACGACCCCTGCAGTAAGGCTCATATTAAGGATTTTTGGCAACAGCGTATAAACCCACATTAAAACTCACCCCGCTTTTCATCGATGAGCCTCTGCAAATCGTTGATTTCCTTTTCTGATAATTTTTTTCTTAGGGTAAATGCCGCTATAAATTGCGGAAGCGAGCCATCAAAGGTCTCTTCCACGAATTTCTCGCTTTGCAGGGCATTGAACTCCTGCTTGCTCATAAGATGAGAAACAATGCCGCCTTTGTTCTGAAAAATGCTGCGTTCACAAAGCCGACGAAGCATTGTATAGGTAGTGGATTTTTTCCAGATTAATTCCTTTTCACAAAGCTTCACCAAGTCGCCCGATGAGATAGGCTCATTGTCCCACATGAGCTCCGCGAACTTCGTTTCCATAGCTCCTAATTTATAATTTTCCATAAGCTCACGCTCCTTGAGTTTAATATCATTAAACCGCAGTCTAAGTTTAATACCGTTAGACCCATAATGTCAATAGCCAATGGAAAAATTACACCAATACCACCTATAGTCCTCCTTTAGTTGCTCCGGCGATTAAGCAGCCGGAAGCCGACCTCTGCCGGTCATCAATATTTCTTTATTGACAGTATCAGTCGAAGATGTTAGACTTAATTCAGTCTAATGTGTTCGACTGGAGGCATCCTATGAATCAAGACCTGAAGCTTAGCAATGCGGACTACCGTCTCCTTTCAATCGTATGGGATGCGGAACCAATTGCATCGCCAAAGCTTTGTAAACTGGCCGAAACGCATCTCGGCTGGAAGCGCACCACCACATATACTGTTCTAAAGAGGCTTTGCGATAAAAATCTGCTTCAAAATGAAAATACAATCGTTTCTTCACTGGTTGGACGCCAACAGGTACAAAAAGTCGAAAGCCGTGAGGTGCTTAACCGCAGCTTCGATGGCTCACTGCCGCAGTTTATCGCTGCGTTTTTGGGCGACGAAAAAATAACTGATGATGAGGCGGAGCAGATCAAGCAGATGATTGACGAGTACAGGAGGCGAAAGTGATGGAAGAATTATTCCTGCAAATTCTCAATATGAGCATCACTGCAACCTATGGGAAGTCATTAACGAAGGCATTTGATCCGTCAGTTTATTTGCTGAAATCTTTCCCGCTCCTTCTGTCCCAGCTCATTTGTATTAATAGAATTTCGATATACGAAAAAGCGGCAAACTAAAAACTCCGTTATAAAATTGATAACCATTGTTCCGATAAGCACAAGATAATCATTCCAGCCAATCTTCGTCAGGTAATCACCCCACCAGGTCGACAGGGGGGTAAACACACAATAATAGCCTATCACCTTCATCATCGCTATGGGGATGTTGGCCACAGACTTGAAGGTGAACCTCCGGTTGACTGTGAAATTGTAAATAACGGATAAAATAAGCGCAATCAGATAACACGGCCAATACGTAAAAGGCGTAAGCTCGTTCAACAGGGTAAAGCTGACTACCTGAACAACGCCAGCCGAAATTGAAAACATTGTGAACTTTAAAAATTGTACTGTGTTTTGTTTTGCACTCAACGGGACTCCGGTTTTTTTGGCCATTTTTTTCTCACTTTTTCAAAAAAGTTATTGGAAGGTCCTCGACATCAATTACCATATTGATAATATGTAAAATTTCCAACGGAAATCTGGCTTTCATCTCCCCATTGAAATACAGAGTATTCCCGCCGATAGTCCTAAAACAATGAAAGCCCTTATTTCAAGGACTTCTCATTGTATTTAGTTTGAGTACTTATTTGGTGCGGATAACAGGAGTTGAACCTGCACGGTCTCCCACTGGAACCTAAATCCAGCGCGTCTGCCAATTCCGCCATATCCGCAAGTGGGTTTCAGAATGTCATTCCATAACTATATTTTTTCTATGGGCCGTATGACATTTTCAATGTACAATTTAATATTATAGATGCGAACGCTTATAGTGTCAAGTTGGGGACGCTTTTTTCGCATCATCATTTTTTATCCAATTTTCTTTTTCCAGCAAAAAGGATGCTCCTGCAAATTCAATAGGATTTCCCTCTGGTGTTTTTCGGAATGATACAATACCTTCACCCGATTTAATGAATCCCAATTTGTTTAATAATTTACATGAAGGAAAATTCAAATTTGCAGTACCACTGGTTATTCTCTTAATATCTAACATATCAAATGCATAATTTATTATTGCAATACACGATTCTGTAGCATAACCTTTGCCTTGATATGCTGAACTGAAGCAATAACCTAAATCTTTTTCCTCAGTATTTTCGCCATTTAGAGAAATATAACCAATGACTTTTTTATCAATCAATTCATAAACAGCTAAAAAACTATTGTCCTTAGTAAACCACTCGGTTACTCCTTTTACCTCATCCTCTGCAGTAGGAAACTGATAATCATAAATTGCATATTCCGAAGCTTCTTTATCAATAACAATTTCCTGTAAATCTTTCCAATCATCAATAACAAAATTTCTAATTTCCAGCCTTCTTGTTTTAATATTTATCATTTTCAATTCCTCTAAAAATTTATTTCTTATTTTGCTATATCCCAGGGGTTATGTTCATGTAAATCATATGGGGTTATCATAATACCTCCAACATACCGCTAATCTTTCACCAATGCATACATTTTCATATCCAGTATTTCACCGTTTTTGACAGCATTTTTTCTTAACGTTCCCTCCAATACAAATCCTGCCTTTTCCAAGATGCGGCAGGAAGCAGTATTAAAGGCAAATGGCTCAGCAAAAATGCGTAATATGTCAGTGTTTTTAAATATATGATTACATGCTTCTTTGACTGCAATAGTACCAATTCCTTTACCCCACCATGGCTCAGCAACATAATAGCCCATTTCAGCAGTACGTTGGTGAATGTTGTCTTTGCGAAAAACCCCAATACTGCCTACGGCTTTATTGTCTACTGTTATAGCCCAAACGTATTGACTGTCTTTTTCTGATTTTAAAACAGAAGATATAAATGCCTCTGCATCAGCAAGAGTATATGGATACGGGATACCGTCCCTCAAATTATCTTGTACTTTTTTATTGTTTAAAGCACCTGCAAGATGATGTGTATCACCAATTTCCCACTTTCGAATTTTTACCTCCATCGTTGTATACCTCCATAGATGTGAACTTATTTTGAATGCATTTTATGCCCTTACCCTACCCCTATTGGGATTGACATTTATATCTTCATCTTTCATGTCATTATTTCTGTTTATATTTTTTTCATTTTCTTCTTGTTTTAAATACTTCTCTAATTCAAACTGATTCCTGGAACGTATTTCTTCTGCTCTAATTGTTGTTTCAGCATTAATTCTGGCAATTTCCAATTTGTATTTGATTATTTTATTTACAATATATGGCGTTATTAATAACATTGTAAAACCTAAACAACCTATCACAATACCCCATGTTTCGCCCATTTTATGATCCTCCCATTTTTGATTCATTTTCACCAAGTTGACAGTGCATCTTCTTTGTACTTAACTTACTTCATTAGACTTTTACCTTCACTAAATCCAATTCCTATCGACTCACCAATATTCCAATACCTGTTGTCCATACTGTATAAAACAGGGTTTACTTTTTTCGTATCCGGAAACCCATTTGATAAGCATTCCTGATTCACATATACTTCTGCTACTTGTGCAAGCTTTTGTTCCATAACCCTTGCCGCGGAAGGATTCTTCAAAATAAATCAAATTCAGGAATGGAATGAGATCCCAGAATAAATTATACCTCATTACTCCTATTGGCTTGTCGTCATCTTTGATAATATAACCTCTGTTATCTCGTATTTTTAGCGTCAATTCTGCATCCGCTATATATTTGTCAAGGGTATACCAGAAGCTCCTAAGCTGTTCGGTTGCATATTCAATTGAAAACATGTTTTTACCCTCCTTTAATCAAAGTAGTGCCTTTGCACTTAGCATATTGTACTAATGGCAAAACCAATATTTACTTAAATCTTCACCCTCTCAATTTGTAAAAACCGCGATACGATGTCGATAAATAAAACTTCAGTTGTTTGTAGCACTTATGCTTAATATAGAAATTATATAGAATACTGTTAATATTTGCAAATATTCTTGTAAAATATTATTGAAATATATTTTTGGCAGGATTACCAATATGAATATTAAGAGTCTTGAAAATGCATGAAATACGTGGGGCAACCAGCAGGAACCAGCCCGAAGGCCCCGCTTACATATGCTTCACATGCTCCAGGCCCTGATTAAAAAGCTGCAGGATATGGTCATCATCGAGAGAGTAGTAGACTGACTTTCCTTCTTTACGGAACTTGACAAGCTTCATGTTACGCATGAGCCTCAGCTGGTGGGAGACGGCAGATTGCGTCATTTCTATCGTTTCGGCAATATCACATACGCACAGGTCGCAGCATGAAAGCGCAAAAATGATTTTTATCCTGGTCTGGTCACCCAGCAGCTTGAATATTTCAGAAAGTCTCAGCGAATCATCATCACAAATCATACATGTCTTGACCTTACTGATATTCTCCGGATTTGTTTTACACTCTTCACACCTGTCATTCATTTCCGCCATCATATTCATCTCCAACCTTCCAGGCATTGTCCTGTTTTTAATTTTATCATATTCCAATTGTGAAAAACAGTCAAATAATCAGACTATCAGATTGGCAGCTATAAAGCGTCAGGGTTTACAGTATACAGGGAGTTCCCGAGCGGACTCCTGCATAGAAAATAATAATTATGGTTGCCGTACTGTCAGGTAATTGTTATATTTAGAGTATATGAATCACAGGAGATAAATAAATGATTTTTTACATATTGCTTGCGTTGATCGCTGCTGTGCTGATCTATATGTACATTGAAGCCGGATGGGTCAAGATTGAAAAGCTAAATTTCTCTAAATATGGGGAAGTTCTGAACATGGCAGGTCTGAACACGTCAAGTCTAAACGGGGCAGGCCTTAAAATAATGCATCTTACTGACTTGCATGTTTATCTATCAAGGGTACCGGCCGCCAAAATAAGAGACACTGTCCTTGTGGAAAATCCGGATATCATACTGATCTCAGGCGACTATATCGACAAACCTGAACATATATTTCGTTTTCTCAGATATCTAAACAACTTCAGCAAAGGCTACAGAACGATAATCTGCCTTGGAAACCATGATTTACGCGCTTTAGGCAGGAGGAAGCCAGCCATTGACAAATTTATCGCCGATATAGAGGCACTGAAGGTTGAAGTATTGATAAACAGGACTGTTGTGGTTGAAAAGCAGGGTAAGAAATACAATATCATTGGTCTGGATGATCTTCGTGAGGGCCACCCGGATATTGAAAAGGCTTTAGCTGGCTGTGTACCGGGTATCCCTAAAATATCACTAACTCATAATCCGGATCTTGTTCTCCATATTCCTGATAAGTGCGTCGATTATATGTTCTGCGGACATTTCCACGGCGGTCAGATATGGATGCCCTTCAATCTTGAGTTCATTCTGCTGCGTAATGAACAGTTGTGCAGGATGGGCATCAAGAGAGGTTATCATGAGGTAAACGGAATCAAAATGTATCTGAACAGGGGGCTGGGAAATGTAATGGTACCGATGCGGCTGTTTTCCCGACCGGAAATACTGATTTGCACGATAGCATAACTGCTTTGTCCTATTTAATAAAGCATAACAAAAGAGGTGCTGTATGTCACAAAACGCAAAAGAGACAAGAATATTCAATAATCCCATCCTGCCGGGGTTCTACCCGGATCCGTCCATATGCCGTGTCGGTGAGGACTACTATCTGGTCAATTCCACTTTCTTCCATTTCCCTGGTGTCCCGGTATTCCACAGCCGCGACCTTATTGTTCTTCGATGATCAATTCCGCTTCGAGTATGCACTGGGGTATGAACAAAAAGAAATACGTCTGATAAAGCGGGAAGCCGGCCGGGAATCGTTGATCGCAAGCGAAGTATTCAAGGCGTTTCCCCTCTATTTAAAGGTATCGGCGGAAGGTCAGGATTACAGCTTCCGGTACGGGCAAACGGAATCGGTCGAATTGCTGCTTGCCGGCAAAATTGACGGAAGGATCCTGAGCACAAGCGACCTATCAAAAAGCATAGTGAGATTGTCATTAAGATCATACGGCCCGATAAAGCCTGCGCAAAGGTTGCTTTCTTCCGTTATATCCGCCGAATGTATGTCATAGCCGAAATAATTAGTGAGCTTCGTTTCATTGCGACATATTTCATGAAACCGCCACGCAGCATGAGAACATGACTGTCTATGACGCATTCGGAAGGTCTTTCTTTAAATCTGCTGCCAACAAGCTTCTCAAGCTTCATTTTCGACACCTCTCAAATCTTAGAAAAAAAGCGCAAAAAGAAAGGCAGGTAATACCTGTCCTTTCTTTTTGCGCAATTTCGATGCAGCGGTTCTTAACCGTTCTCCCTATGCTCCGTTATATTTTTACAGTTTCTTCCTGTTTCTTCCCATCAGGCTTTTCTTCAGAAAAGCTGTGCTGACAAAAATGAACCCGGCGCAGATAAGCCAGAGGAATATTTCACTGGTGCAGCCGTAGAGCGTACGCTCTCCTTTAGTAGGCACGTCGCTAATCATTACTCTGTCATTTGTTCTGAAGTAGTTTTGATAAGTAAGCGTATTCCCCAGATAATCGGCTGAAATGGACGATCCGTCGTTTGCCTGCCGCACCGTTGAAAAACCGTTCTCAATCCCGCGCATAAACGCGACTCGTGTGTGGTAATCGTCAATTTTTTTATTGTCAAAGCCGGGGACGAGCATAATATCCGCATTGGATGCCTGCGAAATCAGGCGTGGGTAATCCATATCAAAACAGATGGCGGTGGAAATTTTTCCATAAGGCGTATCAATTACATGGATCACGCCGTCGGAGCTGGAGGGGTACCAAGAGATCGTCTTTTCGTATCTGTATCCAATCTCTCCGTTAGGATTGATCATAATGGCCAGATTATTGTTTTTGGTCTGACCGTATAGAAGTTCAACAACCGCTGGCATAAAATACACGTTATTATCTTTGGCAAAGCTCTCTGCCTTTTCCAGAAATGCATCATAATCGTCTTCATAAATCGGGCAGTTGCCCTCCGACCAGAAAATAACCTTCGCTCCGTAATCTGCCGCCTTTTGGCTCAATTCAAACAGGTCTTGTTCAATTTCCTGCATAACCGGCTTGTTTTGCGCCGCCTCGCTCTCAGGCGTTTTGGCGTCCGTGATCGACCAGTAGTCGCGGTCGTGCGGCACAGTAACGGACGCGATACGGACTGTTTCGCTCTGTGACCGGTCGAATACAAGGCGCAGGGAGCCATAAGACAGCGTCAAAGACAAAACGATCAGGTAAACGACAAGCGGTCGGATCACGGCCCGAAGATTTTCTATATTTGCCGCAGCCAGTGCGGCCACAGGCGCAAACCACGCGACGATGAAACCGACATACCAGCTGCCAAAAAGAGAAGCCGACTGAACCAAAGGGAGAAATGTACACTGGCTATATGCAAGCGAAAGGGTCATCCCAAGATTTGCGAAGGTCAACAGATAGTCTAAAACGATGTATGTACACGGAAATACAAGCGTTGCCACAAAGGGATTCAAGGTTTTGCTGCAGCGCCTGTCAAGATAAAGCGCCGCAATCAGCGGAATCGACATAAGCAAGGCGAAGGCCGCCATGAGGGGAAGTGAAATGTCCCAGCCTCCGTTGATACATAAAAACCGTGCAACTGCAATCAGCAGTATAATCGGCAGAGCATGAAACCACCTTTCTATATTCCTGAAAACATAAATCAGCAGGGGATAAGCGACCCATGCGGCTACCGGAATATTATACTGCCAGCCGATAAAAAAGATCAGTACCGCTCCAAGTAAACCCAAAGAATACAGCCGTATAAATTTGTTTTTCACAATGTCTCACTCCTTAAAATAACATTCGACAATATAATGTACATAATCTCTCCGCTGCCTGTCATCAGTAAGATCAAGCTGCGGGAAAATTGTAAAAAAGTTCGGAAACAAACCGGGAAAGAGAAATGTTGCGCTTGCGATTCCCATAATCGCTGTCCCGATTTCTTCCACGGATCTTTCGGGATATGCATCCGCAAGCTCCTTCTTCAGCACATCCAGAAATATATTGCACCGCTGCGACATAGGAGAACTGTGTTTGTTTGCCAAAAGAAGCTCCGAAAAAAACGCCTTGGTAAGTCCGGGATACTGCAGCGCTCCGGCAAGCATCCCGTCCATGACGATGATAAGCCGCTCTTTTGCCGGAAGCCCGACGCTATGCTGAAAATTATCCATGTCAAAGGCGTTGCCGAGCGCTGTCTCAATTACCTGCTGCATAAGTGTATCTTTACTGCGGAAGTAATAGTTTATAGAAGCGCTATTCATCCCGGCTTCAGTTCCGATCCGGCGTATCGTCGTATTTTCCAAACCATATTTTTCAATACAATCAATAGTGGCAAGTATGATTTTTTCCTCTGTTGTCCCCATATTATTTTCCTCCTGTTTACAAAAAAAATATATCATAATTCCGCAAATTAATCAAGTGAGTTAATCATCTATTTTAATCGCTTGATTAATCTAAAAAAAGCAAAAAGACTCAAACCGCGAGGGGGGCCAAGTCTTTTTGTTTCGGATATTTTGGGAGTACTAGTGGAAAAAGATTTTTATAGACCAAACACACATATTGTGATCGAAAAATTGAAATTATTCATTTTCCCGTTATGCTCATTCGTTGTGATTATTATCCTGATATATAAGTATATTATGTCTTAATAGTGAATCCTGAATTTATCTTTGCTTGACATTTTACTAACATTATACTAATATGTTAGTAGTTTAATAGACAATTTTTTGATATGTCATTTAATATTTAAATTAGGAAGTGATTTTATGTATGATGAAGATAAGCTGTTAAATGCATCTATGCAGGACATGCGAAGAGGATATTCCGAAGATCCTGATTTCTATGAGTGTCTTCTGTGTGGAAAAAAGATTGAAAAAGGCATTGTCTGGCAGCAGGATGAATTTTTTTATGAAGCTGAAAAATTCATGGATATTCACATAAAGAAAACACATGTGTCTGTATTTGATTTTTTGATAAGTCTGGATAAGAAGATAACCGGTTTGTCAGATCATCAAAACAAGCTTCTGCGTCTTTTTCATGAGGGGAAAAGTGATGTTGAAATCCAGAAGGCCATCGGCGTCGGGAGCAGTTCTACCGTGAGGAACCATCGTTTTGCGCTGAAAGAAAGGGAACGGCAGGCAAAAGTCTTTCTGACACTTATGGATATTCTAAAAAGCGGCAAAAAGTCACCTGCGCTTGTTGTCCCTCACAAAACGGCAGTTATGGTTGATGACCGCTACAGTGTCACTGATGATGAAAATGAAACGATATTGGAGAATTATTTCTACAAGGGTCTGGATGGGCCCTTGAAAACATTTTCGATGAAGGAAAAACATAAAGTTGCGGTTATACGCCAATTAATAAAACGTTTTGAGCCGGACAGGTTTTACACCGAAAAAGAAGTCAATGAGATATTGAAGGGCGCATATGAAGATTTTGCCACAATAAGAAGATATCTCATCGAATACGGGCTGTTGGAAAGAAAACCGAATGGCAGCCGATACTGGGTGAAGAAGGCGGATAAACAGGATCAGGGTATCAACGGTCAGAACCCGTCATCTGCCGGACGGCCCCAAAGTAAAGTGAATGATCGAAAGGATGGAGATATGGATAGAAGAAAGGAACTGCTTGATCAATACAAGCAGATGAAAAAGGATGCTGGAATTTATCAGATCAGAAATATGATCGACAACAAAATATATGTCATAATGACACAAAATTTGAAAAATATGAACGGCAAGCGATTTGAACTATTAATGGGCAGTCTTAAAAATGCAGAACTGCAAAAGGATTGGAACCGGTTGGGAGAGAATGCGTTCGCTTTTGAGGTTCTTGAAGTACTCGAAGAGAAGGATGATGGTTTCTTTGATAAAAAGGAGGAACTCAGGAAATTGGAGCGAAAGTGGCTGGATAAGCTGCAGCCATACGGTGATAAGGGTTATAATATCAAGAAACCCGAATGAAATAAAAATATCCGGAGCATCAAGCCTCAGGTTTAGATCAATAAACAGAAGAATATCTGTGAGCGAGGATTATCGGGGTCTGCAAAAAAAGTTGTGTTTGTAGATAAAAAGCAACCAAAGTACAAAACTGTACATTGGTTGCTTTTTATCTACAAACACATATGCCTCGTTTATTCCCTGGCGGCCGGCCGTTCCTCCGCTTTATCGGCGGCACCGGCGTTTTTCTTTGCTGCTTCCTTGTCCTTAGCCATTTCCTCAACCGTTTTTACATGGAGCCGTGCTGCGCCTTCGTATTCCTTCGTCGGGATCAGATTCCCGGCGGAAAGGCGTTTTTTTGCAGCGGCAATCGCTTCTGCATATTGCGGAAGCCACTGTTCCTGGGCAACCAGCATTTCATCCACCAGTTGCCATATTTCGGGAGGATTGCATATGGCGCCTGTAAGCGGATCCATCATCATCGCCTGTCTGAGCAGCATGTCATCCGCTTTTACTGCCGCTTCCACCGCCAGCCTCTGGACGGAAATACTTGCATTGCAGACAGCGGCGCAGCCCAGGGGCAGGTCGCCGACCTTCGGGATATTGATCCCGTTCCGGTCCGCATAGCCCGGAACTTCCACAACGGCGTCCTCCGGCAGATTCGTGATCGTACCGTTGTTGATGACGTTGAAATGTCCTCTGTAGATCCTGCCTGTTTCCAGTCCCTCTATGATATAAGAACCATGTTCCCTGCTTCTGTTTTCAGGGGTATACTGCTTGGCCGGTTCCTTCAGCCAGTTCGGAAAATCCGTTTCGAACCAGTTTCTGCCTTCCGTGCAGACCCGCAGATATCCTCCTGTTTCCCCGTTAATCCAGACACCCAGGTCGATCCAGTCTTTTATTTCGCTTGCACGCTTGCGGTACCACGGTACATATTCGCTCAGATGGCCGTTCGATTCGGTGCTGTAGTAGCCAAAGCGTTTGATCATATCGATCCGGACCTTTTCAGTTTTACTGTATTCCGGATGGTTCTCAAAGGCTTCCAGCAGCTTCCCGTTCATATCCTCGCCATTGTGCCTGACCTGGATATACCAGGTCTGGTGATTGATGCCGGCACAGATGATATCCACTTCTTCCTGTTTCAACCCCAATACATCCGCAATCTGTTTGTGGCCGCCCATAACGCCATGGCAGAGGCCGATGGTCGGCACTCCCCCATATTTGTTGCACGCCCAGGTGATCATTGCATTCGGGTTGGCATAATTCAGAAGAATGCAGCCCGGCGCTGCTACCTCCCTGATATCCCTGCAGAAATCAAGTATGGCGGGGATTCCCCTCTGCCCATACATGATACCGCCCGCACATAGCGTATCTCCAACGCATTGGTCAATTCCGTATTTCAGCGGAATATCCACATCCAGTTTGAAGGCGTCCAATCCGCCGATTCGAACTACATTGAAAACATATCTGGCATTTCTGAATGCTTCCCTGCGATCTGTCGTAGCCTGAATTTTTATCGTCAGGCCGTTCTCGAAGATATCCCGCTGGCAAAGCTCCGTTACCATATTCAGATTCTGCTCATTGATATCGGTAAAAGCCACTTCAATATTCTTAAATTCCGGTACAGTCAGCAGGTCTTCCAGGAGTCTCCTTGTAAAACCGATGCTGCCGGCGCCGATAAAGGCAACTTTAAATGACATATTATTTCAGCCTCTTTTCCAGTTTTTCCTTCTCAACTTCATAGCCTGGTTTCCCAAGCAGCGCAAACATATTTTTCTTGTATGCCTCGACGCCCGGCTGGTCGAAGGGATTGACGCCCAACAGATAGCCGCTGATGCCGCAGGCCTTTTCAAAGAAGTAAACGATGTTGCCAAACCAGTAGCTGTCCATCTTCGGGATATTGAGGATCAGGTTCGGCACCCCGCCGTCGGTATGAGCCAGTATGGTGCCCTGCATCGCTTTCTTGTTCACCAGGTCGATATCCTTGCCTGAGAGGAAGTTCAGCCCGTCGATATTGTCCTTGTCTTCTTTTATGGTCATATTCTTTTTGGGCGTCTCAACACACAGCACGGTTTCAAATATGTTGCGCAGGCCATCCTGAACATACTGACCCATCGAGTGCAGGTCTGTCGTAAAATCGACTCCTGCCGGGAAAATGCCTTTCTGGTCTTTGCCTTCACTTTCGCCATAGAGCTGTTTCCACCACTCGGTCATAAAATGCAGGGAAGGCTCATAGTTCACCATGATTTCAGTCGTCTTGCCTTTCCTGTAAAGCGCATTCCTGACCGCCGCATAACGGTAACATTCGTTGGAGGCCGCATCAGCATTATTGTATAACTCGCATGCATCAGCCGCGCCTTTCATCATGGCGTCAATATCGATACCGGCTACTGCAATGGGTAAAAGGCCAACAGGTGTAAGTACCGAAAATCTACCACCTACATCATCAGGAATGACAAAGCTCTCATATTCTTCCTCCTCGGCTAGTTTCTTAAGAGCGCCTCTGGCTTTGTCGGTCGTGGCATAGATTCTTTTTGACGCGCCTGCTTTTCCGTATTTCTTCTCCATGTATTCCCTGAACATCCGGAAAGCAAGTGCCGGCTCCGTCGTTGTACCGGATTTTGAAATGATATTGACGGAAATATCCTTATCCTTTAACAACTCGAAGAGCTCCATCAGGTATGTGGAGCTGATGCTGTTGCCAACAAAATAGATTTCGGGAGTTCCTCTGCCGGATTTCGGCAGCAGGTTGTAAAATGAATGTGAAAGTGCCTCAATAGCTGCTCTTGCGCCAAGATAAGATCCGCCGATTCCTATTACCACAAGTGCATCCGAATCTGATTTGATTTTCTCCGCAGCAGCCTTTATTCTGACGAATTCAGCCTTATCGTATGATTTCGGCAGATCAACCCATCCTAAAAAGTCTTTTCCTGCACCTGTCTTTTTATGCAGCATTTCATGTGCTGATTTTATAAATTCCGACAGGTAGGATATTTCATTTTCCTTCACGAAAGATAGTGCATTTGAATAATCAAAACCAAGCTTTTGCATTTTATCATACCTCCTGTATAATTTTCCATATATAGCTTCAAATATTATTTGCCCGGGCTATGCACAATATTACTGAATACCCCGCAATATGAGAAATTATATCAAACTGTTGCATTATTTAACAGAGTATTAATCAAAAAAACAGTCCAAAATAAATGCAGGTTAAAATAAATTTTGAAGAAGGTGATATTGAATGTCAAGACCGAAAACTCCTCTGGTACCTGAGAAGAGAGCTGCATTGAACAAGTTCAAGATGGAATGCGCAAAAGAAATCGGACTGGAACAGTTTACAAAGGAAAACAATGACCACTATAAAGGCGACCTGACAGCTGCACAAAACGGGCATGAAGGCGGCCCGATAGGCGGCCAGATGGTCAAGAAAATGATCGCACAGGCTGAAAAAGGAATGATTTAATGAAAGTATGATAAAATAAAAAACGATGACGGGTAAAAGCCTGTCATCGTTTTTATTTATAGTTGTTTTAGTATTAATTATAAGGCTAACATCTCCATCTCAAACACTCTTTCCCGTTATACTGCCAGCCTATCGGAAAAGAGTGTTTTCATCTCTCGCTATTGAATTACTTGCCGGTTTTATTTCTTCCGGCTATATTTCTTCCGGCTTTATTTCTTTAGGCTTTATTTCTTCAGGCTCATTCCCTCAGCTGTGCTCCCAGCTTTTGTGCCAGCGCCTTGACGATCTCGCCCATGGCCTTGCCTACATCCTCATCCGTCAAAGTCCTGTCTGAGGCTCTGAAGATAATGGAGTATGCAACGCTCTTTTTGCCCTCCGGCACCTGCTTGCCCTTGTACACATCAAACAGCTTTATTTCTTCAAGGATCTTCCCTGCTTTCGATGCAATAAGCCGTTCGATCTGTCTGACAAGCACATTGTCATCCACCAGCATGGCAATATCCCTTGTAACTGCGGGGAACTTGGGCAGTGGTTTGTATTCGGGCTTTATCTGTGCACCGGCTATCAGTGGCTCAATGTCGATCATGCCAACATAATTCCTCTGTGCAGCTCCGAATTTTTGTGCGGCAACGGGATGGACTTCTCCGACAATACCGCATTCCCTGCCGCCTATCAATATCTTTGCGGTCCTGCCGGGATGGAAGGATGGATTATCCGTAACAGGTTCATATTCGTATTTTTTTATTCCCAGTGCTGTCAGAAGTTCGTCGATGACACCGGTCACTTCATAAAAATCCACATTGCCGAACATGCCGATCGTCAATACAGGTTTTTCGTCCGGAAGCTCGGTCAGGGGCGTCTGTTTAGCGGTGTATACATGCGAGACCTCAAAGAGTCTGGCTTCCTCCACCCTTCTGTTGTAATTGGTTGCCAGCACCTCAAGCATATCCGGCAGTGTAGTTGTCCTCATTATGCTGAAATCCTCACCCAACGGGTTTGCAATCACGATGGCGTTTCTAAGCGCACTTTCAGGTGGTAGATTGATCATGTCAAATACCTTCGGGCTGGTGAAGGAGTAAGTATATATCTCGGAAAGACCACAGGAGAGCATTGTATTGCGGATGAGCAGCTCGATCCTCTGTTTCCAGTTCCTGCCGCCTACAGTAGCTGCCCTGCCTTCCAGCAATGTTGCTTTTATATTATTATAGCCATAAAATCTTGCGACCTCTTCCGCCAGATCCGCCTCACACTCCAGATCAGGCCTGAAGGTTGGTGCTGTGACTGTGCCGGCGGCATCATTTACCTCGATCTCCAGCGGCCTGAATATCTCTTTCATCCTGCTGGTGGTTATCTCTGTGCCAAGAAGCGCATTTATTCTATCCGGTTTGAATGGTATCGTTTTTTTGACTGCTTTTACGGGGTAGCAATCGATAATCCCCTTGCAGACAGTACCTGCGCCAAGCTGCTCGATCAACTGAGCGGCTCTGTTCACTGCATCAACGGTATTCTCGGGATCAAGTCCCTTTTCGAAA
Organism: Hungateiclostridiaceae bacterium UBA1305; assembly: GCA_002307275.1. GTDB lineage: Bacteria > Bacillota > Clostridia > Acetivibrionales > DTU013 > UBA1305. Next base: position 28,915 of record DBTX01000007.1, read on the forward strand.
CGTCCTGAGGCTTCAGTCCTCATTCCAAGCTTCTTTGCAGTCAATCTGACAGACATACCGTTGAAGGTGGCCGATTCCAGCAGTATGGTCTTTGTATCCGGCAATATTTCGCTGTTTGCTCCGCCCATGACGCCTGCGACCGCAACTGCCCTGTCCTCATCCGCGATTACCAGCATGGAAGCTTCCAGTTCTCTGTCCTGTCCGTCGAGTGTTTGCATTTTCTCTCTGGTTGCAGCACTTCTGACAATTATTTTGTGCCCTTTAAGATATTCCAGATCAAATGCATGCATCGGTTGGCCAAGTTCAATCATTACATAGTTTGTGATATCTACAATATTATTGATCGGTCTGACTCCGGCTGCCTTAAGGCGCTCCTTCATCCAACGCGGTGAGGGCTCAATCCTGACGTCCTTTACGATCCTTGCCGAATAACGTGAGCAAAGCTCGGGTGCTTTTATCTCGACAGAAGCCAAACCCATTATGGAATCACCTAGCTCTGCGACATTGATTTCAGGCTTTTTGAACGGCACACCGAAGGTCGCTGCGGATTCTCTGGCAAGGCCTGCAATACTGAAGCAATCCGGTCTGTTGGAGGTGATTTCAAATTCTATTACGGTTTCGTTCAAGCCAAGGTATTCCTTAATATCCATGCCGGGCTCGGGGTCGCCCTCCAATATAAATATGCCGTCTTCGATCGCATTCGGGAATTCTTCCTTTGTCACTTTTAGCTCGGAAATGGAGCACATCATACCACAGGACTCCACGCCGCGAAGCTTGCCGCGCTTGATCTTCTTCCCCCCAGGCAGGCTTGAACCGTCCAGCGCCACGGGAATCAAATCCCCGAGCTTGATGTTTGTCGCTCCGGTGACGATTTGAATCGTCTCACTGCCCACATCCACCAGTGTCACCTGCAGGCGGTCCGCATCGGGGTGCTTCTCAATTGCTGTAATCCTGCCGACTACTACTTTATCTATCTCTTCTCCCAGTATCTCGATACCCTCGACCTTCGAGCCTGACATCGTCATCGCATCGGCATAATCCTTCGGGGTTGCTTTTATATCCGTAAAGTCCTTCAACCACTTTAACGGTAATTTCATTTTACATTTCTCCCTTCTTCTGCCTTTCTATACCTGTACCTATATCTGTACCTGATTAAAACTGCTTCAGGAAGCGTACGTCATTTTCATACAAAAGCCTGAGATCATCTATATTGAACCTGCCCATTGCCGTTCTTTCAGCACCAAGACCAAAAGCAAATCCGCTGTAGACCGTTGAGTCAATTCCGCAGGTATCAAGAACCTTGGGATGTACCATACCCGCGCCGAGTATTTCGATCCAGCCTTCATTTTTACAAACCCTGCAGCCTTTCCCGCCACAGGTCCAGCAGGATACGTCAACCTCTGCACTCGGCTCGGTGAACGGGAAATGGTGAGGTCTCAGCCTGATTTTTGTATTTTCTCCGAACAGACTTTTTGCAAACAACTGCAGCGTACCGATCAGGTCACCCATCGTCACACCGCAGTCAACAACAAGAACCTCTACCTGGTTAAATATCGGTGAATGTGTTGCGTCAACGGCATCCGACCGGTAAACCCTGCCCGGACAGATAATCTTGATCGGCGGCTTCTTTTGCTCCATGACCCTGATCTGTACAGGTGAGGTCTGCGTCCTGAGCAGTATTTTATCATTGATATAGAAGGTGTCCTGCGTATCTCTGGCCGGATGTCCGGCAGGAATGTTCAACGCCTCGAAGTTATAATAATCCAGCTCGATTTCAGGGCCTTCCGCTATCTCATAGCCCATCGATATGAAAACATCCTTGATTTCGTCAAGCACGATGCTAAGCGGATGCTTTTTCCCGATCATTCTCCTTTTGCCCGGTATGGTTACGTCGATGGCTTCCGTGACCAGTTTCAGTTCCTGCTCCCTATTCTGCAGCTCTCTGACGGCCTCTTCGAGTTTTCCTTCAACGAAACTCCTGACCTCATTGGCAAGCTGTCCAATTACCGGTCTTTCTTCTGCAGTCAACGCACCCATACCTCTTAGTACGGCGGTCAGTTCACCCTTTTTCCCAAGAAATTGCAGACGGACATTTTCCAAATCCGCCAACGACTTCACTTCGGATAACCTTTTTACTACTTCCAGCTTTATGTTGTTCAACTGGTCTCTCATCCCGCTACCTCCCTTATTTCTCGAAATCACCACAATTGCTTTAAAAATAGCTGTAACGACTTGTAAAATGCCCATAAAAAAAACCTGCATCCCCACAACAGGGACGAAGGTCAACTCCGCGGTACCACCCAAATTCCCGCTGCATAAAAGCGGGCTCTTGAATACAACTCTTGTGTCATGCAACCATAACAGTGCCGACTCGTTTCATTGTACCCTGTATGTTAACGGCCAGGTGCCGGCATCTCCTACTTTCAAACCCTTCCGCCCCTCTTTCCTTTCCAGATCAGATTAATCAGGATGTATGGGCGAGCAGTTGACTTTAGTCAACGATCAGCCTCAGGAAGGACATCACGGTTCTCTTTTTCAGGATGCAGCTCCGGAGGGAACTTCACCGGTTTGTTCATTGGAGATGCTTTCAGCCGCAGGCAGCTCCTCTCTTTAAAGACCGTTCCGGTTACTTTCCTCTTTCATCGCTATTATTTGTAAAATTAATTTTCGTATGGTCTAAGCTGTTTTTATTTCATAATATTATACCACGAGTATGGTAATATATACAATACATTTTTTTGCTGAAGTTGCGGTATAAAAAGTATAAAAGTATAAAAGTATAAAAGTATGCGCAATATTTTACAAAGTTGAACAAAAGAATTTGCTCGCTTTATTCCGATAAATTAATAGACTTCGCATATTCCTGCACCTGCTCAAGCTGCGGCAGTTTTTCAATACTGTCACATTGCGCGTCTAAAATGATAAGTGCAAGGATCTCCATGATTTGCTCATTGCTTAGTTTTACTTTCTTTGCTTTAATCAGCTTGTAAACAGCAGTTAGGTTTTGATCCTTCAGGTAACTTTTTTTTCCCTCTATAAAAGCAATCATAATGTCGATCTGATAAAGTTTTTTACTGAAAATCTGAAAAAGCAGGTCTTTTACTTTTTGCTTATGCTGCTCTCCAAACGGGAAAATTGCTTTTTCAAATTCCGCAATTTCTTCGTTAATCTGCTCTTTACTTTTACCAAAATCGCCTGTAAACATCTTAAAATCCATATTCAGTCCTCCTACTTCCTTCATTTTCCTAAGCGCAAGAAAGGTCACCCATCTTGGCGGCAGCTTTAAGTTTTCTTTTACAATTACTTTAACCATTATATCCCACAAATTCTGTATTTGCAACCGAGCATCGAACATTTGTTCCAAATCTCTTCTATTTTTTCTATTTTTTCGTTTCCTGATATTTACATATGATATATGTTTGTATTTCATATGCCTACCGGATATAATTAAACCATGAGGGGACTGAACCCTTTCCTAAAATATATAAGGAGATTGGCTGCCATGAACAAAAGGAAGGATTATATCAAGTGGGACGAGTATTTTATGGGTATTGCCCTGCTATCGGCAAAAAGAAGCAAGGACCCTTCAACGCAAGTCGGAGCATGTATCGTCGACAGCAGGAACAACAGGATTCTAAGTGTTGGATATAACGGCTTTCCGGTCGGTTGCTCCGATGATGATTTTCCCTGGGACCGTGAAGGTGACATGCTTTGTACAAAATATCCGTATGTGGTCCACGCGGAGCTCAATGCTATTCTGAACAACAGGGGCGTCTCATTTGAAGGCAGTAAAATATATACGGCGTTATTTCCCTGCAATGAGTGTGCAAAAGCGATCATTCAATCAGGAATCAGAGAAGTGATTTATTTGAGTGACAAATATGCCGCCACCGATATCGTAAAAGCCTCAAGGAAAATGCTCGAAAAAGCCGGTGTTACTATGAGGCAGTTAGAAACTGGTCTTGACGAAATTATAATATCCTTTAAAAATTAATCTCCTGCATCCGTGTTCTGTAAGCTATATACAATGAAAAAAGAATGAATCTTATACGGATGCCCTTACAACAAGCATGTACGATTCAGTTTCAACGTATTGCTTCATCCTGAAATCACCAAAAAATTCAATATTGATCAATCCGGCTCTTTCCATTATGTCTCGCAGAACTGAAGAGACTAGTGGGAAGAGCTTTATGCTGTTTAAGTATTTTTCCGCACCACCGTTTTTATCCAATTCCAATATCGTGTCAAAACTGATCAGCCCGGTTTTGACGTCAAAGTTGTAATTTCTGTGGAATTCAAGTCCCGCTTCGGGATTAATAATGGAAGGAAGGGTTGTTATACCTTTGGAGATCACCCTGTCGAAATTGATGATTTGTAACAACAGACTGCCAGATTCTTTCAGCCTCTTTTTCATTTGAAGCACTGCTGAAAATATGGTGTCCCTGCTGCCAAGATGTACAATGGAATTTCCTATGCAGAATGCGCAATCGAATTTGTTTTCTAAAAGCATATCTGATTCCAGCTTATCCAATTCAAGCATATCCATCATCCGGGCCTTTACCGATACGCCCCCCGCAGCCGCCCGGATATTGGTCTGCCTTACCATTTCCGCATCCAGATCGGTTGCCCACATTTCATATCCTTCAAGTGCCAGTGCGACTGAATAAAGACCGACACCGCAGGCAATATCCAGGAGTCTTTTCGGAGGACTGCCTGCCGTATTTTTGATAAATTCCAGCTGCTCCTGCCCCGCCGGGAATATTTGGTCGTAATAGGGCGCAATCTGTTCATAGAAACTCATGTGTAAATTCCTTTCATGAAGCTGTAAGTGCGTTTTCAAGAATAAAGGATAACAGCCCTATTAGCCATTACCCTTCTATTGGTTTTTATACTTCACTGTATACGTCAAAAAAAGATTTTACTTCAAATCAGCGGTGCAATTGGGGCACTTGGTCGCTTCGATGTGAATACTTGTACGGCAATATGGACACTCCCTGGTAGTGACAGCAGCAGGAGCCGGCTTTGGTTTCAGGCGATTGAGCTGCTTGACAGCTATGAATATCACAAAAGCGATAATCAGGAAGTCAATTATATTAGTAATGAAAGCCCCATAATAAAGTATTGGTATCTTGTGATCTATAGCATCCTGCACCTCTGTGTACTTATTGCTCAGGATTATAAAACGCTTGGAAAAATCCACATTGCCTGTAACCAACGTAATCAACGGCATAACAATGTCGTTTACAAGCGAGGTGACGATCTTGCCGAACGCAGCGCCGATAATGACACCGATCGCCAGGTCCATCACATTGCCTTTCATGGCAAATTCCTTGAATTCCTTGAAAAAAGACATAAATTTACCCTCTTTGCAATTTGTGTTTTTCATAAGATCCCTTACATTATTATGATATGGCTTAATTTTACCACAATTTCCTTTATCCCGGCAAGTTTTAGCCAACCCATATTCATTTAAATTTTCAAAGGATATTCCAAGGTAGATATTGTATTATTTTAATAAAGGCAGGTGGAAAATACATGAACGAAAAAGCAATATATATGCCGGATGCAATTGAAAGAGAAAATACTGAGAATAGCCAGATAATAGAAATAGCAAATATCTTGCTTGATACTGATCTGCGGCAGGTACATATACATGGAAAAGCAATGAGACTGACCTTAATGGAATTCGACCTGTTGAGCCACCTGGCTGCAAACAGGAACAGAGTTATAAGCCGTAAGGAATTACTCAGGGATGTGTGGCATTTTGAAAACCTGGTGGAAACAAGAGCGACGGATGATATGATAAAAAGACTTCGAAAGAAACTCAGATGTGCAGGCTCTCAGCTAAAAATCATTACAGTCTGGGGATACGGTTTCAAAGTAGAAGTTTCAGATAATACTAATAATTGATATGACCATAAAAAAGAATCTGGACAGGCTCAAGCCATACAGTACAGGTTCTTGTTATTTTATGACTATCTGCGCAGGAAGGGTCCAGGTATTCCTCTGGCTAATTCGCGTTTAACCGTTCTGCCTATGGTAGACATTGCAGACTTTTACGCCGGGTTCAGTATTATTTTCGAACGGCGCCTGCCGAATTATAATATGGACACGCAACTCAGATTTTCTGACAGCCCTCACAGTAATAAATGCTGCCGCCCATATAGCTTTCTTTCCTGATGGTGCCGCCGCATGCCGTGCAAGGCTTGTCGAGGGTGTTTTTACTAAGGCATGTCAAGTAACCGCCCGGGCAGCCGAAAAGATCCTTTTCCGTATCTCTGCCGCCCTTAAAAGCCATCTCAGCCAGTGTCTCCCTGATTGATCCAAAAAGTCTGTCCTTGTCATCCTCCTTTAGCGTATTGATCTTCCTTTTAGGATGTATCCCGGCAATGTACAGAATATCCTGCAGCACACCGTTTCCCAATCCCGGTATGCGCTGCTCCGTTGCGAGGAACGCCTTTGCGCTGAGTTTTTGCATATCCTGGGATGACAGCATCCCCTCGAAATATTTCTTATCAAACTGGTCTGACAGAGGCGATGGTTTCTCCTTTGCAACCCTGTAATACTTGTTGTCAAATTCACCGCCGCGGAAACACATTAAACCTCCATACATCTGTACAACCGCGCTCACAGCGGAGGAATCCTCAAACTCGATCAGCATCTGATGCTTCAGAGGCTTCTGCTCATTTTCATTGTGGATGCGCAGGCCGACACCGTCACCAAAGAGTATTACAGCATCCTCTGCAAGTATTTCCACCATTGAGCCGATTCCATTTGCCTTCTCTATAACCTTCCCGGATAAAAGTTCATGATATTTTTGCGGATCTCCATGATACCATGCAAATTTATGTGGTGTAAATGCAGCAGTGACATTTGTAATACGTTTGCCCCGGATCGTCTCGTTCAGTTGGCTTGCCAGCGCTATGGATTCGGGTAATTCAATCATATCCGCACCTCTTTCCATCTGTTTGATACATATGCTGCTGAAAAAATTTGTAAAAGGAATGAATTCAATTTTTGCAGCTTATATACCATCTTACTATAGCGAATACGACACCAGTATGTCATATTACTCAATTTCATAATAAGACAAAGCTTTTTTCAGCCTGTTACAAATTATTTTTTTGAGGTGGTCAGGTTCCAGCACTTCTGCATGGTTGGCGAATGATAGAATATAGCCGTAAACCCATTCGTCCTCCGGCATGGAAAAAGTGATATCGCATGTCCCGTCAGCGTTTCTTGTTATCAGTTCATCATCGAAATCATCATATACTCTATGCAGGATCTCCGGTTGAAAGCGGAGTGTAAATGTTGTCAGCGGCACTGCATCCGCAGAATGATTTTCGTTGGATGCCCCATTCTCTGCAATATTATCGGATAATCGTTTTTGAAAGCTTTTGTCAGTCACAACAAGGTTTTTAACTCTGGATATGCGAAAGGTCCTGAATTCCTCCCGCAGAGAACAAAACCCCCATAAATACCAGGCCTGTCCCTTGAATATCAGTTGTACCGGTTCAACACTTCTGAAGCTTCTGCCGCCCTGCGCGTTGACATAGTCAAATGTAATGACCTTGCGGTTCAGGATTGCGGTTTTGATTTTTACGAATTTATTGTCCTCATTGGGACCGCTCCCCCACTGTGGAAACTCTATGTTTACCCAGTCATTGTGGACAACATTTTTAAACATGGCTCCCATTTTATCCAGCACACTATCAATCTGCGGATATTTGGTTGCCTGAAGGGTCTTGAGCGCAAGCATCAGGCTGTCGCTTTCATGCTCGTTGAAAATCGCCTTATTCAGGGCATAACCCTCCAGCAGGCTAATGCCGCCCTTGCTGCCCTTATTGGTATAAACGGGTACACCGGCACCGGAGAGAACGTCTATATCCCTGTAGATTGTCCGCGTTGATACCTCGAACCTGTCAGCAAGCTCCTTTGCCGTGATTGTGCCTTTGTTTATCAATAGTATGGTAATCTCTAAAAGCCTGTTAATCTTCATTTGCCAATTCCCTCACTATGCCGGATTAATCTCCTGCGGCCATTTAGCCTGTTTCCACGCAATTCCCGCTTCTCTTTCCTTAGTAAACCTGGCTGCTGCATCTTCCGTATTGCTGCCGATGGTTGCCGTTGACAATGTTTCCAAAAGAGCCAAGAGTTGGGGACATCTTTCGCCTCGTTATAAAATCCCATAGATCAATTATATATGAATCCCAGAAAATAGCCAAAAAATATGAAAATTTTGTTGACTTATTTTTCAAATGGTAATATCATAACTAGAAATAAATCACTTGCAATGAAAAGAAGAGTAAGCTGTTGATACCTGCTGCAGAGAGCTTCCATTTGCTGAAAGGAAGCGCCGGCAATACGGCTGAATATGGTCTTGGAGCATTCATACCGAACATGAAGGGCATTGATGTGCTGAAGAAATTCCACATTTCCCCTGCATGCAGGCTATGGCGGGCGCACCCGTTATCGTGCCGGAGTATAATCAGGTTTTTGGATCTGCCGTACTTATTGAGGTTGCAGCTGCGAAGCGGTGGCAAACCGGGGTGGTAACACGAAGCATTATGCTCTCGTCCCCAGGATTTTATCCTGGAGGTGAGAGCTTTTTTATTGTGAAATTGTGATATGTGTCGGATTACTACTTCAAACGTTGCTGCTCGGTGCTCATTTATTTTTATAACTCCGTTCAATACAGCTAACTTTTACTGTACTCCTCGCATCTGACAATTTCACCAGATCCGGATCCATATTTGCTGGATTCATGGACTAATTTATGAACAGGAGGGGTTTTTATGAATATTATCATCGCAGGGGCCTGGCCATACGCAAATGGGTCGTTGCATATAGGCCACATAGCGGCTTTATTACCAGGGGATGTTATTGCAAGGTATCACCGCGCAAAAGGGGATAAGGTTTTTTACGTATCCGGCAGCGATTGCCACGGTACGCCCGTCACCATAAGAGCAAGGCAGGAGAACAAGACGCCTGAGGAAATCAGTGATTATTATCATGAGGAGTTTGAAGAGTGTTTTAGGAGACTTGGATTTTCCTATGACCTTTACAGTAAAACCTCAAGCACTGAACATAAGCAGTTCGTGACCGATTTTCACAGAAAGCTTTACGAAGGAGGCTTTGTATTTGAAAGCAGTTCTCAACAGGCGTTTTGTGAAAGCTGCAATCAATCACTGCCTGACCGTTATGTGACCGGCACGTGCCCGAACTGCGGCAAAGCGGCAAGAGGCGACCAATGTGAGGCGTGCGGCAGTGTGCTTGAGCCGGAGAACCTGCTCGACGCAAAATGTCAACTCTGCGGCAAATCACCGGTCTTTAGACCGTCTACTCATTTGTTCCTGGCTATTACGAAGCTGAAGGAAGCTCTAAACCTTTATATTGAAAGCCATGCAGACTGGAGAAGAAATGCACTGGAATTGTCCAGGCGATATATTGACGAAGGCCTTCGCGACAGAGCAATCACACGTGATCTCGACTGGGGCATTGATGTGCCAAAAGAGGGCTATGAAAGTAAAAAGATCTATATCTGGGCAGAAAATGTCCTTGGATACCTATCGGACTGTTATGTATTATGTGAGCGGCAAGGGCTTGATTTCACCGTGTTTTGGAATAGCAGCAGACAATATTATGTTCACGGGAAGGATAATATACCGTTTCATACGATAATTCTTCCCTCTTTGCTGTTAGCCAGAAAGGATGTGGAATTTCGTCTGCCTGATGAAATCATTTCGAGCGAGTATTTGACACTGGAGGGCAGAAAGATATCCACCAGCGGCAATTGGGCAATCTGGGCAAAAGATATTGCTGCTCGATATGATGCCGACTCGGTAAGATATTTTCTTATTGCAAACGGTCCTGAAAAACGTGATACCGACTTCTCCTGGAGAGAGTTCATCAACAGTCATAATGGTGAGATCCTTGGCGCATACGGCAATTTTGTCAATCGGAGTCTTGTGTTCATACAGAAGTATTTTAACGGGCAGATTCCGAAAGCGCAATATGATACCACGATCAAACAGCATCTGGCAGAGCTTTATTCAAATGTGGGAGGGCTGATAGAAAGCGGTAATCTGAAGGAGGCGCTCGAAACAATATTTTCGTTTATCCGGTCGGCAAACAAGTATTTCGATGAAGAACAACCCTGGATCAGCAATAAGAATAATCTTGAAAAGTGCAGCAGAACACTGGCAACCTGCGCTTTGATCATAGCAAACCTGTCAGTGCTTCTGAAGCCTTTCCTGCCCTTCTCATCAAAGAAAATCCAGGATATGCTCGGTATTGATATTGATAACTGGGCGTATTTCGAATTGCCGGAGGAAAAGGAAATCACTGCAGTAAGCATCCTCTTTGAAAGGCTTGATAAGAAAATCATCGTTGAGGAGGAAGACAAACTGAAGGGTGGCAGGTAAGGCATCGTTCTAAAAGGAGGAGGTATATCCGGGCATTAACACAGTATACCTCCTTTTTCATACGCCTGCCTCAAGTATATGTCATTATGAATCTTTATGAACAACGAGACGAGCAAACTTCAACTTACCTGCCTGAATGATGTCCCCGTTCTTCAGTTCTACCGTTCTGGCATCAAGCTGCTTTATACCATTCAATTTCACTGCGCCTTGTGATATAAGCCTTCTCGCTTCACTTTTGCTTTCGGCGAAGCCCAATGAAAACAGCAGTTTCGCCAAATCCACTCCAGGACCATCCATCATATCATCGGGAATAACAAATTCAGCAATATGATCCGGCATTTCACGCTTCTGAAAAACAGTCCTGAAATACTCTTCCGCCAGGCCTGCAACTGCTGCACCATGGTATAACGCTGTGATCTCACGGGCCAGTCTCATCTTGATATCTCTGGGGTTTACTTCATTTCCGTTCAGCTGTGCGGTTATAGCCTCAAGTTCATCAGGATGTATGTCTGTGACAAGTTTGAAGTATTTGAGGATCAACTCGTCCGGGATGGACATCACCTTGCCGTACATATCTTCTGCCGTATCGTCAATGCCGATATAGTTTCCAAGACTTTTACTCATCTTTTCAGCGCCGTCGATTCCCTCCAGCAGAGGCATGAATAGAGCGATCTGGCTTTCCTGACCGTAATCCCTCTGGAGGTTCCTGCCCATCAGTATGTTGAATCTCTGCTCCGTCCCGCCTATTTCCACATCTGCTTTCAGTTCGACAGAATCGAACCCCTGCATCAGGGGGTAGAAAAATTCATGAACACCTATACTTTCGTGAGCCTCAAAACGCTTCTGGAAATCGTCCCTTTCGAGCATTCTTGCAACCGTACATTTGGAGGAAAGCTTGATTACATCCGAAAAGTTCAGCTTTGAAAGCCATTCGCTGTTAAATCTGACCTCTGTTTTTTCTTTATCAAGTATTTTGAATATCTGATTTTCATAGGTTCGGGCGTTTAATACTACTTCTTCGCTCGTAAGCTGTTTTCTGGTCCTGGACCGGCCGGTCGGGTCACCGATCATCCCTGTAAAATCGCCAATAATGATTACCGCTCTATGGCCGAGATCCTGAAACTGACGGATTTTCCTCAGCACAACGGTATGTCCGAGATGAATGTCAGGCGCTGTGGGGTCGAGGCCCAGCTTGACCACAAGCGGCCGTCCCGCGCTTTGTGCCTTCTCAATTTTCCTTTTCAAATCATCTGCGTCGATGATTTCATCAGTCCCCTTCGAAATGATTCTGATCTGCTCTTCGATATTTACCATGTTCATCTCTCCTATTCCTTTTTTTTGAAGTTCATCCTGCATATAAGCCATCTTGTGTAAAGCCATCTTGCGTTTAAAGCCATCCTTTTTCAAATCCATTGGCTTGATTCACTCCACCCCATCCCAGTACGGTCCAGCTTTACAAGGGCTCAAAACACAAAAAAGCTCCCATCCCCTGATATTATCAGAGGACGAGAGCATTTATCCCGTGTTACCACCTCAATTTACTGACGCCTTGCAGCATCAACCTCGTCGCGAACTTATGCCACTGGCAGCTTTTAAAGCAACTGCCTGCATGTCATTCACTAGCGCTGTAACGGGCGCAGGTTCCCGGCGACCGCCTGTTGAGGAGACAATTGTCACACCTCTTTGGCGAACAGTTCATGGAATGTATTCGAAATGCATTTCCCCGCCCCTCTCACCATCCGGGAACTCTCTGTCGGTATGTGCATTTTTACTTCTTCCCAATCATTACTTTTATGATAGTATTCAATTCAATTATTTTAGTTATTATACTCACTTTTACATAAAAAAGTCAACAAAAATATTAGCATTTCCGTGCCGTCATCAGGAAGACAGGATACTTCTTCGTTATTCCTTCAGACGATGTTTTAACGACTTCATAACACAGTTTACTGCTCACTTCACCAAACCCAAGTTTTCTCAGCCTTTCAGCCAGTTCCTGCCTGTTGAAGCCATTATGCCCTGTAAAATCACTGCCGTGAAACGAGCCGTCTTCTTCATCAAGGTCCGCAATGCACAGATATCCCGGCGACTTAAGCGCCTTGTGGAATTCACCGGCAACCTTATCGATATCATTGATATGGTGAAGCGTCATCAATGTATAAATTATACCATACTCGCCGGTTGGAAGGCTTTCCTTTTCCAGATCAATATTCATGGTCTCCATGTTCGATACATTGTTTTGCAATATCTTTTGCTGTAAAACCTCCAGCATTCCATTTGAGTTGTCCCCAAGAACAATCCGTCTCAGATGTTTACGAAGGTTGAAGCTCAAAAGCCCGGTTCCACAGCCGTATTCAAAACCATTCATACCTTCCAGCCCGGGTACAGCTTCAACGATTTCCTTCGCAATAACCGCTGCTCTTTCGAGTCGTTTCGGATCATTGTCCCAGTTCACTGCCTTTTGATCAAAGTATTCCATTTTATTTTTACTCCTTTATTTGTAATTCTCACTTGAACTTCATGCAAAAGCCGGTTTTCATATCCCGGTCAAAACCTGCCCTTTCGTAAAAGGTCATGATGCCTTCATCTTTCCTCCCGGTCATCAGCATAATTTTATAATAGCCCTCTTCCCTTTCGTTATATCATCTATTCTCCCTGAGCCATTTTGCAGACTCGCAGTCTGTTCTATAATAAACCCGTATAACTGCGTGTACAGTTTGGCATCAACAGCCGTCCGTCCGAACTGTATTTCTCGAAGAGCTTTGCAAGTCCTTCAATAAAAGCACTGTAATTTGATTCACCCTTTACTGGGGCATACGAGGACGAAAGACTGCCTCCAATATATTCCTCCAATGGCATCAGCCTGTCGTTGTTAAATACGCGGTAATCACATTTTCCATCTCTGAAGAAATCATAAATAGTCACATCTTCATCAGTACCGCCGGAAAACCCATTGAAATTGGGACAAATCCGCCTGCACAATTCGTCATTCTCAATAATGAATTCATTGCTGCTGATTCTGCTATTCCATACCAGAACAACTTTGCCACCCGGCTTCAAAATGCGTCTGAACTCCGATCCCGCCTTGTCTCTGTCAAACCAGTGGAAAGCCTGAGCCACTGTGATGAAATCGACTGACCTGTCAGGTAAAGCGGTCGCCTCAGCAGTTCCATCAACAGGGATGAAGTTTTTATAAGCTCCACAGAATTTTTCGCACACTTGTCTCATTTCAAAATTCGGTTCAACCGCAAAGACAGATTTCACCTGCTCCAGGAGCAGCTTTGTAAGGATACCCGTACCAGCTCCTATGTCTGCAACAACAGAACCCTTTCCAAACCCGGCTTCATTCGCCAGATAATCGATAAATTCCTGTGGATAGGATGGTCTGTATTTTGAATAATTATCAGCCTTGTTCGTAAATTTACCTGTATTGTCCATACAGCAGCGCCTCCTTTTTGCAACTAGTACACTGTAAACTCTAAAACTTTTATAAAATAGCTTGCAATGTCATCCAGATCGTTAGCGAAGGTGATTGATTCAGGGACTACTCGCCAAATTCGTCTGCAAGATCAGTCAGTGCAGTGTCATCCAGCCTGAAAACCGTAAAAGCGTCCATCGATTTGGCGCCGATGTGCCTGTAGAACTTCAGAGACGGCTCATTCCAGTCCAGGCACCACCATTCCAGTCTGCCGCAATTCCTCTCAACCGTAAGCTTTGCCAGAAAGGAGAGGATGATTTTGCCGAATCCTTTTCCCCTCATTTCCGGCTTTATGAATAAATCCTCCAGATAAATGCCCGGCTTTCCAAGAAAAGTGGAAAAGTTGTAAAAATAGAGAGCGAAGCCAACTGGTTCGCCTTTATAATCGCAAATGATCGCCTCCGCCATTTTTCGCACAAAAAGAGAATCTCTCAGGATCTCTTCCGTAGCATTCACCTCATTTTGAAGATTCTCATAAGCTGCGAGTTCCTTGATAAAGTATAATATCACAGGTACATCTTTTTCTTCTGCAAGCCTGATTTTAAATCCCTCAATTTTAGTATCTACCGGCATGATCAGTTTTCTCCCCCTATTTCCTTCAGCCTGTCTTCGAAATGCTGAACATGGACCCTCAAATGCCTGTAATAATCTGTAATAAGCTCGTCAAGCTGAATCGTTTCCTCGCCTTTCACCCAAACATTCGAAAATGATTTACTGTCCATGCTCCCGATTATACTGATCAATAAGTAATTGTAGTTGTGCCAGAGCATGATGAGTCTTTTCCAGTCCATATCACAGTACTTCTGAACCTTAACCCATGGTTCGCCTTCATATGCAGGAAAATTCAGCAAATCATCAAACTGCAGCCAGACAAAGCGTTGATGATTATTGGAAGCAGAATCAATCAGATGACCGATAATCTCCTTCAATGACCATTTATCCTCCGCAGGCTTGATACCGGCCTTCTCCTCCGGAACATTCACGATCCTGTCGTAGAATGAATCCACAAGCATTTTGTAACCACTTACATCCATCATTTTCATTCCTCCAATTATAATCTTGAAGCCCTTCAGCAGGGCTACAATATCCTCCAGCGCCCTATTTCATGGAATACTCCTGCAGCAGCCTTTCTTTCATGTCCCAAAGCGGTTTTGAAAGATCGACATAATATGCGTGAGGGTTCTCAAACCGCTTGACCTCGTCCCAGAGCGTATCGACCTGCTCGCAGCAATAGTTTCTGATCTCATTCAGATCAGGGGATGCATAAATGCAGTTCCCTTTTTCGAATATCTTTACCATCAGCTTCTTTGCAATAAAGTTGGTAATCTTTTTCTTTTTCCAGGTAAATTCCGGATCAAACAGTTCATACGGTTTTGAATCGTCTATTGTCTCATCATTTATTGTAATCACATCTGCAATCGCCTTGCCGCTATTGCGGTCGAAAAGCCTCCATACTTGCTTGTAACCGGGGTTCGTGATCTTTCCCACATTCTCGCTGAGCTTTATTTTTGGAATAATACATCCGTTTTCCTCAATCGCGCCCAGTTTGTAGACCCCTCCGAATACCGGCTCGGACCTTGAAGTGATCATCCTCTCGCCTACCCCGAATGAATTAATGCACGCTCCCTGGGTCAAAAGATCGCGGATGATATATTCATCCAACGAGTTTGACGCAACAATGCCGCAATCCGTGAAACCCGCTGCATCAAGCATCTTTCTTGCTTCTCTTGATAAATATGTGATATCCCCGCTATCTATTCTTATTCCCTTCGGTCTGAAACCTCGGGGCAGAACTTCTTCGTTGAATGCTTTAATTGCATTGGGAATGCCTGACTTCAACACATTATAGGTATCAACCAGTAGTGTGCAATCTGCCGGATATGTTCTGGCATAAGCCCTGAACGCCTCGATTTCCGACGGAAAAATCTGTATCCAGCTGTGTGCCATTGTTCCAAGCGCGGGTATGCCGTAGTCACGATCCACAATGGTGCAGGCTGTACCGGCACAGCCCCCGATATAGGCCGCCCTGGCTCCGCTGATTGCCCCGTCGCTTCCCTGCGCCCTTCGTGAGCCGAACTCCATCACGGGTCTTCCCTGTGCAGCCCTGACGATCCTGTTGGCTTTCGTGGCAATCAGGCTTTGATGGTTCACCGTAAGCAGCAGCATCGTCTCAATAAACTGTGCTTCAATTACCGGTCCTCTGACAGTTACAATAGGCTCATTCGGGAATATGGGCGTCCCTTCGGGAATAGTCCAGACATCGCAGGTAAACTTAAAATTCTTCAGGTAAATGAAAAATTCCTCGCTGAACTTTCCCTTTCCCCTAAGATAATCAATGTCCCGATCTGTAAAACACAACTTCTCCAGATATCCGATAAATTGTTCAATGCCTGCCATTATTGCAAAGCCGCCATTATCAGGCACTTTTCGGAAAAACATATCAAAGTATGTGATCTTATCCCTCAAGCCATTTTCCAGATACCCATTGGCCATGGTAATTTCATAAAAATCCGTCAGCATGGTAAGATTTTTCTCTTCCATAGTATATCCCTCCATCAGCTTATATCTTATTTGACCGAACCGACCAGTTCCACTCCGTTGCCCGACATATTGAACAATGCCACCGCATTGAGCAGATCCGCATCATGCAGGCCATGATCAAAGGTGTCGACTGCATTGACAGGTACGATGATGCGGGAGCTGCCCTCATATTATTCAACATTAAATATGTAAAAATTTAAAATATTCTTTATATTATATCACAGCCAATTCATGCAAATAATATGTTTACTACAAACAATGAAAAAAGGAGAACGTTTTGGGCCAAAAGAAAAACATGTTTGCAACTGCATTTAAATGGTTGTCCTACACGGAAAAGCAGGATACAAAATTTATCATTCCGGAAGCTGATGAGATTTTGGAGAGCCGGAAGGCTGAAGAAAATTCAACTGATCAGGTGTCTGCAAAATCTAAAGCAAAAGATGTCCAGGAATCTACGTCCAAAAAAGAGTATTCCATTAAACAAACACGGAACCATACTTTTGCAAAACCCCATCAGGCGACTCCTATTAAAAACAAGGACGGAAATTCCATTGAGGATAAACGGGATGATAAAACCAAAGAGAAATCTCCTGGAGATAAAAACACCTGTATGCCAGAAAAAAAGCAAAAGGGCGGCAATAACGACAAAGGAGAAAGTATTCCGGCAGATATTGAGGATAATCTTGATAATTTAAAAAGGGTTTTTAATTCAAAAGATAATAAGGATGTTATCTATCGCAGACTTAGTATTGCAGATGGAACAAATGCATTTATCTTCTATGTTGATGGAATGGTAAACAAAGAAGTCATCAATTTATCAATATTAAAACCATTACTGGAAAGAAACAAGTTCGGCAACCTGCAGGGGAAAAACCTGTTTGATTATATATTTGACTGCGTTATCGAGACTCATCAGATGAATAAGGCTGAGAGTCAGGAAGATGCAATCATTGATATATTGTCAGGAAATACAGGAATTTTCATTGATGGCTATCCAAGCTATATCCTCTGCGAAACAAAAGGTTTCGAAAGGCGCAATGTGGAAAAACCTCTGATTGAGGGCGTCGTGAAGGGACCGCAGGAAGCCTTCAACGAAAACCTTCGCACCAATATTACACTGTTAAGGAGAATTATAAAGAACAGGGAACTGACAACTTATTTTATAAATACAGGTAAGCGCAATAATGAGAAATTTGCGGTAATTTATATAAACAAGCTGGCAAACCCGGTTTTGGTGAATGAAGTAATCCGCAGAATAAAAAGTATTGATACGGATTTGATCATGGGCGACGGTGTTCTGGAACAGTTTATTGAAGACCACCCATTTTCATTATTTCCTACGATGATATCTACAGAAAGGCCGGACCGCACGGCAGCGAATCTGGTCGAGGGTAAAGTCGTCATACTGTCTGAAGGCGTACCATTTGCGCTGATTGTACCGGTAACTATCGCAGATCTCCTTCACACTGCCGAGGATTCAGCCCTGAGATGGCAGTATGGAACAGTTCTGAGACTAATCAGGTTATTCTCCTTTTTCGTTGCAACGATGCTCCCGGGTATGTATGTCGCATTGACAACCTTTCACGGAGAGATGATACCGACCGACCTTTTAATTGCAATCGCAAAGGCGCGTGAAAACGTCCCCTTCCCAACGATAGCGGAAGTGCTGCTGATGGAGGTTTCTTTTGAATTAATCCGCGAGGCGGGCATTAGGATCCCTGGCATCATCGGCAACACAATCGGTATCATCGGCGCTCTGATACTTGGTCAGGCGGCTGTACAGGCAAATCTGGTCAGCCCCGTTTTGATCATAATTGTTGCATTCACAGGGCTCGGCAACTTTGCAATACCGGATTTCAGCCTCGCCTTTGGCGCCAGGATCATACGCGTCTTTTTCATATTGCTTGGCGCCACTCTTGGTTTTTACGGGATATCACTCGGTATACTGGTTTCATTCGCGCTGACAGTAAGCCTGAATTCTTTCGGAGTACCTTTATTCAGCACAATTGCTCCGAAAACAAAACGCAGCTTTGATTACTTTATCAGATGGCCAATGTGGAAGCAGGAAAAAAGACCTGATTATCTAAATCCTCTTGATATCACCAGACAGCCGAAAATATCGCGAAAATGGATCAAATCAAAGTCCAGCAGTATAAAGTCCCTGGGAAAGGATGACAGTGATGAACAGTGAAGGAAAAATAGGCACCTATGAAGCCATATGCTTTACCTCCCTGGTTATGATCAACAAAATTTTCTTCACGAGTGTAGGTGGTATTGTTTATCAGACAGGCACTGCTGCCTGGTATGCTACACTTATCTCCTGCCTGACCACATTGATGTTTTTTGCGTTCATATATCTGCTGCTCAAGCGTTTCCCCGGGAAAGACATCCTGCAGATTTACGAAGCTGTTCTTGGAAAACTGTTTGGCAAGATAGTTGCATTGGTTATCTGCAGTTTCGTTATTTTCAATGCCGGTTCTACGTTGAGAGAATTCGTTGAGATGATAAAGGTATACAATCTGCCCTATACTCCCACCAGCATGATCATTATCACGTTCCTGTCCGTCTCAATGATCATAGGTTACTTCGGGCTTCAAACTCTGGCCCGTGTATGTGCACTGTGCTTTCTGCCGGCAATAATCGCGCTGACTGTAATTCTATTGCTGGCTGCACCAGAATATGACCCAAACCTTTTGAAACCATATGGAGGATATGGCCTGATCACCTCCATGGGACACGGCTTCATGAGAAGCTCCGCCTATTTCGAATTTATTCTGCTGGGTTTTGCAGTCAATGCAATAGGAGGCTATAAATTTTATAAAAAAATTGGCATATCCAGTATCGTAATAACCGGTGCGGTCTTCTCGATTTCCCTGCTCTGTTATCTCATGACCTTTGGCTACGCTGTCGGCAGTGAGAATATTTCCGGTATTTTCGAGCTTTCCAGGTCAATCTATTTTAACAGGTTCATAGAGAGAGTGGAATCCATATTCCTTTTTGCATGGGTTATTTCATCCGTCATCTCCACGACAGCCTCCTATTATTTCGGTCTGCTGATCTACAGCAAGGTATTTACAATTAAGGATCACAAACCACTTTTGATCCCCTTTGCCATACTTGTCTTCATAATCGCCATACTACCGGAGAGCATGCAGGTCGTATCACAGGTAAATATAACTTTCCTGAGACAGTACAGCCTATTTATCATTTATGTGCCGGCAATTATTGTACTGTTAATTGCAGTTATTTTCAGAAAAAAGGGGCGTGTTGAAAATGCCTAGGAGAATCATAATCCTGTTGTGCATCGTATCCATACTCGCGCCGACAATGACAGGCTGTTTTGATGTGCGAGAAATTGATGACCAGGTATACGCCCTTTCTGTGGGAATAGATAAGGGTACTTATAATAAAGTGCGCCTTACCGTACAATATCCGACATATAAAAGCAGTGACAGCAGCGGAGGATCGAGTCAAAAAGAATCCACGGGCTCCAAAGGCAAGAATGCACAAGCCGGCAGCAATGTGGCCATAATTGAAGCACCTACGATGCTTGAAGCTGTCGATATGTTAAGCACCAGCATTTCAAGAAGGATTTCCTTAATGCATGCAAAATGGTACATTTTTTCAGAGGAATTTGCCAGAGCTGGAATTGATGAATATATTTCTGGTCTCGAACGTTTCAGGGAAACACGCGGCAGTTCAGCAATAGTGGTTGCAAGAGGTACCGCGGAGGATTTCATCAAAGCCAATGAATCCACTATAGGGGACAGCCTCTCCAAATCAATCGAATTACTCCTGCTGCAAACTAATATCACCGGTTTCTTCCCGGATGCAAGATTTACCGATTTTTATTTCAGCTTGTTTTCACCTTACAGAAGTCCTATAGCACTTTATGGTGGAGTGAATGATTTGGAACTGCCTGAAGATGTTCCTGCTGATCCCAATTCAAGGACTAGCCGCAAAAACCTGACACCTGGTGAACTGCCAAGGTCAGGCGTGTTGAAAACAGAGTTGGCGGGGATGGCGGTTTTTGATGGCGGTAAAATGGTCGGCTCCATGGACCCTAATGAAACCGCATGCTATATGATGATCGCAGGCAAGTATAGTGGTGGCAGATTCTCTATTCCTGATAAGGGAAAACCAAACAGAGACATTATATTTGATATCCATAAAAGCAGAACGCCCAGTATAAAAGTATATTTCGAAAATGGGAAACCGATGATAGATGTCAATATCAAACTCGAATCCGAAGTCTACGCCATACAGAGCAGAATTGATTATGAGGAACTATCAAATCAAGGTTTACTGGAAGGCCAGATAGAAGAATATCTTCTCACCAGTATGAAAGGTACCATCAAAAAGGCACAGAAAGAATTCAAGTGTGACATATTCGGATTTGGAGAATGGGCAGCGGGTAATTTTTCCACTATAAATGAATTTGAAGCCTATAATTGGCTTTCTCATTTCTCCGAAGCGATCATAAATGTCTCCCTGGATGTCAAGGTCAGAAGAACGGGACTGATCTTCCACTCATCTCCACTATTCAATAGTACCGGCAAAGGAGAATAGGTCATGGTATATTTCGTAATACTGTTTATAATAGCAGTAAGCTATCACACCTTCAGTTATAGTATATTTCTGATCAAAAAAGAAAAAAACAAGCTGGCTGCCTTCGGTACGATCCTGTTATCGTTATTGAACCTTGCTGTACCTGTTTACATTTTACTGTCAAGATATTGATTTGCTCATCCTGTGCCTCCAATGAATAATTTCGACCACAAGCGCAGTTATGATCGATACAAGGAATACGACTGCCGTTATCATGGCCAATATAGCGTACCCAAGTCCCTCCATGCCCTCTGAAAACCAGGCTGTTTTTACGATTAATGCCAATGTGGCAGCAAAAGCGATCATGGCAGGAATATATTTTAGGAAGGCCCTTCGAATCTGTTTTCTTCCCAGAAGGATTGTAGCAGCCGCAAAAGCAACGGCTATTAATACTATAACGATATAAAATAAATACTGTTCCATGAGATGCTCCTTTACTTTTATCCTCTGACTATTTTACACAGTTCTTTTTCATTTTACAAATAAACTTTAATTGCATATTACAACTATTTTATGTTGCAATTGTTGTGTTATGGGAATATACTGAAAATGCAATTGCATTGCAATGAATTTAATGAAACGGAGTAAATGATATGAGTAAAGTAAAGCTAAAAGTACCATTGTCTATGCCATCCTCTACATCATCTTCCTCAGGCTGCGGCGGCAGCAACAGCGGCGGAACGGGAACGCTGTGCTGCGAAGATAACGGCAGGAGGGGTCATAGCATTCAAATGAAATATACGAAAGGCGCCTCATGGGTGAGCGGCAGTATTGCCACTGCTGTGGGTGACATTCAGCAAGTATCGGCCAGCCTTGTTTTTTTCGACATTTTAGGTTCAATAAAAGCGCGTTTTGGAATCAACAGGGACAATTATAAAATCGAGCCGGGCATATACGGTATTGGAAATCCAGATGGTACATCGCCCGTTCTAGTAACAGCAAATTATAAAATGACTTTCGACAGCCTTAGAATGGAGCTTTCAGGGCTGGATGTCTGGCTGCTGGTTTTGGATACGAAGGGCATCAATGTCTGGTGTGCCGCAGGTAAAGGGACATTCGGCACCAGGGAACTGGTGAACAGGATTGCCAGGGTAAGTCTTGGATCAATCGTTTCTCACAGGACCGTCATATTGCCGCAGCTTGGCGCACCCGGCGTATCCGCGCATGAGGTGACGAAGCAATCGGGTTTCAAGGTCATCTATGGACCGGTCAGATCCGGTGATATCAAAGCCTTCCTCCGGAATGGAATGACAGCGGACAGCAATATGCGGACTGTCAGGTTCACAATGATAGACCGTTTGGTGCTGACCCCTCTGGAATTTGTAAACACCTTCAAACCGCTTCTGATCCTGTTTGGTGTACTTTTCATACTGAATCTGACCGGATTGGGACACTTCGGAATTGTAGATTTCTATACCATCCTGGGGGCTGTTTTCACAGGTGCCGTACTTACTCCGGTTTTACTGCCTTTCATACCCGGAAGGGCATTCTCCTTCAAGGGCTGGCTGCTTGGACTGTTATGGATTGCAGGAGTGCTGTTTTTGAATGGATTCCCGAATGCTCCCGCATTCAGTTGGTTCACCGCAGCTTCCTATTTTCTTCTGCTGCCCGCTGTTTCTTCCTATCTTGCAATGAACTTTACTGGCTGCTCCACCTACACCTCATTTTCAGGTGTAAAGCGGGAAATGGAGATCGCACTGCCTTTGATGATGATATCACTGAGCTTGGGTATTATATTATTGTTGATTGGTATGATATTGGGTTTGTAGATTTGCATAAAAGGAAGCATATGTTAAAATAATATGGAGGTTTTTTATGAAGCATAGATATTTGAAGAATCGTGCCACTCTGAAGTTGGATTCCGCAAAATGCACTGGCTGCGGAATTTGTGCAAAGGTTTGCCCACATAATGTATTATCGGTAAATGATGGGAAAGTTGGGATAGTCGACATAAATTCCTGTATGGAATGCGGAGCATGCGCGTTGAACTGCCCTTTCTCAGCACTGAGCGTAAAGCCAGGAGTAGGTTGTGCTGCTGCGATCATAACAGGTTGGCTGACGGGAA
Source organism: Hungateiclostridiaceae bacterium UBA1305 (assembly GCA_002307275.1). Classification (GTDB taxonomy): domain Bacteria; phylum Bacillota; class Clostridia; order Acetivibrionales; family DTU013; genus UBA1305. The sequence continues at coordinate 52,031 of DBTX01000007.1, forward strand.
GTGAGCCGACCTGCGGTTGTTCCGATCCGGATGACGGCTGTTCAAATTCCGCCAACGGCTGTTGTTGAGATACTGCTCTGATTCCCTACAGTGGCTGCTGCTGAGTAAATAGAAGAACCAGAAAAACAGAAATTGCGCAACAGAAGAAAAAATAGAGTGGTTTTGAGCACATGGAGGCATTGGATGAGCACATTGGATGAAGAGAAAAAACTGCGTGAAAGTATCAGACAACTTGAGAGAAAAATGGGCTTACTCAATGACAACGAGATGGCCTGCTGCAGTATAACAATGGCCCAGTGCCATGCTATTGTAGAGATTGGCCGGGCAGGCAGTATTTCACTGATTGATCTTGCCAATCTGTTGAATCTTGACAACAGTACCATGAGCAGGACCGTAAACAACCTGGTGACAATAGAATATGTGAAACGTGAGCTGGATCCCGGAGACAGAAGATATGTGACCATTACTCTTACAGAAAAAGGCCTGGAGCAGTATAACACCATAGAATCCAACATGGATGTTCACTTTTCGGCCATATATAGCTGTATCCCGGAGGATAAAAGGCTTCAGGTGCTCGAGAGTCTGGAGCTGCTGGTCAAAGCATTCAAGAACAGCTGCTGCTGATCTCCGGATGAATTCTGCAATCGCTATCACAGATACAACGAGACGAAAGATATCCCCACCTCTTGGCTCTCTTCCTTGGCAAAAAACCCGGGAGGCAGGTACCGTGCTCTTCTGATTTCATGGCAAAATAGACAAACTTACTTTACCCGGTCCAGTACCTTTAATATTCCATACATTATTGCCTGCGGTCTTGGCGGGCAGCCGGGTATATAGGCATCAACAGGCACCAGCGTGTCAATTCCCCTGTTTGCCGCATAGCTGTCCCTGAAAATTCCGCCGCTGCAGGCACAAGCGCCGACAGCCACTACAAGCTTCGGTTCGGGTGTTGCTTCATATGTTTTTAGAAGCGCCTGTTCCATATTTCTTGTAGCCGTACCGGTGACCAGCAGCATATCGGCATGCCTGGGCGAGGCGACAAAATGGATACCCAGCCGTTCTATATCGTTAAAGGGATTGTTCAGGGCATTGATCTCATAGTCACAGCCATTGCAGGAACCTGCATCAACTTCCCTGATCTGAAGGCTTCTTCCAAATAACTTCCTTATCTTTTTCGTTAACCTGTTATTCAGATCCTCCTCTGTGATATCAGGCACATCACCTTCCCTGATGACCAATGTACTGCTTCTTAACAGATTTCTATCCTTTTCGGCCAATTCAAACTTATTTGTCATTTGAACCGCTCCGGCAGGACATACATCTTCACACAGCGCACAGAATACGCACTCATCGTAGTTTATTCCAATGTCTGTTGATAGCGCAGTCTTCACACCATCACTGATGTCTTCAGTGCCTGAGCCGTTTTCTTTCAGCCGAGGGCCGGCATCCTTATTGACTGAATCAGCACACCTCACGATTGCCCCGGAGGGACACCGTTTCAGGCACTCGCCGCAGCCGGTGCATTTCCTGTTATCTATCTCAGGCTTCCCGATAAAAAGTCTTGAGTCCATTGTTTTTTGGGGATAATCCTGCGTAAGTCTCGGATATTTTATGATCTTTTCGATCGTCTTGAACATAGTAACCTCCAAATGCTTCAACAGCAGCAATTTCATCCATAGTCCTGCCGGTAGTTCCATCCATAGTCCCATGCCGGCAATTCCTCATATGGCTCCAACTTTCACAGATCATTTCCTGCATAGGACAAATTAAAGCTTTTATTTATCACCGGAAAGTCCGGTACGATATTCCCCTTTACAGCGTGACAGACTGCCGGCCAATTGCAAAAGGAGGGCGTTCTTACCTTGTACCTGTAGACGGTATTGTTTTCACCTGCCATGATCCAGTGAATATTTTCACCCCTTGGCGCCTCCGTCATGCCGAATGCAAAAGAATAAGGCTTGATGTCAGGCAGCGGTTCGTATATTTTTCCGGACGGCATTGCCTGGATCGCACCGAGTATAAGATCGATCGATTCAAAGCACTCTTCCATTTTCATGTTCATCCTGCAGTTGACATCGCCATTGTTATGCTCCGGCACGTGGAATTTCAGTTCACTGTATGCGGCATAAGGAAACGTCCTTCTCACATCGTACCGTACACCTGACGCCCGCCCTCCCGGGCCTACCGCATTCAGGTCGTTTGCGGTCTCAAGCTGCAGTACACCCGTATTCTCAACCCTGTCTATGAACAGTGTATTTGCTTTTATAATGCTCACTGTATCCGTCAGTTCAGCGCGAATCTTCTGTAAAAGCTCAGCCACCCTGCTCTCGCTGCCGGCAACAAAATCCTTTCTGACACCGCCAAGCCTGTTCACGCTCCGTAAAAACCTCATACCGCATAATTCATCAGCAATACCATAACTCCACCCTCTCATCATTCTGAACTGAAATGCTGCAAAGCCGTAAGCCACATCCAGACAAATCCCGGCCAGATCCCCCAGATGGCTTGTCAGCCTCTCCAGTTCGGCAAAAACAACCCTCGTGTACCGGGCACGTGCCGGGACCTCCATCCCTGCAAGCTTTTCTACAGCCTGGCAGTATGCCAGTGAATTCGTGAAGGTCTCATCCCCGGAAATCCTTTCCGAAATATACAGACACTTTTCCAGGCTCTCTCCTTCACACATCTTTTCAATCCCTTTATGAACATAATACAGCCTGGCCTCCAGGTTAATGATCGGATCCCCTGCAACACTGAAGCGAAAATGCCCGGGTTCGATAATACCTGCATGCACAGGTCCGACAGGTATTTCAAAAACACCTTCACCGGTTACCTTCATGAAAGGGGCTTCCACCTTCGCCCTGGCCGGTCTAAACCTGCCATCGAAGTCCTTTCGCAGCGGGAATTGCCCTTCCGGCCAATTGCTGTGGAAAACCAGCCTGCGGGGGTCAGGATGCTCCAGCGGTACCAGGCCGAACAGATCCTGAATTTCCCGCTCATACAAAGCTGCTGCGTGGACTGATGAACAAATTGAGATAAATGCCGGGTTTCCCGGATTGTGCTTTGTTTCAAGGATTAGAAGCTGCCCGTTCTGCCTGTCGGCAAACGTGTAATAGATCACGAATAAACCGGATAACGCCCTTTCATCGGCCGCGAACATGGACACCAGCTGACAGCCCAGTTCTCTGTTGATATGGGTGCATATTTCCAGGATATTCTTCGGGTCGACCTCCATGTAATGCTCGTTCGAATTAGCTCTGGTATAAGAACATATATTATCAGAAAATTTTTCTGCAAGCTTCATACTTAATGAATCACCGTTCATAACCAAACCTCCAGTAATAAAAAAACTCCGTTACACTCCCGGCAAAAATCTCCGTTACACTCCGGTTAAAAATCTTCGTTACACTCCGGTAATGATTTGCTGCGCACTTATGATCAGGTCCTTCAGGGGTGACGGCATATAAACTCCCATGATTGCTATTACAGCCAGCAGTACCACGATCACAGCCACTCCAGACTTACTCATCTCACCCTTTTCCGGCAAAGCTCCAATGTCCGGCATTGGGGAACCCTCCCCTTTATCCGTTATTTGAGCACTATCCTGCTTGTGTACTTCCTGGTTCCCTTTTAGATAGAAAATGCCGAAGAGTGTCAGCGCAATACCTGCAAAGACAATTGCCAGCAAAAGTGTGAAAAGCGCACCAAGCAGGAAATTGCCACGTTCGAAAACAGCCGCTATAATGTTGAATTCACTCGCGAAAACACTGAAGGGCGGGGTGCCGGCAATGGCAAACAGCCCCAGAAAGAAAACTGTTCCGGATACAGGCAATATTTTAAGAAGCCCCTGAACTTTTGATATTTCTCTTGTACCGTACTTTTGTAATATGTTTCCCGATGTAAAGAACAGCATCGATTTCGTAAATGAATGGTTGATCATATGAAATATTGCCGCAAAAACTGCTGCAGGGCTGAAAATACCGATTGCAAAAGCGATGATACCCATATGCTCTATACTTGAATAGGCCAGAAGCCTTTTGTAATCCTTCTGAGTGATGATGAATACTGCCGCTGTGGCAATCGACAAAAGCCCGATCGCCATAAGGATACGTCCGGTAAACAGGCTGCTGCCCAGGTTTTTATTCACAATGGAAACTGTCCTGATGATCGCATACATTGCACTGTTCAGCAGTACGCCGGATAAAAGTGCACTGATTGGTGACGGGGCCTGGCTGTGTGCATCGGGAAGCCACGTATGCATGGGAGCAAGACCTGCTTTTGTTCCAAAGCCTATCAGGATGAATATGAATGCCAGTCTGAGAACCGGACTCTTCAAAGCCGCAGCATTGCCGTACAATACTGTCCAATCAAGCAGTTGAGGGCCTTTGAACAATCCCACAGAAGACAAATGCAGGAAAATGATGCCGAGCATCGCAATCGCAATACCAACTGAACAGATGATGACATATTTCCAGGTAGCCTCAATGGCCCTTTTATCATTATAGAAGCCAACAAGAAAAGCCGACGCCAGTGTTGTAGCTTCGATGGCGATCCACATAATTCCCATGTTTCTGACGGTTAAAGCAAACACCATCGTAAACATGAAGGTATACATCAGTATGTAATACAACTTCAAACGACCGGGTTCAATTTTACCATGCCTGAGTTCTTCATTGAGATAGCCTGTAGAAAATACAGCTGCCATAAGCCCGATGATCAGCACCAGATCCAGAATAATGATGCTCAGAGCGTCCAGAAAAAAGATTCCACCCAAAGCGTCATATTCCACAGTGCCGTTTAAAATCACATTTCTAGTCTCAAAGCCCGCAATCAGCAGCAGCAGAACAGATATGCCCACGCTCACAGTGTGAAGCGCTTTCCTGTCCTTCAGCAGTGCAAATGTCGGAACTGCAATGATCAATAAAATCCAAAGAAGCAAGCCCATTTTCCTAACCCCGCAAGTTCTTAAGTTTGTTGATGTCTATTGAATCAAATTCGTCATTTATTTTAAACACAATTATGCCCATGATTAAAACAGCTGTTATGATGTCGATGAATATGCCCATGTCAACAATGAAGGGCATCCCATTGGTTGAAAACATTGCTGTGACAAACAATCCGTTCTCGATGACCAGAAAACCTACAATCTGCCCGATGGCCTTCTTTCTGCATATCATGAAGAATAGTCCAATCAATACCAGTGAAACAGAGTTGACCACAGCAGAATTGATTTCGCCTTCACTGATACCCGCTACTCTTGAGATGGAAAAATAGGTGAATACGACGAGGCCGCAGCAAATGAGTATCAACAGTGGAATATTAAAGTAGAAGTCCTTCTCGACTTTATATTCAACACTTGCAAAGGTCTTATGCAGAAGATTCGGAATATAGATGACCTTCAGCACAACAATAATGATACAGATTACCAACACATCATAACTGCCTTCATTGATGACGCTCCTGATGCCCATGATGCCGGCGGTCAGTGCGATCAGAGCCGACTGCAGTCTGAAGGTTCTTATATATGATTTAACCCTCTTGTTTGCCATTAAGACAAAAGAAGTAAGCAGAATCAATACGGATAATATCTCATTATAGCCTTCCATAACTACCTCCCAAGGACGAAATATTGTAAAAAACCGATAAATGCCAATATAAATGAAAGCGCCGCAAGGTTCGGCACGCTGAAAAATCTGAACTTCACTGTGCCAACCTCGATGATGGCAATGATAACAGCAACAAAAACCACCTTGATCAGATAAAGCAGCAGTGAAACGGCAATTGCAGCAACTCCGGTCAAGGTAATGAACTGGTCAAGCGGCAGGAAAATATTGACCAGCAGTGTAATGAAAACAAGCTGTTTGATAGAAGCACCCAATTCCATCAAGGCCAGGTGTCTTCCGGAATATTCCAGGATCATGGCCTCATGGACCATTGTCAGTTCCAGATGGGTAGCCGGGTCATCAACCGGTATCCTTGAAGTTTCGGCAATGATAATGATCAATATGGAAAGTGCTATAAGGATGAAAACAGGCTGCGCCAATGGTACGGCAAGTCTGTTCATCGCGTGCATGATACCGAAAACAGAAGTTGTTCCGGCAACGAGGCCTAAGGTAAATACGGAAACAAGGATGGAAGGTTCCATTAAGGAAGAAATCATGGCTTCCCTGCTGCTTCCCATCCCGCCAAAGGTACTGCCTGTATCCAGACCGGCAAGTGTCATGAAAAACCTTCCCAGTGCGAGCAGATAAACCATCAGGATGATATCTCCCGCAAAGCCTTCAGGTGCAAGCAGCGTGGTTGCAGGTACCAGCAGAGCCGCTGCTGCTGCAGAAGAAAATACAATATACGGCGCAGCCTTAAAAATCCAGGAGGATGTCTCTGATACCACAGCGCTCTTCCTGCACTGCTTGTACAGGTCAAAATACATCTGCAGCAAAGGTGCGCCCCTCCGCTTCTGTGTCAGCGCTTTCACCTTCCCGATGATGCCATTCACCAGCGGTGCGATCAGTAGGATTGTAATGAACTGCATCATGAAATATAAAATATTGCTCATCTCCCGCTCACTCCTTAGGCAATCCTGTTATACAGCAATAGAACCAAAACAGCGACAAATATATACATCAGGTACCTATGGACGCTTCCGGTCTGTATTGCATATTTTGTCTTCTTTGAAACGGCCTGCACCAGCTGCAGGACCGGAGCATAAATATATTTTTCGAATATTGGCTCCGTTGAGACCTTGTAATCCATTGATTCCGGATGATACAGGTGCTCGCCCTCCACCTTCAGTTCCCTTGAAGGCCTGAAAAGCATCCTGAACACGATTTCCACCGGTTTCGAAAATCCGGTGGCAGTATACTGCATTCTGGAATTGAGTGCTTCAAAGCCGCAGTCCCAGGTGCCATATTTTCTTTCAATGTATTTTCCACCCACCAGTCTTAAAACCAGTAGCACACCGAGTATCACTACAATAAGGGCCACAAAGATCATAAACGGTGAGATCGCGTTTCCGGTGGCCTGCTCAAGATATCCTGCAAAGAGGAACGGGCCTTTCAATTGACCGATGATGGATTGTCCCGCCAATTCAACTACAAGCTTGTCCGTCAGCTTGAGAAACAGCATCGGGAAAAGCCCTAAAATCAGACATAACACAATCAATACACCCGTTCCGACATTCATGACAGCAGGGACTTCCTTTGCATGATCTGCCTGTTCTGTTCTGCCCAGTCCCAGAAAAGAGATTCCAAACAGCTTTACAAAGGTGGCTGCTGCCAGCGCTCCTGCAATAGCAAGGGCTGCCACGGAGAGGATTGCCAATATGTTAAGGGCAGCATTCCCGGGTAGAATACTTCCAAAAATGGACTGCAGGGTAAGCCACTCGCTGGCGAAGCCGTTGAACGGTACAATCGCAGAAATTGAAAGTGCACCGCCCAGCATGAATACCGCAGTTACAGGCATCTTTTTGATGAGTCCGCCCAGCTGCTCCATGTTGATCGTGTGGGTGGAATAATGAATGGAGCCCGCTCCAAGGAACAGACCGCCCTTAAATAACGTATGGTTAAAGGTGTGAAAGAGCGAAGCTGCTAAAGCCAGCGCTCCAATTGTACCGTTCTTTTGCGAAAATGCAATGAACGCAATGCCCAGGCCCATGAAGATGATCCCAATATTTTCAATACTGCTGTAAGCCAGCAGCTTTTTTATGTTTTTTTCCACAAAGGCATATGCTACGCCAAGTACCGCTGATGCCATACCTACGACAAGTATTGTCACTCCCCACCAGGTATTCTCCACGCCAAGGTATACCAGCACAAACCGTAGAAGCCCATATACGGCGGTCTTTATCATAATACCGGACATCAGTGCGGAAACGTTGCCCGGCGCCGCGGGATGTGCATAAGGGAGCCAGATGTGTACCGGAATCACACCGGCCTTAACACCGAAGCCTATGAGAAACAGGAGGAACAGAATGTTCCTGGCAGAAGCAGGAATTGCAGCAGAACTTCCGGCGAGATCAAAAGAACCTGTGTAGCTGTACATCATCATGAATGCGATCATTAATAACGCCGTACCAAGGTGTGTCATGATGATATATAGCGTTCCTGCCCTCTGCTTCTCTACCTGTTCCGATTCAAAAACCACCAGATAATACGACAGTACTGCCATTGCCTCCCATGCAATAAAGAAGAATACGGCATTTCCCGCCGTCATCACCAGAAACATTGATAGAATAAATGTAGAATAAAGAAAATTGAAGAGTCCAACATTTCTCTTTCCATAATAATGTGACACATATCCTATGGAGTAGATTGAGACGCAGAGCACCAATACGCACAAGCCAAGTACAAAGAACGCTGAAAGCCGGTCCAGTACAATATCAAAGGACAATATCGGAATTGCCGGTTTGATTGCGGCAATCAATATCTTCTCCCCACCTGCCAGAAGTTGGATCAGCGAGCCTGATATGCCGAAAATGGAAGCAGTTATGCAAATGATATTGGAAACAATGTTGCAGAGTTTGTGCCATTTTAACAGAATAAGTGCTAAAGAAGCGGAAGTTATGAAAAGTAAAATCGAACATCTCAACAAGTTGACAGCCGTAAATAGGTCCATTCGGAAAAATAACCCCCCAAAGTCTCAGATCCCTGTATATCCAGTAACTGGCATGCTGTAAAAAATCATGATTGCAAAATTGTTTTCATCATATATTGTGTATAGTAACACTTTAGCCAAAATACGTCAATAAATGAACCCTGATATACAAAAGCCAAGACATAAGAGCATAAGCCAAGACTAAAGGCCATAATAGAATTTGCATTCCATTACGACCTTTTTCATTAATGCCTACAATCAGACTCTATCCGATGAAACCTCTTCCTTGCCTAAAACCCGCCGGCCAGAATCATTTCATTACGCTTGCGGATATCTTCCGGGAGCACCTGCTCATATACACCCAGGAAATTATCCTCATCGGCGGACTCTTCATCGGGGACCTGCAGTACGGTAAACCAACGGTTTAAAAGGCAGAAGTGGCCGATGAGCCATGTCAATTCCACGACCTGGGAATCAATATGCCGGCCCATCTCCTCTTCGGACAGCTTATTCAGGCGACTATTCCCCATATTATGCTCCCTGAGCACGTGACGAAGGTTGCTGAATTCCTCGTCTGTAACCAGATGGGCATCTTTTGCCACTTTAACGGTGTAATCCAGGATTAACCGCTCGCGCTCAGTATATACTTCAGGGTAAAGCTCATGTTCATGCAAGTGCAGTAATTTCATATGGCCTTCTTCCTGGCGCCCCGCATTGGTAAAAAGTGTGAATCCGATGAAAGAATGGTGATTGACCGAATATCGGGAACGATTTTGCAGGGAAGTCCTGGATATGACCAGTTCCTTGATGAACCTGTCATTGAATCCGGCTTCCTGGACATCCCCCCGAAATGTTTCAGGGTCGAAGATGAATGTATTGCAGTATTCCACCTCGGTCTGGAGGAGACGCGGCGTGTATGCCATTACCTTCGCCAGGTTGTTCCTGAAACGCCCCCATGTCAATTCAGCCGTTACCATGCCCGCTTCGGTATAAATATCCATCTCATCCCTCTGAAGCGGACGAATACGGGTCCATCGTCCTTGAGATATGTTTGTCATCTTCATAAAAAAACCTCCTGCTAAAGTCCTACTATATTGTTTATCCTATAAACGCAAATGTGTTCTGATTGCACTCATTTTCAATACCCTCGGAATAGTAGTTTTTGTTTTTCTTTGGGGTGCCCGGGGGTAAAGAATTCTTTTGTCCAGGAATCATCCGGTGCAAGATTCAGTGAGGGACCTGTACCTTTCATGTATCTGGTTCTTAGTGTTTCAATTTTGCTTCGGAACCGGAGGTGATCAAAAATACGCATGAACTCGCCAAGATACATATCCATGACATACTTGTCACCCCGGATAATGACCATGTTCTCATCATTATTCTTCGTGGAGTTTATGCTGAAATTGGCCGAGCCGGTGATGAGCATCGGGTCATCACCAAGAGGGTCGATGAGCATGTACTTGGTATGTATATATTGGACATGCTTGTTAAACCCTGTGAGTTTCTCCTCCTTCCACTTATCGTTGAGCCAATGTTCCAACTTATTGCTGTCCAGTCTCCTGCCGATCGTGATCATGTTATCCTGGTCCCTCTTGATAATTTCCAGGCCTTCCCCGGGTTTGTCCAGTAAAATATATCGAAGATAGGGTTTATCTTTCTCCAGCACGCTTTGAAAATGTTCATTGATCCCAAAGGCCGCAGTTAGAAATACGCTGGTCTTTGCCGCTTCCATTTTTTTTGCATACCATTCCAGTGCCTCAAGAGAAGACCTTGGGCTGAACACCGGATAGATGTATGCACGGGGAGCATCCTCCCGGGGGAAAGGACTGATTTTATCATTAAAGGGACGCAGTTCCTTAGCCTCCGGATCCCCGGAGATCATTTTCCAGTACAGGTAATATGCATCAGCTACTTCTTCAATACGTATAATATGTCCTACGTTTGAATGGCCATATATTCCACCTTTCGTAATATTGGTGGAACCGGTCCAAACCTGCAGAGGCTTTCCGTCTTTCAGCAGCAGGATGAATTTGTTGTGAGAGATATAGGAAGGATTGGCATTCCGGGGGATTGTATATTTTTTTTGGTCTATACCGGTATTTTCCATTGCCGTCCTGTTTTCAGCGCCAGGGCCTTTTTCTTTATTGTCAAAGAGGATGCGCACATCGACGCCCCGGTCGATAGCCTTTTTAAATTCTTCAAGGACAGGAATATAGTCGAACTCATAGACCGAGGCATAAAGACTCCAGCCCTTGCCTTCAGCCTGTCTGATAAACTCCAGCAGCGCTTCTTCCAGACCGCGGGACAGCCATTTAAATGCAGGGGCGCCTACCTGGTCCGGCGATAAGTCTCCGAATTTACGGGCATACGCCTGGGAGCCCGCAATACCGCAATTAAATAGCACAGAATGCGCTCCCCGTTTATCGTCTTCAGTCGATATAGCCACACTAATCCCCTTGTCATGAATCAGGCTGCCTGGAATCCCATAGACCGGCACAATGGTATATATGTAATTATGGTTGGGTTTTACGGTATAATCCCCCCAGTTGAAGTCCTGGACAGGGTTTTCCCATGTACTCACCAGGACGCCCGGGAAATGGGAGGAAGCGTTGATTTCAAAAGTAAGGAATCCTTTCAGCCACACGCTTTCATCTTCGGTAATGTCCATGCGTTTAATGGCGAACCCCAGCAACCCCTTTTCTTTTCCGTTTTTTACATCCATATTCAGTAACACGGTGTGGCTGCCGGATATGGCAAATATGGAAATATCGCCGGTATTATTCAATTGTCTCATTATAAACACTCCCTCATTCAGCAGTTTCCTTGTCCGGGAGATCGAAGATCAACCATTCGGGATTTTCCACATACATATTTCGTTCAAGATCGAATCGCTTTGGGATTTCATTGTTTAATTTCTCCAGATAGGGCAGCAGAGGGCGCTTGGGAGGAAATCGCTCTTCTAGTTCGTCTAATGGCCCATATACCCAATTGAATTTCTCCATATAAGGTTTGAAGCCAAATCCATCAAAAAAGTAATGTCCGTCGATCAGGGCCATATACCATAAGCTGGGGATTCCCCGGGGATTCTGGCGCAAGGAAGCTTCCTTGACCATCTTTTCAAGTATATTCGTCCCCTTTGTGTCCCCTTTATCTTCCATATATTCCCTTAATTCATCCATTGCAGGAAAGGACACAGGGGGACTGACAAAGAGAACAGGCTTGTATTCCAGCCGGGCCATGACGATTTCATGCACCGTGCCGACACTGTAAATATTGGTGGGGCAATATGCAATCAGGAAGTCGGATGTGTTCACCATTCGCAGATCGATATTCAATGTGCTCCAGAACTCGGCACAGAGCTCTGCACGAACACGGTCTCCCTGCGGAGAGTCTTCATACGTCCAATTCTTCCTCTTATCTGCTGAGAATTCATCTTCTTTGCCGTAATGGGGCATCCCGGCCACTTCGGGTTTATTCCAGGGATCGTATACAGTTACGTGAAATTCCTGGAGGAACCGTGATAGCCTGCTGCGCCATCCTGCGCGCTTCTCAATTTCCTTTGAAGCCACAAAATCCATCGGTCCGGACAGGTATACACGTACACCGGACAGAATTTCCTCTTTTTCCTCCAATAATCTGAAGCGGCTGGAAAGTATATTTTGCCTGATGCCGACATCAGGCTGAATTTTTCCCTGGTTTTTTTTCGATAAAGTCATCCTCTCATCTCCTTTTTGCTGATTTTTTGTATCCCGATTGGGTTTATTTCATAGTGGCCCATTCTTCAGCAACTCTATCCCGGACTGCCTTAAAATGATTTTTTATCTGGGCATGATAATCCAGAAATTCAATGCAAAAGATTCCCCACGCCTTTTTATATTCTTCCAGAACAGCAGTTGGATCATCAGGCATCGAATCCAGTTTGCTTTGAACTTCCAGGAATTTTTCCTGGAGGATGTTCAGCTTTTCGCGTTTTTCCAGCAGCACGCCGCGCAATTTTTCATCTTCCTTCCCTCTCGAGGCCAAAAATTCCAGCCAGCCATTTAGTTTGGCGTGGGATTCCATGGTTCGGTTTATAATGCACAGGTATGGCAGGATGGCAGCGCGGCGCTGGGACTGTAAATCTCCCTGCAGCGATGAACCGTCGGACTTGCGCAATACCCGCTCGGTTTCCGCCGTCCATATCGCAGTAGCGGGGTTCTTCCCGTCCCGGGCCGCATCGCTGGTAGTTTTACTCATGATGCGGAAAATCTGATCCGCCTCGATGGAACCCGCCTGCCCAAGGAGTATCCCGGCTTTTCTCGCCATTTTTTCGCATTCCATAAATTTTTTGAACCCCATCAAAGGAATGGCGCCGATTACTTCACGGACATGGGGCTTCATGTCTTTGTCGACGGAACCCAGGAGCACCCACTTATGTTTGTGGCGGGTGTCTGTCAGAAGGGAGGGAGAGCCAAGGACTTTTGTTTCTTCAATCATAAATTTTATTTTGTCGAAAGGGTCGAGAATGGGGCGGGGAGTTTTTTGACGGTCGCGGTTGTCTACGAATGCGCTGAAAGGCTCTACAATGCCGATGGGCATGAGGATCATCCGTTCGGGGATGTGAGGATTCCTGAGGAGTTCCCGCCACACGCGCCGGGCTGATAAAGCATCCAGGCAAAGCCACATTCCCATTTTAAGGATGTCCGTCGAGAGCGTGGAATAGACGGATTGAATCCGCTGAGCCGCAGTTGCCGCAGTATATACGGGGTCAACGGGACGTCCGTCGCATAAGATGATGCCGGCTTTATCCGAATAATCGGCGAGATAGGTCAACTCCGAGGCTGTGAAATATTCAAGCAGGTTCGGCAGCCATGCATCCTCATTCTGATCACATACCGCTACGTACTTTAATCCCAATTCCCTGGCCGCATCGATAATCCGACAGGTTTTTCCCACGCGCGGAGTCATATGGAAAGTAGTCTCTGTGGCTAATGAGTCGTCTTTCGTAACATCCAGCATCAGGAATAATGCGGTAACGGATCTTTCTGAACTGTCAAATTCCACTAGAACGGATCGTGCAAAGGAGGTCACCTCATGTATATAAAGATTGCTTATATCGATGGCGCCGCCGACCTCCGGCAGAAACTCCCGATCTTCCGCCGATACTCTCAGGACAAATTCCTTATACCTGTCCAGCTGTTCCCTCAACTCCTGCCGCGCATATTTTACCTGATCTTCTACCAGATCCGGTTTAGGGCGGAACCAATGCCCGCGTCCCGGTTCTATATCCTGGATTTCCGGGTGGGCAAAGCTGCTGTAGGGAATGGATTGAATCTCTTCCGAGATATTACTGCTGGTGGGAACAGAAGCGGCAAACAACCGCGTAGCCATTGCAAGAGTGGGCGGGATCGGCGCTACCGCCTGCCCGGGTACTATCAGTTCTCCATCCAGTCCATAGCTTAAGTCCATTTCTTCCAGTGACTGAGCTTCAGGCGAAAGGGCAATCCCCATGGTATAAAAATAACCGGCATCTCCATCACTGGCCGAAACAAAGTGCATCATACCGGCAGGTTTTTCACGCAGTCTGTTCAAATGAGCCGGTCCCCTGGGCGATAAAGGGAAACGGCCATGTTTGGCCATAGCTTCCCAACCCAAACGAAGAGCGATCTTCGCCTCATCTGTGAATATGAAACGGATCTCGGTGAAGGGATCGACCTTGAGAAGGGCCCTTTGGGTACGATCGATCATTTGCACCGCCACTAACCCTATTTTATCGAGATGATGGCTGACTTCCAGATTGTTGGATTGAGCCGATTCATCGATTGGCCGGCAGGCATCCAGGAGGTTCTGTTCCATGTCCACAGGGCAATGAACCCCATATTCGGACCTTGCTTCTTCCAGGACCGCAAGCACCTCTTCTTTCAAAAGCCCTCCCCCGTAAAGGCCACTATAAATCAACTTCAGTTCGGAAGCTTCCACTCCTATATCGATATTCATAATGGTCAATTCCAAACGCTCCTGATCGCCGGGTGGTTCCGGTCGAAACACCAATCCTTCTTTCGGGGATTCCATACTTCCTTTCATGACCAGCGATATCAATTTTGGATGGTTCCTGGCATTGTGGGTTTTGATATTTTTTGAATTCATTTTCACCCTCCTTTTTATACTGCAATAAAACTCAAAAAGCTATCGAAACAAATATTTAGAAATTGGACATATTTAACCTATAATCCTATGTATCATTCATGTATAAATATTCCATTTTTAATATACTTATATCATTTTATAGTCTGATCCAGGCTTTTATGCCTATAACTGAAAACACATCTAATCAAAATTAAATAAATCCGGGTAATTATCTTCCGAATTGTAACCAGAAAGGCTTATAAGTACATATGATAAAGTACTGTCATAGTTTTACATTCTAAATGAAGGTGATTGAATGGATATTACAGATATATTGAATCAGACTGCTTCCATCGCTATCATTGTAGAAAGGATAACAGAGATTCTGAAGCCTGCTTATCTATCAATTAAAAATAAAATATTTAAAAAAGCACAGTCAGAATGTACAAAACCGGAAAAAATCACCATAACAATCATTCTGAGCATAATCCTCTGCATCTCGCTGGGGATTGGCGTAGATATACCAGGTATCACTAAAACAAGCCTCATGCAGGAGATACTTGCCGGGCTGATTTCTTCTTTTGGAAGCAACATCCTGCATATTGTCCTGACTATCCTGACTGGATTGAAGGATACGGTCGAGTCCAGAAATGCAAGAATGCGCGAAAATCGAACATCAGGTATTGATAAATAAAGAAATCCGAAAATGAAAATGGAGTGCTTCCTTTTAAAAAACACTCCATTTTCTTACCCTGTTTTTTTAAATTTTACGCTGTTGTATATCATAAAGCAACAATACCTTCCATCTGTCAGCTTGCGTCTTCTTCCTCATCGTTCAGGAACTTGAACTGCGATACATACAGGTTGTAGTATTGTCCCTGGAGGCGGATCAGCTCTTCGTGCGTACCTGACTCGACAATGCCGCCTTCTTCTATCACCATGATCCTGTCTGCATTCCTGATAGTTGACAGTCTGTGTGCGATGACAAACGAAGTCCTGCCCTTCAGCAGCTTTCGAATGCCCTGCTGGACAAGCCTTTCCGTATGTGTGTCAATGCTGGCAGTTGCTTCGTCCAGGATAAGGATCCTCGGGTTTGCAAGCAATGTTCTGGCAAAAGCGATCAATTGCCTCTGTCCTGCCGACAGCCGTGTTCCCCTCTCGTTTACATCCGTATCATAGCCCTTCTCAAACTTCATAATGAAATCGTGCGCCGACACCGCTTTTGCTGCCGCGATGATTTCCTCGTCCGTTGCATCAAGTTTGCCGTACTTTATATTCTCTTTTATCGTAGTGGAGAACAGGAAGGTATCCTGAGGCATCAAGCCGATCTGGCCTCTCAAAGTCTCCAGCATGACATGGTTCAGATTGTATCCGTCGATCAGTACTGCTCCGTCCGAAACCTCGTAGAACCTGCTGATCAGATTGACCACAGTGGTCTTCCCTGCTCCGGTCGAGCCCACCAATGCAATGGTCTGGCCTGCTGAAACATCAAAGCTCACATCCTTCAGTACAGGCTGGTCCTGATCATATCCGAAGGTCACATTTCTGAAACTCACTTCTCCCCTGATCCCCGGCATTGGTTTCGCTTCCAGTCTATCCTTGATGTCCGGATCGATATCCAGTATCTCAAATATCCTTTCGGCGCCGGACATGTTGGTAACAAGCTGGTTGTAGAAATTGCTGATGTTCATGATCGGCTGCCAGAACATCGATACATAGCTCGTAAATGCCACCAGAAGACCCGGCGTGATTGAATTAGTTGTTATGAGGCTGGCACCGCACCAGAAGACAAGTATATTGCCTACTCCCCATGACATTTCCACGATGGGCCAGAAAAAGTCGTTCATCCTGACTGCTCTGACAAAGGAAGCCATCTGCTCTTTCACAAGCTGAAAAAATGTTTCGGAGGTCTCCTTCTCGGCAGCAAAGCTCTGTACTACACGTATCCCGGAAAAGTCTTCATGTGTGAACGCATTCATATTCGAAGTCTTCTTTCTGAAATCCTGCCACCTTTTCCTTGATACAGTCATGACAAAGAACATCGCAATCACCATGAACGGCAGTGTTGCAAGCGCTACAAGCCCCAGCCTGTAATTCATCAGCATCATGATCACCGCAACGGAGGTGATCTTCACGAGTTCGGGCACCAGGCTGGTCACACAATTGGTAAACAGTTCATTGAGTGAATTCACATCACCGATGATACGCGCAAGGATCTTGCCAATCGGCCTGTTGTCAAAAAAGCTGAAGGACAATTTCTGGATATGCGTGTAGAGTTGCTGGCGTATCGTCAGAAGAATTTTGTTGGATACTCTTCCCATCGTCATAATCCTGAACCGCGAGCATACCATGGAAACCGCATTGAGAAGAATCATTCCGCCGCCCAGGATCATCAGGCTTTTTACATCTCCCACCTTGATGTATTTATCGATACCTACCTTGAGGAAATACGGATTGAGCAGTTCCACGGTAATGACTACCGCCATCAGCAGTAATGTTTTGACAACTGCCCCCTTATAAGGCTTCAGATAGGTCAGAAGCCTTTTTATGATATCAAAGTTCAAGCTTTCCGTTAATTTTTCATCTTCCCTGAAATTGTTAATTGGCATTATACCACTTCCTTTTCCAATGCTGCCACGTAGTCGCGATATTGTTCGCAATAGGTGTCGTAATACCTGCCGCGAATCCCAAGAAGCTCGTCGTGCGTGCCTCTCTCTACTATTTCGCCGTTTTCAAAATACAAGATCTCATCTGCATTTTTCACGGCGGATACCCTGTGAGCTATGATGAATCGCGTAATTCCCTTCCTTCGGTCCATTGCCTTCTGAATGGCATACTCCGTTCCCATATCAAGGGCTGATGTCGAGTCATCCATGATCAGGACCTTAGACTTTCTGATCAGTGCACGGGCTATCGAGATCCTCTGCTTCTGGCCTCCTGAAAGCCCGATGCCCCTTTCCCCGATGACAGTGGAATAACCGTCCGGCATCTGAGAGACGAATTCCTCCACCTGCGCATCCCTGGAAGCTGCAAGAAATTCTTCTTCGGTTATGCCAACTACACCGAACCTGATGTTTTCCTCAATCGTATCAGAAAACAGAAAGGTATCCTGCATTACAGCCGATACATTGTTTCTCAGGAGCGAAAGCTCCATGTCCCTGACATCTATTCCGTCAAAATACACATTTCCTGCCGTACAATCGTAATATCTGGCGATCAGATTGATCAGCGAGCTCTTTCCGGCGCCCGTGATACCCATGATCGCAACAGTACTCCCAGGCCCCGCATCGATATTGATGTCCTTCAGAACAGGCGTACCGCCGAACTCAAACCCGACGTTCCTGAATACGACATGACCCCGGATATCCTCTGGCTCCTTCGGGTTTTCACAGTTCTTGATCAAAGGTTCCTCGTTAAATATCTTCTCAATTTTCTTAATTGAAGCAAGGCACTGTGCCAGTACGTTGGTAAGCCATCCCATCATTCGCATCGGCCAGATCAGCATGAAGATATAATTGCTGAAGGCAACCAGCGTACCCAGGGACATATCTCCTCCTATGACAAAATATCCGCCAAAGCTGATAACAAGCACCAATACTACATTTGAAAGAAATTCGATCGGCGGATTGTACTTTGCCATGGTTCTGGCCTGCTCATAGTTGATCTTATAGTTCTCTTCATTTTGCTGAAGGAATTTCTGTATTTCATGCTTTTCCCTTCCAAATGCCTTCACAAGTCTGACACCTGCTATGTTCTGCTGCGCCGTCGTATTCAAAACAGCCCTCTGGTCGCTTATCTTCTCATATGTTTTTCCTATTTTTCTCTCCAGCTTGAACACGACATATTCAATGAGCGGCATTGTGACCAGGCAGATCAGCGTCAGCTTCCAGTTGATCAAAAACAATATCACGGTCGCAATGATAAAATAGATGCACTGCTCCAGAAACAGCATGATTCCGTAACAAATTGCGCTCATGATGTTTTCAGTATCTTCCTTTATTCGTGACATCAGCTCTCCGGTGTTGTTCTCATCAAAGAACGAGAAGGACAGCTTCTGTATTTGGTCAAACAATTTCTTTCTCAGATTTACGATGACTTTTGAACTTGTAACATCAAACCCGTATTCCTTGGTATAGCCAAGAATGGCACGACCGATCGTAATCGCCGCCAACGCCAGCAATGCGGTCTTCAAGTATGGCATTTCACCATTCATAATGACTCTGTCAACGATCTGCCCGACAAAGTACGGATTGTACATGTCGATAATGATAGCGGTCAGCAGCGCCGATATCGCGATAGCATACCCCCGCCACTGTTTTTTCATCAGTTCCCATAATCTTTTCAAACAAACTCCCCCTTGTTACTGCTGTGAAATCTGCAAAGCAAAATCTGCACCTTTGACAGCAGTATTATGTCTTTACTTTCAGGTTGTTTCTACCTTGCATGATTCCCCGATAACCTTGCTCACACCACCTATTTGTCCGACAAGTGTGCTTCAGCTTCGCTGATGCACACAGAACAAAAAGAGGCCGCGGAATTGTTGCCGCGACCTCCCTGGGAATAAATAAAGGCCGCGGGGGTTAACCCGTGACCTTCTCATATTGTTGACAATCTTACAATTTGTCAGGTCAGCTGATGAGCAAGGCAGGGTTATCAGTATCTGCGAATTTTGCCGTATGAATGCCGATAGCAAGTAGTGCGGTTCTGAATTTCATTGCGACTCTATACATGTTCCTGCCTCCTTGAACTTAAATTTGTGAAACTCACACAACTATGTTAAAACAAATGATTCCTAAAGTCAAGTGACATTTTACATTTTATTACCAAAATGATCGTTGATTTTTACTAAAGTTTTTCTATAGTTTTTCTTTCTTATTGTCAAAAGGATAATTGAACAGGTTCTGCAGCGTAACCACTAATATCATAATACATGTTTGATGTGACAACAGTATGTCATGTTCCAAAAAGAATAATGAATTTGTACTAATTAATCGAGATTGCAAATCAACCTTTCAAAGGCAGCTTCACAATGAATTCAGCGCCTCCATTTTCGCCATTTCCTGCTTCTATCGATCCGCCATGCTTCTCAATAATGGTTTTGGTTATCGACAGCCCGAGCCCGGTATTTCCATTCTTCCCTTTATAGAATCTTTTAAAGATGTCGTGGATCTCTCCTGGCTCGAAGCCTTCTCCATCATCGTTGACAGCAATGCTGACAAAACCGCCGGACTTTTTCGTAATGACGGTGACCTGGTGCCTGGCATATCTGAGACAGTTGGAAAGTATATTGATAAAAGCCTGAATAAGCTTGTCACAGTCCATCCTGACAGGTATATCCTTCCCGGGATCTCCCACCCGGATGATAATGTTGTTCTTTAAGGCAAGTCCGCTGATCTTTTCAACACTTTGGGATACTACATCGCATAGATTTTGTATTTGAAAATGATAGAAATCCTCCATTGTTTCCAGCTTGGACAGGAAGATAAGCTCTTCAACCAGCACCTTTAGCCTTGTGCTTTCTTCAATGATTACATCCAGCGCCTTCCCCTGATCCTCAAAAACCCCGTCCTTTAGCCCCTCGGCATAGCCTTGGATGGACATGAGCGGGGTTTTCAACTCATGGGAGGCATTCTGCAGAAATTTTTTCTGGGCTGTATTGTATTCCTTTAGTTCCTCCGCCATTTGATCCATTGTATCAGACAATTCCTCAAGCTCATCCCCTGTATGGATCTCGACTTTGGAGTCAAAGTCCCTCAAAGACAGGCTCTCCGCTCTCCTTTTCAGCAATAAGACAGGTTTTGCAATGGTTTTGGCAAACAATATACCGAATACCACGGCAACGATACCTGTAAAAGCCATGGATATCAGCAAAACCAGGAATAAGCCGTTTGTAAGCTGCCTCACAGGGCCAACAGGGGCGTAGAGCACCACCCAGCCCTTGATTTTCTGGCTTGTTGCGTCCCTGACCGGCAGAACGGCTGCCATATATTCGTTATTATCAATACTAATACTTGTACTACTGGGATTTTTCTTCAATAAGTTGGATTTTATCTGAGGAAGTACTTTTTGTTTAATCTTCAACGCTGCTGTCTTATCCAGCGGGTATACCACATTTTTCAACTTTCCAAGCACTGCCCATTCACTTTCGATATTTTCAAGCACCAGCCTGTTTTTCAATCTGTTCTTCAATATCTGCCGGATATTTTTTTCAGTATCCTGATTTCCGGCAGGTTCACTTTTAAAAGCTTCAGCGATATAGTTTGCATCTTCTAAAAGCGTATCCGTTGCCTGTCTTTCCATGAATCTTTTCACGGAGAGGCTGAACACTGCTCCGACGATAGCCAGTGTCAAAAATATGATCATCAGGTTGGAAAGTATTATTTTACCGGTTATTGTTCTTTTCATTGGATACTCCCATATCATTCGATAACTATAAACTGTAACTATATACGCTGCAGAAATTATTTGATTCACTCACTTATTTTATAGCCAAATCCCCATATCGTCGTAATTTTCAACAGGGATCCTGCATCGCCCAGCTTCTTCCTCAACCGTTTCACAAGGTCATCTATTGCACGTGTGTCACCGATATATTCATAACTCCATATACTGTTCAAAAGCTGATCTCGCGTATAAACCCTGTTTCTATTTTTCACAAGAAAAAGCAGCAGATCAAACTCCTTTGCTGTCAGTTCGATTTCAATACCTTCTCTTTCAACCTTCCTTTGATCCGGCACCAATACAATATCCGAACATTTTATTTCATCATCGCTCTTCACAGATTCACCCACATCATCTCTGATCCTTCTGAAAACAGTCTTGACTCTTACGACCAATTCTCTGGGGCTGAAAGGTTTGGAAATATAATCATCACTTCCCAGTTCGAGTCCAAGTATCCGGTCGATCTCATCGCCTTTAGCCGAGACTATGATTATGGGTACGTCGCTGGTCTTTCTGATTTCCCTGCAAAGCGAGTATCCATCCATTCCGCGCATCATGATATCAATAATGAGCATGTCCGCCTTCCCGGCATGAAACCCGGCAAGCGCACTTTCACCATCCGAAAACACTGCAACTTCAAATCCTTCCTTGACAAGGTAGGATTTTATCAGTTCCCTTATATTCTGTTCATCGTCAATTACGTAAATCAATCTGGTTTTCATATGCTTCCACCTTAACAGCGTGCTTGCATGGCTCTTTGTGCCGGCAGCCCGTCTTTCATTGCGGTATGGCTCTTTGTGCCGTCCGCCTGTCATTTCATCCCGGCACGGTTTTCCATGCCATCGGACCGCCCAGACAGCTCATATTGTTTAATTCAACACAAATGTACCATATCCTTTTGAAATCAAATAATTACACACTTTTTACACATTTGCGCCGTTATTATTCCAAACTATATTTCTATAATAAAAATGTACCGCGATACAAAACAATTCGCAGACCAGTATTCAAACCATTTGATGAAAGGATGGGATCTTATGAAGAAGCTTGTTACACTAGTAATCGCACTTGTAATGTCACTGTCGGTCGGTTCCTTTGCTTTTGCAGCGGAAGCCGCCCCCGCTGATAAACCGGCAAAAGCTGCAGTACCCCAGGAAATCAAGGACAAGAAGGTTCAGCTTAAGGCATTGTTTGAAGTGTCCAAAGCCACCAGAAGCGAACTGGAAACTACCTTAAGCCAGATCAAAGCAAGCCTGGCCAAAATCAAGGCAGACATTAAAGGTATGACCGCAGAAGAAAAAGCGGCGGCCAAAGTTGAACTTAAGGCATTAAAAGAGAAAATTCAGGTAAACAAAGCCGAAATTGAGGCATTAAGAGCCGATCTCAAGGTAAAAACAGAATTAATGAAAACAAACAGGACTCAGTTGAGAAGCGCAGTAAAAGCCTCCGATTTTGATACCGCCGGCACAACGCTCGATACTATGCTGAAAATAAAAGCGGAAAAAAACATCGATCTGGAGAAGTTGCTCGATCTTCGGATCAAGGCATTGGATGAAATCAAATAACCCCCCTGGTATAAGCTCTTATTGGCAGAAAATCCGACAAACTTGGAGTAGCCCGGTTCCGCCCGGTATTTGAGAAAAGCCCGTAATGGTCGGCACAGGCCTTTGCGGGCTTTCCAAACTTAGCCGGATATTCTTGAATGTAAATATGCTTTCCCCGCCTTCAATACTTTAATCAGGTATTCCTCCGAATCAATGCTATGGACGCTTGTCTCGCATTCATAGCCTCCTGCCAGATGGGCAGCCTTCGTTGGCAAATATCCATAATATCCGTTCGTATAACCTAATATGCATGCATGCCACTCATCGGAAAACAATTCTTTAATAGATATGCCTATTTCGCAAAAAAGCTCAAGAGGAACCGTAATAAGAAGGACATTTCCAAAGCCAATGATGACACTTTCCCCGTGAATGCTGCCTTTGCCTTCCGTATGATATCCTGTTACCTCCTCCAGCAAAGATGCATTATAGATTTTTTCAATTTCAAGCTTTGTCTTTTTCTCTTCATCACGGCATTCAGCTATTTTTTGATTGTATTCCATAATACTATTTCTAAGTTCATCTTCAGAAGGCAGATTACCCTTCAGCGGAAATTCGAGTGGCACTGTACGATAAACTAACCGTGCTTCCAATGCTGTTGATGACATTAAAATTTCATCAACTTTTTCTATTAAAATATCCGCCTTTTTTTCTGCATTTTCATAGGTGCGAATGCCGCCCATATCTTCACCCAGGGCAGAAGCATCCGCTGAATAGCCAATGTTTATATTACCGCAGGCTCCGTTGAAAAACATAACCATAGCGTCGTCATATTTCTCACTTAACTTTTTATAAATATAGCCGGGATAATCCGCAGAGATCAGATAGTTATTTGCGTCTAAAACAGTGCAGTGACAGGCATAATTAATAATAAGGCCTTTGGTCCGGCCCTGCATGTCCTCCGCCCGGATAACCATCAATGTGTCATCCACCGTCGTTTCCCCTGCACGTCTGTTTTTTGCCACACCCGGCGCAGGCAGTGCAGCGGAATACAGGTTCACAGGCTCAGCCGACCCGATCGCTTCTCCAATCGCCTCGACAGTCATATCCTCCACAAAGGCAAGCCACTCCTCGGTATGAGAATCAAAACCGATCTCAACACAAGTGCGGGTTTCGGGAGCAGAGTGCGTATGTGTAGCACTTACGGAAACATTTTTGATACCAAATCGTTCCAGGGATTTCTCCCTTATATGTTCAACCTGCTCCTGCATAAGACACAATGTATCACAGCTTGTCATTACAGCATTCGCCTTACCGTCACTGATAAAAAATGCTTTTGCATATATCTGGTCATGTATTCCACAGGACGGTTTGTTCCTGGCGGCGAATCCCCCCAGCCACATTGGATGCCGGGGGGTAATAATCCTTGATGAAAATCCCACTTTAAACATAGATATCACCTATTCTTTATATTGTCCCAATTTGGTACTATAGTGAAAACTTACGATTTATCCTTACCTCAGATGTTTGACTCTGGGGAAGTATTTCTGCTCAAGCGCATAGTTTGCTTCGTCGCCTCCAACTTCATTGCCGCTCATCCACACCGGCGGCTTAATGCCTCTTTCCATCAATATGCGGCAAGTTTCAATAACAAGAAGGTTCCAGACAAAGGAATTGCAAAGTACGCTGGTACCGGCAACTTTCTGATCAAGCCCGTCAATTTCACCAATGGCATCGGCATAAGGAACATGGCAGTCCATATAAACGTCAACAATTTCGTATAGATTAAGTCCGCTCGAGTGTCTTGCATGATGCCCCTTTGGAACATTGTCGCAAAATGCATTCGAGGTGATTGCTGCCGTTTTTAACCCGCGCTTTTTAGCCTCCAGTGCTACATCTATGGTCATGGAATTAAATCCATACGCATTGCAGATGATAATCAACTCGCCCGCTTTGCAATCATACATGTCAAGAGCACTGCATCCATAGCCTGGCGTACGTTCCACTATATTTGACCTCTTGGCGCCCATCATCAGATTTGTTCCGCAGTCGAGCATCGCATCCATGGGTGCCAACCCTCCTGCACGCCACAGGGTCTCTTCCACGACCAGATTGGAATGCCCGCCTGTACCAATCATGTGTATCAGCTCATCGCGTTCTATGGCATCTGCCATCCACCCTGCAACTTTCGTGATCTTTGGCAGGTCCTCTTCAATCTTGCTAAACAGCCCGAAAATATCCTTTTTAAATTTAACGGTTTCTTTTCCCATCGTTAATCCCTCCTGCACATTTTATATGCTCTCGAAAACTCCAGGAGCTTTTGCTTAATATATTTCAGTATTCGGCTTTTCTGCTTCAGTACTTATCAATGCTGCTTAAAGAAATGCCATGTCCCTATATGAGGCGGATCCCCCGGATCGTCCTTTAAAAGCTCTTTATAATTCTCAGAAACTTTACGGAATGCGGAAGCATATTCTTCTATGATTTCAGGTTTATAAAAT
Source organism: Hungateiclostridiaceae bacterium UBA1305 (assembly GCA_002307275.1). Taxonomy (GTDB): domain Bacteria; phylum Bacillota; class Clostridia; order Acetivibrionales; family DTU013; genus UBA1305. Next base: position 77,208 of record DBTX01000007.1, read on the forward strand.
TTAAACCACGGAGCAGAAAAAATCACAGTTCCAATTTTCCCGCTTACAGGAAGATCTTTATCAAAAGCTCTGATATCCTCATCTTCCCTGGAATTTGCTATTCTTGTAGGCTTGCCATGTCCGTAAATATCACAGGTATTATAAACGGGGTGTGTATGCAGAGGATTGTTGCAGCCGGGAACGCAATTATTGATGCCTTCTGCTCTTACCGCCTCTGTAAAACGTGTAATGGAAAGCCCGCCCAGTTGTTCCTTCATATAATGCGCATATGGAATATACCATCCGGCCATGTTGCTTCCCAAACCATCCTGCACTCTGTGCGGTTTCATCCCCGGTACATCCTTCAGCAATTCCCAGAAATAATCCATGGACTTTCTTATCCCGGCACATCTTTCATCGTAATATTTGAGCTGTACTCTTCCGACTGCAGAGCTGACCTGGTGCATACGGTACTTGTAACCTCCCAGTGGCAGCCCTGCGTATTTTTTCAGTTCTTCATTTTTAATCCGGTCATCAAAACGCTCATAATGTCCAAATGCAATTGCCCTTTCATAAATGCCGGCATTATTGGTGACCAGCATTCCGCCCTCACCGATGGCAAAAGACTTCCCGGTCATAAGGGACATTGCCGCCACATCTCCAAAGGTACCGAGCTTTTTGCCCTTGTACATTCCACCCTGCGCGTGAGAGACGTCCTCGATCACCTTTAGCTTATGTTTCCTGGCTATTTCCATTATGGGATCCATATCTGCAGGATGCGCAAGATAATGAACCACCATGATCGCCTTCGTATTCCTGGTTATACGTTTTTCCATACTTGCCGGATCAATGCATAATGACTCCGGATCAATATCCGCAAAAGCCACCGTACTGCCAAGTGAAAACGCCGAAGTGATTGATGCCCAGTATGTAACACTTGGGCAGATAATCTCGTCGCCTATCCCCATCCCGCACCCGAACATAGCTGCGTGAAGTGCGGAAGTGCCGTTATTGAAAGCCAGCGCATAGCTCGTACCCTGCCATTTTGCAAATTCTGCTTCGAATTTAATTGTAATATCCGTGCCGGACATAGCGCGTCTGTTTAATACATCCAGTACTGCTTCTTTATCTTCATCTGTTATTATAGGCCAGCTGAAAATCTCATCGTGATTAGCGCCGACTGATTTCGGTCCTCCAAGTATTGCAAGCTTGCTCAACATGATGTACACCTGCCTTATCCAAATATTATAGTCTGACTATTCTGCCTGTCCTTGATGACTCATAAACAGCAAGAATTATTTCAACGGGCTTTCTACCCTCATATTGATCAACAAGCGGTCTCCTGTTATCCGAAATTGCATTTATCATATCTCCGATCTGTTTTACATGCCCATCAATGCTGAAGGCAGTCGGATTATTGGAAGACATGACCTCTGAATGCCCTATTTTAACATCTTCGGGAACCTCCCGCCCCTCAATATTCCAGCTGAAAATACTATCCTCCTCAAGTACTATACTGCCCTTGTCACCACTGACCTCAAGCCTTCTGGGTGAACCGGGGTATATGGATGTGGTACCCTGAATTACACCCAAAGCGCCATTCTTGAATTCCACCAGAGCAGTTGCGGTATCCTCTACTTCGATAGTCCTGGCTAAAGTTTTTGCATGACCGAAGACGGTTTTTACAGGCCCCATGATATACTGAAGCAAATCAATGCCATGTATGCCCTGGTTCATCAAAGCGCCCCCGCCGTCCATCTTTTTCGTTCCCCTCCAGCCGCCGTTTCCATAATACTCTTGTGACCGGTAATATTTCATATATATATCGCCCATTACAAGTCTGCCCAGCAAATTTCTGTCGACTGCATCTTTTAGCTTCTGCACCGCATCCGTGAACCTGAGCTGCGAAATAACAGCCATCTTGACTCTATTGACTTCACAAGCTTGAATGACCTCATCACATTGTTCCAGCGTAATCGCCATAGGTTTTTCCACGATGATGTGCTTTCCTTTATTAGCCGCCTGTATTGCCAGAGGTGCATGCATGCCGCTGGGTGTGCATATGCAGACTACATCAATTCCGGAACTTGACAACATTTCTTCAAGGCTGTTGAAGTCACGGATATCATACTTTCCGGCAAAAGCTTTCCGGGTGTTTTCATTTACATCAGTCACACCTGTAAGCTCCGCCCCGTCAAGTTTTCTGATTGCATCAGCGTGCCAGTTTGCAATAATCCCGCCTCCGATTATTCCAAACCCAAGCTTCTTATTTTTCATATTATTTATCCATTCCGCCGCTGCCGCCAGCGGCATAAATAGTAACGGGAAAATGGCGTACGGTTTAAGAAATGCTATCTTCCTTTTTTTACGTGGCTATATTCGCGCAAAAAGATTTATGTTAAGAAATAATTATTTTTTACAGCGGAGAGCTATAGAAGCTCTATTATTAACATGACATCCCTTATAATGTGATACGGATCCTTTACCGGCAGTGCTACCACCTTTTCAAGCGGCTTGTTCTGACAGTCACGTATCTGAATCCATTCACCTATGTCTTTATTGGGGTTTGGAAAAACATTAAAAGCATATTCGCTGACCATTTGATAAAGATCCATAAATTCTTTATCACCGGTTAAATCATAGCATAACAAGGTGGTATACAACGCTTCAGCGTGAGGCCACCACAGCTTTGTATCCCATGTCTCTGTGACAGAAATATCATAAGGCTCGTTTATCATTCTTCCTGCAGGCTTCCCGCCGTTTCTGTCCGCATAATGGTACAGTCCGCCATATTCCTTATCCCATCCGGTCTTGATGCTGTTCTTTACAATACGTGCTATTTTATTATAAATTTCATCCCCGGCATTTGAATCTTTGGCAACCTTCGTACAAAACCACATACTTTCTACCGCATGACCAGGAATAATGTGTCGTACCATTAAAGTATCCTTATTTGAAGGATCCTCCGATACCATCTCCTTAATCAGTCCGCGTTCTTTGTCATAATGGTAATTGAGAATACGATTCATGAAACCTTTTGCATCCCCGAAAATTTGCTGATATCTATTGTGCTTGAAAGCCTTGAGTGCGTCATAAAGCACAGATGCCACATTGCACATGATCATCGGAACAGCATGTGCAGAATAGCCTTTCGGAATAGGGTACGGTTCCGACACAATTTCTCCGCGATTTAAATATGCCTGCGTCCTATCATAAAGCTGCAGTGCATCTTCAAGCGGACCTTTTTCGCCGGACACCCTTGCAAGCTCCGCAAAGCCCATGATCACAAAGCAGTCTACATAAAAGCTTGTATAGAATCCTTTACCCGGTATGCTCTCTTTCTTTGTTCCATCTCGTTCAAGAAGGTATGCGCAAACACCTTCTTCTTCGTTCAAGACTGCATTTTTCTTTATAAATTCGTAAGTTTTCCGTGCATGTGCCAGGTATAACTGCCTGTCGTCATCTATCAGGCCTTTATCAATCAACTCGGCATACCTGGCTAACATCCATATAACACGGCCTTGCGACCAAACATATTTATCGGTGCTTAAGCGCATGCTGCCGTCATTCGAATAACATGTATAAATACCGCCATATTCATGATCCATCGCATTCTTCCAAAATCTCATCAGATCATTTTTCAGAAAATCGCAATAAAATACCGATAATGCTTTTCTATCGTAAATCATACCAACTCTCCTGTTCTACTTTAAACCTGTTGTGGCAATACTCTGCATTATTTGTTTGCGAAACAGTATAAACACAGTAAGTATCGGGATTATGGATATAAGTGACCCTGCTGCGATCAAACTGACATTTACACTATATGTTGACTGGAACATTGCAAGTCCGAGTTCCATATTATAAAGCTGTTTGCTGCTGACTATAAGCAGAGGCCATACAAATGCATTCCAACCATCAAGGAATGCAAATATTCCAAGAGCAGCCATTGGTGCTTTAAGCAAAGGTAATATCATTTTTATAAAAATTGTCCATTCGGCAGCACCTTCTACCCTTGCAGCCTCCAACAGTTCATCAGGAATTTGTTGAACTACGGTTTGCCTCATAAAAAACAATCCGAAGCTCATGATCAAATATGGCATAACCATTCCGGAAAACTTGTTCACCAAACCCAAATTGTTCATTTGAAGATATAATGGGATCATATATATTTCAAAAGGAATAATTGCCGTACCAATTATAGCGGCAAAGAAAACATTGAGCCATTTATAGTGAAATTTTCCACAAATATATCCTCCAAGGGCAGAAGAAAACAAAATTGCCGAAGTGGAAATCGTAGCCATAAGTACACTGTTTAAAAAGTATCTGGCAAAAGGTGCAGCCTTGAATACCCCAACAAGATTATCAATATTAAATAGCTTTGGTATGATAGTTGGAGGCCAGTTGTTAAGTTCTGTCGGACTTTTGAAGGCAGTGGAAAACAGCCACAGAAAAGGAAAAACCATAACTATTGAACCTAATGTAATAATAATTGTACCTGTGATACTGCTCCAACCGGCTTTTATTTTTGCACTAACCTTATTGGCAGTTATATCAGTATTCATGCTTTCACCTTCTTTCGGTTTTTTAAATCTCCTTTATCCCTGGCTAAAGCAAACTGGATTACTACTAATAAAGAAACTATCGCAAACAATACTACTGCTTCAGCTGATGCAAACCCCATTTTAAAGAAGCGGAAGCCGTTTTCAAACATGTCGTAGACCAATACCCTGACAATATAGCCGGGGGATCCTTGAGTATCTGATGCCAGAACATAGACAGTACTGTAGACATTATAGCCTGTTATCAGTGTCGTTATTGATATTAGCAGCGTTATCGGTTTCAATAGCGGAATCGTTATATGTCTGAAGCTTTTAAACCCTGTAGCTCCATCAATTGATGCTGCTTCGTAATATTCCTTTGGTATCCCTGTAAGGCCTACGATAAATATCAGCATATTATATCCTAATATTTTCCATATGGTGATCATTGCAACTGATGTTACAGCTAAGGCCGGGGTGGTCATCCATCCCAATGGTTCAATCCCAAAAATCGAAATAAAATAATTAAGATATCCTGTGTTGGTGTCTAAAATTCCCTTCCACGCTATTGTTACCGGAACCATGGGCATTATGGCAGGTAAGAAATATATCGACTCAAAAAATGGTCTATATTTGACTTTGTTTACAAGTGCATTTGCAACAATCAACGATAAGGGGACAGAGATTAAAAGAACACTAAAGGCAATTATAGTTGTATTCTTAAGAGCAGTTATAAACAAATCACTATGAAATAGTTTTATATAATTATCAAAACCAATAAAAGGCTTTTTCAACGAAACCATGTCCCAATTATGAAAACTCAAATAAAAGGTGCTGAATATGGGAATGAAGCGCAAATAGGTATATAGCGCCAATATAGGCAAGAGACCAACGATGCAAAAGCCCAATGGTCTGGATATTTTTCTTTTTTTTACTACTTTAGAAACTGTCGACATATGCCCACCTCAGAATTCTATTGGTTTTTTGTTTGATACTGCTGTAATAGGCAGAAAGCCCATTACAGCAGTATGGAACATTTTCATTCGGCTAGATGTCCATTTTCCTTAAGAATACTGTTCGTTTCTGCAGCACATTCAGAAAGGAAGGCTTTCATTTTCCCGGTATTATCAACAAAGCTTGGGTCTGTAAAGCCTTTCGATGCCAAACGGTCTGCAAGCTTTGTTTCTATTTCGTCAAACTCGTCTATCATAGGAATAACATTGATCGTTTTATATGTTGAGAAGAATGCCTCATATTGAGGATTTTCTGCAATAAAGTCTTTCATGTCCAAATCTAAACGCCCTGACTGCCATCCTGACATAGAAGTCATTTGCTTGTGGTTTTCAGGCGTCATCATGAATCTGATGAAGTCCCAGGCTGCCTGAGTTTTATTGTCATCTTTGGTATTTGTAACAAAGAAGTCATAGGCATTTCCGATATTGGCATCACCAGGCATTGGAGCTGTGAAGTAATCAAGCTGCGGAGCTTTCGTTTTAATGTCGGCGATAACCCACGTTTCTCTGGCAAACATTGCTGTCTTTTCTGTTTCAAAGCCCTCGGCATCAGATTTTATATCAAAATCACAAGTCTTATATTTATAAAGCATGTCAACATACATCTGAAGGGTCTTAAGTCCGGCTTCATTGTCATAACCAGCCTTGTATTTCTCAGGAGAGACTTCCTGCACTATAGATCCTCCATTTTCCATCATCAATATCCAGAACTTTTCAGCCAGGCCACTGCCACCGCCGACTAAGCGAAGGCTAAGACCAGAACGTATAATTTTACCGGATGCATCGTACTTTGTAAGCTTTTGGGCATATTCCATAAGCTGCTCCATTGTCTTTGGGGCTCCTGTAAGCCCGGCCTCTTTCAGCATTGCGGCATTGCAGAATAAAGCTGCCGTACCATACATGTGAGGTATGCCATACACAATGCCTTCCAATTGTCCAACTCCGGCAATAGCGGGATCATAAGCACCACCGGTAACATACTTTGCAAGATCGTCCGGCGCTTTTACCAACATGTCCTGCTTTGCGAAGCGCATTGCTATATTTGGATCCATAGATATGATATCTGCGCAGGATTGGGAAGGTAAAGAAGTTGTAACTTTCTTCTCAAAATCTCTCAAAGGAAAGCTGGAAACTTCTATTGTAACATTTGGATTGGCTGTATTATATTCCGCAGCCATCTTACTAATCCATGTATCCAGCTCCGGGTATCCAGTCCATATGGACAATTTTACAGGGACCGTTGACTTTACGCTTGATTGTTCACTCGGTTGTGTACTCGTCTGATCTACAGCATTAGTCCCTGCAGCAGAATTGTTTGGTTGTGTGCCGCAACCGGACAGACCCATTAAAAAAACAAGTATAACCGATAAAGTGATAGCTCCGATACGTTTCATTTTCATTAATAATCCTCCCTCTATACTCCATGATAAGTAGTTGAACAAAATAACACTTTGCTTCATTTAAAATATAAGGTTATGTGGTATTGTAAAATAAACGGATATATATATCTTGCAAGATATTAACTTCATTATACTAATTTCAGCATAATAACAGAATGAAGTATCTTTAGCGATACACGCAAAATCTTTCTGCAACTAGATATCTATAAAAAATCTCTTGGAAAATCCTTTTAGAAAGTTGTATTATATTTTGAAAGGTTGGTACAATATTTTGAAAGTTAAGGCTATTTTAACTGTCTATTAATCTTGAGTAATTTGCTGGGAGATATACCTATATACTTTTTAAACAGCTTACTGAAATAGGAATCATCATTTATTCCGACTTTTTCAGCAGCCTCGTAACTCTTTAAACCGTTTTCCTGCATCAATGTTTTAGCCCTTTCCATTTTTGTCTTATTTACATAATCCACAAAACCCTCTCCGATCTCTTTTTTAAATATACTTGACAGGTAGCACTTACTTATGTTGCTTATTTTTGAGGCTTTATCCAGGGTGATGTTTTCACTGATATTTTCAGCAATATATTTTTGCAGCTTTATTATTTCAGGCTTTTTAGCATCAAGCTGCTGACTATTTATGAAATCAAACAGCTTATTTACAAGTTCCTCAAAGCAATGAGTTATATCAGAAATGGTTTCTGAAGTCATCAGCAAGTCCAACGGGTTTACACTGAAATTGGCAGATATAAAATTAGCCTGAGTATCAAACTTTTTGGCAAACATCATTAGGCTGTGAAAAATATCCAGTGAACCTTTTCTTACTTTTTCAGGATCACATACTCTGTACTCTGATATTTCATCAAAGAAACTGTGAATGATCGCATTCACTCCCAATTCATCAAAGTCTTCGAGTCTTTCAAGAAGACTTTTTTCATTAGCATAATTGAATAACAAATCCTCGCCGTCAAACTCACTAATATCCCCGTAAAAAATAATACTTTCTCTCCCGCAGTAAAATTTATATTTCATTGCAGTTCTGGCTTCAAAATAGGTTTCTCTGATACGGGTATACTCAACAGGCACGAGGTTAATCCCAAAAGAATTGGATATATTCAAGTACTTTTTAAAGGAATTATTAATCTTTTTTAAATACCCTGAAATCAGATCTTTGTTATAGAGCATATCAGAGGTGTTCGGGCACCTGAGCAGAATAATATATTCACCATTCTTCACCTCTGCGATATCACAATCGGCGAATTTCGACATGCTTTCTTCCAGTATATTTATAAAGGAAGATTTGAATAAATAGCAATCCTCTATTTTGCTCCTGGCCGGGGCACAGGAATGATCATCTATACCACAGCAAAGCACGATATTGAAACCTGAATCAATATTTATTCCCAATGAGGTTAACTCTTTAACAAAATTCTCAGGTGTCATTGATCCGGAAATCATTTTCCTGTAGATATCCTCTTTTAAAATATATTTATTTTTTCGGAATTCATTATTCGTATTTTGGATAGTATTTTCACTAATATATTCGCTCTGCAAAAGCTTTTTTACTTTCAGCAAAACCTCCAGAAGAATTTCAGGCTCTAAAGAAAGCTTAAGAATATAATCCTCGGCGCCAAGCTTCATAGCCTTTTTTACATAATCCATGTCGTTGTAGCAGCTGAGTACGACCGTTTTTATGCCGGGAAACCTCTTCCTAATTTCACTTATTAATTCAATCCCATCCATTTTGGGCATTTTAATATCTGTCAATACGATGTCCGGATGAGTTTCCTCAATTACTTCAAGGGCATTTATTCCATTTACCGCTTGTCCTGCAATCTCAAAGCCATGTTTCTCCCAATCAATGCAGGATTTTATTCCAACCCGTATAAGGATTTCATCATCCACAATAACAACTTTTATCATCAAACCACCTCATCTTCAAATCCCGGTATTTGAGGAATTGATATGGATACTGTTGTCCCTCTTTCCGGTTCGGAAGTTATACTAAGGCCATAAGTCTGTCCATATTTCAATTTGATCCGTTCATGTACATTATTCAGGCCTATGCCGTTAAATTTATGCTTTGTGTTTTCATTATTAAACAATAGATGCTCAATTCTGTCCGCATCCATTCCCATACCGTTGTCAATAACCTCAATGACAATACTCTCCTCTTTTATATACGCATTTATATCAATTCTGCAGTTGTCATTTTTGTCTTCGAACCCATGAATGATGCAATTTTCAACAATTGGCTGGAGAATTAACTTAGGCATCTTGCAGGAATAGATACTTTCATCATTAATATTGATTCGCATTTCAAATTTATCGTTATACCTGACATTTTGTATATAAATATAACATTCCGCCAGCTTAAGCTCTTCTTTGAGAGTAATCTCCTCCTCACCTTTGTTAATGCTCACTTCAAGCAGCTTTCCCAAAGCGGAAATCATTTTTGAAACATTATCTGCTCCACTCATTTTAGCAGACCACTTTATTGTACTTAAGGTATTAAACAGGAAGTGTGGATTTATTTGTGCCCTTAAAGCCTCATATCGCAGATCATTTTCGAGTTTCTGCTCCTGAACCACTGTGTTCACTAGTTCTTCAACCCTGTTGAGCATATTGTCGAAACTATGTACCAGGCCGTTAACATCGTCCAGATTTTCATTTTCTTTTATTCCTACCGAGTAGGCTCCAACCTTCATCTTCTTCATTCGTTTCAGTAATTGCCGTAAGGGGTTTATGGTATTCATAATCATACCGGTTCCCAATAACAGGAATACGCTAAAAACAAGTATATTAATTGAATTTATCTTAAATTTAAGAGAGTCTATTTCTTTGATTATCTCTTTATAGGGAACAAGGGATATACTGCACATGCCGAACTTTTTAATAGAATTGTAATTCACCATGAATTTTTCATTATCAATCGTGGTAAAAAAACTGCCGCTCCCGTAGTATAAGTTTTTGGACATAATATCTTTATTTGTAAGTATTTTATCCTCAATGGACTTTTCAGAACTATATATGATCTGGCTGTTCTCGTTTATTATTGCAAAGTAGCCGTTAATGGAATTTCCAATAATTTTCCCCAGATCATAAGCACTAAAATTAATCATTAATTCCCCGGCCACATTTTGGGGGGAATATTTATTTCGAATGGATTTTACTATGGAAATATATTTATCGTCTCCCAAACCTTCTATCTCATAATTGTAAGGAACATTCCACAGTACTCTTACATCTCCGGATTTAACTGTTTCAAACCAGTCCTGCGAAAGAAATTTATTGATATTTTTATATTCCAATTTAAGCTTTTTATCAAAGCTGTCCATGGAGGAATACATGTTCCCGTCGGCGCCTATAATGATTACATGGACATTATTGTTGAAAAATACCTTTCTCTTCATTGAATTAATCTCATTTTCAGTCCTGGTAATTCTCGACATATCGTCATTTGTATAAAAAGCCGGATCCTTCATTTGAAAATCATCATTATAATTTTTTTGATTTGGTTCTATTGATACATTGTCCAGGATGGTATCATCCGTTAAGATAATGTTAGATAATGTAATCATATCAAGACAAGTATTTTCAACCTTGCCGCCTACTTGTTCAAGGTTGTCCATAATAAGGCTGGAAGTATTGTCAATTATGATTTCTTCAGTATGTTTTAAGTAATTATTAATAGAAAATATTACTGGTGTAAAAAGGAATATCAATATTATCAGCAGGAGTTTTACCTGCAGATTGCCTAAAGCTGTTTTTACAAACACAACTACCCTTTTCATGCAGGTTCCTCCTCCCTCGCACCAAAGCAGTATAAAACTTGTACAGTGCTATCATAACAAAACATATATCTACTTAACATAATACAGTATCAATACTCTATTTCCTATTGGAAGGTTATTGATATTCATAAGAACAAGGGGCATATACTGCCCCCTATTTTTCCTGGTACTTCCACTTTTCGATTTTATAAAACTCCTCCATATATTGTATTACCCTTAACTACAGTCATCTTAACATTTATATCCTCATCGAAAATAACGATATCCGCATCTTTTCCTTTAGCCAGACTGCCCGTTTTCCTATCAACACCAATAATCTTTGCCGGGGTAATAGTCATCATTTTTACTGCATCAACGAGCGGTATTCCTGCTTGCTTTACAACAGTCCTGACAAGCCTGTCAGTGGTAGCTACACTTCCTGCGAAAGCAGAACGGTCCGGAAGCTTGGCAACTCCGTCTTCAATTATTATCTTTTGGCCATTTTTAAGGCTTCCTGATATGCTTTCTCCCTCAGGCATTCCGGCTCCCCGTAAAGAATCAGTTATAAGAGCAATTCGGGATGGGCCTTTTATTTTATAAATGAGTTTCAAAAGGCATGGAGGCAGATGACATCCGTCTGCAATCATTTCAACGGTTAAATCATCTATAATAAAAGCACTTTCAATAACACCTGCATACCTGTAGGCATTTTTTCTATGAACACCCGACATACCTGAATACAAATGGGTAACATGGGTATAACCGTTCTCGAAAGCATCCTGAACCTGTTCATAATCGGCATCGGTATGACCTATTGATGGAAGTATGCCACGGTCTCTGAGAGCTCTTCCAAGCTCCATAGCGCCCTCAAGTTCCGGAGCGGCACTCCATCTAACTATATCATCAGACCACCCTAATATCTCTTCATATTCCTCTTTCTGAGGATTTCTTATATATCTGGGATCTTGCGCCCCTCTTTGTGACATAGCAAAATACGGACCTTCAAGATGGAGTCCAATGAAATGTGCGCCTTTTTTATTTTTACTCTTTGCTTCCCGGAATACTTCAAAAGCCTCTTTTAATTCTTCATTGGTGCTGGTAAGAGTTGTGGGAAGTATTGAGGTCGTACCGTGCCGGGCATGCATTTCGGCAGCTCCCAAAAAGGCCTCGCATGTCCCGTCCATAAAATCGTGACCTCCGCCTCCGTGTGTATGTAAATCCACAAAGCCGGGTGAAACGTAGTTGCTTTTGGCATCAATTATAGTGCAGTCTTCCATCTGAAAATCCGATTGACCTGCATAAATAATCTTCCCGTCATCAAAGGCTGCTGTTCCTCCGTCAATAATTCTATCAGGCATAATGATTTTTCCGTTAATGATTTTAACCCTGTTCACTGAATCACCTTCCACTTTAATAAAATATTTGTATACTATTGTTTAATCTAAAATACCTGTGGCACTATCTTTTTCAAGATACAATACCGCATGATCATGAACCTTGAGAATAGATGCCGGGCAAGATTGATCAACCCCGCCTTTTATTGTTCTGGTTACCGCCTCAGCCTTAGTTTTACCCGGTACCATACAATATAGGCAGCTTCCGGCTGTAAGCGCAGGAATAGTAAGTGTTAAAGCATGAGTCGGCACATCATCAAAATGGTCAAAACAGCCGTCATTAACTTGTTGTTGTCTGCATTTTTCATCCAATTCAACAATCTTGACCAATTCAGGGTCGTCGAAGAGTGCCGCATACGGATCATTGAATGCTATATGGCCGTTTTCGCCTATTCCCATGCAGACGATATCAACTGGAAATTTTTTAAGTAAATTAGCATATCTGATACATTCCTCTTTAGGATTTTCTGCATTTCCATTAAGATAGTTAACTGTCTTAAATCCAACTTTACCAAAAATCCTGTCCCGTAAAAAATTGCCAAACCCCTGGGGCGCCTTTTCATCAAGCCCAATGTATTCATCCATATGAAAGGCATTTACCTTGTTCCATTCAATGCCTTTTATCTCAATCAGCGTTTCAAGAAACTCATTTTGTGATGGTGCTGCAGCAAAAATAATATTAACCTCATCCTTTTTCTTTAACAACAGCTTTAATTTTACAGCCATATCCATGGCAGATGTCTCCCCCATGTCCTTTCTGGTCTTATAGACCTTTACCTTAAGCTTTCCCACCTGTATTTCTTTAATAATATTCACAATTTCATCCTCTTTCTAATATATTTTTTTGTAGTAATCGTTTACTATTAATTTAAAAAAAACATGGCTATTATTTTACATTTCTGACTGATTCTCTTTGCACAAGCGAAGGTTCCAACTTAAATGAAACATAATCACTTTCATCTCCTTCCAAATTTTCAATTAAAACCTTACAAGCAAGACGTCCGGTCTCAAAAGCAGGTTGATTTATAGTAGTAAGCGGAGGGTTGACCATGGCGGAAAATTCTATATTATCAAAGCCGATCACTGAAATATCTTCAGGTATTTTTACACCACTGCTTAAAAGACCATGCATAATGCCCATGGCAGTTACGTCATTTACTGCAAAAATTCCAGTAGGCAATTTTTTTGATGCAAGACATTTTCGGGCAATTTTTATTCCATTCTCAAATTCAAATGTGCCGTTTTCTACTTCTTTTTCAAGTTCTGCAACATATAAATAGTCCGCGGAAAATTCTATATTATTTTTCATCAGGCCCAGTTTATATCCGTCGAATATCTCTCTGCGGCTTCTTCTGGTGAGAGGGGAGGTTGCAAATGCTATCTTTTTATGTCCCATACTTACAAGATAATCAACAGCCATCATTCCGCCTGCTGTAAAATCAAAGCTTATTTTATTGCATTGAAAATCTTCAATATTCTGGTCAAATCCAACAATTTTTAATCCATTCTCGCATAATTTCTTTAAGAAGCCATGTTCTTCACTAATAGTGGATAATATTATGCCCTTGACTTGTTTTTGGTACATGGATTCTATATATTTCTTTTCGTTGGATACATCTCTGAATGAATTGCACAGCAGAATATTAAAGCCATGCTTTTTAGCTTCTGTTTCAATTCCAAGGACCAGTTGGGGATAAAACGGATTGGAGATATTGGGAATAATAACTCCGATATCTCTACTCTCATTTTTTTTAAGCATTCTGCCTAATAAATTTGGCGTATAGTTCATTTTTTGTGCCGTATCTAATACTTTTTTACGAATTTCCCTGCTTGTTGGGTAGCTGCTATTACTGAGCACTCTTGATACTGTGGCCGTTGATGTGCCTGCCTTCTGAGCTATATCATATATTGTAGCCTTTTTTATTGTCTGATTTTGTTTACCCATAAATATAGTATCATTCTTTCCTGTACTCTTTATAGTAATCGATTACTATAGTTTTATTATATACTATTTTTTTCGATTGCAATAGTAAAATTTAGTCTTTCACAAAATACTACTCCTCCACTTCTTTCACCTTCTGCCGGAGCAGTTCGTATGTGCTGATATTAACAATTCCAGTCCTGTAAAGTCCATAATCTCTTTGAAATTGCTTTACCGCATTCATGAGTGTCTCTCCGAAAATTCCATCCTCGCTGCCGTTGTAATATCCAAGTATCTTAAGAGCCTTTTCGACCTCGAGCACATTCGATCCTGCATCTCCGTCCTGCATCGGGTAAAAAGTCTTATTATTCTGTACGATTGTGACCAGAGTATTATAGGGAATCAACTTGAATAATTCCCTGACATCGGCATTTTTCATCCGGATACAGCCTTTTGAAGTATTGGATCTGCCGACAAACCATGGCTCCGTAGTACCATGTATCCCATACATGCCCCAGGGAACATTGAAGCCCAGCCAGGCGCCGCCGAACCCTTCACCCCAGGTGTCTTTGTTAACGATCCTCCAGGTCCCCTCCGGGGACGGAGTGCTGGGCTTTCCTCCTGACACCTCGTATGTCTTGATGACTTCACCGTCCTTGTATACATACAACTGTGTCAAATCCAAATCCACATATAGATGATACCCTACCGGACTTATATCACGTGTTTCCAACATCGACACTTCAAGCTCAATTGAACTCACATCTTCTTTCAGGACATTCTCCGGTAAATTACTATCCTCCTTGATGTCATCCTCTTTTGCAATACGCTGTTCCGGCAAGGCAAACACCTGCCTTACATTGAAAACATTAAAGCCAAGGTATAGCAAAACTGCCGCTGCCAAAAGGAAATACAATGCCGCATTCAGTTTCCGTTCAGTCACTCTGCCCGCCTCACTGAAATAGTACTACTAGATTAATATGCATCTCTATTACCGCCCGATTACTGTTTCGCATATTTTTTAGTTTCATGAGCTATTTTAATATAACCTAAATGCTTTGAGTTTGCTGTTCTTTAAGGATTCGTTTCATGATCTTGCCAGCGCTGTTTTTGGGAAGGCCCGGAACAAACTCTATCACACGCGGCAGCTTATAAACTGCGAGCCTTTCTTTTAAATATTTAAGCAACTCTCTTGAAGTACATTTTTCATTCTCTTTTAAAACAACAAAGGCTTTTACATATTCGCCCCTCAGCTTGTCCACAACTCCAATGACAGCAGCTTCTTTCACATTTGGATATTGATAAATTACTTCCTCGATTTCTCTTGGATATACATTCAAGCCTGCAGCAACAACCATGTCCTTCATCCTGTCCACGATGAAAATGTAACCGTCTTCATCCTTCTTTGCAAGATCTCCCGTATGAAGCCACCCGTTTAACAGCGTTTTCTTTGTCTCTGCCTCCTGCTTGAAGTATCCCAACATGACATTTTCCCCTCTGACGGCAAGTTCTCCAATCTCTCCCGCAGGAAGTTCCCTATCATTTTCATCAACAATTTTACATTCCGCATAGGGAATAGGGATGCCTATGGAACCTTCCTTTTGAACGCCAAATGGCGGATTGAAGCATACGGCGGGAGAAGCCTCTGTCAGTCCGTAGCCTTCTACAACAGGAAGCTTCATGATTTCTTTCGCCTGTCTGAAGATTTCGACAGGCAGTGCCGCTCCGCCAGAGACTGCAAAACGAAGCTTTGGAAAGGTAATATCCTTTTTACCTGCCTCCAATAATACAACATACATTGCAGGGACTCCCATAAAGACCGTGATTTCGTCTTTCAGCAAAGACCCAATTACCTCTTTCGGCTGAAAGGATTCCAGAATCGTTACTGTAGCTCCAGACCACAGAGGCATAAGAATACAGGAAGTAAATGCAAACACATGAAACATCGGAAGCACACACATATATATGTCATCCGGCCTTGCAGTAAGTCCCAGATAGCATTGCTCTGCATTGAATACCAGGTTTTTATGCGTAAGCATTGCCGCTTTCTGCTTCCCGGTGGTACCTGATGTGTAGAGAAAGGTAGAGACTGCATTTTCATCCGAAAAATCTTCAAAACCTTCTGTACAAACCTCTGAAACACTATTGTTAAATTCTTCGTCCAATACGATCAGCGTAATACCCAGAGCAGCTTTTACCGCATCCTGGGTGAGTTTTGCTTTTTGTAGAATTGCCGGATGAATCATTAAAAATTTAGCCTCTGAATCCTTAATGATATAAACAATCTCTTCCATAGTAAGCATCAGATTAATAGGAACAATAATTCCGCCATTTCTTACAGTACCCATATAGGAATAAATGAATTCAGGAGAATTGAGACAGCTCAATACCACTTTGTCCCCAGCTTTTAGTCCAATTTTTTTCAAGTAGCTTGCATACGCTAATACCTTTTGATCAAGCTGCCCATAGCTGATACCTTTTCCATTAAATTTTAATGCAATTGAATCATTGTTAAATTTCCTTTTATAGATATTCCCGACCATAATAAGCTCCCTCACTAAATATTTATTTGACAGCATTTGAAAAAGTTGAATAAAGTTCTGAAATTTATTGTACTACATTTTTACATAGTCGGCAATTTCGAGCTTCAACCTCGTTGTGTTCCCAATTTTCGCACCTTTATTTCGACGATGTGGCCGCAATCTCCAACGCAAATGCCGGTGAGTCCTCTATAACAAAAACGCGGTCTCAAAAAATTTTGAAACCGCGACGTTTATTACTCTGACCATAAAATTTAAGGAACACTGAGCTGATATACCAGGTTATAGACTGGCTGCCAAAAGGCAAGCTTCCTCAACAGAGGCTTTCAATATTTCATATGCTTTATCGCAATCCCTCTTCGTTGCGATAAGCGGAGGTATCGTTCGGATGACAGAGTTCCCGATTAGGGTAACCAACAGCTTCCTATCCATACAGCCATGCTTTATTTCCTTACCGATAGGTGTATCAAACTCGATGCCAATCAGCAGACCTTTTCCACGAACCTCTTTCACATGCGGAAGTGTTCTTAATCTTTCCATAAAATAATTTCCTGTTTCTTCCGCATTTTGGGCCAGTTTGTTATCCAGCAGTTCATTGATTTGAGCAAGAGCAGCAGCACAGCATACCGGATTCCCACCGTAGGTCGTGCCATGGGCGCCCATTGTGAAGGCTTTCGCCATCTCTGCGGTTGCACAGATAGCTGATATCGGCATTCCGCCACCCATGGCTTTCGCCATGGATAGGATGTCCGGTTTGATATTATAGTGCATAAAGCCCATGATTTTACCGGTTCTGCACCAACCTGTCTGTACTTCATCCAACAGGAGGAGAAGTCCCCTGCTATCACACAGAGCCCTAAGTCCCTTCATAAATTGCTGAGTAGCCGGATGAACCCCGCCTTCTCCCTGTATGGGTTCCACCATAATCGCAATCGTATCCTCCGTTATCAGCGCTCTAAATGACTCAAGATCGTTGAAATCCGCATACGAGAATCCCGGCAGCATGGGCTTGAAGCCGGTCTGGCAGGCATTTTCAGGCTGTCCTGTTGCTGTCAGGGAGCCGTAGGTTCTTCCATGAAAGCTGTTCTTTGCTGTGATGATATGATATTTATCCGGTCCATATTTCTCAACGCCATATTTCCTGGCCATTTTTATCATCGCTTCATTTGCTTCGGTTCCAGTGCTTTGAAAGAAAACCTTATCCATTCCAATCGTTTCACAGATCTTTTGAGCCAAAAGGGCCTGAGGAATTGTATAAGGGTAGTTGAATGTGTGAATCAAGTCCTCTACCTGATCTTTTACGGCGGCAATCACTTTTTCGTTGCAGTTTCCCGCACTGTTAACGGCGATACCACCATAAAAATCAAGATAAGCCTCCCCGTTTTCATCATAAAGGTACATGCCCTTTGCCCGTTCACATACGAAATCGTAACGTTCATAGGTATCAATCATATATTTACCTACAAGGGCTTTCACTTCTTCTGCGGTTAGCCCGCAATCCTTCAATTTCACAGTTACATCTCCTCCATTCATTCAAAACAGTCCTACCGCTAAAGTGGATGCCGGTGGCTGCGATTTTTATATATGTTCCTGCTTACTTCCCATAAGGAAACCATTTCTTTGCGGATCATGGCTGCCCAGTATAAGCTGGTTCAGTCCTGTAACATAGGCACTTCCGGTGATTTGTGGAATGATTGCCTTTCTTCCGCCCACTTCTGTTTCTTTTGTTGCAATCCCCCGGAACATGGAACCTGTAATGCTTTCATACACAAATTCCTCTCCCAGCTCGATTTTGCCTTTTTCATAAAGATAAGCCAGCTTGGCGCAGGTCCCTGTTCCACACGGAGAACGGTCTGCCTGTGCGTCACCGAAAATAACCAAATTTTTCAGGTGCGCATCCGGGTTGTCCGCTTTTCCGTAAAATTCCACTAAATCAACCGTTGTAATATCCAGATACGGATGCTTTACTTTAAAGGACTGATTTACTGCCCTTAAAAGCTTCATTCCCAAATCGGTTAAAACGCTCAAATTCTCCTGCCTGATGGCAATACCGATCCTTTCGGAATCAACAAGCGCGAAGAAGCTGCCGCCGAATGAAATATCAACAGAGAGGGCTCCATAACCCGGAACTTCGATTTCAAGTCCTTCCGCGTATAGAAAGGATGGAACATTTAATATGCTTACCTCGACAGCTCTTCCATTTTCAACCTTGACCTTTGTTCGAATGATACCGGCAGGCGCTTCCAGCACCACATCGGTATAGGGCTCCTTTACCTTCACCAGGCCGGCTTCGACCGCCACAGTCGCTGTTGCAATGCTGCCATGCCCGCACATGTTCAGGTAACCTGAACTATCCATAAATATAACTCCCAGATCGGCTTCCTTACTGATCGGCTCGGTTACCAGAGCTCCGAACATATCCCTGTGTCCCCTTGGCTCAAGCATGAGCGCTGCCCGGTAATGGTCATAATTTTTTGCCAGAAACCCCTTCCGCTCCATCATCGTTTCACCCTGCAATTCAGGAAATCCCTGCAGGATGATTCGTGCAGGTTCACCCATTGTATGGGCATCTATCGCCAGAAATGTTTTTTCTTTCATTCTGAATTTCGGTTCAAATTCCATGATTCCCGTACCAGTATTCCACATATAAATACCCCCCTGGCTAATCCATCAGACATTGTGCCTGTATTCG
Organism: Hungateiclostridiaceae bacterium UBA1305; assembly: GCA_002307275.1. Taxonomy (GTDB): domain Bacteria; phylum Bacillota; class Clostridia; order Acetivibrionales; family DTU013; genus UBA1305. The sequence continues at coordinate 96,457 of DBTX01000007.1, forward strand.
TAAGGAAGCAGCTTTAGCTGTCCAAAATGGTCGAAATCCACCACACACTGAAGGGAATCTTTCAGAATACCCATTTGCATCCCGATATTGTTCGGTTCACCGGCATTGGAGCCAATTGGCACGTGAGCAGCCGCAATACGCGGTGCGCCTTGTTGCCTGGCGATCGGCGGCAGGGCTGCAATTACGATACAGGACATGCCGGCCGCCTCACAGGCTCTTGTAACGATTGTTGCGGAACGGTGGCAGGTGCCGCACCCGCCGGTACACAGCACGATATCCACTCCCTGCGCCTTAAGCTTTGAAGCAATTTCAGGTCCTGTTTCATTCCTGAACTTCTCAACATTTCCTCCCCCGCCCATGAAACCGTACATTTTTTCAGGCAGACTTCCGATAAAACCTTCCGCCACCAGTTCCCGAAGTCTGTCCAGGGGGAACATGGCATTTACATCCTTATTAATATCGGAATTGTCAAATCCGCCATGGGTAACAGTCAACTCGGAAGTGGGAATATCGGACGGAATGGTACGGTAGGTATAGTCGCCTGCCGTATTATAGGGCGTCTGATCTTTCCTGTGGATGCCTCCTGCCGTAATGAACGCCACCCTGCATTCGCTCAAGGGCTTTGTAAGAGGTGTCCAGACAGGTTGGGGTGTAATCGGAACAAATATTTCAGATTTTAATCCTTTTGCTGTAGTCAGGTTCATCATAATATCCTCCTAATCATCAGATGGTCTGCATGTAACTGAAGTAAAATTCTACCTGCTGGCCCGGTTCAAGCTTCTTCTCCGTGAATACCCATCGCAGGGGCACGCAGATCACGCCAAGTCTTCCCTGCACGTTCACTTTCACCGCAGTATCATTTACTTCAACAATTTTTCCTTTGGTCAATATCGGTTGAAGTTCGATCATCTTGTTAAAACCTCATCCACGATCTTCTGATTTCTCTCAATTACTTCCGCATTCCACTTATGATCGGCGGCTTCAATCGGAATACCCGACATCCTGGTCTTCAGCATAAGGATCGCTCTGTCCGCATCCGCTTTCGTAATGGAACTGCAGCCTGCAATTTCATTTTCAAAGCCCTGCTGATCCTTGTTGATTTCGATCATGGCATCCATATACTTGTTCCCTACTACCAGCTGTCCCTGGTAGGCGCAGAAAGATACTCCCACCGCAGGAATTCCTCTCATGCCGATCTGTTCGATATGTGAGGCAAAATCAATATGATTGTTGCCAAAGCCTTCGGTAGTCACAATTGCGCCTGCTACATCCAGAGTTTCCACCAAGGTGCCCAGACGTTCCGACACATACATCTTTTCATCATTCACCTGCGGGCTCCCGATAAATATCACACCGACCAGATTCAGTTCCGTATCCTCCGCCAAACCCTCTACAAGCGGTTCACGGAAATAATGCCTGGTCATTTCCTTCGTCGCCGGTCCAATACAGGTCAAGGCATGAATCGCCCCATCACGTACCTGATTGGGCGTAAGCATCACCGGCACATTGCCCAGATCGACATTCTTTCGGCCTCCGTGTATTCCTGCAGGTTCCGTCGGGCAAAGAACATTGTCGTGCATGGCACCCTGCCCCATGATTTCCTTGACCAGGACAACTCTCGGACGTCCGGTTCTCCTCACATCCTCGCAGACTTCTTCCCTCTCCATGGGTTCCTTCGTAAGCTTGATGGCGTCTCTGACCTCCTGAATAATCACATCTTCCGCGGAATGTGCGGCAAACGGCCCTCGTCTTTCCATTCCCGTCCCACGCTGAAGAACCGCATGTACCCGAATGATGATGTCCTCCTCGTCTGCACATCCCGGTCTTCCAAACGCCATCTTTTCATCCAGATAGCCCTCAGAAGAACCGAATTCATGTACCTGTACCCCGTCTTCATCAACACCCGTCAGCATGAACACTACGCCATCCAGGACATGTGAAACTCCTTCACCGAGTTTTCCTTCCACTTTCGTGGAAATGGGGCAGATATCCATGATTGTCTCCGTATGTATGTGTCTCTTGTCCGGGGAAATAATATCTATTTTCAATTCCTTCACCAAAGGATCCGCTTTCAACGCCATACCGATGCTGCTCTCTCCAATTGTCAATACCCCGTCTTCAAAGAATGTTCCGATTCCGAGCTTCACCTCTTTGACCTTATAGTACTTTTTCGTCAGTGTTCTTATCACCTTGTTGCTTATCGGTGTCTCCGGCGACTTCGGCGTCACAGGTGTCTCCGGTGACCTGGACATTACAGGTGTCTCCATTTGCTCCGGCTGCTCCGTAACAGACACTGACAAATTCTTAAATATGCTTGCAGGTATATCAAGCTTAAGACCTTCCAATTTATCAATTTCAATATGAATCATAGAGGAATTCTTCCTTTCATTTATCCAGCCAGTCTTTTTTTCATCATATACTTCACCGGACCTTGCTTTCATCGTACGTGCTTCACCGGTTATCTCTTCCCCGGCAGATCCTTCACTGGTCATTTCTTTCCCGGCACATGTTTCACCGGATACTTCGTTTACGCTGTCCAGCATTTCCGTCATAATAGGCTTGAGAGCTTCACAGTCTTTTGTCAGAGTTCTGCCTAAAACCTGTACGATGGTCAGTCCATCCTTGCTCAATGTCAGAAGTCCCGATTCAACCATGTCATCGAATATCGATGGGTCTTCCAGGTCTTCCGCACCAATCACCACTCCCTTTTTTCTCTGGCAGCAGAAAATCGCCGGATCCGTTAAGTGCTTTCCCAATGTTTCCTTCGTAATCGACATTTCTATCCCCTCCAATTTTCAAACGATATCTGTCGCAAAAATAATTCGTATCTGTGATATGTTGCAAAAACAAATTTATACAAGCAAGGATTTTTTTTGCACCAAGGCACTTAAAGCAATACGAGTGAAAGAATAATAGAACCCAATTCTCTTTTTCATTGTATCGATTTTGCATTATCCTTATTTCAGTCTTCGTACCAATTTGTGATTCACTGACCTCAACGCGCCATCCGTGCAATGATAAACCGGCAGCTTCAGCTGCGGAGCACAGGACATGACAGTATTCGTACAATCGCTGCAATTGCTTATTAACAGCGCCTGGGCGCCTGCTTTCTTCAAAGCCAGTACTTTTTGGACCTGTCCGGGACATTTCCCTGGATTTTCACATTTATATGCCTGCTTTATATGCTGCGCCTGCTTGCAGTATTCAATCCCTGCAACCTCCGACCCCATATCCTGAGATATCTGAAGCAGCCTTTCCTTATCCGCTCCACATGCGCAGACCAGCAGGCCTATTTTTTGCGGTCCTTTCAAAAAGGTTTCCGTAACCAGAATCCCCCCTGTTGTTTTGACAACAGGCGAGTCCATTGTTGTCCTTTTACCGGTAAACGGGCCTCCCATAATAAGCTCGCCGTATTCCCCGGAGCAACCGCCTGCTCTTTCTATCAAAGAGCCAACCTTTGTACCAATCGGTACATCCTCAAAAACCTGAATCAGTTCCCCTTTCAGCTTGCCCGCAACCGTTATGTCCTTATCGATGAATGGCTTTCTTTCCTCGACGGCCTCAAAAATGCGGTAAGCAGTTTCCGCATTGATCACGACAGCATTCGCCTCCATGGGAAGTTGGTCAATATTCAGAAGCATTCCCTGAACTTCTCTGATAAGCGCTCTTTCCTCTCCCATGGGATATAAATCCGGCAACAGGCACACCCCAATCCCGGTATGATTGCCGGCAATGCATATCTTCAGGGCGTCTGTCGCTTCTTTGTGTTTTTCCTTAATTGCAATCCTTCCCCGATCCGCATGGACAATCTCCATAACAATCTGAAGTCCGCGTATCACTTCCCGGGCTTTCTTTTCCACCATGAAAATATTGTGCCGGAGTATCGGTTCACATTCGACAGCATTCAGGATGACGATTCCACCTTGCTGCAATGGCTTGGAAAGCTTGATATATGTGGGAAAGCCTGCTCCGCCCAGACCAACAATACCTGCTTCTTCAATCAATCCCAACGGAGTTTCGGCTTTTAGTTTTACATACTCCTTTGCTTCTGTTTCATTTTCCTGCACAATTTCAATCGCATCCGACGTCACACAGGTAACCTTGCCGCTCACACTGGAGTGAATGTTGCATCCCATGGCGTCCGGAGCTTTTACGGCAATCAGCGCTCCGCGTTTTACACGATCGCCTGCTTTCACAATTGCAATGGCCGGGGCCCCTATATGCTGTTTTAATAAAAAACTGTAACGATTCATCTATTCTGTTCCTATATACAATTTCTCTGCAAAAAAATCGTTTTTACGGATATGGCTTTTTGCAGCAAAACCATATTTGGGTGCTTTTCTTTTTAATTAATTAGCATTATAATCCTATCAGTGATAATAGTAAAATTACAGTTTGGTGTATTAGTCATTACATATTCTCATGCCACATATTGTTTTTATGAAAGGAGAAAGCAGGAATGGACTTGAAAAAATATGAGCTCTTTGTGGATCTGGCAGAGTCCGGCAATTTCACAGCAAGTGCCAGGAGGCTTGGATATACCCAGTCAGGAGTCAGTCATATTGTGAAGGGGTTGGAGGCTGAAATTGGATTTTCTCTGTTTGTACGGACAAGACGTGGAGTATTGTTGACTGACAACGGCAGAAGGATCGTTCCCCTTATCAGGCAGCTCTTATCGGATAGTTCCCGGCTGGAGCAGACCATTGGCGCATTGAAAGGTCTGCACACAGGTTCCATCACAATAGGCACCTACTCCAGTATCTCTATCAACTGGCTGCCTAAAATTATCTTTGAATTTCAAAAGGATTTTCCGGGTATAGATATCCATATGAAAGAAGGCGGAATTGAAGAGATAGAATCATGGATAGAAAACAACATTGTGGATTTTGGCTTCTGCAGCCAGAGAAATACTCAGAAATTTGACTGGATACATCTGAAGGATGATCCGCTTATGGCCATACTGCCAAAAGACTTCTCCATCCCGGACAGCGGAAATTATGCGATCTCTGCTTTTCATAACCAGCCGTTTATCATTTCCGCCATGGGCATCGACCATGATATTCACCTTGCACTGACAAAGGCAAATGTCCAGCCGTACATCCGGTTTTCTTCAACCGATGACCATGCCATCATTTCCATGGTGGCAAATCATCTTGGAATCAGTATCCTTCCAAATCTATTCTTACAGGAGATGGCAGGCCGAATTACAGCGCTTCCTCTTGAGCCATACGCTTTCCGTACTTTAGGTATTGGAATAAAGTCACTGAAAGCTGTCTCACCGGCATCAAAAAATTTTATAAAATATGCAACGCGTATTTTACGGAAAGGCGATGAATAGAGAATAAAGTATGAACTTTCTTCCCAAGATATTGAAAGCACTGCATATGGGAAACCTGCAAAAAGGAGTTGATATTATTGTTCGTCTGGCAACGGACTTTAGTCCATCAACGCCTCATTTGATTATTCCTGTCAGCTTAATATGCATTTTTATTACCGCCTGATTACAATATGTTTAAAAAATATTAAACCCACAGGTGAATCATAATAAAATGTCGAAATATGAAAGATTACATTGCAGATAATAATATGCAATAAACCAAAGGGAGCGTCAAATGAAACGATTCATCAGAGCTATTGCCGCACTATTTATACTATTGATTTTGCTTTTACCCTATACATCAGGTTCCACGCAGGCAGTCTCCTTTAGCAAGGGTGAATTTCGCGGACTTTGGGTCGCGACAGTTGCCAATACTGATTATCCTTCGAAACCCACTACAGATCCGGCAGTTTTGAAAGCTGAAGCCATTAAAATTCTTGACAATGCAAAAAGCATGGGAATCAACGTCGTTTTTCTGCAGGTAAGGTCGACGGAAGACGCACTTTACAAGTCCAAAATCTTCCCATGGTCCAAATATCTCACAGGCACCCAGGGACTTGCGCCTGCAGACGGTTTCGATCCACTTGCCTTCTGGGTGACTGAGGCCCATAGCCGCGACATTGAACTGCATGCGTGGATCAACCCCTACAGGATCACGAAGTCAAAGGAATCGCTGAATTCCCTGTATGCTGCAAATCCTGCCCGCCTGCATCCCGATTGGGTTGTAAAGTATTCCGACAATAATCTGTACTTCAATCCCGGCATTCCGGAAGCCCGCAAACTCATTGTCGATGGAATCCGGGAGATCCTGGACAATTACGCGGTGGACGGAATACATTTTGATGATTATTTTTATCCGGGCAGGACTTTCAATGATTCAAGTACATACAAAGCCTATGGGAAAGGCTATACAAGCATAGGCAATTGGCGCCGCGCAAATGTCAGCGCGCTTGTGTCTGACGTCTCTCAGGCAGTCAAAGCCTCCGGAAAGAATATCCGGTTCGGAATCAGCCCGTTCGGTATTTGGGCAAACAAGTCTTCAAACCAGCTTGGCAGCGATACGAAGGGTCTGGAAGCCTATAACGACCATTACGCCGATACGAGAAAATGGGTGAAGGACGGCATGATTGACTACATAGTCCCTCAGATTTACTGGCAGATCGGCTATTCCATTGCTGATTACAGCAAGCTGCTGAGTTGGTGGAGTAATGTGGCAAGCGGCACAGGCGTTGATCTTTACATCGGGCAGGCGACCTACAGAGCATGCAGTTCCAGTACTTCCAGCGTGTGGTACGGCATTTCCGAGATCGAAAGACAATTAAAGCTGAATGAAAAATATCCCGAGGTGAAAGGAAGTGTTTTTTACAATTACACTTCTCTTGCAGATAACCCGGGGCTCGGCGCTGCGATAAAAACCATATTTGAGAAACGCGATGGCATAACGGCTGCAAAACCAATTATAGTCTCATGGCCATCCGGAAACATACAGACAAGCTACACCAGTTATTATCTGAACGGCGCCTCTGATCCCGGCAAGCCGCTGTATTTCAACGGGAAACCGGTTGAAGGCAGGTCAAGCCAGGGCTATTTCGGATTCCTCGCATCACTGGAAAATGGCAGTAATATCTTTACTTTTTCACAGGATGGCACCTATGTTACACGTGTCATATACCGGAAAAGTCCTGTTGAGATTGTGACAAAAATGAGCAAAATAGAAATACCGGTCGATTCCGTGTTTCCAACATCACAGGAATACAGGACACCGGGTGAAAAAATAACACTTACGTGTCAGGCACCAGCCGGTTCGAAGGTATCTGTTAAAATAGGCGGCAAGTCTTACGTCATGAAGCCCTCAAGCGCCCTGCCGCGAAGCGGTGTACTTATTCCGGCAAAATATACCTATACTTATACGATGCCTTCCTGCAGCGGAACACCGCGTACCATTGATTTGGGTGCACCTGTTTATACGTTAAGTTACAAGGGCAGTAAAAAGTCGCGCACCGCTCCTGCAAAAATCGGAGTAATCATGGCCGGTTCGCCGTTTTATGCCGAGGTTTCAAAGGAAGACATCGATACCTTCAAATCAATTAATCCTTCTTATGGTGCAGCCTATGAGCTTCGTAAAGGAATGACGGATTATATCACAGGTATGACGGGAAGCTATGCCCGGTTATCCTCCGGGCTCTGGGTAAGAAAGACCAGTATCAGCACCTACACCTCCAGGGCCAGGCTTCAGCCAGCTATAATCTCGGCAGACTATCAGACCGGTGATAAATGGGATACCCTGAAATTCAACTATTCCTCTTCACTGGCTGCCATTGCCGATTTTGACGGTTCCAAACTGACAGTAGGCATTTCTGCAGCTGTATCCGGCGTCACTCCCGCGCTACCCGATAACGCACTGTTCTCCTCGGCTGTGTTTACACGCTCAGGCAATCAAGGACAGTATGTACTATCTGTCAAGTCAGGTCAAACCATTGACGGGTACTATATCGAGAAGGCTGTTGACGGCATTGTTCTGCATATAAAGCGCCCGGCAAAAACCACCGGCGGTTTCGGCAGCCTGCAAGGCATAACGATCATGCTTGATCCGGGACATGGAGGAACGGAAACCGGTGCGATCGGGCCATTAGGGCTTACTTATGCCGAGAAAGCCATCAATCTGGATATGGGTCTCAAACTAAGAACCGAGCTTCAAGCTCTTGGCGCAACTGTACTGATGACCAGAACCTCGGATGTGACCGTGTCACTTCCAGACAGGCTTACCGCTTCCAGAAATGCAAAGCCCGATATGTTCCTGTCAATTCATGCAAACAGTATGGAGGACAATGTTGACATCTCCAAAATTTTCGGATTTTCAGTACATTACAAGGAAGCACTTGCCAAACCCCTATCCGAGGCAATACTGGCAAAAGCTGCGGAAATCGGCCGCATGAACAAGGGAACAATCTATAATAACTTTTATGTGGTCAGAGGCACATGGACTCCTTCAATGCTGATGGAAAGCGGTTTTGTACCTAATCCGGCCGAATTTGAAACATTAATCAGCGACAGCGAACAATCAAGGCTTGCAAAAAGCATTGCCGAAGGTATTGCCAGATACTTCTCAAGGAGTGCGCCCGAAAACTAATGTATGCGGATTTTCAGGTTTATACAAACTCAGGTATTTCTGCCTTCTCGTATTGGGGACATTTTTTCACTTTCAAAGTGCTGAAATGTCCCCTTATTATTTTTTTACAGCTATTGACTTTAGGCTTAGTTTGTTGTATGGTTAATTACATAAGCAACTAACAAATTAAGTTAAGAACGGGGGTGTAACACTTGAAGCTTGATTTTAACAATGAGAAGTCCATTTATCTTCAGATTGCTGAAAGCATGGAAGATGACATCATCAGAGGCGCTATTGAGGAAGAGACCCAGATACTGTCCACAAATCAGATGGCAGTCCTATACAAGATCAACCCTGCAACTGCGGGAAAAGGGATAAATATCCTTGTGGACCGCGGAATTATATATAAAAGGAGAGGGATAGGAATGTTTGTTGCAAGCGGAGCCAAAAAAGTTATTCAGGAGACCAGGAAAACAAATTTTTATGAAAAATACGTTGCCTCTCTTCTTGATGAGGCGAAAAATCTTGGCATAAGTACGGATGAACTGATAGAAATGATTAAACAAGGGGGTAGGGTAAATGGCTGATACAGTATTGGAGACGATCGGACTAACAAAAAGCTACGGTGCTCTCAAAGCAGTCAATAACTTTTCAATAAAACTTGACAGTAATAAGATATATGGTTTGCTGGGACGCAACGGTGCCGGCAAAACAACATTCCTCGATCTCATCGCCTCACGGATATTCGCAGACAGAGGAGAAATCAAGCTATTCGGACAAAATGCAGTAGAGAATCAAGAGCTCCTTCCAAAATTATGCTATATGCCCGAAAAGAATCTGTTTATCACAACCATGCGTGTTCGCGAAATAATCGAATCCGCTGCCGGATTTTATGACAGTTTCGATAGGAAATATGCCGATCAGCTATGCATAAAGTTTGCATTGGATAAGAAGAAGAAATATAAAACTTTGTCGAGAGGGTATGAATCAATCCTCAGAATCGTGATCGGACTTGCTTCAAGAGCTGCAGTGACGATTTTCGACGAACCGGTTCTCGGTCTTGATGCCGCGGTCAGAGACCTATTCTACAGGGAACTCCTGGAGGATTATACGGCGAACCCCAGGACATTTGTTATTTCGACACACCTGATCGAGGAATCCGCCGACATTTTCGAAGAAGCCCTGATCGTAAAAGAAGGCGTACTTGTTGAGCATCTGGCTGTTGAAGAATTAAAGGAAAAAGCCAGGTATGTTTCCGGTAAAGCTGCAGTCGTAGATGCGGCTGTAGCAGGTCTGAAAGTCATTTACAGTGAAATGGTCGGCAGTGTTAAGATCTGCGGCGTTTATGAGCAATTCACAGATGAAAAGTTGAAAAAGCTATCCGGTTATGAAGTAGATACATCACCGATTCCGGTTCAGAAGCTTTTCATTTATCTGACCACTGCCAGCAAGGAGGGGATCCTATGAACAGATTGTTAAAATGTATACAATTTCAATTGAAAGGTGCATTGCAAAGCACATCATGGTTTCTGGGCATTTATTTAGTCATATACCTTTTCTTATTTGTTTTGCTCCAGCAGTTGATCAGTTCATCAGATAATAGCAGTGGAAGTGTAAATTCAGGTTTCTTTTTAGCCGGTGCCATTTTTGTTTTTGTACAGGTTTCAGCCAGCTATAAACCAAACTTCAATTATTTGCTTATGTTTGGAAATACAAGAAGAAATATCTTCCTGTCAACTGTTTCCGCTTCCGCTGCATTATCAGTGATAATGGCAGTCATTTCAGTAGCTTCGCAATTTGTTGATAATGCCATTACAAAAACGCTTTCAAAAAATTCCGAAGCAGTTTATTATGATCTATTTTCTATTCTGTACAAAAGTAATGTAAACACTTTTACTGAATCCTTATGGTTCCTGGCGATGTTTATCGTGATATTCTCATTGGCAATGCTGTATGGCGCCATGGCGTACAGGTTCGGCAAAGTCTTCATTACAGCCTTTTGGGTGGTTTTAGGTCTTTGCTTGACAGTTCTGCCACTGACGATTCCAGTATTAAACGGTACGAATGTGTACGTCGCTGCACTGAAAATGTATTTCTGTGCAGGAGTATCCGGTGGAATAATGCTGGCGCCTGTCAATTTCATCATTACCGCAATTATTTTCTGTGCAGTGACATATGTATTGTCAACACGCCAATCACAAGTCGTGTAAATCAAAATAACATTGTTAAAAAAGAACAATTCGCCTTTTTCAAAATAGATTAAGGTTGTGGGCAGTTCTCTCAAAAAGGGGTGTTTAAATCGTATGCATCGATTTTTGAGAACTGCCCCTTTCTAGCCCATCCCATCTTTACACCCGTTATTTCTTTACCTGCTATCATTCTTATCTGCTTCAATTTTGCTCCAACACGATCCCCTCATTCAGCTCAGATATGAACACAAGCTCCGTCTTCCTTCAAATATCTTCAATAGCCGCTGGATATAGCTTTTTCTACGAGGCTCCTGAACGTTTTCTCAAAGCTTGCGTCATCCTCTTTGGTCCGCTTTCTAAAGCCTGCCGTTCTGCCCCCCGCCCGCCGTACTTTCTGACCGATATGCCTTTCAAACAGCAGTCCGTCAATATTATCATCCGAATAAATCAGCCCGTTCTGATTTACCGCCTTCGCCTTCTTGCCCAATGCCATAGCAGCAACACCATAATCCTGCGTCACCACCAGATCGCCCGCCTTGACCAGGTTGATCAGTGCAATATCCACGCTGTCACGGGCTTTGTCGACTGTGATGATCGTGCTGTATCCATCATTCAGTTCGTGGCTTGTATCGATCAGCATAGTCACCTCCAGCTTGTACTTCCTCGCGACACTTACAATTATGCCCTTCACTGGGCAGGCGTCGGCATCAACCAATATCTTCACTTGTTTTCTCCATCTCATTTGCGGCTTCGCTTTTTATGTCGTTACACGCAAAACAGCATTTGCTTTTATTATAGGATATTCAATCATAATAATGATATCGCTATTCTCTTTACATATCAATATACTATACCTTCACAACCTTCTGACTGTGCAATGAAAATTTGATTTGCCTGAGCGCACTGCTTCCGATAAGCGCAGCTGCCATTTCCCGGATAAGCAGACCGTTTGTGGTGAGGTTCACCCTATAGCCGTATTCGCTGCACGTAAAATACTTCTTTAAAAGCAACAGTAAAAAAATAAGCCACGAATCATCTATTAATTGCATTTGCAATTAATTCTGCCTTCATGGCTGCCGTTACAGTTCCAGCCAATTCTCTGATCGAGATTGCCCCTGATGCTATTTGATAATTTCGCCGTTCATATACTCGTTCCATACATTTTCAAACCAGTTATCCTCTTCAGGGATAGGCCTTGCAGGCTTCCACTCCACCCGGCAGCAGTAAGCCCCGTCCCTTTTCTCCAGGCTTATCTCGCAAGTCTGCTTCATCAGTTCACCGTCGTCAAGCAAGTAGCGGAAATTTTCCGGCAGGCCCTGTGCAGGGAGTCGGCCGGCAGTGTCACTTATCAGATACGAGCCCCGGCTTTTACCACCCTTTTTGATGTATTCTTTAATGGCAGAAAGGTACACAAATTGTGTAATGAGCATATCCCTTGCCCTGAAGGCATCCGGCAGTTCATTCGCACCGGACAGTCCTCCAAGAATGTACTTAAAAGATTTTAAATCTTCATTACACTCCTTCAGAGCAGACTCCACATCTTCGGCATTACGGATGTGAGCACCGACTCTGGTCATTCTGGCACTGAGCCTGGAAACAAGCTTGGCGGGATTTGCATCTCTCTGCTCTCTATTTGACTTTAATGCAATTGTCTTAATTCCGTTTTTTGATTTGCCCAATAGAGTCTCTGAAGTATCCAGCAAAGCCACCACCTGTGGAAATACTTTCTCTGTAAAACAATCAAGCCCCTGCGGCTGTTGTCCGTAATTGGCACAGATGTACTGGGCCGCTCTTAAGCTGCCTGCCTGGGTGGAATTGAGCGCACTTCCGCCCGGCCTGTATACACCGAAACTTCCATTCACTTCTCCTACTGGGAAAAAGTGTTTCACATTGCTCTCCCACCAGTGGCTTCCTGACAGCCCTCCGTTGTTATGCTGCACACATACAGCTGTTTCAAGATATTCCCTGTCCAAATCGATTCCATGATCCCTGTAGAGCTCTATAGCCGGTCGATTCATTTTTTCAAGTCTTGCATAAGGTGTGCCGAATAATGCTTCCGAGTTCTCCAGATACCTGTACGCCTCACTCCCCAGCAATCCGAAATCCAACTGTCCCTCTTTGCTTCCCCAGCCTGGGTTGTGCATAAAATCCATGAACACCCTGCGGCCTTTTACCTGGGTTTCATGATACACAAGAATGTCGATAAGCGAAGAGCCGGAATTATCGATTTTTCGCGGGTCAAAAGGCCACTGATAACCTTTCAGAAAGATGGCATCCAGCATATTGCCAGGGGTGGTGAAATAATCATTCAGGAATTCCTTTTCATCGCCTCCGTCCGGATTGGTAGAGACATACCTGGGAATTACCTGTTGATAGGTACCCGACAGGTTCCAGCGAAATTTTATAGAAGCGATGCCGAACTGCGACTCTGTCAGGTTCACCCCTTTTGCACCTGCCTCAAAAGCAATCCCGGAAGCACCTGTTTGACTTTCCGGGTATACCGATGCCTGATACATCCCTGCGGGGCCACCGGTAGCAAAGACAATATTGGTGCAATTAATCAGGGTGAACCCCATTGAAGGTCCATCGAGTTCACGTGTATTCAGAGCCGCCAAACCAATGCTGTGAATCTCGCCAGCCTGTCTTTCCGTCAGGATTCCCACAACCAGATATCCGTCGAGTATGGGAATATTCTTCAACTTTACCTGAGTTTCCAGCTTTTCAGTCATATATTTTGATGTAAGCGGGCCGGCTGAAGTAGCCCGCTGCCTTGGATCATGGTCAGTTTTATATCCGATGTATTCCCCATATCGGTTATGTGGGAACGGAACTCCTATTTCTGCCAGCCTGCAAAAGCTCCTTGTCGACAGAGCCGCCTCTACAAGGGCAATATCCCCATGACGGCTTCCTCCTTCAAATAAGGTTTTTGCCATCTCCATTACCGAATCGGGAGTACCACCTGCCAAAGTGAGCTTATAATAAGTTTGCTTGTCGGAGCCGGTGTTTCTGGAAGTGCCCATATTAATCCCTTCCGTCACAATTGCTATATCTTCCTGCCCCAGTGAATACAGGCTGTCGGCTGCATTGAACCCAGCGGCGCCACTGCCGACAATTATGGTATTCAAACTGTATACATCCAAATTAAGCCCATTAATAATCACTTTTCCCTTTTTCATGCCTGCTCCTTTTTGAAATCCTTTCCATATGCATAAAACTACAGGTATAAATAAGTTATTAAAGCCTTCTGATGTGAAAACCGCCATCCACGTTTAGTATTTCACCTGTCGAATAAGCCAGTTTCCCGGAACACAATACGGAAACTGCCCTGGCAATATCTTCGGGATATCCCCAGCGTTTGATGGGCGTAAGGCCTCCCTCTATCATTCTGTCATACTTTTCCTTCACTACAGCCGTCATATCAGTTAGAATCATTCCAGGCCGTATCTCGTAAACACCGATCCCATACTCCGCCAATCTATCCGCAAAGAGTGTGGTGATCATGCTCACTCCTGCTTTCGAAATGCAGTACTCACCGCGTTGGGTAGAGGATGTATAGGCGGAACTGGAGGAAATATTGACAATCACCGGCTTTAAATCACAATACTCCTTTCGTTTATCAATCATTTCATTGGCCACTTGCTGTGTGAGGAAAAAGGTACCCTTAAGGTTGACTCCCAACACAAAATCCATACTCTCCTCTGTGACTTGAAGGATGTCCTTCCTTACTTTCGGAGCCACGCCTGCATTATTTACCAGAATATCAATCCGATTAAAGGCTTCAAGCGTTTTTCCTATTATATCCATTCGGCTTTTTTCTGAAGTGATGTCCCCTTTAATATACAATACCTGATGCCCTGCCGACCTAACCTTTTGAATATTTTCAGCAACCTTTTCCTGGTCAAACACATCCACGAGCACAATAGCACAGCCCTCGGATGCAAGCTCAATGGCGATTGCATTTCCGATTCCCCTGGCTGCACCGGTTACTATGGCAGTCCTGAATTCATTTGTATTCATGTTTGGTTTTCTCCCCTCACACAATATTGGGCGTACACAGGAGCATAGACCCGGGCATCCCTTACCACACATCCCGCCGTTGCACCTGCCCGCAAAATATCCGAACATTTGCTGCAGCTTATGCAGCACTTTTTCTCCTCCATGACTCCATTCACAAGGATATCTTTGGCAAATTCAGGATATGCAAAGGCTTCTCTGCCAAAGCCGGCGAAGGTGACCCATCCTTCTTCAACACACCCTGCAGCCAGATATGGTGCGAACTGCCTAAGCCAACTGTACCCGGTCCCAACTGTTTTTATATCCGGAAATGCCTTCTGTACTTCACTTGTCCCCTTAATCAACCTGGCCACCCCATTCAGTGGGTGTTCATCGGGGATATACCCGCCGTTGTCATAGGGTCTGTTCACGTGAGGGTTGTAGTAAGGAGTTCCCATAGTAATATTGATGAGTTTTACCTCTCTTGCATTAAGAAGTGCAACAAGTTTCATAACTTCCGCGAGATCGTATCTGCGGTAATCCTCCCGGTCAACACCCCAACCATATGGGTAAGGAATTCCATCATAAATATTCAACCGCGTTGCAACAATGAAGTCATTTCCCAGTCTGGACCTGATCCGGTCCACGACATTCAGGAGAAACCTTGTACGGCCTTCGAAACTGCCGCCATACCTTCCCTCCCGATGGTAAGCCGAAAGAAGCTCGCAATTGAGATACCGGTGGCAGCATTTTACATCCACTCCGTCAAATCCGGCATCCCTCGCCATTATGGCAGCTTCCTCAAATTTCTCCTCCAATCTTTCCAGTTCATCATCGGTGATTGCAGGATAATCCGGATCCAGATTTATTTTCCGGTTTAAATAGGGATTATGGTATGCAAGTATAGGCGCAGGCTTACCTTCGGGTTTGCTGAAACGTCCCGAATGCGTCAGCTGCATGATACAAACCGGCCCATTGCCGTCTCCCGATTGCGTGATCGCAACCTCCCTTATACTTTCCCTAAGTTCCCGAAAGGCAGCAACATTTTGAGGACGGATCCAAAGCTGTCGTGGAGAGGCTCTCCCCTCCGGTACAACAGCCACAGCCTCGAACCATATCAACCCGGCCCCGCTTCCTGCAAACCGGCGGTAACGCCTTTGGGTCAATTCTCCAGGAGAGCCGTCCCCATTTCCATCACTCCCCTCCATGGGATGGATGGCTATGGAATTGGATGTTCTGTATTTACCTATATCCACAGGTCTTTTCAAGATAGCTGTATTTTGTGAGAATGGCAGATCCAATGCCATATTCCGATTTTCATCCAGACAATCTTCCAGGCTCAAATATGAGAATTTCTTAAATGGCATGCTTTCTCCCTCCAAAATAAATCACTAAACAATTGGTTCTTTTTACGCCGGCGCCATGATCAGCAGTACTTCCTCATGCTTTCCTTGTCATTGTGCCGGAATATTCCCTGCTAATTTCATATTTTAAGTTTCCATTCTTCCAAAAGTTTTGAATATCCTTGATCAATTCCTCAGTGATCATCTTCCATCTGTCCAGTGTCGGCCCACCCATATGCGGAATCAATATTACATGATCAAGTCCCCTCAGCTTGCTCCCCATCGGTAAAGGTTCCACCTCGAAAACGTCTAGTACGGCCTTAAACCTTTTTTTCACAAGCTCCTGTTCAAGAGCGCTTTCATCAATGATTGCCCCACGGGCAGTGTTGATAAGCACCGAACCGTCGGGAATCATGGAAAGCAGTTCCCTGCCTATCATATGATGTGTATCGGGTGTTAAGGCGCTGTGCAGGGAAATAACCTTGCAGGTTGAAAAAATATCCTCCAGTGTAGCTTTCTTAATGCCGGATTCCCGGCAGGTCTCTGCGCTTATATGCCTTGAGTAAACCTTTATTTTCGTCCTGAACGGCTTAAGCATCTGCACAACATGCCTTGCAATCGCTCCATACCCAATCAGACCTACTGTTTGATCCAGAAGCCCTTCATTCGTGACAATGTCGGACCTCCACCGGCCCTGTTGTACTTCGTTATTGTAATAGACAATATCCCTCAGCGAACCAAGTATGTATGCAACTGTTCCTTCAGCTACAGATTCGGCGTACATCGTATTCCCGCTGATCACCTTGATGCCTTTTCCGTAAACCGCGTCCCCGACGTAGGGAGCCACCGTCCCGCCAGTATGTGCAATCAGCTTTAAGGCGTCCGAGTTATCCAGAACGGATTCATCAAAATACGCAGACCCCCAGCCGGTGATGCATATGTCAAATCCAGCTATTTTTCCCCTCAATTCATCCGTACTGAAATTCTCAGTGCCGCCATTCCATGTTATCTCCCCCAGAGCCTCCAGCTTTTTTTTAGTATCATATGGAATAAATGAATCCCTTATCTCTCCCGCAGGCATAGCAACCAAAATCTTCATCCCTTATCCTCCTTGCTCATAGCAGTCCCCGCATAAATTCAACAAAACCCGGCAGAGCTATCTCCGGCTCTTCCATCTCTTTTATCCACATTTTCTCCCATTCAAAGGACAGAAATCTGTCATATCCTGTCTTTTCCAGCAAATCAACAATATGCCTTATCGGAAGCTCCCCTTTCCCGACGAGGCAGACCTTATCCTCACTATTTTTAATATGAACCGCGTCTTTTATATGAACATGTCTGATATAGGGCCCTATGAGGCTGAAAGTGTCTTCCGGCTTTTCTCCTTCCGATAAAGTGTGGTGGATGTCCCAAATTACGCCTATTGACCGGGGTTCGTGAATTCTTTCCAGAATTTTAAGCATATTGCGTCCCGATCTAAAGCCTTGATGGGTTTCCATTAAAATTGTCACACCCTTTTCAACCGCATACCCGCCGCACTGATTCAAGACATCGGACACATTCCTTGCAGCAGCGTCGAGAGTCAATGCATCAGGCTTTTTTGCAAATATGCGTATTGCCGGTGCCTTTAAATCCACCGCCAGGTCAATCAACTGCTGCAGATCACGTAATTCATGTCCGGTTTGATCCCCCGCGTCGCCTCCGAAAGCAGTGTATCCCGAAAGGCAGCATATTTCCAGCTTTCTTTCTTCAAACAATTCTCTTGCATGCCATCTTTCGGAACAAGACATGTCCGTATCTACATGCTGCTTACCCTGAGCCCTCAGTTCAACTCCGTCGAACCCATATTCAACAGCTTTATCCGCAACCATTTCAATATCCCACCCGGGACAGCCCAGCGTACTGAAAGCAAGCTTCATAGAACTCACCAATCCTTCATTTTCAATTTTATTCTTGAGGTCTTTCCTAACGGAACTTGGCAGGAGTCAGTCCGGTATATTTTTTAAAGCAGGTGACAAAATAGGTGTTGCTATTAAATCCCACAAGGCTTGATATGTTATTGATACTTTCATTGGTATTTGCCAGTAATTCTTTTGCACTATCAAGGCGTAATTGATTAATGTATTCGGTAAAATGGATTCCCGTACTTTCTTTAAATAATTTACCAAGATAAGAAGGATTCAATTTTATATATTCAGCAACATATTCCAGTGAAATTGAAGGATTTGAGTAATTTTTCTTTATAAAGTCAATAGCCCGCCGGATCATCACACTTTGACCATCATCATTTCCGTTTATCGTCTTTTCCATATCACGAATGATATTTCCATAAAATGAAATCAGGTTGTCTTCCATTTCCTGCAGGGATTTATATTTCATCGACCTTTCATAAGTGCAAAAGAAATCAATTTCACCGGAGACATCCCTGTTTTTGATCATCTCCTTGGCTACCTGCAAAGTGCTGTACAAAATATGGTTCACAGCACGAAGTATATCACTGATGCTGTATTTGTAGAACTCTTTTACTATCTGTCTGATACACTCACTGCTTTTCTCCAGGGAAAGGCTTCTCAAATAGCGCAACAGGTACTTTTCCTCATTTTCGGGGAACAGATCATACCCTGAAATATCGCCCGTCACCCTTTCCTGGTCAATAATGGAACCGTCGCCGTATTTCAATTTATAACACAATAAATCGGCTGCATCTTGAAATGAGCTATGCACTTCATTTATACCTGCCTTGCCTATGGCAATTGTCAACCTTGCTTCCAGTTTCGCCTGCGAATATTCCTGTATGGACGCGCATGCGCTTTTAATCCGATTATCCATGTCAGGACTTTCAGCATTATAATTTAACAGTGCCACAACAGACTCATCATTAATTTCCCAGACCATTTCACAGTTGCATATCAATTTGAAGCAATCCTCTGAGACCTCACAGATGCCCTGTTTTAGCGCATGCATCTCAGCCGGATTCTTCTTCATACCGTCCAAATTGTCCAGCGTCATATAAATGACCTTGTAATACCCATGGGACAGATTCACTCCGATACCATGGAGCCTGTTTTTGGAAAATTCATGGTCGATATTGATTTTCCCTTCCAGCAGCTTCTTCAGATAGTCCTGTCTGATCAACCCATCAAGGGATACCACCTTGTTATAATTATGTTCTATCAGTTTATCCAACAACTCATACTCGTTTATGTATTCCACCGGATTCATCTCATTAGCGGTATGACTGTTGGAAGCATATTTTTTCACCAGCCTCTTCATAGGAGAATAGAAATGCATGGCTATAATAATCGCAGCAATAAGCCCCATAAACAGGATGGCAATACTCAGGACTGCGGTTTTGTTTTTCAGGGCAATAGCCGTTTTCCGAACTATCTCATACGGAGTGATGCTGATAAAGTAATAATCGGATTTTTCTGATTTCACATACGCTACAAGGGATTTTGCCGAATTTTCGGTATAATTGAAAAAGCCCGATGAACTTTTGCTTTCAAAGATACGCCTCATGAATCCATCACTGCCGTATTCTTTATACAGTTGTTCAGGTTTCTCCGAAAGGACAACCTTTCCGTTCATATCGGTAACAAGCACTTCACTTCCTGCAATGCCACCGATATTATCCAATGTTTTCATCATATTGGATTGCTTGATATTGAGTATGAGGAATGAGTCTTCCGAAGTATTATCCCTTGTAAGGAAAAATACATATGAAATGGTATCTTCTGTCCCGGAATTGTTATTTACTGAATAAGCCCTGGTTCTGTAAGTATTGATCCTGATGATGGCATTCTGTTTCTGTCCGTACACAAGCCTGTTTATGGTATCACTGTAAGGACCAGCCTGGATCCAGTCCAAAGAAGGACTCCCGATAACCCAATTTGCTTTTTTATTTACAAGATAAGCAGAGTCGATGATAGGGTTAGTAAAAATCAAATTCATAATCTTTTTTTGCAAAGTGCCATACAGAAAGGTATCGACGCTGTTGCTGCACATCATTTCAGTATAGTCTTTATCATATACTGCAAGAAAACCTACATTTTTTAGTGTCGTGTCCAACACATCAACTGATTTCGAAGTATTCTTTAAGGTAGACTCAGCCATGTCGCTATACAGTTTGATATTGTCCAGAGCGTACCAGTTGTATAGCGATATGGAAATTATAGTGATGGTAATGCTGATAAATAAAACAAGGGATATGATCCACTTCACAACAGTCTTTTTAAGAAACTTGTTCTTTCGCATTTTCATACCCCCTGTAAGAAATCGATATTTCTATTTATCGATACATTCTATTTAACCAAACGGTTTTATTTCTTCAAGAATGCATCCACCTGCTTCTGTACTTCCTCCAGTATTGTATCCTGCCCTGCGGCTTTCATCTTTGAATTAAACTCGGGCAGCACTTTTGCAAAATCCGTCATACCTGCGTTCAAAGCTTTGCTATATGCGCCGAATACATTATTGACCTGGGCAAGCTCAGTGGAAACCTTTTCCGGATTAAAAACGAAGCCCTGCAGCGGACTTATCACAGCGCCGGAGTCCCAATTCTTTATCGTATTGATATACTCATCCGTTGCATACTGGTTAAATCTCAGATAATTCAGGTTTTTGAACATCCATGCCGGGAAACTGGAATAGTCGGAATTCAGGTATACCAGCCTGTCATTATCGATTTTGTAGTTTTTATCCTTGATCCCATAGCAGTATAAGTCATAGTTGTCCTGGCTGGCAAAAATCCATGCCCAAAATTGTACCACCTGGTCGGGATGCTTGCTCACGGGAGACAAATACACTGCGTTACCGCCATTGCCCATGATGAATTTTTTACCACTGCCCATCACAGGCTGGTCATTCAATATGGCCTCTGGAACGTTTGCCACAATGGAAGCCTGCTGCTCGGAGGATTGAAGAGCCGAACCGTCCTTGCATGCCGCCGCCCCCGCATTAAGCTTGGCCTGCTCATCGCCGATATTCAGAATATCCTTCGGTATATACCCGGCATTATACCATTCCCGCGCTTTAGCCAGGGAATCTTTAAAAGCCGGTGCATCCTGAATACGCATCAGCGTGACCGAATTGTCCTCATTGACCCGGACGGCTACGGCACCGTTAGTACCACCCAGGTAATCTTCGGGGCCGAAGGCGGGCATGATTACATATGCTGCAGAAGCTGAACACAGCGGTATCAAGGTAGGTTCCTTTTCTTTTATTGTCTTAAAATATAAATCCATATTTTGAATGTTATCCAATTTAGGCAGGTTGTACTTTACTCTCAAGTCCTCCCTGTATGAAAAACTGTGGTATACGTTAACCAATGGAGAATTACCGGTACTGGGAATTCCCATAAGCTTCCCGTCGATCTTCATGGTATCGAACAGCTCGGGCTTGATGTTGTCATAGATAGACTTCCCATATTTAGCCATCAGATCGTCAAGCGGCGCAACGATTTTCTTAGCCACATTGACAGATAAATCCGATGAACCGCCCCAAAACCAATCGATCTCTTCACCGGCAGCAATGGCCATCTGTATTTTGTTACCATACTGATCCCATGGTGCCCAAGTCAGTGACAGATTGACTCCGATGTCCTTGCCGAGCTTCTCATTAAGCACTGTAAACACATCGGAAAGGCCCTTTGGTTCATCGCCGGGGAAGATGCTTTTAATTGTAACGATTTCCTTGGGTGTCTCCGTCGACGCCTGAGTCGCCACTGCTTGCGATGACTCCGTCCGTGTTGATTCCTGCTGCTGTACATTCTGTCCACAGCCTGCCATTGCTGTCAGCAACATAATACCTGCGATTATTGCTGCAATTAGCTTGAAGATTTTGGTTGACATAATTTACCCCCTCTAATATTATAGTATACTTGCTAACCGGTTGTAAACCGATATAAGCCTGTTTGATGCCTGGATATCTCCAGTGGAGCCGTAATTTCGTCCATGCCGGCCCATATCACGTTCAGCCTTTCACTGCGCCGATGATGATTCCTTTAACAAAATATCTTTGTAAAAACGGGTAAACGAAGATAATAGGGCCAATAGTCACAATCGTTGTCGCCATTCTAACGCTTTCAGCCGGAAGGATCACATTCTGGGTCTGATTGGCGCCGTTTGCCAGATTGGAGCCTGAAGCAAGAAAATTCAGGTTCGAAATAATTCTATACAAACTATACTGGAGAGGAACAAGCTCCTTTTTATCTATGAAAAACAGCGCATTATAGAAGTCATTCCAGTATGCCAGCATGTAAAACAACGAAATCGTTGCGATAATAGGCGCCGATACAGGAAAAATGATCCGTACCAAAACACGGAATTCACCCGCTCCGTCAATCACCGCCGATTCTCTGAGGGATTCGGGAATACCTTTGAAATAAGTCCTCATGAGCATTACATAAAATGGATTCACGAGCATGGGAAGTATCAACGCCCATATGCTGTTTTTCATATGCAGGTATTTTACGCAAAGGATATACCACGGAACCATCCCACCATTAAAAAGCATTGTAAAATAGACAAAGAAGGAAATATGATTTCTCAATCTCAACGATTTGATTGAAATAACATAGGAGAGTGCGGCGGTGGTTACAAGGCTCAGCAGGGTTCCAGCCAAAGTAATGAACAAGGTGACCTTATATCCTGTAACAATGTTACTGCTGTCCCGAAACAGTATATATCTGTATCCTTCCAGTGAAAACGCTTTGGGAATGAGGCTGATTCCATTTACAATCAATTCCTTCTCATCGGTAAAAGAGCCTGCAAGGATTATAAGAAAAGGAATGAGGGTAAATAAGGACAATATACAAAACCAAGTGTAGTTTATAATGTCGAAAGAACTGATCTTTTTCTGTGATATCAACTTTACCCCTCCTAAAAAAGTGCATAATCTTTTTCAATCTTTTTTACTATTTTATTGGCAACAAAGATAGTAATGAACCCCATAACGGACTGGAGGACTCCAGCTGCGCTTCCCATGCCTATATTCCCTCCAGCTTGTCCGCCCGTACCCTGGAAGGATCTGTAGACATATGTGTCTATGATGTCTGTTGTCGAAAAAACCAATACATTACTTTTTACCATGTTCAGAACCATGCCAAAATCACCGTAAAAGATTCTGCCCACAGCTAGCAGCACCATGATTATGATGGTGGGGAGAATTGAAGGGATGGTTATATACTTTATAACCTGCCATTTATTGCATCCGTCTATTTGAGCAGATTCATATATCTGTTGGTCTATACCTACAATGGCTGATAGATAAATAATGCTTCCATATCCTACCCATTTCCAGATATAAGTAAATGTGAGAATCAACGGCCAGTATTGCGGGCTTGAGTACCATTCCACCGAATCAAGTCCGATAGCATTCCTGAGCGTATTGAGAAACCCTGTCTCCGTTCCGAACAGATAATATCCAATGACACCGACAATTACCCATGATATGAAATACGGCAGCAGCAACAAGCTCTGGTTTATCCTTTTAAAAAGCGTAGACTTTACTTCATTTAGCAGAAGTGAAATGCCGACCTGGGAAAGTGTACCGAAAACGATGAAAAGCGTATTTAAAAACAATGTATTGAAAGTAATCCTAAACAAGTCGTTGGATTGGACTATAAATTCAAAATTTTTAAGTCCGATAAATTTACTGCCGAATATTCCATCCATTACATTATAATCCTTGAAGGCTATGATGATGCCTACCATCGGCAAATAGGCAAATATAAGGAAGTAAATTATCCCGGGCAATCCTATTAAGTATAGTGATTTGTTTTTCAACAAATCATAGACCAAGCTGTCTTTTTTGAATGAAATAAACTTATTTTTTTTAAGAACTGTCTGCACTTTATTATTCACATCCTAATTCAATTTTAAGGTAATATGTTTTAAGGCCATCCGGATAGCCTGCTTCCTGACGTTAGTTTACTTTGCCGGACTATTAAAGTAAATTAAAAAAAGACCAGAATCATTTAAATAAATGCATATTACTCCTTATACAAAATATTATTTGCAACATATTTAGGCATTACAAACCTGGCAGTCATCAATGGGTCAACGATCTGGCATATCTGCGCATTTCCAACGGCGCTCATCAGCATTACCACCTCTGATAATGGAAGGCAGAGCCTGTCTGCAAGAAGTCCTGCCATATCCAATGCAGCCTGCTTTACCGCATCTTCCAACCTCTTTGCCGAAGCTATGGTGGTAAAATAATCTGTGTTTTCCAGAACAGGGTTTTTCAAGGATACCCCTTTTAAAACCTCAAGTTTGACTCTTGCATTCCCGGATACCTCTACTCCGGTCACGCCTATTTCACCGTCCCCCATCGCCGCGTGCAGGTCTCCGATGGCAAAGAGAGCGCCTTCTACAAACACCGGAAAGTAAAGGATTGCTCCGGCCGTAACCATTTGATTATCCATATTCCCCCCATGCGGCCCCGGCGTCCCGCAGCCAATCGCTTTAGCTTCGGGCGCCACACCTATAACACCTATCATCGGCGTTACAGGTAAAGAAATTTCAGAATTGAACTGGACAAATCCATCCTGAATAGGCATGAGCTTGAATTTTAAACCGTCCAGCATATCCCCCAGTACTCCCATTCCTTTTCCGACACTCATGATGCCCCTGTCTGAAATTCTGATTCTTTCTACAGTCACCTTAAGTACATCTCCAGGTACTGCTCCTTCGATATAAACCGGTCCCGTTGCAGGGTTTATGCGTTCCCAGTCCAATGCTTCAAGTCTGTCGTCCACGCTTTGAAGCTGATTTGCAAAGCAGTCCAGCGTCTCCATTTCAACAGATGCACCGGACTGCACAACCAATGCCGGAGCATTGTCTTTTGAAAAAGCAAATATGTGTTTGCCCGAAATCTTATGATCCATATATATACCTCATTTCCTATAGCTCTGCGATTACTTCTACCGTTTTTTTGCCCTTGAAATAGTCTACAGGCACCTTATGCCCGTCAATAATGGCTCTGTCTACAATTAATTTTTCAATTCTGCCAGTTTTTCCAGCCTTATTTTTTATTGATATTTTAAAGTGCGTCCCTCTGAATATCCGTTCAACCTCCACATTATCCCATTCTGCAGGAATGCAGGGATCTATGATAAGTCCATCGTAATCAGGTCTTATTCCGGCAATATACTGAGAGACTGCGAAGAACATCCATGAGACAGTCCCTGTAAGCCATGAATTGTTTGCAATTCCGGGATTCGCATGCTGAATGCTGTTCATGCTCTGACAATAAACATACGGCTCTACCATGCAGAGCTCGGCTATGTCATTTCTCTTCGGCGGGAGAATGTTTTTATAGTATTCAAATGCATACTCGTTTCTTCGCATCATTGTTTCGGCAATAATAGCCCAAGTGTTTGTGTGATTGAAGATTCCGCCGTTTTCACCCCAGCCTGCCGGATTCCAGAAATACAGCTTTTGCTCCGGATCGAACCTGCTGGTTGCCGGATAATTTGCCATTACGCCAGAATCGGTATTCAGGTATTCTCTCACAGAATCAAGTGCGGCAGCAGCCTGCTCCTTTGAAGGTAGTCCGCTTAGAACCGCCCATGACTGAGGATTCAGGAAAATCTTATTATATTCGTCTTCCGATGAACCATACTTCTCGCCCTTGCTGTTGAATGCCCGGATAAACCACTTGCCGTCCCAAATGCCGTCCATCTTCGACTTGCAATAGTCATATATCCCATTCGCCCATTTCAGGTTATCCTCAAAACCGTATTGCTTATAAAGCAGAATCAATTCTTTCACTGCGTGTCCCAACTGAAAAAAAACAAAAACGCTTTCAGCGCCCCCGTCTTTATTCATGGAAATAATGGTGTCGTTCCAGTCGCCCTTAAGCATTAATGGCATTCCATGGCTTCCCAGATGATCCATGGTAAACTTTATCCCATTCTCCAGGTGCTCAAGGACAGTCCCTTCTCCTCCATCGTAAAATGGGACCAGCTCATTAAGGAATTGAACATCCCCGGTTTCCCTTATATATGTACAAACTGAAAAAGCCGACCAAAGGTGATCATCAGATCTTCCGCCCCCATGAGCCTTTTTTGTCGCCGGGTAGTAGACGGACATGACGTCTCCGCGTTTATACTGGATACTGAGGAGTTCAATGATCCTTGCTTTTGCTTTATCAGGAATAGCGTGCATTACGCCAAGGACGTCCTGCATGCTGTCCCTGAATCCGATTCCGCGGTCAACCCCCCTCTCATAGAACGAAATAAATCTGGACCAGTCGAAGGTTGTTTTGCATTGGTACTGGTTCCACGTATTGAGCATTAGATTGATGTCCCTGTCAGGTACATTGAATTTCATTCCTGACATGAATTCCGCCCACGATTGCTTTAGCTCCAGGAAATCGTTTTCTATCGCATCCATATTAAGAGCCTTTTTACCTTTGATACCGGCAGTTTCCTTGCATTCGGAGACTCCCAGGACAAAGACGGCCGTCTTTTCTTCACCGCCGGACAGCTTCAACGGACAGCAAAGACCCCCACAGGCATTGTCGGAGACAATGCCTGTGTTTGAACATTCTCCCCTTTCAACAGCAATGGGATTGCTTTCCGATCTGTAATTCCCCAGATACCGATCCCTGCTGCAATCATACCCCTCGATATCAAGGCTTGTTCCGAAATATGAAAACAGAGGTTCTCCCTCGACCATCGGATCAAAAACAATGAAATCATCCATGAACTGTGCGTCAAAGAGCTTCCGGGGCCAGTCACAGATTGTATCCCTTAAGGCTTCGTGCCAGCTGAACTCAATATAGGTAAATATCTTCAGGTTACGTTCTTCCATTGAATTATTCTTTATTTTCACAACCCAGAGCTCATAATCTTTTCCCACAGGGATAAAATACGTTGTCTCCACATTAATGCCCGAGTAGGCTCCTTTGATTTTCGTATATCCCATCCCGTGGCGACATTCATATGCATCAAGGGATTTCATCACCGGCTGCCAGGACGGAGACCAGTATTCACCCGAATCCATGTCCCGCAAATAAATATATTTCCCCGGTCTGTCAACCGGTATATTGTTGAATCTATATCTGGTCACACGCCTGTAATTTGCATCTTTGTGAAAGCTCATCCCACCGGCGCAATTCGAAATTATCGCACTATATCCGCCGCTGCCCAGATAATTTATCCATGGCGTCGGCGTATCCGGCCTTGTGATGACATATTCCCTTGCGGCGCTGTCAAAATACCCATAATTCATATCTCCCTGCCCCCTGTTTCTTGAATATCCTATGTTAATTTCATTTATTTTTAAGATAAAATGTGTGGATTTCAAATTGACATGTGTTAAATGTGATGCTGCTTAATCCATCCTCGTGGCTTACTGCGATCCGCTCTCTTTGTCTTTCCATCAAATCGCATTTCCATACGGAATCCAGATTCAAATCAAAGGTGATTTTCGCCTCTCTTTCTTTGCCTTCCATTTCAATCAGCCGCAGAACAACTCCTTTTCCGTCCTCGGAAGCCTTGAACGATAAAATTGCAAAGCCTTTCAACTCTCTTGCCAGTATATCTACCGCAGTGGGCAAACCTCCCTGTTTTTCCGAAGCATCGGCATATGCGCAAACCTGTTTCATAAAAGCTTCCTCCGCAAGCCTGCCGATCCTGCCGATATTACGGCCGCCTTCATGCGGAATGAATCTGTACCTGAAGCGTAAATTTCCTCCGATCCATTGCGGGAAATTTGTCCCCCAGGTATTATTAAAGGCCTGGAACCAAACCAAAGGTCCCTTGATTTTAAAATCTCTGTCGTATTTCAGAACACCTGGTTCATTAAAGGAAAACAGCGGCATGTCTATCGCAATAACCGCCATGCCATGTTCTTCATTACTGACGTCCATCCATTTTCCCATGCAATGCAGGTCTTTATTACAGCCGGGAAGGATATCCGTTTCCGGGTCGATAACCGCACCAAGCTTGTTTATACTGTATTGCGGGTTATCAACCGCCAGCGGAAAAACAAAATGTCCCGATTCGATCATCGGTGTTTCGCTCTTCCCGGTAAGTTCGTAACTTATGTCAACATATTCCCTATCTTCATAAGCGATTATGCTAGTTTTAAATTCGGCGGCATTTCCATATTTCAAATGGCTTTCATCTGTAATTCCGGTAGTTATGGTAATTTTGCCCCAGTTATAGCCATTTTCGCACAGAATGTCAAACCTGTCCGGGACAAAGCGGAGATGCGGCTGATCTTTCGGATATCCTGCCTTTCCCATGTCGTTTACCGCCCAATCGCGCAGTACGGCACAATAGTCGGCAAGATACCCGTTAAGCTCCCTGCTGCCATAAATGTCATAGACGTACTGCCCAAAGCCATGGCCGGAACTACTGTCCACCCATTCCTTCCCATTGGCCTTCTGATAGAATTTCCTGATACATCCCGACACTTTGTCGATTTCTATTCTGAAATACCGGTTTTCCAAAATGCCATCCGTATTTTCCAGCCGGGCTGTTTCCTGCTTCCTCTCCGGCAAATTGCAGCCACTGGTGCCATCCAGGATTTTAAAGGTTTTATAGCCCAATGAAGCCGTTCTGACATCAGCGGTCCTTTTACCCTCATGGTTCAAATATATCGGGATCTTTGTATCTGTTGATATGTCCAGAAGATATCGCGTATCAAGGGGCAAAACATCTTCCAGCACAACAGATAATTCCGCCTTCCATCCCAGATTGCCGCAAATAATCAATTTATCGCCCTCAACAGCGACAGAGCCGGCTAAAGAAGCCACAACATCCTCCATCAAAACCTTCACCTGCTTTTCAGCATGATTAAGGTACTCCAGCTGCTCCTGCCATGATTCCTGAAGCTTCAGATATCCCGGATCGTTTTTTCTCAAAGAATCAAATATCTCTTTGTTATAAAAACCGTTTTCCCAGAATTTAAAGCCGTTCCACGAAGAACCCCAATGTCTTTCCGGGAGGATTGTCGCTTTTGTATCCATCGACCAGGTATGCTCGCCAAACAAAAGAAGCTTTTCATAGCATCCGGCCATACTATTATGAATTTCCGTCTCTTTCTCTTTATCCATTGCCTTGCTCAGTCCGGCAATGTTATATATAACCGCCATGCTCTCTATCACAGGCAATACCGATTCAAGCCTTCTAAGCCTCGAAACACCTCCGGGCGCCGAGCCTACGCCCCTGATCCAGGTATCGGCCATATCGCCTTTTACAATAGGGATATCACAACCACTTTCCAGCATTGCCGTCCCGAAGTCCTCCAGTGAACCGATAACTACTTCCACATCCGGCAGTTCCCTATTCACCCTTGCAAACATTTCTTCCAGGAAGCCGGCATTCTGCACACCCTGGTTGTCTGCTGTCTGAAGCATGGCAAGCCAGTAAGGATAGTCCCAGTCATCAGGTGGCACCAACTCAGTGCCATAATCTTTTGAGTAATATGTCAGGACCCGGCTTCCATCCGGCCCTTCCCAGAAAAACAACCTTGGCACGTCAGGCGTTGCGGCGCAGATATTACTTCCAAGGTGAATGAATTTTATTCCCGCTTTCACAAGGATGGACGGAAGCATCCAGGTATGTCCCGGAACATCGGTCATCTTGGCGTCCGATGTCCATCGGCCGTATTTTTCAGAAAGCTCTCCTGCAATATAAAGTCCTCGTATAAACTCCTCAAGTCCACAGGATTCGGTATGAGTGGTAAAGGGCAGACCATGCCATATCAGCTGACCTTCTCTTACAAGCTTCTCCGCCCTTTCCTTCAATTCCGGTTCGCGGATTTTTTCCATAGCCTTCTTTAGCGGCCAGGAAGGGACCGTCCAAATATACTTTTTCCCCTCCGGATAATTTGAAGTAGCTTCACAAACTTCGACGGCGTCCCTGATCATACTGCCGCCGTACCATTCAAGAAGTTCTCCGGCAAGATTCGTGTATCCTATGTCAAAATGCGTTTTAAAAACTATAAATACCTTCTTTATATTAATGGCAATCATCATTCCTTCCTTCAAAATCACCGATATGTTCCATTTTTACTTATGCTTCCTCTGTACTGTCTCGAATATTTTCCAGCTGAACACCTGAATTTTAAATCAGCCCGGATCGGGAGGGGAGGGTTTTGCCCCTGCCCCCTCCTGAATTCCCCCGGCTGTCCCATAAAAACCAGCTATGCAACAGATAGGACTTTATCTGGCAAGCAGGTTATACAGCAACTGTGCTGCCTGAGCCCTTGTTGAGATAACTTCGGGCATCAGATTTCTGCCGTCGCCTGAAATAATTCCACTTTCTGCAAACAATTGCATGGCATCCATGGCATAATCCGATACGGCTCCCGCATCATTAAAGTTCTTAAAACTCTTGTTTCCTTTGTTTTCCGGCAGTTCACCCAATTTGTCCAATGCACGGTATAGAATGACAAACATGTCCTGCCGGCTAATGGCAGCTTCAGGCGCATATTTGTTTTTACCTGCTCCCAATACCAGTCCAAGGCGTTTTGCCGTCCCCAGATATCCGGTATAATACTTGTCGCCTGCATCGGTAAAATTGTCCGATGTCGTTGCATCACGCTCAATACCATAGGAGTTCATGAGCATGATAAGGAAATCCGCCCGGGTTACGTGATCTACAGGTTTGAAGCTACTGCCGCCCACACCATTTACAATGCCTCTTGCCGCTATAAATTCAACCGCCTCATTATACCAGGCGTTTATTGCGACGTCGCTGAAGCGCACTTCGTTATAACCTACCGCATATTTGGAGAAATGAGTCGTTGTAAATTTAACATTACCTGTTGAACCATCATATTTACCCCTGACGGTTTTTAGTTTTCCCGTGCTGTCAATGTAGTAGATAACGATAGAGTTTTCTTTTTCTCCCGCTTTGAGTGTATACGGGATTACAATTTCCGCCTGACCTCCATGAAAGTCAGAAATCAGGGTTCCTCCTGCATGAATGGAAAAGTCGTAGACCGGCCTGTCACCGACCTTTTCTTGCGCCATCAAGTTCAAAGCAGCCTTCTCAACCTTTTTTACACGAATGCTTACTGCTTCTTCTGCCGATGATGAATTACAAATGGCAGCAGCCACTTTCCTGTCAAAAGTAATGGTCCAGATTCCGGCATCAATCCTTAGATCCATTTTTGAATCATCTGCCATTTGCCTGAAGACACCATTGGGGATTTCAATTCCAACCGACCTGGCACTTTCCGGAACTTCTATTTTAATTTCAACCACTGCTTTTTCTCCAATGAATTCAGCCTCCTTTGCCTTGCTTATCAAAGCTGCAATTGTATCCGCTTTTACACTGGCAGTGGCAATACCGGTTACTGCATCAGTTACGGAAGCTACAGAAGAGGACACTATTGTGATTATGCCGTCTTTCACAATAGAAGGCTCATGTGTCGGTGTCGGTGTCGGTGTCGGTGTTGACGTCGGCGTTGACGTCGGCGTTGACGTCGGCGTTGACGTTGGCGTTGACGTTGGCGTCGGCGTCGGCGTTTCTTCACCGTCTTCAACAGGTGCACTTGTAAAGCTTTTCTCCGAATAGCCGGAATCACCGTGCAGTTCACACACCTTAACGGTATAGGAAACGCCGCTGGTCAATTTCCCCGTTTTTACGATTTTTTCGAAATAACCGTTCAATACAGTCGCATTGTCAACAGCCACCTGATTCCCGGTACTATTAAGTATGACGATCAAGACATCAGCACAGGTTGCATTTCCGGTAACTGTGATTGCCGTTTCTCCCTGATGGCTGATGTTCACCGAAGTTACCTTCGGTGAAACAGCCAGCACATTCGTACTACATAGGGAAAGAGTAAAAACGATAATGGCAGCAATGCTTATAATCCTTTTTCTATTCATCGTATTTCTCCTTTTCCTATAGTCCGACAGAAATAACATTTGCCTTAACACCGGTAAACGGTTCATTCCAGTTGGGTACACCATTGACAAGATATATCCTGATCGTATCGAATGATCCTGAAGTAACTGCAATTTCTGTTGCAAAGCCGTCCCCGTTATCGGTTGCGGCATCAATCATCCAGCATGCCTGGCTGCCGTCCGGCCGCTCGCCCACTACCAGAAGCCTTGCGTCTGTCAACGCTGCAGCATACCCTTTCTGTACGGTTACCGTGAACTTTTTGAAAGCCCCGTATGTCATAACATCAGAATCCGTTAGGGTATATTTGTCTGAAACGGCAATGACCGTCAGCCTGAAGCTTTGCGTCGCGATGGGGGCAATACCGTTGCTTGCGGTGACAGTGAAGTTATACACATTTGCCGCAACCGTTCCGGCAATGGTGATCAGGCCTGTCGTGCCGTCTATGCTCACACCTGTCGGCGCACCGGTCAGCGAATAAATAATGGGTGCCGTGCCTGTGGCAATGACCTGGAATGTGCCTCCCACACCACTTATGATGCTTGCGCTGCCCTCCGAGGCGATCTGCGGTGCGGCAGGCACGGGAGTGTCGGTGATTCTGGCGGCGTCAAACTTTGCGCCGGCGCTTGCCAATTCAGCAAATGCATCCGCTATGGCAGGATCAACGGAATCACTGTCGTTCATTACTGATATCGCGATGTCAACAGCCGCCTTATAAAGCTTTTTTGATCCCACTGCGTACTGTCCCAATTCCGTTCCTTCCACTGCGGCGTTATGCTTGGCGTTAGCCGCGCTTACAGCATTCTGAAGCTCCGTTAAATCAGGCTGGAATATCAGACCGAAATCGTCAAAATAAATTGCCCCGGGGCCTGGATTTGCAGGAACCCCGTTCGCTTCCTGTGTTTCCGGATAAATATAAATATTTTTAATATCCGTCAAATCGTCTTGTGAGATGCTCACATTGCCGGTGCAAAGAGTATAGGCGGTACCGTTGATTGCTGTCCCTGATGCGGAAAACAGCATATCCTTATCTCCTTTATTCGTATACTGAAGCTTTATTCCCAGCTTCAGATATCCTGTCGTACCCGCCGCAGCGCGTGCCCAGACAGAAAGTTTGTAGTTACCCGTCCCAAAACTCTTTACCATTTCGGTGATGTCCTGGACCGGACCGCACCATGCATGGGTTCTGCCCACACTGGCAAGTGATTTGCTCCCTGTATGGACAGTGTCGGAGTTGGATTGAAGCTCGCCTGTCCAAGCGGTGCCGGCTTCATTCCAGCCAGAAGTACCGTCCTCAAATCCAGGGTTTTTCAAAAGATCAAGGGCGACAAAGCTTGCATCGTCCACAATGACATCACCGGGAGACCCGAGTTCGATACAGGAGAACCGCACCTCCTGCAATTCCCCTGTCCATGTAATGTTAATAATGCCGGAGAGCTTTGTAAACCCGTCCCCGGTGATTACCGCATCCGTGGTTTCCAGGAAGGTCGTTGCAGCACCGTCGCATTTGACGCGGACAAGTACACGTGAATATGTCCTGTCGCCGCTTAGGGATTTTACATAAGCCTGTACATAGTATCGCCCCGGGCCGTTTGCCTTTACCTCGTCTGTCACATACTGAGAGGCTGTATACGACGCACCGTTCCCGACTAAAGCCGCACTTTCGCCCCGGTTGACATTTACATTGCCCGTGGTCGTACCAAGAGTTCCTGTCCCGTCTGAAAGGTTGACCCAACCGGCAAGACCGTTTTCAAAGCCGGGGTTTTCCAACAGTTCCACACCTTTGGTGACCATGGGCAATAGAACAATCTTGACCTTCCAGTCGTAACCACCTGTGTTCACGATTCCGTCCACAAGTACCGGCACTCCAGTAAATGTATAAGTTCCAGGTATCTGAGCATCGTACGAGGCATCGGCGCTCCAGTTGACGGACAAACTAACATTTCTTCCATCCTCCAGTGTAACGCCGGCAGTTTGGGGAAGCTTCCCGACAGCCTGCGACGCTGTTGTTCCGAACGAAACATTAATTGACGGGACTGAAACGAGCTCAGCAATTTCGAGATTTGCTTTAACTGTGATCCTGCAGCTTGCGGTAATAAGATTCTTGTTGGATACCCCTGCTACGTTCTGGATTTTTCCGGTCACAGTGTATTCACCGGCCTGATCATTGTTGTATGTACCTTCCCAGCTCACCGGGAGCCGCATGGTCGTACTGTCGGAAAGTGTCACGTTCAGTGTCGAAGGTAGTCCAACATCAGCCTGAGCGGTTCCTGCTTTTACCGTTTTGGCAGCGACCGGTTCCACCGAGGTAATTTGTCTGCATTTAACAAGTGTACACTCGTCAAGGTATATATTAGGCGTTGCAGCGCCATCGTTCTGGATATAGATCATAGCCTTTGTAAGCGTGCCTTCCCATTCCAAAGGAAGAATATTGGATATTTCAGCATACCCATCCGGCGTGATCTGTACGGGCCTGGCAATATAATGTGCCGGCTTTGGGTCGGGATAATAGCTGGTGCTCAAGCGGCGGTCTACAGTACTGCCGTTGTTGTATACAAGCTGGATTACCAGCGAGACATTTATAGGGACTTCTCCTGTCCCCAGCTTGGCAAATACTTTGACATAATAGTCACCGGGTCCGTTTTCGCTGAGGATCCGTGTCAAATCATAATTCAAGCCATTATATGACTGCCTGCGGCCAGTAAGGTATACACTCCTGCCACGGTAGGCATCCGAGCCTGTAATAATATCCGCAGCCGCACCGTCCAAAGTCCATGGCGATACGTCCGTATTACTGACTTCGAAGCCCGGATTTGTGAGCAGGTTATCTCCGCCATCCTTGTAGGATACCGCACCAATACTGGGAGAGTAGAGGTCGAACTCCTTCCCGTAGAAATCGGTATAGCCCGCATCCATCAGGCTGGAGATCGGGAGTCCCGTATACCGGTACGGAGAGTCCTCCGCCAGTGAAAAATCTCCATTCGTAAAACTGTTGTTTGAAGCACTTATGAACTTCGGGTCAGCGTAAATATTGTCCTTACAGTCAGGGTGACTGCCTAGATTGCTGGCTGACGCCGCCGTATAGTCGGTTCCTTCCAATCGCATGCTGTTCGGATCGTCCGGCGTGTTATTCCAGAAACCATTGTTCTTGATGATCTGCTGAGCCGAATTGGTCTCTATCAAGAACCCCGCCTCGCCGGCCTTCCAACCCACGTCCAGATTATTGACAATCCGGTTTGTACCTATGGAGGTTCCGCTGCCGTTCATCCGAACGGCATTCACAGTGTTATAGAAGGTGTTGTTGGCAATGATGTTGTTTTTTGCCTCATATACATAGCCGTTGTAACTGAAAGTCAGCATATCGATCCCATAAGGCTGCACGGTGGACGAAACTGTAGTCGGTTCGGTAAAATTGAAAATATTGCTGTAGATCAGATTGTTTTCGCCAAAGACATGGGAGGAATTTGTCATGCCCAGCGCAAGGTTCCGCCTGGCAATATTATTTGTACATTTGCCTGGAAATCCCTTGAACTCGAAAGCGCGAAGATATGGGGAGTCTGCCCTCCTGATGATATTGTCCTCAAAAACACAGTTGTGTATGCCAGGGTAATTGTTGTCCAGCAGCTCTCCATTGATACCTGTATGCCCGAAGCTGACAACCTCCGTTCTCCGCACAACAGCACTGTCGATGGCATTTCTCAGGCAAATACCATCCGCAGTCAGCTCGCTTCCTCCGGTCTGTGCGTTGAAGGCACTGCTCCAAACCCTGTCCAGATGACAATCGGTAATCAGTATATCCTTATTGGTCGCAGTATTGCTGGAGCCATTTGTAAATTGCATCGCATATTTATTAACCTGTCTTATGTCTACATTGTCTAAGGTGACACCCTTTGTGGGCGCATAACCCATAATCAGCGTCCACCACCCCCTGCCCTTGAAGGTAATGCTTTCTAAAGTGATATACTCACTATCGCTGAAGGTAATCATCTCACTGTCCGCTTCCACGGTAAGTTCAACCAACGTTGGAGCGGTCACACTCTTCACATACAGCATGGTTCCATTCCAGAAATACTGGTCCGTGCCAAGGGCCGTTGCGCTGCTTCCCTTAGACCACAGCCTACCGTCGGCATACAGCCTTTCAGACGATGAATTCGGGGATCCATTGTAAGGTGTGCTCCAGATTCCGCTGCCCGAGCCGGTCTCAGTCCAGACTGACGCCCGGAAAGCTTTCATGGCGGCAAATACGGGCTGATTACCGTCGCCATACGCACCGAATGTGATGGGTGCTGATGCCGTGCCTTTGACCCCGGTGAAATCCAGCCGCAGGTTTGGATCGTACCACTCGTCGCCACGTTTCAGCAAAACGGTGTCTCCAGGTTTGAGTGTTTTGATAAAGGCGGTGTCGATGGTTTTTCTGGGGGCCGACTCACTTGAGCCATCGTTTGCGTCATTTCCGGAGGTGGAGAAATAGTAGGTATCACCCGGCATCTGGCCTTCGGCTCTGACAGTGATGCAGGCAGTAGGAGCGAGTTCTGCTTTGTTCGTTATAAGCGTGCCATCAAGGTTAAATGCGCCTGTTATGGTATATGTACCCGGCATTTCCTTATCATATGAGCCCTGAACCCAGTTCACGGGCAGAGACGTCATCGTTCCGTCTTCCAGTGTGACTTGAACCTCTGCCGGAAGTCCAAGATTCCCGAACTCTGTTCCCTTGGATACTGAAATGGAGGTGACTGCATCGAAAGAGACAATGTTTTGTTGAGGGAGAACGACGTTGAGGGGAATCAATTCGGCATTGTCGAGATAAATACCCTGCTTTGGATAATTACCGGCACCGTTTTGGTCCAGCAGAACGATGTTAAATGCCATTTTAGTGATCTTGGACACATCCCCCAAGTCCTTTATCAAGATTCGGTTTGATGCCTGCGCATAGCCCGTATTGTTCAGAGCTATGTTTATGGAAGCTTTATCCTTAGCCGCTTGGTCAGGATAAGCCCAATCCGGCATCCATGAAGTCTGGAAGTGAGTGGAGCCGTTCACTCCCGGTTGTATTTCGAGTTGCACCGACAAGCCGCTGTCAGGATGCGAAGCCGTATCGGCAATGAGACGTGCCCATGCGCCGAAGTAATATTCACCGGCGCCGTTTCTGAGCAGTTCCTCTTTGACATCCTGTCCCGCGAGATCCCATCTCTGACTGTAGTCTGTCACGGAAAGCGCACTGCTGCCGCTTTTTACAAAGCTGCCACTCACCATTCTCGTGGCTCCGCCTACATTATAGCTCCAATTTGTCGCGCCATCTTCAAACCCGGGGTTCTTCAGAAGGTTTTCCGGATCACGGATCATAATCTTCTGTGTTGCCGTAATGCCCTCCGGGTTTATAACGTCATGCCCAGCCAGTTCCAGTGTCCCAGTCAGCTCATAGATACCGTTTTTGTCAAGGTCGAGGGGAGCGGTATCCCATGTCACGCCCAGATCAAGAGGCTTTCCTCCGGCGGTTGTCACAGCAACAGTTTCAGGCAGGCGCAAATCACTTGCGCCGAACACCGTAGTATAGCCCCTTGCGATGGCTCTGTCGGCCGGGTTTTCAACAGCCGCCACCGTATCGTAAGGCTCGGCGGATGGCACAGCGGACAGTTCGTTGGATAACGGGCCATCGCCAATGGCATTGTATGCGTAAACCGCGAAATAATAGGTTGTGGAGTTTGTAAGGCCGCTGACCTCACAGGTCAGAACATTACCAGCGTCTATATCAAAGGTATATCCGCCCTTCACCGTACCGTACTTGACCATATAGCCGGTTGCGCCATTCACGGACTTCCATCTCAAGGTAACCATTCCATTGTCCGGCATCACCGACGTCAGTTCAGGTGCAACAGCGGGCGCGTGAGGTTCACCCGGCTGCACAGTAATTTTAGCCTGAACTTTCACACTATTATTGTTGCCAATAAGCAATCCCGTAGTGTTTAAGTCACCCGTGACGGTTTGTTCACCTGCCGTAGTTTCACTATAAGACGATTCATCCCAGATCACAGGCAGGCTTCTCGTAATCGTGTCTGCCAGAGTGACGTCCGCCTGATCGGGAAGTTCAAGGTCTGCAAATGCCGTGCCGTTCGCCACGGTTTGATCCTGTATTATGGTATTGACCGCCATGATGTTGTTCAAGGGCAGCGACACATTTAACGGGATCATTTCCACATCATCAACGTATATGTTGGTGGGCCATTGCCCGTCTTTTTGGTTCTGAATCATCAACGATGCTTGCGTGATCGGGCCATCCCATGACAGCATCATGCGGTTTTTTACCTGCACAAATGTCTTGCCGCTGGTGGCAGGTCTGCTATCCGCCGCATTCCATGCGTTGATATCCGGACATTCTCCTCCATTCTGGCCATTCGGGAAATAGTCCGTGTAGATATTCATGCTTTGGTTCGCCCGGATCTCCAGACGCATTTTAAAGTAATCGTCAGCAACCATGGTCGCACCTTCATCAAGCGCCATCCAGGCACTGACAGAGTATTCGCCAAACCCGTACTGATTCAATGCGGTCATGATATCCTGCGAATAGAATGTCTGCGCATTGGGCGTCGACTTGAACGAATAGGTACCATTTCTTATGGGATCCGTAGCCCTCGCCTTGGTTGTGCCAATCCAAAAAGAGCAATCATTGTGAACAAGCTCTTGCTCGAAGCCTGGATTATTAATGATATTGACTGGTTCTCTTACAAGAACTTTCTGAATTGCAATCAAATTTTTGGTGTTTGTAATGCCTGCCGTAACCAGATCGGCCGCCCTCAGCGTACCTGACGCCTCGTAGACACCGGGAATTCCCTTGTTGAGGTTGCCGTCGGTCCAATCTACACCAATATTATGTGTCGTGCCGCTGCCGGTCTTGACAGTTACTTTATCAGCATAGCGCATATTCAAACCAGTGTAATCTTTCACAATAGCCTTTGGGTCAGGCTGCAGGATTTGAACAATATCCCCGTCTCCCGATGCCGCCTCTGCATGCAGAAAAGGAAAACATGTTACCAACAAAGAAACAATTAGCAGAAGATGTAAAAATACTCTTCTGCTGTTGTGTCGACTTCTTTTTCCAACCATAATTCATACTCCTTCTTTACTATCAATTATCACTACTCACCAAGAACAAAGAGTGCTGCTTATCTATTTTTCTTCTCCTCATACCTCCTTCTCGAAATTGTATTGCTGCAATCCGCACCCTCCTGTTTCTATGAAGAGATATTGAGTCGGCTGCTCATTGACCCGGTCCTGTCGGCAGTCACCTATCCATCAGATAATTCTTTATCATTAAAATGTTATCCGATGGGGTATCATAGGGGATCACCCCTGTTCCCAATATGAATTTCCCGTATTTTTTCGCCTTGTCCAGAATAAATCCCAGCTTTTGGATAATTTCCTCCCTTGTACCCGATTGTACCAGCTTCGGATCAATGTTTCCCCGCAGTATCAAATCGTTTGAAGCCGCCTTTTCAATATAAAGATCTATGTCCACCACATAATCGGCTACCAGAAGTGTCGTCCCTGTCTCAATGATACTGTCTGCAATCAAAGAGGTGTCTCCGCCAATCACAAGGGGTGCCGCCTTAATACCCCTGCTTTTGATGTGCCGTATCAATTCCTTTTCATAGGGTTTTACAAATTCCCTGTAACCGGCTGGCGAAATCAAGGGCGGAGTCGCCCATGACTCAAATATTGTTACACCTAAGCCTCTATTAATAATTTCATCACAGTATTTTTTCTGAAATTCAAGTATAAGGCCAAGTATGCCGTGGACCCGTTCACTGTCGGCAACACAGGAAAATACAGTATTTTCATATCCTTTGAGTTCCACAAAAATAGAATAGGGTCCGCATATGCCAATCCCTACATTTACATCGCCACCAATAGCCATATGGATATTTGAAGCGGCATTTAGTATATTCTTTATTCTTCCCCTCTCAATGGAGAATGAGATGCCATCGGTATCAAATCTCTCCTCAAGTGGATGTGTAATGATACCCGGAATGGAATTGTTGTTATAATACCTGACTTCGCATCCCAAAGCCTCAGCCTCAATATTATAAACATCAATGCCCACAGTAATGGCATCGTGCCCGTAAAGTTCATATGCCCTGAGTTGAGCTTTTTCCAGTAACCTCTCGTCAAGCGCTGTCTCACTTGGAGTTTTATTCAATAACTTTGCACTATGCTCCAGAATGGTAGGTAAAAACGGAATCCTGTCCAGCGCTTTACCATTGCCCAATGCATCCATTCTTTGCTTTGAATTCATACCAACACCCCTGTTCGAATCAATTTTATATTCAATCATTTTGTTTGCATATTATAGGCCTGCAAGAGTTTTTTGCATTGCCCTGGTCCTGTTATGATAAACCTTGAAGGTTTCCAGCTGAAACTCCTTAATGATCCTTCCGACCGGCCATTCGGGATCGTTGGATTCCAGCATGAACCTGCCCTCTTCGTCAAAGCTCTCAACTGTTACTCTGTTTCCCAGGGTTTTCTGGATTGAAAGAAGCTTATCAAACTGATGATCTATATGAAACATGGTCTTATCCAGATCAATTATCCTGCTGGACCAGTTTACCCATCTCGAGGACGATGTCAGGACAGAGCCCGATTTGTCAATTATACGGGAACAAGTGCCTCTGACCGAAGAAACGACATAATATGCATTAGCCATCGCATATGCCTTTAAGGGATAACCACCTTCATACGCCGATATCCATACCATGAGCTCAGCCCCTTTTGAACCCATTTCCGTCCATATCTCCGGCCAATCGATATCAAAGCATATCAAGATACCGATCTTCCCGAAATCAGTTTCAAAAACAGGCACATCATTCCCCGGGATTACTCCTCTTTCCATTTCATAATCCGTGGGGTAATGTTTGATATAACGTCCCGCCAGTTCTCCCTTCCGGCTAAACAGCCAGGCTACATTGTATAGTTTTGAATCAATTATTTCATGGACACCGGCAACGATGTAGCTGTCAAGCATTTTTGCCTTTTCGGAAAGGACAGAATGGCATACTTCTGCAAGCCTTGAATAGTCCTTGGGCTGTGGTACGCTGATTTCCATGAAATTCTCCGGCAGGCATATCAGATCCGGCTTTAGTCCCTGGAAACTGTCCAACAATATTACTGCTCTTTCCATGTTTTTTTCGGGGACCGTATCAGGGACTTCCGGCATACAGGTTGTAACGACGTTTATTTTCCTCATGAAAGCATCTCTTTTCAAAATTTTTAATGTAAAGATTATATTGTGCCGCAGGTTCCATTGATACCAGAAGCTTACTTCACAAAGCATTTAAAGTAAATTTAAAAAAACCCAGAATTGTTTAAAGAATTGTACATAGAGGAAAAATATGACGGCTATTATGTCATAGTCACCAGC
Organism: Hungateiclostridiaceae bacterium UBA1305; assembly: GCA_002307275.1. Lineage (GTDB taxonomy): Bacteria > Bacillota > Clostridia > Acetivibrionales > DTU013 > UBA1305. The sequence continues at coordinate 137,751 of DBTX01000007.1, forward strand.
AGGCACGATACCACAGATGAATGGGTCATAGATACCTACAAGGAACTCTGGAGGATCCGCCTTTGCAAACCTTGATTATTGCTGGTTCGCAAAGGCGTTTTCCATTTTTTGTGTGCAGAATTCAGGTTACATGTAAAGAAATACGAAAAGATAATTGAATGTTTTTAAAGAAAATTAGGAATATCAAAAGTGTTTAAACAGATATTGACAAGCAATTTCATAAGGTTTACTATATGACTTATTAAGTATATTTGGTCATATAGTATTTTAAAGAGGTGTTTTTATGGCAAGAGGCTTTAACGAAAGAGAAAGAGAAACAATACAACAAAAGCTTATGGATGCTGCAGAGGTATGCTGGGGCAAATATGGTCTTAAGAAAACAAGTGTGGATGAACTGGTTGCCATGGCAAATATTTCGAAGGGTTCCTTCTACCTCTTCTACCCCACAAAGGAACATCTGTTCATGGATGTATTCGATCGGATCGATTTACGGTCAAAAGCTGAATTGTTCAATATTGTTCAAAATACCAAGGGAAGCAGGAAAGATGTATTTGTTTCAGTCTTGAAGCAAATGTTCAACGAGGTGAAGAAGACTCCCTGGATACTTGACCTTCAAAATGGTGACTTGCAGCTGCTTATGCGTAAGCTCCCTCCGGAACGCATGCAAAGTCACCTGAAAGATGATGACAGTGCTGCAGACCAACTTTTTAATTTGATGGATATAAAGCCCATCACAGACCCCAAACTGATTTCAGGGGTTATGCGGTCAGTGTTTCTGCTTCTTTTGCACAAGCAGGAGATCGGTGAGGAGATATTTGACGATGTCATTAATTATATGATTGATTCGATTGTTTTAAAGTTATTTGAGGAGGCGTAGCGATAATGATTCAAGTGAATGAGCTTTGCTTCTCCTATTCCAGACGGAGAAGCTTTATAGAAAATATGAATTTTAGTGTCGGCAAAGGGGAAATATTTGGTTTTCTCGGACCGTCAGGCGCTGGTAAAAGTACGGTGCAGAAGATTTTGACTGGCATTCTGAAAAGTTACGATGGCAGTGCTAAAGTATTAGGCACGGAAATAAAAAAAGGCAATCGTGATTTTTATCAAAAGGTCGGTGTAGATTTTGAATTTCCGAATCTGTACGGGAAATTCACTGCATTGGAAAATCTCAGGTTTTTCAGTGAATTGTACAACCGGAAGAGTCATGACCCAATGGAGCTTTTGGAACGCGTCGGGTTAAAAAATGATGCAGATAAGAAAGTATCCAGTTTTTCAAAGGGAATGAAAATGCGGCTGAGCTTTATCCGTGCCCTACAGCACAAACCAGACCTGATTTTCCTTGATGAGCCGACATCCGGTCTGGATCCCTCCAATGCACGTACGATAAAGGAAATGATTCTGGAGCAGAAACGCACTGGCAAGAGTATTATGTTGACGACACATAACATGCATGATGCCGAAGAACTCTGTGACAGGGTGGCTTTTATTGTTGACGGCAGCATAAAGGCAATTGATACGCCAAACAACCTGCGTCTGCAAAAAGGCGGCAGCACAGTTGCTTATGCCTATGCGGAAAACGGCACGCATCGTACTGCCAAGGCACCCTTGCATGATTTAAATGCAAATACTGACTTCATGAACAGACTTGCAAAAAACCAGGTACTCTCCATTCATTCGAGTGAGCAGACGCTGGAAGATATCTTTATAGAAATAACCGGGCGGTGTTTGGTATGAGAATATTCCATACAACTTTACAGGATATAAAGTTTCAATTTAAATATGGTTTCTATTTCATTTATGCAATAATGGTTTTTTTCTATATTTTGTTACTGGGCTTTCTTCCCGATGCATGGAGGGGAAACGGTACTGCAATAATCCTGTTTAGCGACCCTGCCGCATTGGGCTTCTTCTTTATCGGTGGCATTATTCTGCTGGAAAAAGGAGAAAGGGTTCTGGATGTGCTTTTTGTCTCCCCATTAAGGGTGTGGGAATATATACTTGCCAAAGCGATCTCTCTTGGCCTTATCTCCGTGCTTACCGGCGTTATGATAGCTGCTGCCGGACTGGGCCTGACTATTAATATTCCTGTTTTGATCTTGTCACTATTGTCAGGTTCAGTTTTTTATACCTTCATTGGAATAGTTGTAGGTGTCAAAGCAAAATCTGTAAACCAGTTTCTGATCATCACAGTCCCGGCAGAGCTTATCCTGAGTGTGCCTCCCATCCTCCTTCTTTTTGGCGCCAAATCCTGGTTTCTTGAAATAATGCCGGGTTCACTCATTCTCAGATTATTTCAGTGGTGTGCGGGGCAATACTCTTACGGAAATCCTCTTATGATGCTTTTGGGTTTAGTACTTTGGTCCATACCCGCATTTCTTTTTGCAATCAGTCGTATGAAATGGTTTCTTTCCGGAATAGGAGGTGAAGTATATGAGACAGGCAATAAGGCTGCTTAAGGGCAGTGCCATACAAATATACCGGGATCAGATGCTGTTGGTGCTCTGCTTTGCACCTTTTCTGATGGGTATTGCATTGAAGTTTTTTTTACCGCTGGCTGACCGGCTTTTGATAAAATATATTCAGTTTTCAATTCAACCCTATTATCTTATGGCGGATGCACTCATATTGACAATGGGCGCAATGACGATTGGTATGATGGTAGGGCTGCTGATGCTGGATGAGCGGGACGATGGCATATGCGCATATTTTTCAGTCACCCCTGTCGGTGGAGTGGCATACCTCGTTTCAAGGCTCGCTTTGCCTCTCATCTATTCGCTGACCACAACCCTGATCGTGATTTCCTTCACTGCGCTGGGTGGCCTGGCCTATGGATGGATGTTCGCTCCCGCTGTAATTTCTGCATTTGCAGGTATCAGTATGGCCATGCTGCTTGTCTCCATTGCATCAAACAAGGTAGAAGGTCTAGCTGTATCAAAGCTGCTTGGAATTCTCATTTTTGGCATTCCCCTTGCCTGGTTTGCGAATTCCTACCTCAAGGTTTTCGGTTACCTGTTGCCGACCTACTGGGTTGCAGATATGCTGATCCAGGCAAAAGCGGGACAAATAATAAAATATGTGGCCGATTTCCTGCTGGGAATGCTTTGTGTGTCTATCTGGCTGGGAGGACTATATCGGCTATTCGTCAGGAAAATCGCGTAAACCGTGGTTTTCTCCCTGCGATAGGAAGGCGCAATTCATCCCATGCCTTCGCTATCACTTATTGAGTATGGTAGCCTAGCGGCATGAGACTTCCTGCTATTTTTGTCAAATCCCATTTTTTATATGTTCTAGGTAAAATCAGATAGGTTTTTGCGTCCCGGCTTTATACCTTCAGACAGTTTCAAGGCCTTTTCCCACGCTTTTTCCGTTTCATATTTCAGAAACTCATACACAGGCTTCAAGTCTTCAGCCTCATCATACTTTTGCAAGCCTTCATAATACAGCATTTTATCTTCATCATAAATTATTAGGGGCGGGTGGTCATGAGTCATAAGATAATAGTTCATGAGTGTCCTTCCAACACGGCCATTGCCATCGGCAAACGGATGTATAAACTCAAATTTTACATGAAAATAGGCAGCGGCTTTCAAAACATCCTTGCCACTATACTCGTTTATTTCTTGAATCAATTCTATAATGTCTCTTTCTGTATTTTCTGAGGCAGAGCCGACATCATGGATTCCGGTTACATAGTCATGCTTTTTAAATTCTCCAGGCCGCTCTTCATTCTCAATATATCTTCTTTCATCATATGTTCCGACAGCTAGAATCCTATGAATTTCTTTGACAAGCTCTACGCTGATTGCTTCTCTTATTGCTATTTTTTCTTTCAGGAATTCATAGCAAAGCTTTTGATTCTGCTGCTCAAACAGGGCACGCGGGCTTCCGGTATAGCTGACTACCCTTCCGTTTTCGAATATCTCCCTTGTATCATTGTAGGTGATTTCATCATTCTCTATCTTTCCGGAGTGGAACGCAAACAGGATGCGGAAGCTGTCAAGAAACTTATCAAGTTCTGCTGCGGAGGATATGTTATATGACTTCCAAAGCTCAACAACACGGTTATATTGATCCAAACGCATCCCTCCTCTTTGCATTTATGTAGAAAAATTAGTAATAAATCATTTGGAATTATTATGAAAACTCAATGTTATCGATATCACACAATCCTTATGATTATATCACAGTTTTTATGGACACAGAAAAATTTCCGCAAGCTGCAGCTTCATTTTCATCACGATTATTCTCAGATCATTCCTTTATCAAGAGCCTGGATTTCTACAAACATAATCCACTTTATTGTTATAGGCGAATGAATCCTCACCGGTAATTTTAACATTGTTGGGAACAACCACATTTCCGCCTTTACCGTTATACTTATAGAGAATTCCATCTCCCCTTATGCCAAGTTCTTATGTTCCAGGCCAGCTATACACTGAATCATGTCCGATATACTTGACGGTTGACGGGACAGGCATATTTGTCAGTGCATTGTAACCTGCAAAAGCAGGAAGTCATAACGACCTCCTGCTTTAGTCATCTTCCTCTTATCTAAGGCCATAAGTAAGTCTGCTTCTCTGATTGGACTATTTGGCCAGTAAATTATACAGTACCTGAGCCATATGCGCCCTGTTTGCCTTTCCGTCCGGATAGAGCTTGCTGCCGCTATCGACAACGATTCCGTTATTCGCCATAAACGTCATCGCATCCTTTGCCCAGGTCGCTACTTTATCTGCATCGGTGAAGTCCTTCAATGTCTTTGCGGATGAATTGGCCGGCATTTGGCCGGTTGATTTCAATGTATTGTATGTAAGTGTGTACATTTCCTGCTGGGTGATTTCCTTTTCGGGTGCAAACCTGTTGTTTCCTACGCCGTTTGAGATGCCCAATCTCTTTGCCGCAGCCAGATATCCTGTATACCAGGTGTTCCCGGCATCTGCAAAGTTGTCCTTCGGAGTTTTGTCAGGACTGATACCGTATGCTTTCATTAGCATAACGAGCAGCTGTCCCCTGG
>DBTX01000079.1:0-9106 GCA_002307275.1 Hungateiclostridiaceae bacterium UBA1305
TGAGGATCCCTGAAAAACTCAGGGAAGTGAATGTCACCAGAGAAATGTTCCCCGCCATTGTGAAGGGGACCATGGAATACAGGCTGCTGGCGGTGAATCCGGTCGTCATCAGGGAACAGGATGTGTACGGTATCCTGGAAAAAGCTTTCTGAGATATAGAATTCAAAATAGCTGGTGCAATATCTTCGTTCGAGGCTGATGATATTGCCGGATGTAAACAATTTTTAGTGATTTACATAAATAATCAATCAGGAGGGAATTGAAAATGATTCAGTTCGAAGATTACAAACAGTATCTTAGTCCAGCACTGGCAAAGGCCACGGACCTTGTGATGGTAAGCGGGAAGGGCTGCTATATGACCGATGTTAATGGGGACAAATATCTTGATTTTGTTCAGGGTATTGCGGTAAATGCACTTGGCCACAGCCATCCGAAGATTGTAGAAGCAATTTCTGAACAAGCCGGCAAGCTGATAAACGGATCCTTCAATCTGGTCAACTTTGAGCCTACGCTGAAGCTTGCCAAAAGAATGTCGGCATTCATGCCCGGAAAGCTGGGCTGTACCTTCTTTTCCAACGGTGGGGCAGAAGCGAACGATGGAGCCATCAAACTGGCGAAGGCTTATACGAAAAGGCCGTCCATTATCGCTTTCAAGGGCTCTTTCCACGGCAGGACCATCGGAGCAATTTCCGTAACAGCTTCCAATTCCAAATACAGAAAGAATTACGAACCTCTCATGGGTGGCGTTTATTTTGCCTCCTATCCCTGTGCGGATCTGTGCCCGCCCGGTTATAGCGAAGCACAGATGACAGAGTATTGCCTGAATGATCTGGAAAGCCTGTTCCGCTATATTGTAGCGCCGGAAACGGTTGCAGCCATTCTCATGGAGCCCGTCCAGGGGGAAGGCGGCTATACGGTGCCCCCTGTTGAGTTCGTAAAAGGGGTCAGAGCTCTTTGCGACAAACATGGGATCCTGTTGATCTTTGATGAAATTCAGTCGGGATACGGCAGGACGGGTAAAATGTTTGCAAGTGAGCATTTTGAGGTGGTACCGGATATCATGACTTTGGGCAAGGCAATTGCGGGCGGACTTCCGATGAGTGCAGTCGTCAGCACGCCTGAAATCATGGAAGAATGGCATGCCGGCATGCATGGCACGACCTTTGGCGGAAATCCCGTAGCTGCCGCGGCAGCGAACGCGGTTCTCGACCAATTTGAAGACGGCAGTCTTCTGGCCAATTGCAATGCCATGGGCGCCTATTTGAAACAAAAATTATTTGCTTTAAAAGAAAAATATCCCTGTATTTCCGGGGTCCGTGGCTTGGGCCTGATGGTTGCCATGAATTTCTGCCATGAAGATGGTTCGCCGGCTCCTGAAATCTGGACAAAAGTGAAACAATCCTGTCTGGAACAGAAAATGCTTACTTTAAACTGCGGTGTTCATGGAAACGGAATGCGATTTGCAACACCGTTGAATGTGTCCACGAAAGAAATCGATGAAGGTCTGGCGATCGTTGAAAAAGCGATTCAATCGCTATAACGCATCGGTTCAAAGAAAATTTTTCGGTTGTAGAAAAATTTTCTTACCGCTGCTGCGTTTCAATGAGGTGTGAGACATTTGTACAACTCATTATTACGAGGTAAGGAGGATGAATATGGTAAAAGCGATCTATTTCAATATTGATGACAATCTGGATTATGAAAATTCCCTGTTAAAAGAGTGGGGCGTAAAAGATCTGGAATTGATGGAAATCAAGGATAAGGAAGGCAGGAAAAGCTTTGTTCAATATCTGCAGGAAGAAAAAGCAGAAGGCCTTGTTGTAGAATACGAGCAGGTGACAAAAGCGGTGATGGAACAGCTCCCCGACCTGAAAATCGTCTCCCTGCAGAGCATCGGCTACAATAATACAGATACAAAGGCTGCTTCGGAGCTTGGCGTTTGTATCACAAATGTACCCGGCTTCTGTGCGGAAGAGGTCGCAGTCCATGCCGTATGCATGGCTATGGATCTGGTCAGGAAGATCACTTTCTACGACCGTTCGGTAAGGTCAGGGAAATGGGATCCGCTGATGGGATACAAAACATACCGCATGTCGGGAATGACCTTCGGCATGGTATTCTTCGGTGAAATCCCAAAAAAGATGGTTCCCATCCTCAAGGCACTTGGAATGAAAATACTTGTATATGCACCGACAAAGACAAAGGAGTACCTGGCGGATTTCGGATGCGAAAAGGCAGAAACGCTTGAGGAACTGTTGAAAGATTCTGATTTCGTATCGCTGCACACGCCGCTGACACCGGAGACCAGGCATATGATATCCGAGCCCCAGTTGAAGCTGATGAAGAGCAGTGCGTTCCTGATCAATACGGCGAGAGGTTCCGTTGTCGATGAGCCGGCACTGGTGAAGGCATTGAAGGAAGGGTGGATCAAAGGTGCGGGTATCGATGTCATTGAAGATGAGGCAAATGAGGTCAGCGAGCTGTTCGGTATTGAAAATACAGTCATTACGCCGCATGCCGCCTTTATTTCCGAAGATTCGTTTTATGACGCCAGAAGGCGTGCCCTGAAGCAGCTCGTGATGCTGCTGAGCTGGAAGAAGGTACCGGAACATCTTGTCAACAAGGATGTAATCGATAAACTACAACTATAAACTACAATTATAAATTACAACTATAAAATACAAGTGGACATATGAAAGGAGATCGTTACGATGAAAAGACAACAAATTCTGACAGAGAAGTGTGGAGAATGCCATGGCCCATATGCATTGGGGGTAAAGATGGGCAGCTTTGTTTTTACGACTCAGATCGGAACAGACGTAACCGGTGAAATGGTGGCAGGCGGTGTGAAAGAGCAGACAAAAGCCACAATGGAAAATGCAAGGAATGTATTGGAAGCAGCCGGAGCATCCATGGACGATGTCGCCAAAGTAACCATCTATGTACTGGATATGAAAGTGGTTCCTGAAATGAACGAAGTCTACAGGACATACTTCCCGAAGGGCAATTTCCCTGCGCGCTGCTGTACGCAATGTTCGGGTATGGTGGACGGATGTCTTGTGGAAATGGAATTTACGGCGGTGATTTGATGAACATGAGAATGGAAAACCATGTAGTGATTGATCTGAAAAGAGATGCGGCAATAGTGGAAATCAGTGTCGACGGACAGAAGGTCAAAGCCTGTGAAGGCGAGCCTATTCTGGCGGCTTTACTGGCAAGCGGTATTAAAATCAACCGCTATACGATGAAAAAGCATGAGCCGAGAGGATTGTTCTGCGGGATCGGGCAATGCACGGACTGCGCCATGATCGTAAACGGTCAGCCCAATGTCAGAACCTGTATTACTCCGGTCCAGGCGGGAATGGTCATTCAAACGCAGGACGGACTGACAAAGGGAGGTTAAAAAATGCTTTCAAGGGATATTGTCATAATAGGGGCGGGACCTGCGGGACTCGCAGCATCCATTGAAGCCGGCAAAGCCGGTGCGGATGTCCTGGTGGCCGATCTGAACATGAAGCCGGGCGGGCAGCTGTTCAAACAGATTCATAAGTTTTTTGGTTCTTCCGAACATCATTCCGGTACAAGAGGAACCGATATCGGGATCCGGCTTTTAAAGGAAGCTGAAAATGCCGGCGTGGAAATCTGGCTGAGGAGCGCAGTGATCGGGATTTTTCCGGGCAACAAGGTAGCGATCCGGAAGGATCTTGGGGATGGGAAGACGGAATTGATCACGTTATTGGCAAAAAAGATCATCATGGCAACAGGAGCTTCCGAAAACGTGGTCCGCTTCAAGGGCTGGACGAGCCCCGGCGTTATGGGGGCAGGAGCGGCACAAACCATGGTGAATGTGAATCATGTAAAACCGGGCAAAAAAATTGTCATGGTGGGCAGCGGAAATGTCGGGCTGATTGTCTCATACCAGTTGATGCAGGCGGGCTGTGAGGTGGTTGCAGTTGTGGAGGCAGCTCCTGGGATCGGCGGCTATGCAGTGCATGCGGCAAAAATATGCCGCGCAGGGGTACCCATCTATACGAAACACACGGTAGTCGAAGCGGTAACCGATGAGGATGGCTGTGTGAAAGAGGTCGTCATTGCGGAGGTTGACGGAAAATTCAATCCTGTCGCCGGAACGGAAAAAAGGCTGGAAGCCGATACCGTTACCATTGCAGCCGGACTGAAGCCTGTTGTAGAGCTGCCTAGACTGCTGAATTGCGATTTTTCCTATCATGGGCTGTTTGGCGGATGGATTCCGCTGCATAACAAAAACATGGAAACCTCTGTGGCAGGAATTTATGTCGCCGGTGATTCAACAGGAGTGGAAGAGGCGAATACCGCGCTGGAGGAAGGAAGAATCGCAGGCATTGCCGCAGCGGAAAGTCTGGGACTGATCCCCGCCGACCGTGCGGATGCCCGGAAAAAGGAGATATGGGGCAGGCTGGAATCGTTGAGAATGGGACCTTTTGGTGAAAAAAGACTGAAAGGGAAGGAAGCTATCCTGAAGGAATACAAGGAAAGGATCGGGTTGCCGTCAGTGAGGTAATCCTCGAAGGGAGAAGGAAATATGTCATTGATACAAGCGGGATACCTGGAATATGAAGAACTTGCGGAAGTACAAACGCTTCCCGACCGGGAACGGTACGCGCAGGGTCCTGTGGCGGTGATAGAGTGCGTGCAGGAAATTCCCTGCAATCCCTGCGAAGCAGCATGCAAATCCAGCGCCATCCGAATCGGAGAACCGATTACGAATCTGCCTGTTCTGGCAGCCGACAAATGCACGGGCTGCGGAGTTTGTGTTGCCAAATGCCCGGGATTGGCTATATTCATAGTCAATAAAACCTATTCAGATACCACAGCTTCCGTAGCGTTCCCTTTCGAGTATTTTCCGGTACCGGAGGAAGGCGATGCTGTGAAGGCCGTCAACCGCAAAGGCAATGTAGTATGCGATGCGGTTGTCCGGAGAGTGATGAATCCGAAAGGCTTTGACCATACGCCTGTCGTAACCGTTGAAATACCGAAGGAATTGGCGGATGAAGTCAGGGGCATACAAAGGGGGCAAAAGGGATGAGTGAATATTTTTCCGATGATATGCTTGTGTGCAGATGCGAAGAAATAACCGCCGGTGAAATCAAAAGGGCAATCGCGGAAGGCGCGAGGGATGTGACGGGAGTCAAGAGGAGAGTCAGGGCGGGAATGGGTTTGTGCCAGGGAAGAACCTGTGAAAAGCTGGTACAACAGATTTTATGTGCAGAGCTTGGGCTTGCGCCGGATTCCGTCGGGCATTCCTCAGCCAGACCACCGGTAAGGCCTCTTACTTTTGGAGAGCTGGCAGAGGGGGTAGTCGAATAATGGATGCATTTGATGTAGCTGTAATCGGTGCAGGTGCAATCGGTACAAGTGTTGCATATCATCTTTGTGAGAAGGGCTTATCAGTAGCTTTGATAGACAGGGGCGATATCGCCTGCGGTTCTTCCAGCCATTGTGACGCGGTGGCATTGATCTGCGACAAGCAGCCCGGGATCGATACCGTCATGGGGCAGGCAAGCATTGACCTGTACGGAGAGTTGTCCAAACGGTTTGAATATGACTTTGAATACGATCCCAAGGGTTGTCTGTATGTGTGCGAGACGGACGCAGAATATGAAGCGGCGGAAAAGTATGTCTCCGAACAGGTGGCTAACGGCTGTGACATGCGCATGGCAGGGAATGAGGAGCTCTGTGAAATGGAGCCTTATATTGCAAAGGACCTGAAAGGCGGTATTTATACCCCGGGAACAGGAGCTATTGCTGTCAGCCCTTATAAGGTATGCTATGCCTTTGTGGAGGAGGCAAAGAAGCTGAATCTGAGAGTCTACACCTACTGTAAGATCCGGAAGATCCTATTGAATGAGAAAACAAATGCAGTAGAGGGGATTGAAACCGACCAGGGAATCATCCGATCGAACAAAGTTATAAACTGTGCTGGCGCATGGGCGCCGGATGTCGGGGAAATGGCAGGGCTGGAAATTCCGATCCAGCCGAGGAAGGGTATGAATCTTGTATCGGAACAGACCGAACGGATTTGTTTTCACAAAATACTGGAATTCGGATATATGATGTCCAAATTTGACAATATCAATTTTAAAAGAAATGTCAGCCCTTTGGTAGAAGAATATAATGTAGCATTCAATATTGAATATACAAAGGCCAATAATCTTCTGGTCGGAGGATACAGGGGATTCCGCGGCTTTGACATCAGATCTGAAATCGAGGCGATGAAGGCGATTTCTGAAAGGGCTCTGCGCTTCTTCCCCTGCTTGAAGGACATCAAATGCATCCGAAGCTATGCAGGGGTCCGGCCTTTTGTAAAAGACCACCTGCCAATCGTATCGGATGTGGATTCCGTTCCGGGCTTCTACATAGCGGCAGGGCATGAAGGCGACGGGATCTGCTTCTCCCCGATTACAGGGAAGCTCATGGCGCAGATCGTTACAGGAGAAGAGACCGATTTTGATATCAGCAGGCTTGATTATGCCCGATTTGCAGGTTGATGCTGAGGGACTGCATCCAATAAGGCGGAAAGAATACATCAAGCTGAAAAGATGTATTCTGAAGGGCCGGTCGGTCAAATAAACGGAGAGGTTGATAAAAATGCTTGAAAACAGGCAATTCGGATATATTGCTCCTCAGAATGGTAAAACGACTATTCGAATGATGAAGGGTCAGAACATTTCCGGTTTTCCCATTGGCGTCATTTACATTGACGAAGTGTGGTATCCCCTGATTCCCGGAAATATAGTAAACGGATATACGTTTGATTTCCCTGTCCGTCTGAAGGCTGTGCAGGGACTAGATATCCCGAATCTTTTTGCTGCCGGGGACGAAGTGCTTCCCTATATATTGAAGGCATGCAATGAACTGAAGCAGGAAGGGGTCCGTGCGATCAGCTCGGCATGCGGATTTTTTGGCAATTATCAGAAGCAGGTTTCGGAAGCCATGGATATTCCCGTGGCGATCTCCAGCCTTGTTCAGCTGCCGTGGATTTCCTCCATATTGAAACCCGGTTGTAGAATCGGCGTTCTGACAGCGGACCAATCCTCCCTGTCGGATAAGCTGTTATGGAACTGCGGTATAACGGAGGCAATTCAAAAACAGCTTGCAATCAGGGACTTGAGAAATGCACCCGAGTTCTCCTGTATACTTGAGGGAAGAGGCGAGTTCGACAACGGCACTGTAGAGCAGGAGGTTGTCAATGCTGCTCTTGACATTATCAGGGAGCAGCCCGATACCGGTGCGATCCTGTTGGAATGCAGCGACATGCCGCCTTATGCATCTGCGATCCAGGCGGCGGTGCAGCTGCCGGTATTTGATTTTACAACATTGATCCGCTGGCTGCAAATGGCTGTTTGCCAGAAGCCATATTCGGGTTTTATCTGAGAGTAGGAGCTAAAATATGGCTGTTGATACCATACTTAATTTATTTATCAAGATATTTCTGATGATTTCTCTGGGGTATTTGCTGAAGAAAGTGCGCGTTATTACTCCGGAGCTCCAGAAAGGTTTTACGAGCCTTTTGCTGAAAGCAATTCTACCAATTAATATATTAGCCTCTGCAAATACGGAATTTACAAAAGGGGCTTCGGGAAAAATGCTGTATATGACTGCAATCGGAGCGGGGTACTATATAGGCTCACTCATTCTGATGACAGTGTTGAGCAGGCTGCTGCCGTTGAAGGGGAGAGCAAAGCATATCTTTGTTACGATGACGGTATTCGCAAATACCGCGTTTGTCGGATTCCCTCTTACAATGGAGCTTTTCGGTCAGGAGGGTATGATTTATGCGGTGATTTACAATCTTTTTTACCAGGCATTTTTCTTTACTTACGGGATAAATCTGTTGAGCGGCAGCAAGGAGTTTCAGTGGAAATCAATTTACACCAACATCGTAACCATTGCTTCGGTGGTTTCCATCAGTATTTTTCTGTCGCCCTTCCGGTTTCCCTCTGCAGTTGTATCCGCCCTGTCATCGGTCGGCTCCATGACAGTTCCCGTCTCCATGATCCTGATCGGTTGCAGTCTTGCAGATATAAAACTGATTGAAATTCTGAAAGATGGGTATTCCTACCTTGTATCCGCACTGCGGCTGCTGCTGCTTCCCCTGGGCCTGCTGTTCCTTCTGAAGCTGCTGAAGGTGCCGGCGGAAATTACAGCGGCTGCTACTGTAATGACCGCGCTGCCGTCGGGTTCGCTGAATGCGATTTATGCCGGGCAGTATGGCTGTGAACCGGAGTATGCCACACGCACCGTAGTCCAGACCATGGTGTTTATGATTGTAACGCTGCCTGCTGTTATTTTCCTGATTCACTGGGTGTTGTAACTGACTTGTCAAGAGAACTGCATTGACAAAAAAACAAGGAATAGATATTGTATATTTTAGGCTATGCTGAATGAAGGAGAAGATGAATGTCAAATAATTTGCTATACAATTCCATTTTGAATGAAATCGAATCAAAGATCAAAGGTGGGGTTCTTGTTGAAAACGATAAGCTTCCTTCAGAAAGACTTCTTGCAGAAACCTACGGCGTTAGTCGGACCGTTGTGAGGGAGGCATTGAAGATCCTCCAGGAAAAGGGCCTTGTGAAAATGATCACCGGTCGTGGTAATTTCATTACCATCCCGCAGGAAAAGGATTTGATTGATAAGTTCGAAACAGCGATTGACAACAGCAGCATCAGTCAGAAAGATATCATTGAAGCCAGGGAAATTATCGAAATCGCTATTTCACAAAGAGTGATCAGTCGCGTTGTGGAGGAAGATATTGTAAAATTAAAAAAGATCTATGAAGAAATGAACAAGCATTTCGGCAACAGTGAATACTATGCGCAGATGGATGCCGAGTTTCATTTGCAGCTTGCCGGCTGTACCAAGAACAACGCGCTCAAGCTGATCACATCAACGCTGAACAATGTAACAGACAGAAGCAATATCCTCAATGACCTCAAGATGAGGAAATCCTCTCACAAAGAGCACCTTGCCATTATCAAAGCGATCGAATGCAGGGACAACCGTAAGCTGGAAGAAGCAATCATCCAGCATATCCAATGTTTTCAGAAACATATCCTGTAATTCT
>DBTX01000079.1:9441-36807 GCA_002307275.1 Hungateiclostridiaceae bacterium UBA1305
TTCAGAAACATATCCTGTAATTCTTCAGAAACATATCCTGTAGTACTACAGAAGCAGTGGCCGATAAATGGAAAGCAGTCTGACTGAAATACGGCAGACTGCTTTTTATTGATAGGTGGATTCTAGTTGATATTCTTGAATCCCTTGGATTTCATCGCCTTAGTATCATCCTTTAACTGGAAGGGCATGATCGACACGACGATATGCTTGTGATGCTGCAGCAGTTCCCTTTCTATTGCCACTCTGGTGCGGTTGTGCAGGATGTTGTTCCACCAGGATTTTACAATGAACTGCGGAAGCATGACCGTAATCATATCGCCCTTCTGATAGTCGTACTCAGTAGAACTGATGTACTTCAGGAGCGGCTCTACAACCTTCCTGTAAGGAGAATACTTAATGATCAGCGGGATGTCGGAATTGACCATTTCATATCTCTCGCGTACTTTTCTGCCCTGTGCTTCATCGATGGATACGTTGAATGCAACTACATTTTCCGATATGGTTCTTGCATACCGCAAAGCCCTGATGCTGGCTCTGTTTATACTCTCTATCGGAACTATGACACGGTTTCTGTAAACGTCACGGGTAATATCAATTGCTGCAAGCTCCTCGGGAGCAAGCTTCAACTGCTTGCCGATGGCTACATAATGCTTCTTTACATGAAGCATCATGTATATAAGGAAGGGGATGATAATAACAACGATCCATGTGCCCTGAGTGAACTTGGTAATTGCGATGACTATTACGATCAGAAAGGTGACCAATGCGCCAAAGCCATTTATACAGGCCTTTGGGATCCAGCCATTACTCCTGGATTTATACCATTTAACCAACATGCCGGATTGTGACAACGTAAAGGAAATAAAAACGCCGATCGCATATAGTCCAATGAGGGAGGTAACATTCGCATTGAATACGACAACCAGAATAATCGCTATTGCTGAAAGCACAATAATTCCATTGGAATAACTGAGTCTGTCGCCCCTCATGCTAAGCTGCCTTGGTACATAACCTTCCTTGGCCATGACCGATATCAGATTCGGGAAACCGATGTAAGCCGTATTTGCGGCTAATACCAGTATGATAAAGGATAAAGCGGTTATCAGATAGAAGGGGATCGTACGTCCAAAAATCATTCCGGCAATTTGTATCAGCATTGCTCCGTTTTTTGGATCCGTCGGGTAGAAATTTGCAATGATCGATGTTCCTCCAAATACGACCAGGACCAGAATGGAAAGGATAAGAAGAACAGCCTTGGCGTTTTTAGTCGAGGGTGATTTAAAACTTGGGACTGAATTGCTGACAGCTTCGACACCGGTTAATGCCGAGCAGCCGTTTGTGAATGCCATCAGAATAAGGAACAGGGAGGCATGCTGTAATGTACCGGTGACCTGAATGGGTTCCGGTTTATATCCGTTCATTATTTTAATTGTACCAGCCACAAGCATAATTAATATGGAAAGAATAAAAAAGTAAGTCGGCAGACTGAAAATTTTGGCGGATTCCTTCAGACCGCGCAGATTCCCCAATGTCATAAGAATAATTACCAATACAGTCAATCCTACCTTATATGGTCTTAGCGGTTCGAAAGCCGATACGATCTGATCAACGCCAGATGCGATACTTACGGCAACAGTCATTACATAACCGATGCTTAGCGCCGAGCCGGCGGTAACACCGGCTATCAGACCGATATTTTCCTTGGCGACAACAAAGGCGCCGCCTCCGTTCGGATATGCATCGATTGTCTGTCTGTATGAAAGCATCAAAATAGCAAGCAGAGCAATGATAGCCGCAGATATAAACGTGAGCTGCCTGAAGGCCAGCATGCCGACAACAGGTAATAATACGATCAGTATTTCCTGTCCGGCATATGCAACGGAAGAAATAGCGTCGCTTGACAATATGGGAAGACCCCACAAAACACCAAATCTCTCACCACTGAGTTGTTCATTCTTAAGCGGTTTGCCTATCAAATATCTCTTTAATTTCATTTTATATGACCTCTTTTTTAAATGCCATTTTGATTTGATTTATTTACCCAATATTTATGCATTCATATATTATACTGTGATAACGCAGTATATGTAAACAAGGTTTTTTAATATCGGCCTAATACGAAGGAAAAATGGATTATTTTCCACAATTATGGGCGATTTCACGGAAGTATCTCTCGAAGACTGTCTGCATCACTGACAGGATAACTGCATGTGAAGTTCTTGCATACATAAGCGGCTGCATTACCTTCTATTGTTGAATAATTGGATACAAAGGGTATCATGCTTTTGAGAATCTCATTATCCTGATTGCAGTGCAGGGATACGGTAAACGGTCTGAACCCCTGTCTGATTACTTTCAGCAGCTTGTCTGCGCCTCTTTCCAGCTCTCCTGCAACAATAACCTCACTGCTTTCCGTTTCTATGAGAATTGCAGCATTCAACATATGGCAGTGACCGGCTGGATAATTCTTCATATTGCCGGAGAATGCCTGCAATATCTGACGTGCTTTGTCTTCGAGCTCATGCCGTCCTGTCAGTCTTGCAAGCCTGACCAGATTGTTCGCTGTCGTCGAATTCGCAGAGGGGGTAGCGCCGTCGTAAGCTTCCCTGGGTCTCAGGATAAGCTGCTCACTGTCGCTGCCGTAAAGGTAAAGGCCGCCTTCCTTCCCGTCACTGAACAATTCAAGCAGCTCATCATTTAACTTTAATGCGCTTTGCAGATATTCCGGTTTGTAGGTTGTCTCATAAAGCTCCAGCAGCCCCCAGACCATGAAAGCATAGTCGTCGGCATAGGCCTTCAACGGTGAAGCGGTATCGCGATATACTGCAAGAAGACGGCCTTTTTCATTCACGAGCCTGTCAAGAACAAAATCAGCGGCTTTCTCAGCCGCAGAAGTATAAAGGCTGTTTCCAAGAACTCTTCCGCCAATTGCCAGTGCAGCTATCATAAGGCCGTTCCAGGAAGTCAATATCTTGTCGTCCTTGAAAGGGTGTATTCTTTTTTCACGGGCTTCGAATAATTTGATCCGGCAGTGCTCGACAAATTCCAGATCGTTCCCTGGTATGCTGCCATGAATGGTATTAGGAATATTTCTGCCTTCAAAATTTCCCTTCGAGGTGATATCAAACAGTACCATGAATCGTTCAGGATGCATGGGCGAGCAGTTGACACAGTCAGCGACCAGCCCCGGATGCATGGGAGAGCAGTTGACCCCGTCAGCGACCAGCCCCGCATCCGTTCCGCTCAGAACCTGCTTTATTTCATCCGGAGTCCAGGTGTAGAATTGTCCTTCCTCCTTTTCTCCTTTATCATCCTCTGAATCTGCATCCTCGGCTGAATAAAAACCACCTTCGGGTGAAGTCATATCTCTCAGGACATAGGTGAATATTTCTTCCGCTATCTTTGCAAAGCTTCCATTGGCCGTAGCCTGATAGGTTTCCAGATTTGCCATTGCCAGCAGGGCATTGTCATAAAGCATTTTTTCGAAATGGGGTACGAGCCATCTGTAGTCCGTGGAATACCTGGAAAACCCATAGCCGATTTGATCGAAAATACCGCCTCTCCTCATGGAAAGCAGCGTTTTTTCCGTCATCTTCAGGGCGGCGTCCTCTCCTGTCAGCTTCCAGTAACGAAGCAGAAAGAAGAAGATGTGAGGGGATGGAAATTTCGGGGCGGTTCCGAACCCGCCATATATACTGTCAAAGGACCCTTTGTATTGTTCGTAAGCGGCATGGATGATTTTCTTGTAATCAACCGCATCAATCGCACCAGCCGCACCAATCGATTCTGGCGGTATTGAAACTGCTTCAAGGATACTGCCGACCGTATCCATTACATCAGAACGGTTCGTTTTCCAGGCTTCTGAAGTCTTTTCCAGTACGGTCATCAAACCAGGCAACCCCGCATGTCCCCGCTTTGGAAAGTAGGTGCCGGCAAAAAAGGGCTTCCTGTCCGGCGTCATCACGATGGTCATCGGCCATCCCCCGTGCCCTGTGAGTGCCTGGCAAACAGACATGTAGATGCTATCGATGTCCGGACGTTCCTCGCGGTCTACCTTGATGGCAATGAATTTTGCATTTAAAAGCTGTGCAACTTCTTCATCTTCGAAACTTTCACGCTCCATGACGTGACACCAGTGACAGGTGGAATAACCGATGCTGAGGAATATTGGTTTATCTTCTGCAGTAGCTCTTGCAAATGCTTCTGGTTCCCATGGGTACCAATCTACGGGATTATGGGCATGTTGGAGCAAATAAGGGGATTTCTCCTGTATTAGTTTGTTTGTATATTTATGTTCTGACATGAGTTAACTCCTTGCGATTTATTTGTAGTCTTATATTTCCCAGTATGTGAACAAAATAAGCACTAATACAAGTAATGAGATTTGACCAATGCCCAAATACCTATCAGGTTGTTTTTAGAATAACTGCAGGTATTGTAGGTATAGCTGCAGCTTTTATCCCTGAAACCAAAATCAGGAGATATGCCCATATGTAATACCTGCAGTCGAGAGTCATCGCGGCTGAAGTATCGCCGAATAAGTCTCTTCATATAATTCTGTTCAAAATTTTAAGTAGGGGACAAATTTACTAATGAAATAGTAAGTTATTGCATATTATACGGTAAGAAGTCCATAAAAAGGTACTAATCAAGAGGTCTTATTGACTATTTGCGGCCCTTACTTGAAAAAATGAACATTTTTAGCGATTCAAATTTTCAACTGTCCATTTTAGGGATACACATTAGAAAACAGCCTTCTATCTTGTTACTGATTTAAAGTATTCACAAAGAACGTTAATCATACAATCGAACAATTACTATAATCAAGCTATATCAAGCGTTTGCAGTGAGTTTATCATTTAACACATTTGGAGTGTTTAGGTCACATCACACCAATGGCAGGTGGAATAGCCTATGGATAAGAATACTGGTCTACTCTCTTTTTGAGCCTTTTGAAAAGCTTCTTCCTCCAAGGAAACCAGTCTACAGGGTTACGTGCATTTTGAAGTAAGTATGGTGACTTCTCATTTATCAATCTATTTGATTTTCTTGCCTTTGATTGTTTTTTTCAGGTAATGTCATTGTTAATCCTCCAATTTTTATATTTGATTTTAGTATACCAACGTTCTAATACGAGTATTCAGCAATAAAAAAACGCCAGCTTACAGGCTGACGTTATATTTGTGTTTGTCTATTCAATTCCATAGAACTGCTTAATAAAAGCAACAGGACTTAACACTTTTATCCAACGATATGGGTTCAAAATTAATAAGTCATCATCACCCGTTATAATAAAATCGGCGTTTCCATAAACCGCTGCTTCCAGTATTATATTGTCCTTTTCATCCCGACAGTCATTTATCCTTCCGTAGTTTGAAGGTGCGATGGTTTTTAAGCTTAACAGGCTGATAAATTCGTCGAGCTCATGAGGGTGGATATAATTACTGAACTTAGGTCGCTGCAAAACTGTCTTTACTTCCTGCAACTGCTCATGGGACATGATAAGTGAATATTGACCCGTAAATATATCCCTTACAATCAGCTTGGCATTCTTACTTCCGAGGAAAGCACTTACAAATATATTTGTATCAACTACGACCTTATACTTTTCCATGGTTGTTGCTCCTGACTTCATCAACCTCTCTTGTGATTTCATCCAGTGAAATGGGGTACTTCTCAGCCCTTTCATTTACGGTATCAAGGAAGTCAAGCAGCTTGCCGTTGATTTCATCATTCATTTTCTTATATATTATCTTTTTCTCGTCTGGGGTCAGAGTGTCAATTAGCTCTATAACCTTCTGAACATTGCTTTCCATTTGTCAGCACCCGCCTTTCACATCATATTGATAGTGTACCACAAATTTTCTCAAAAGCATAAATTCAGCTGTAGTATTTTTTCACTGCTTTATATAAGAAATTCTCTAATTAAAATTCCGAAAGTATACTATGACTATAACCATTTTTTATCTTGCTAAAAATTATCCCATTCCATACTATGTTAAGTATGTGGACTTTTATGAGGAGATGCGATTATGTTCAGTGAGCTTAAAAAATATACAACCAAACCCAAATTATATACACCAAGCACAAATAAATTCTTCTTATTTATTTTTGTAAATTCACTTCTCATGTACCAATCAATAAATGCGTATACCGGATTATGCAAATAAAATCAATGATGCCAATATTTTCTCTTTATTTAGTAGCAAAATAAAATAAAGCCTGCATTGATGTAGTACGATTTCAAAGGTATAATCATTTTAGCAGGTAAATGACTGAATACTTTCATGAACAAGGGGATAGACGATCATGCAGTTTGCAAAAAGGATGGGCTGTTTTGGAGAAGGCATTTTTTCAAAATTGCTGGAGATAAAGAGAAGAAAATTGGAAAACGGGGAACAGGTTATTGACTTAAGTGTGGGTACTCCCAACATTCCTCCTGCGAAACATATCGTAGAAGCTTTGTGTATTGCTGCCGCCGATGAAAGGAACTATGTTTATGCAATTAATGACCAAAAAGCTTTATTGGAGGCTGTAAGCTTTTGGTATAAAAATAGATATGGAGTAGAGTTGAATCCTGAAACTCAAATCTGTTCTTTATTAGGTTCGCAGGAAGGACTTGCGCATATTGCACTATCCATTGCAGATGAAGGTGATACTGTGCTTGTACCGGATCCCTGCTATCCTGTGTTTGCAGACGGGCCATTGCTGGCAGGCGCCCGGCTTCATTACATGCCCCAGAAAAAAGAAAATAAATATGTGATACGCTTGCAGGATATCCCAGAGGATGTAGCACGAAAAGCAAAACTTATGCTGGTGTCCTACCCCAATAATCCTACTGCGGTAATGGCTCCGAATAGCTTTTATTCTGATTTGATCGCTTTCGCAAAAAAATATGACATTATGGTTCTTCACGACAATGCTTATAGCGAGTTGGTGTATGATGGGAAAAGGTGCGGTAGTTTTCTTTCCTTTCCTGGTGCAATAGAGGTAGGCGTTGAATTCAATTCACTGTCCAAGACTTATGGGCTGGCAGGTGCCAGAATTGGGTTTTGCGTAGGAAATCCAGAGGTTGTTTCCATGCTGAAGAAGCTGAAATCCAACATGGACTATGGAATGTTTTTACCGGTCCAAAGGGCTGCCATTGCGGCTATCACCGGGGATCAGACCTGTGTGGAAAAAACGAGAAAGGCTTATGAAAAACGGAGAGATATTCTATGTGAGGGCTTTAAAGCAATCGGATGGAATATGGAAAAGCCGGAAGCTACCATGTTTATTTGGACAACGATTCCATCTCATTATGAGAACTCGGAAAAGTTTGCCATGGATCTGATTGAAAAAGCAGGCGTTATGGTAACGCCCGGAAGTGCCTTTGGCCCGTCCGGTGAGAGACATGTACGATTGGCATTGGTTCAGGAAGAAGAAGTACTCATAAAAGCGATTCAAGCGGTACGCGAAAGTGGAATTTTGAAGTTGTAATATGCTGCTCCACTGCTTATAATGCATTGACAGCAACCTGGGAAAACAGTAGACTTAATATAAATGAAAATGACTTTACCGGCACTATACGAATCAACATTGGATTGGAAAAAATAAAAATGTACAGGTTTATGAAGAATACGTCCAATTTGGACAATCCCTATTTTTTAATGGGGATACTTTTATTTTTCTGGGGTTCTTTCGCAGCTGTCAGCAAGGTGACTTTGGGAAAACTGGACAGCATGCAGATCCTGTTCTATATGTTCGGCTGTGCGGTATTGATCATGACAGTCCTCCTGTTTGCCACAGGAAAGCACAAGGAAATGAAAAGCATCTCTCTCCGGGACTATACAAGGCTTGCCGTATATGGTCTGCCCCAGTTTTTTTATTACTTTCTATATATACTTGCAATCATGAAGCTTCCTACCATAGAGGCTTCGGCTATCAATTATCTTTTCCCGGTTTTTATCGTACTGCTTGCAGTGCCTATTCATGGAGAAAAGCTGACTGTATTCAAGGTGGTATCTCTACTCATCGGATTTGCCGGTGTACTTGTCATCATAACTGCAGGGAATATCGGAAGCTTTAAACTGACCAACCTGTCCGGCGATATTGCAGCCCTGGGAGGCGCACTGTCCTGGGGGTTGTTTTCGAACCTTGGAAAGAAAAACAAGCTGGATGCTTTTCTCAGTAACTATGTGTATACCATTACTGCTTTTGTTCTTTCAACCGCCGGGCTTCTGTTCCTTTCCGGTCCGGTCCTGCCGGATGCGGCAGGGATTGCGGGCATTGTCTGGCTTTGTATCAGCAACATCATTCTGACCTATTATATCTGGTTCCGGATATTGAAAATAGCTCCCGCGGCTCTGGCTGCAAATCTGTCGTTTCTGTCCCCTTTTGCGACGCTGGTGTTTATTGTTGTGCTGACAGGCGAAAAGATCCTGCTCTCCCAGCTCCTCGGGCTAATGATCATTCTCCTGGGAACTGCAGTGCAGAATGAACATGTTGTTGCCCTATTCCACAAAGGACAAGCAGGAGACAGCAAAGTTAGTTCATAAACCGGAGGGACTATTCCACAATCAAAACAAAACTGCCTGGGATTTGTAACATTTTTCAGGTTTCCATATTACCAGCATTATGGTAAACTACCCAAAGAGCTTAATTTTCCACTTGGAAAAGCGGGGGACGAATTACCATGGGGTGAAGCCGTGAAAATGGCAGGGTATACTCTTTTACCTAACCCGACAACTAACCTCGCCGGCTACTAAAAAGAGAAGGTGTTTATCATGCTGCAAAAAAAGAAAATTATTGTATCGTTCCTCACAGTTCTATTATTTTCCTTCATTTCATTCCAGACAGCATTTGCTTATTCCGGTGCGGCGCTAAAGAGCGGAATGAAAGATGATTCTGTTTTAAACCTTCAAAAGGAACTAAAATCATTGGGCTTTTTTAACGCGGATCCAACAGGATATTTTGGTGATGTTACAAACTCCGCCGTAATAAAGTTTCAAAAAAAGTACGGTCTGGAACCGGATGGTATTGCAGGCAGTGAAACCATTGGCAAGATTGAAGCATTGACAAACAGGAAGATCCCGGCTTCGAGAGGAAAATCTGTCAGCATATCAATCGTGGACTTTGCAAAACGGCTGGTTGGTGTGAATTATGTCTGGGGCGGAACTTCACCAAAGGGATTTGACTGTTCAGGATTTGTCAAGTATGTGTTCGGGAATTTCGGAGTGACGCTGAACCGTGCCTCGGCAGCGCAGGCGAAACAGGGAAGCAAAGTAAAAAAGGGTGACCTTATACCGGGGGATATTGTCTTTTTTGACACAAATGGCGGACACAACAGGATTAACCATGTTGGTATGTATATCGGAGGCGGCAAATTCATTCAGGCTTCGTCAGAATATTCGAATGTTGTGATTTCGGACATAACAGAGGGATTTTATGCAAATACCTATATGACGGCCAGGAGAGTATTGAATTAATTAATATATTGTATTCCTATAAGCAATGTGAAAGCCGATTTGAGCGGATACAGCTGTTCGGAAGCAGCTGCTCGGAAGCAGCTGAAGAATGGCGGGTGAGAGGTATACGGTAATTGAAATACCGGCTGAAGCTCTTGAATACGGCAGACTAATCTCGGGGTAGCTATTCTCTGGACAAGAGCTTGGAAACGATCTCGCTTTTTGTGATTTCCTCTATGGAATTGATGCCGGACTGCTTCAATATTTTCATGACGTTCAGATTGTCAAACGGGGTCATGATGAGGGAATCCTCTGCGAATTCATTAACAGCCCTTGTTGCCTTGTCCACATCGATGTTTGTCCTGGGACCGCCCACACAGCCGCCGATACAGCCCATTCCTTCTATGAAATTGGCATTGATATCGTTACCATTTGATAAATCGTCCAGAATTGCTTTGCAGTTTTTTACACCGTCAACTTTCCTGGACTTGAGCTTGATCACTCTCTGCGGTTCCAGCCTGTTTACTACCGTTTTTACTGAAAAGCTGACGCCGCCGGTTCTGGCATAAAGGCGGCCTCCAAGGGAAGCCTGATCCTTTTCGTCGCCGGGCAGGTCGGCAGGGTTGATATCAAGTGCTGTAAAGATTTCCTTCAACTCTCTGAAATTAATGACATAGTCTATAGCGCCCCTTAACCCCGGTTCATTGATTTCGGCCTTTTTTGCAATACAGGGTGCGATGAACACTACCCTGGTATTTTGATACATGCTCTTCAGGAAACGTCCGGTTGCGATCATGGGGGATACAGTAGGCGACATGTGCTCGTATAGGGCAGGATAGCCTCTTTTCGTCATGTTGAACCATATAGGGCAGCAGCAGCTTGTAAGGAAAAAATCCCTTTCTTTTTTTACCAGACGGCTGAATTCAAAAGCCTCCCTGATTGTCAGAATGTCGGCGAACATCGCCACCTCGATCATATCTGCGAAGCCCATTAGCCTCAACGCTGTTCTCAGCTTACCCATCGTGACCTTGTCACCGAATTGTCCTGAAATGGCAGGAGCGACTGCGGCATATACCGTTGCAGACTTATCCTTCAGCAGGTTTATTACAGGTAAAAATTCAATTTTGTCAGCAATAGCCCCAAAGTCGCAGCTCACAACACAGTTTCCGCAGCTCATGCATTTGTTGTTTACAATGACAGGACCTTCGCTTCTTTTATAAATCTGCGCTTCATGTTTGCATACCTTACTGCAATCCTCATTTTCACAAAACTCACATGCACCTTGTATTTTGGAGATCACCGGCTCACTGACTGCCTCTGATTTTTTGACAAGATCAAGTTCATTGTCAAAATTCTCATTTCCTCTGGGATCCAGACCCATAGCAAGCCGGATGTGATCTTTTATGAAAGGAATATCCTCATCTTTGAGATCAAGCTTTTCCTTTAGCCTCAGAGCCAGAGCATTTAAGTCGCCTGCTTCATTCAAATGCCCTTTCCAATACTCTTTTACAAGTTCACCGAATATGATCATACGCTTTTCCTGAAAGCCTTGAAATCTGTTGCTGATGTCAAACATCTCCTTTAACCTGATAGAGTGTATCCAGGCTTATTTATCATATCCAGAGAGGTTGCTTTATAACGCATCGGTTCAAAGAAAATGTTTCGGTTGCAGAAATATTCTCTTACCCGGGGTACAAAATTTCTCCCGGGAAATTTTGTATCCGGCTGCGTTTCAACGAGGCTGGGCGAAAGAGAGCTTGCTGCCCGCCTATGCATCCAGAGCGGGGGACATCTTTTGCCTTGCTAAATTATTTCAGAGTTTTTCAACACCTTGTAAAATACCACAAGGAAGGTCAGAAAAATCATTCCGACAAATCCGTAGGCCTTCAATCCGATAAATATCGCAAGAAGCGTTATGACCGGATGGATACCGAGCGAGGTCGATACGATTTTTGGCTCTACGATCTGCCTTACTATGGAAATCAGAACAAATAAGATCAGAATTCCGACTCCGGTGAAATAATTTCCCGAAAGAAGATATATCAGCGCCAGAGGAAGGTAGATAATCGCGATACCGAGAACAGGCAGAATATCGGCGAAAGCACAAATAATACTGAGTATAACGGAGTATTTTACGCCTAATATTATAAAACCGATCAGTGTCTGGAGAAAGGTCAGAAAATAGATGAAGAAATAGGCTTTTGCGTATTGGGAAAGCATTTTGATGCCATGAAACCATACGTTTTCGAATTTCTCTCTTCCGCTTTCAGAAAATACTGAGATAAATTTTCTTTTTATACTTGACATATCTCTTGAGAAAAAGTAAGTTGAGAGGATTACTATAATTATAACGGTTATCCATATTGGGATGGATAGAGCTATTGAAAGAAAGGTGCTCAAGCTTGTTCCAACGATGTTCAGACCGTTCTTTAAAAGGTCGGTGAACTGGCTGCTGTTTTTTTCTATAAACGTGGGGTCGATTTTTTGAAAATAATTTCCGATTTCATTGAGGAGATTTTTTACCGGAGTTGTTACGATATCAAGGTTAGCACTGGAAAGACTGACCAAAAGCTGCTTTGCCTCTGAAATAATGCTGTAAAACAGCAGTGCCAGAAGTGCGGAAATGACTACGTAGACTAATAAGGAAGCCAAAAGCGCCGGGGTATTGTTTTTAAATCTCAAACGATTGCGGAAGAATTTTGTGACAGGCTGTATGAGGAATGCGATCGCAAACGCCAGGATAAACGGAAATGTAAACGAACTTGTGCTGTAAAGAAGTACGAACAAAGCCGTATAGATAAGGAGAAATATCCCAAAATTTTTGAGATTCCTGATAAAGTCAGCATTAAACATAATTCACCTCTTCTAATATAGTCTCGTTGGCTGGATCAGGATGCTCTGCATACTTTGACCCTGGAAATCTTTTTATCTTCCATTTCCTTTACTTTGAAAACAAGACCGTTAAATTCTATCTCAGGCTTCTCATCCATCCGTGGAATCCTGCCCAACTGTCCTATTATGAAACCGCTCAGAGTTTCATACTCATCAACCGGCAGAACGGATCCAAGTATTTCTCCCACGGTGTCAAGACTTACAGCGCCTTTCATAATAAAAGTGTTATCATCAATTTTATCCACTTCTTTATCTTTTTCATCTTCCTCATCATATTCATCAAATATATTTCCGACTATTTCCTCGACAAGATCCTCCATAGTGACAATTCCAGCCGTCCCTCCATATTCGTCGATAACCACTGCCATATGGGTTTTCGAGTCTTTCAGGTCCTTGAACAGCATATCGGTTTTTCGGGAGGAAGGCACAAAATGGGGCTTTCTCATAATGCTCCCGATGGAGAACTCCTCTTTTTCAGTACACCCCAGAAAATTGATGAGATCCTTGACATGGAGTATACCGACGATGTTATCGATATTATCTTCATAAACCGGCAGTCTGGTGTATTTCTCCTCGCGTATCACGGACATTACCGCCTCAAGGCTGCAATCCAGCGGAATACCTGCGATATCCGTCCTGTGGGTCATGATATCCGTAACGTTCGTGTTGTTGAATTCAAAGATGTTATTAATCATTTCTTTTTCAGTTTCGTGAATGGCACCTTTTTCTTCCCCGACATCAACCATCATTCGGATTTCCTCTTCTGTCACTTCTTCATCCTGTGCATTTGGATCAACGCCGAAGAGGCGTACAAAAAAGTTGGTGGAAGCGGTAAGGAACCTGACGAACGGTGCTGCGGCAACAGACAGGATATGGAGCGGTGAGGCAACGCGTATGGATATTGCTTCCGCTTTTTTCATCGCGAGTCTTTTGGGGACAAGCTCACCGAATACAAGTGTGAAATACGAAAGAATAACGGTTACAAGGATCAGCGAAATTGTTTTGAGCGCTGATTCCGGGAGTGTCACTCCCAAGGACATCACAAAGCGGGCCAGTGGCTCTGAAAAACTTTCGGACGCGAATGCGCTTGCCATGAAACCTGCAAGTGTGATGCCGATTTGTATGGTAGCAAGGAATTTGCTGGGCTCCCCCAAAAGCGTTGAAAGTATTTTGGCTTTTTTATTGCCTTCTTCCGCCATAATGCGGATTTTGTTGTCATTTAACGAAATGAGTGCAATTTCAGATGCGGCAAAAAAAGCATTCAATGCGATAAGTATTAATAATATAAAAATTTCTGCAAACAAAGGTCTCACCCTCCATGAATACTGCAACGCAGCCTTATTATCCGTAAGGTGCTGCAGGTATATACCGGACACCTGAATGTATTGTTGTCGGGGATGTTCTATTTAATGACGTTACTATATTGCTGTAAAAATGTCAAGAAAGCAATGTTTTAAGAGGATTGATGAGGGTAAAAACTATACGAGTTTTGCATGAAGACGAATTAAAATCGCTGTTGAAATTTTGGAGCATCAGGTCTCTCATAGCGCAATTCATACGAATTCGTCTATTTGACAGGATTTGTTTCACATGTGGCGCAATTCGCTTGCGAATTCGCCTAAATGGCTCAAATAAAACAGTTTGCGAGGTGGAGCAGTGAACTATAATATTCTGATTGGCGGTGCGGCCGGGCAGGGAATGGATACGCTTGCCGCAGTATTTGAAAAGCTTTTAAAAAGGAAAGGATTTCAAATCTTTACAGTTAGGGATTACATGTCAAGGATTCGCGGAGGTCATAATTTTATACAAGTCAGGTTTGGTACGGAAAGACTGTACTCCCATTGTGACGAATTGGACGGGATCATCGCACTCAATGCCGAGACAATTGAGCTTCATATCGGGAGGTTAAAATCTGAAGGCTTTGCAATTGCGGATGAAGATGTCATTTATGAGGATAAAAGGCTGCTTAAGCTGCCTTTGAAAAAAGCGGCAAAGGACCTTGGAAATGCAAGAGTATCCGGCAGTGTGGCGATTGGGGCAGTATTAAGAATATTTGGCATCGAACCTGAAGGTGTTGAAAATGTTTTTAAGGAAATCTTCCATGGAGATGCTGCAGAACTCAATATTTCTGCAGTAAAAAAGGGGTTCACACTGACAGCCGGTAAATTTGCCGCTGTTCCAAAGGATAAGGACACAAGCATTTTAATCAATGGCAATGAAGCGACCGCACTCGGGGTGCTGGCTGCCGGATGCAAATTCTACTCTGCTTACCCGATGACGCCATCTACCAGTATCATGAACTACCTTGCCGGTAAAATGACCGATGCTGAAATCGTTGTCGAACAGGCAGAGGATGAGATCGCCGCGGTCAATATGGCGATAGGCGCATCTTATGCGGGAGCCAGGGCTATGACGGGAACCTCGGGAGGAGGCTTCTCGCTGATGGTGGAGGCCCTTGGTCTGGCAGGCATGATGGAAGTCCCACTTGTGATCGCTGATGTTCAAAGACCGGGCCCTGTGACCGGATTGCCGACAAGAACGGAGCAGAGCGATTTGAAATTCGTTATCTCTGCCTCTCACGGTGAATTCCCACGGATGGTTATTGCACTTAAAAACCCTGAAGACGCCTTCAGGCAGACAATACGGGCGTTTGAGCTGGCAGAGAAATACCAGATACCGGTTATTCTGCTAAGCGATCAATTCCTGGCAGACACCACTGTTACAACGGCGCCGTTTGATTTCAGCAAAATAGAATTAAACGGTTCAGGTATATCTCCGCGTGTGATTCCGGGGAGGCAGGAAGGCGTGACAGTTATGGCTGACAGCGATGAACATGACGAATACGGGCACATCACGGAGTCGGCAGAGGTGCGGATACGGCAGATGGATAAGCGGATGCACAAGCTTGAGCTTATGAAGAAGGAGATTCAGGAGCCTGACTTTATGGGAGAAGAGAATTGCGAGGTGCTGCTGCTGGCATGGGGTTCAACCTGGGGGCCGGTAAAGGCTGCGATTGAGCTTCTGAACCGTGATGGCGGGAAAAAATACGGCGCGCTTGTTTTCGGCGATATCTGGCCGCTTCCGGTTAAGCAGCTTAAGCAGAAGGCAGAGAACGCCAAATACCTGATAAATGTCGAACAGAATGCTACAGGACAGCTGGCTTCACTTGTTTCCGAAGCCACCGGGATTTTCTGCAATGCCAGTATATTAAAGTATGACGGACGTGCAATGAATGCAGACTATATCTATTCCAGGGCAAAGGAGAGTGAACAAGCCAATGTGTGAATATAAGTATTCAATCTCAGAAACGGCATGGTGCCCGGGATGCGGAAATTTTGAAATCATTGCGGCGCTTCAGTCGGCACTTGAACAGCTTGGCAGGAAGCCTCATGAAGTTTTGCTGGCAGCCGGTATAGGCCAGGCAGCCAAGACGCCGCAGTACCTGAATGCCAATGGCTTTTGCGGTCTCCATGGAAGATCGCTTCCGCCCGCAGCGGCAGCAAAGATCGTGAACAAAGCGCTTACAGTCATTGTAGATACAGGTGATGGGGATTCGTATGGAGAAGGGGGTAATCATTTCCTTCACAATATACGAAGGAATGTCGATATCACCCATTTTGTACACAACAATCAGATTTATGCTCTTACAAAAGGGCAGGCCTCTCCAACCACAGATCAGAAAATGGTGACTGAAGTACAGCCTGAAGGGTCGATGCATGAACCGCTCAACCCCGTTTTACTGGCGGTATCACTTGGAGCGGGCTTTGTGGCCAGAGCCTTCAGCGGAGACAGGGAACAGCTGATTACCATTATGAAGGAAGCTATCAATTACAAGGGTTACGCTCTTGTTGATATTTTGCAGCCGTGTGTCACATTCAACAAGATAAACACCTTCCAATGGTACAACAAGCGTGTCTACAAGCTGGCGGATGACTACAATGCTTCCGACAAACTGGCGGCTATGGAAAAAGCAATGGAATGGAGTGATCGTATCCCGACAGGAATACTATACCGTCAGGATAAGCCGAGTTTCCATGACAAGCTGGATTTTCTGAGAACCGGCGCTCCATTAATTGACAGACCGATTGACCTGGACAGGATCAAATCGTATATGAGTGATTTTAAATAAAATATGAATGATTTTAAATAAAAAAGGAAGCGGCATAATCAGGCAGAAATAATCGGGCGGTACTGAAGTCAACGTGACAGCTGCAGCGGGAAATGTTACAATTGACATGAAATGATGCTGCTGTTATATACAATGACGCATATAATAATGCATATAATAACTGTGTATTCATGTCATGATGATGGGGTAGTGCCATGCAGACGGCTGAAATGATGGAAATCGCGCTGAAAGCCGGTGAGATCATACTTACCAGCGGTGCGGAAATATACAGGGTGGAAGAGACGATCATAAGGATTTGCAGCAGTTATGGTACAAAATGCGAGAGCTTCGTGCTGCCTACCGGAATTTTCATAACTATCAGGGATGAGGATGGCAGCATGCAGACGGCCTTCAAACGTATCCGTCAGCGTACTGTGGATCTGAACAGGATAGACAGGATCAACACTTTTTCCAGAGGTCTGAAGGAGTCGCGTTTGAGTTATGCCGAGGCGGCAGAACAACTTTTGACAATAGAAGCCGGCAGGCAGCACAACCTTCCTGTAAGACTTGCGGCAGCAGTAGTCGCTTCCTTTGTATTTACAATGCTATTTCAGGGCAGCATGTTTGATAGTATGGCAGCTGCGGTAGTTGGATCGCTTGTATATATGCTGAAGGAATTTCTGGGCAAAAAGGGCTTTTTTCAATTTTTTGAATTATTCTCGGCCGGATTGGTTGCAGGCTTTTTAAGCATTGCAGCAGTCCGGCTTTTCCCTGGTCTGAATGAGTATAAGATCATAATAGGATCAATGATGCTGTACCTCCCGGGTATGGCGATGACAAACAGCATCAAGGATGCCTTTTACGGTGATCTGGTCGCGAGCTTTACGAGGATGGGGGAGGCTTTTCTCGTTGCTGCCGCGGTGGCGGCCGGAGTCGCTATTTCTCTGTCAATTTCATTGAATTGGGGGTGATGGGATGCAGGAGTTTGCACTGGCTTTTCTGGGAAGTTTTTGTGCTGGACTGGTATTTAATGTAAGAGGCTACAAGCTGATTTATACCGGGCTTTCCGGTGTGGCGGGATGGATGGTATACATTGGTCTGCTCCATTTTACGGGACATTCCATCCTGTCAATTTTCGCAGGTTCCATTGCGGTGGGAATATATAGCGAGAGTGCTGCAAGATTGCTTAAGTCGCCTTCTACAATATTCTCCATACCTGGAATATTTCCGATTGTACCTGGAATTGCAGCATATGAAACGATCCAGTTCATGGCGGCCAACGATATGCTCAATGCCGGCGGCAAGCTTGTGGAAACTCTTGCAGGGGCCGGATCCATAGCATTTGGGATACTGCTTGTAACGGCAGCATTCAGAATCCTTACAAAACCGAAACTCAATAAAAACGGACTGTATCAAAAATAGTTTTTTGACACAGTCCGCTTTTTATTCAAGGTCACTACATCGGCTTTATAAACTGCTGCGTCCAGTAGCAGACACCACTGCTGTTCTTTGCAAGCCCGACGCCTATCTGGGTATAAGTTTTACTCAGTATATTGCTTTTGTGTCCTGCCGAATTCATCCATGCATTCATAACTGCTGCAGGAGTTTGCTGTCCGTAGGCGATATTTTCACCTGCAGCGGAGAATTTCAGGCCGAAGGATTCCATCATCTGGAATGGCGAACCGTAAGTGGGAGATGTATGGGAGAAGTAACCCTTGTTGGCCATATCCGCAGACTTGTACCTTGCTACGCGGCACAACTGCCAGTTCGTTGTCAGTAATTGCAGTCCGGCCTTCGACCTTTGTACATTTACAAGCCTGATGACTTCGTTTTCCTGAGCCGTTGTTGTAACAGTAGGTATCGTCAGCTTTTGACCGGGATAAATCAATGCAGGGTTCTTTACCTGAGGGTTGGCTGAGATTATCTCACTGATTCCCACCTGATTCTTGTTGGCTATTTTCCACATCGTATCGCCGGACTTCACGGTATAGGTGGATTGTGCAAATGCCTGTGCGGTAAACAAGAGCAGCATTACAAAAACTAATATTGAAAATGTTCTTTTCTTCATATAATCACCTCTGAGATATGTTTTGAAAATTTACACAGAATCATGCTGGCAATATAATTCACACTTGTTAATTCATAGTTGTTAAATACGATATTACAAAGTCCAGAGTTGACAGTGTTCCAGCTTGACTTTGAAAAATTTTTAAGGAATAATAAGTAAAGGGACATACAGGTAATGAAAGGGGACACACAAGTAATGAAAGGGGACACACAAATGAAAGGGGACACACCTTCAGATACCAGTGCAAGGAATGTCCCCGAATCCAGTGCAAGGAATGTCCTCATACGATTACTTTTTTAATTGAAATACAGGTTGGGGGAAGATACATATGACAAAGGGAAATAAGCCAGAGGTTTATGGAAATGAAAGCATATCATCACTCAAGGGGGCTGACAGGGTCAGACTCCGTCCGGGAGTCATATTCGGCTCTGACGGCATCGAAGGCTGCCAGCATTCCTTTTTTGAAATCCTTTCGAATTCCATTGATGAAGCCCGTGAAGGTTACGGAGATAAAATCGAAATTACGCGTCACGGTGACGGTTCCATAACCGTGAGGGATTATGGCAGAGGAATTCCTGTTGATTTCAATACCAAGGAAGACCGCTACAATTGGGAATTGGTTTTCTGTGAACTCTATGCCGGCGGCAAATATAAAAACAATACGGGAGATAACTACGAATTCAGTCTGGGACTCAATGGTCTGGGCAGCTGTGCTACGCAATACAGTTCTGAATTCATGGATGTGACCATATACAGGGATGGCTTCAAATTTGACCTGCGTTTTGAAAAAGGTGAAAATATTGGCGGCCTGATAAAGGAAAAGTGCAAGTATCAAAGTACAGGGTCGATACAGACATGGAAGCCCGATCTGGAAGTCTTTACCGAGACAGATATCCCACTTGAATATTTTATGACGACACTAAAAAAACAGGCCGTGGTGAATGCCGGCTTGAGATTTATATTGACCGATGAAGCGTCAGGAGAGAATTTCGAGTACTGCTATGAGAACGGCATCGTGGACTATATTTCCGAAATCAGCGGAGATAAGGGCTTTACAACGATACAGTATTATGAGACCGCTGCAAAAGGACGCGACCGGGAGGACAAGCCTGAATACAGGGTCAAAATGCAGGTTGCCTTCTGCTTTAATAATGAAGTAAACCTGCTGGAGTATTACCACAATTCCAGCTTTCTTGAGCATGGCGGCTCACCCGACAAGGCCGTAAAAGCGGCATTGGTCTATGAACTCGACAAATCCATAAAAAGTAAAGGCAAATATAACAAGGATGAAACGAAGATCACCTTCGCAGACGTACAGGACAGCCTGGTGCTTGTCACGAGTTCTTTTTCAACGGTGACCAGCTATGAAAACCAGACCAAGAAATCCATTACCAACAAGTTCATACAGGAGGCTATGACTGACTTTCTGAAGCAGCAGCTTGAAATATATCTGATCGAAAACAAGCTGGAAAGCGACAGAATAACAGATCAGATTCTTGTGAACAAGCGAAGCCGTGAAACCGCAGAGAAGACCAGGATCAATATAAAAAAGAAGCTTGGCGGCACAATTGACATGTCCAACAGGGTCAAGAAATTTGTGGACTGCAGGACAAAGGACTTAAAAAGACGGGAGCTTTACATCGTGGAAGGCGATTCTGCGCTGGGTTCCTGCAAAATGGGACGCGATGCGGATTTCCAGGCGATCATGCCTGTAAGAGGCAAGATCCTCAACTGTCTGAAGGCTGAATATGACGGTATCTTCAAAAGCGATATCATTGTGGATTTGCTGAAGGTGCTTGGCTGCGGAGTCGAGATAAAATCGAGGCATAACAAGGAACTAAATACCTTCGATCTGGGCAATCTACGATGGGATAAGATTATCATCTGTACCGACGCCGATGTGGATGGCTTCCAGATCAGGACACTGATCCTCGCCATGCTGTACAGGCTGGTTCCTTCGCTGATTCAGTCGGGCAAGGTGTTTATTGCAGAATCGCCATTATTTGAAATCACAAGCAAGGGAAAAACTTATTTTGCCTATACGGAGAAGGAAAGAGTAAAGATCCTTTCAAAACTGGAAGGAAGCAAGTTCAACATTCAACGATCAAAGGGCCTTGGCGAGAACGAGCCTGAAATGATGTGGCTAACCACTATGAACCCCGAAACCAGGAGACTTATTAAGATAATTCCGGACGACATCGCTAAAACAGAGCTTGTGTTTGATCTGCTGCTGGGCGATAATCTGCAGGGCAGGAAGGGCTTTATCGAAGAGCACGGGCATGAGTATTTGGATATGATTGACGTAAGTTAATATAGAAAGGTTGTTTTTATGTCGGAGAAAAATCTGGTTACGCAAAAAATTATTGATACACTGGAACAAAAT
Organism: Hungateiclostridiaceae bacterium UBA1305; assembly: GCA_002307275.1. GTDB lineage: Bacteria > Bacillota > Clostridia > Acetivibrionales > DTU013 > UBA1305. The sequence continues at coordinate 30,339 of DBTX01000079.1, forward strand.
TATATGCCTTATGCGATGAGTGTCATAGTTTCCAGGGCAATCCCGGAGATCGACGGTTTCAAGCCTTCGCACAGGAAACTTCTTTATACCATGTATAAAATGGGCCTGTTGACAGGCAGCAGAACAAAATCTGCAAATGTTGTCGGGCAGACGATGAAGCTGAACCCGCATGGCGATCAGGCAATCTATGAGACGCTTGTCAGACTGACAAGGGGCAATGGTGCGCTGCTGCATGCATACATCGATTCAAAGGGAAACATGGGCAGGCAGTATTCCAGAGATATGCATTTTGCTGCTGCACGTTATACGGAAGTAAAGCTGGAGAAGCTCTGCGAGGAATTGTTCCGCGATCTTGACAAGAATACGGTGAATTTTGTCGACAACTATGATGGTTCCATAAAGGAACCCACGCTGCTGCCGGCAACCTTCCCAAGCGTCCTTGTCAATGCGAATCAGGGCATAGCGGTAGGAATGGCGAGTAATTTGTGCAGTTTCAACCTCAAGGAAATCTGTGATGCCACAGTCGCCTATATCGCTGATGAAAATGCTGATATGCTTAAGTATATCAAAGCTCCGGATTTTTCAACAGGCGGACTTCTTATCTATAATGAAAAGGAAATTCGTGATATTTTCGAAACAGGCAGGGGCGGTTTTAAAGTAAGGGCCAAATACAATTACGATAAGAAAAACAGTTGTATTGAAATATACGAAGTCCCATACACGACTACATCAGAAGCAATCATTGACGCTGTCATAGAACTGGTCAAAAACGGTAAGATCAAGGACATTACGGATGTCAGGGACGAAACTGATCTGGAGGGCTTGAAAATAACACTGGACATCAGGAAAAGTGCAGACCCTGATGCAATTATGAACAAGCTTTTCAAACTGACTTCACTTCAGGATGCATTCAACTGTAACTTCAATATACTTATCGATGGAAATCCAAGGGTCATGGGAATCAGGACCATCCTTAAGGAATGGCTTGCCTTCAGAATCGGCTGTATCAAGAGGCAGACTCTTTTTGACATAGACAGGAAAGAGGAAAAGCTGCACCTTTTGCTTGGTTTAAGTAAAATTCTGCTGAATATTGACAAGGCGATAGCGATCATCAGAGGTACCGAACATGACACAGAGGTAGTGCCGAACCTGATGGAGGGCTTTGACATTGACCGGATACAGGCCGATTTCATTGCAGAAATCAAGCTCAGGAACCTCAACAGAGAGTATATCATGGAAAAGATCGGAGAAGTGGAAACACTGAAGCAGGAAATTGCCGATCTGAAGGATATCCATGGTGATGAGCGCAGGATTCGGAAAATCATTGTAAAGCAGCTCAATGATATCTCAAAAAAACATTCGAAGCCCAGATGCACCGAGATCATACTGGACGAGCATGTTGAAGAAATCACCGATGAGCATTTGATTGAGGATTACAAATTGAAGATTTTCCTCACGGAACAGAATTACCTGAAAAAGATACCGTTGGTATCCCTGCGGGCAAATCCGGAGCATAAGATCAAGGAAGACGATACAATTCTGCAGGAAATGGAAACCCACAATAAGGCGGAGCTCCTGCTGTTCTCCAACCAGCAGAAGGTATACAAGCTGCGCATATATGATATCAATGACTGCAAGGCAAGCTCACTTGGTGAATTTCTGACCAATCTGCTGCAACTGGAGAGCGGGGAGAAAATCCTCTATATGGTTGCTACGGATAATTATAGCGGTTGGATGCTGTTCTCGTTTGAAAACGGCAAAAGTTCAAAAATTGAGTTGGAAAGCTATGCGACCAAGACAAACAGAAAGAAGCTGGCAAATGCCTATTCAGACAAGTCTCCGGTGATTGATATCAGATATCTTGAAAGTGACATTGAACTTGTTGCATACAGCAATATTAAAAAAGTGCTGATTTTCAGCACAGCCCACATCAGCCCGAAGTCCGCCCGCGATTCGCAGGGGGTTCAGGTGCTTAAAGAGAAGAAGGGCAGCCTGATGATCAGTGTCAAAACGATAGAAGAATCCGGTATAAAAAAGCCCGAGTATTACAGAACAAAGACCATACCAGCCGTAGGCTGCTATTTCAGGGACGAAGACGCAGAAAACAAACAGCTGACGATTTTCTGATAAGACAAGTTGTAGAATTGAACGTACTATTGGGCAGAATATAAATGGTGCGGAGATAAAATTGATGGAAAACAGCGGAAGGAAAATGGTGGAAGAAAATAAGCGGAAGCTTGTGCTTTATATCGCACTTATCACTGTATTCCTGGGGCTGATTGTGTATTTGACGGTCAGATTCGGTCCTCAGCTTACCGGGCTTGCAAGGAAACCGGAGGAGTTGAAAAATTTGCTCAATTCCTTTGGTTGGAAGGGTGTTCTCGTATTTATGGGAATACAGATGCTGCAGGTCATAGTCGCAGCAATACCCGGAGAATTCACACAACTGGCGGGAGGATATGTCTACGGCATCTGGTTTGGTACGCTGTATTCACTTACCGGCATCGTAGCCGGATCCATACTTGTTTTCTGCATTTCGAGACTTTTGGGATACCCGCTTGTCAAGCTGTTTGTCTCACCAAAGCAACTTGAAAAATTCAATTTCATGATCAATAATGAAAAATCGGAAGTTGCGATGTTCATCCTTTTTCTTATTCCCGGATTACCGAAGGATATACTGACTTATATCGCAGGACTAACACCAGTGAAGCCGCTTAAGTTTTTTATCGTGATTACGATCGGCCGACTGCCTGCATTACTGGTTTCGTCCTATATGGGTTACAGTACTCAGAAAGGCAATTACGGCATGGCGATAGCACTTTCGATTGGAGCACTGATCCTGTTTGTCGCAGGTATTATTCTAAAGGACAAAATCATCCGCAAAATTCACACTATGTCTGGAAAAAGCGAAAAATAGTATTAAAGATTTACATGCCAAGGGGACATATACACTGCAAGCGCTTACTTGAAAAATTCATCGTATAGCGCACCAACCGCCTTGTTGCTTTGGTGTGCCTTTACACCGAACATCATGCTGACCTCGGACGGTCCCTGGTTTATCATTTCAAGGTTAATATGTGCCTTAGCCAGTGCGCCGGCGGCTCTTGCCGTTATGCCGAGCGTATTGCGCATGCCTTCTCCGACGATCATGACCAGTGCCAGATCCTTTTCAACGGAAATATCATCGACAGCAAGTTCATTCTTGATGCGTTCAACGATCCTGGCTTCCTTTTGTTCATCCAAAACATGCTGCTTCAATATGATAGACATATTGTCAATACCGGAAGGAATATGCTCAAAGGAGATATGTTCTTCTTCCAGGATTTGAAGGATCTTTCGGCCAAAGCCGACTTCGTGGTTCATCAGGTACTTGCTGATATAGATGAAGCAGAAGCCTGAATCGCTTGCGATGCCTACTACCGGATCCGTTATGCTGTGGCGCTCCTTGACAATTGTCGTACCAGGAGCACCAGGGTTGTTTGTGTTTTTGATCCTGACTGGGATCCCCTTATGAAAAACAGGTATGAGGGCTTCTTCGTGAAAAACACTGAAACCGGCATAGGACAACTCCCGCATCTCCCTGTAGGTCAGTTCGTGAATCGGCTTGGGAGACTTGATCAGATTTGGATTCACAGAGTAGACACTATCCACATCTGTAAAATTCTCATACAGGTCCGCATTTACAGCAGCGGACACGATTGATCCTGTTATATCCGATCCGCCTCTTGGAAGTGTCACCACTTCTCCACTGAGAGAATAACCGAAAAAGCCGGGGAAAATCGTGATTCCGGGAAGATCGGAAAGGTATTTCATATTATCGTAGGACTGCGGAAGAACCTGAGCATTTCCAAACTCATCGCTCAGCAGCAGGCCTGCGTCTTTCGGACTCACATAACGCGCTTCGACACCAATGCTCTGCAGATATGCAGCGACCAATTTGGCGCAATTGTCCTCACCGGCCGCTTTCAAGCTGTCCATATACCGGCTGCTATTACTCTTGTCACCTTCGGCACGCGCTTTCAGGTCAGTAGCAATAATCCGGGTTATTTCATCTCCTATACCAAGCTCTGCAGCAATATCTGCAAACCTCGTCACTACAGCCTGCAATTCGTCATCCGCAACCCCCTTTTGCAATCCTGCCTTTGCACAGGCAATCAGCATGTCTGTAACTTTGGTATCTTCCTTGAAACGCTTTCCAGGCGCTGATACTACGACAAGTCTCCGGTCAGGGTCGGATGTGACAATGGAACAGACCTTTCTTATTTGATCGGCGGATGCCAGAGAGGTACCACCGAATTTTGCAACTTTCATACGTTCAACCCCCAAATAAATAATTCATTATATTATCACATCTGCCAAAAGGGTATGTCAATAAAAAATTCCATAAAATGACGAACACCTGTTTGTATTATGACTATTTTATGATATAATGTAACGTGTATTTTATGGTTATCAGTGCAATAGCACAAGGAGAAGTATTGGAGGACGTTATGGCAGAGTTCAAAATTGTATCGGATTATAAATTGTGCGGGGATCAGCCGGATGCCGTGGACAAGCTTGTAAACGGCTTGAACAGGGGCTATCGGCACCAGACGCTTTTGGGTGTGACCGGATCCGGAAAAACCTTTACAATGGCCAACGTTATTGAAAGGGTACAGCGTCCTACTCTGATCATCGCTCATAACAAAACGCTGGCGGCACAGCTCTGCAGTGAGTTTAAGGAATTCTTCCCGAACAATTCGGTAGATTACTTTGTCAGTTATTACGATTATTATCAGCCGGAAGCCTACATCGCTTCGACAGATACTTATATAGAAAAGGACTCCTCCATTAACGATGAAATAGACAAACTGAGGCATTCCGCAACCGCAGCTCTGTTTGAGCGCAGAGACGTGATTATTGTTGCGAGCGTATCGTGTATTTATGGACTTGGTGATCCTGAGGACTATAACGAACTGATGATCTCTCTGAGGCCGGGGATGCAGAAGGACAGGGATGAGATCATTCGAAAGCTTGTCGACATCCAGTATGAGAGAAATGAAATTGATTTTAAGCGCGGCAAATTCAGAGCCAGGGGAGATGTTCTTGAAATATTCCCTCCGGATTCCTCGGAAAAAGTGCTGCGGGTCGAGTTTTTCGGTGATGAAATTGAGCGGATTTCAGAAGTGAATTACCTTACAGGAGAGATTCTTGGGGTCCGTTCACATGCTGCCATTTTCCCGGCAAACCATTATACCACGACCAGGCCCAAAATGCTCCGATCCTTAACCACGATCGAGGAGGAACTCGAGGAGAGGCTGAAGGAATTGAAGGAACAGGGGAAGCTGGTTGAGGCACAGAGGCTGGAGCAAAGAACCAGATATGATCTTGAAATGCTGCAGGAAATAGGCTTTTGTCAGGGAATTGAGAATTATTCCAGGCATATCAGCGGAAGGGAACCCGGCAGTTCACCGTATACACTCATAGATTATTTCCCGGAAGACATGCTGCTGATTGTTGACGAATCACATGTTTCGATTCCTCAGATCGGAAGCATGTACAATGGCGACAGATCCCGCAAGGAATCTCTTGTTGAATTTGGGTTCAGACTGCCGTCCGCTTATGACAATCGGCCCTTGAGATTTGAAGAATTCGAGAAAAAGATCAAGCAGGCAATCTATGTGAGCGCCACTCCGGGAAAATATGAGCAGAGAAATTCACAGCAGGTGGCGGAGCAGATCATCAGGCCGACAGGCCTCATAGACCCGGACATCATCGTGCGCCCCGTCAAAGGCCAGATTGATGATCTGATCGGTGAAATATCAATACGTGTTAAGAAGCAGCAGAGAATTCTGGTTACAACGCTGACAAAAAAGATGGCGGAGGATTTAACCTCCTATCTTAAAGAATTGGATTTCAAAGTGGAGTATCTGCATTCAGATGTTGAAACCCTTGACAGAATAGAACTAATCAGAAATTTAAGGCTCGGTGTCTTTGATATATTGGTCGGCATCAACCTTCTGAGGGAAGGACTTGACTTGCCGGAGGTCACACTTGTGGCAATACTTGACGCAGACAAGGAGGGCTTTCTGCGCTCGGAAACTTCGTTGATACAGACTGTAGGCAGGGCAGCAAGGCATGTTGAGGGTACCGTCATTATGTATGCGGACAGAATAACTGATTCGATGCAGAAGGCAATCAGCGAGACAAACAGAAGAAGAAAGATCCAGATGGAATATAATATTGAAAACAATATTACGCCCACTACCATTCAAAAGAGTGTAAGAGACAGGCTGGAAACGATGAAGGTTGCTGAAGACGATACGAAGTACACGTTTGGACAGAACTTTGAGCAACTGGATGAAAAGGATCTTGAGGCTATGATGTTGAAGCTGGAGAAGGAAATGAAACAGGCGGCCAGGGATTTGCAGTTCGAAAAAGCAGCCCATTTGAGAGACAAATTGCAGGAATTGAAAAAGAGGCTGTAAGG
>DBTX01000009.1 GCA_002307275.1 Hungateiclostridiaceae bacterium UBA1305
ATTAAAACAAGTTCGAAAATCCATAAGCTATTAACCTCCAAACAACTCTACCGTATATTATAGAAATTAGTTCGTCAGGAGGCATACAATATTCATGATTTCATACTTGTCCTGTATCTCACAACGGCAAGGCCGGAGGCCAGGACGCCGATACCTGCCATCACCGACAATGAAATTGCCGCACTGATGTCTGAAGGAAGTCCGTATGCAAGGGAGGAAAATGCCTGCATCGCGTGAGTGGAAGGAAGCACATATCCTATTATTCTTAGTGGTTCTGGAAGCATTGATGCAGGAAACATGATTCCGCCGAGCATGACTGTTGGCAGAAAAACAGCCTGCGACAATATCGTTGCGATAGATTGGCTACGCGCAGAAACACCGATCAGCAGACCGAGTGCAATATTTGCAAACAGTAAAATGAGCAGGATTAAAAAATAGGCAGCTATGTTTTGGGGAATATTCGCACCATAAAGCAGTGGTGCTGTCACAAATATGATAACCGTTACCACCATTAGGTGCAGGAATGCACTTAAGGAATGGATCAGAAGTACTGCCCATCCGGGGATGCCGCTGACACGATAGGCACGCAGCACGCCAGCTTCTCGCATCTTTACGATTGGTACAGGCATACCAAGTACTGCTCCCATGGTTATCGCAAAAATAGGCATAGCTGCAGCCATGGTCTGCTTGGATGCCGGATTCACAGAAGAAAACACCGCTCCTATGACCAGGTAGAAAACAAGCGGTACCAGATAATATGTAAGTAAGGTACCCTTTTCACGGATATCCATTTTGAATTGAATCCAAAGGTGATTCAAGAATGCATTCATTATTTTCTCCCCCCTTCGACAAGTTCAAGAAATCTCTCTTCCAGAGACGGCCGTTCAACACGCAGATCCTCAACTGAATCCCCCGACTGCTGTACTTCCTGGAGCAGCTCCATGACCGCAGCGGCTGTATCACGGCATAGCCATAAACCATAATTGTCCGACTGGGACAGAAAACGAGCATTGAACATATCTTTCCCGGGGAGCAGACTGTTTCCTTTTGTACAAATTGTGATCCTCGTTTCCGCATGGCCCGCTGAGGTGATTTGCGCCGGAGTCCCCGTCACGGCGATACTCCCGCGTATGATGATTGCAATACGGTCGCATAATGATTCCGCCTCTGCCATATCATGTGTTGCCAGCACAATGGTGACACCCTCTGCTTTCAACTCGCGGATGGCATCATGAAGCTGTGCTCTGCCCTGAACATCCAGCCCTGCTGTCGGTTCGTCCAGTATAATAACAGATGGGTTGCTCGCAAGAGCCAGCGCAAGGTGTAAACGTCTCTTCTGGCCTGTTGACATTTCGCTATAGTGTTTTTTGCCTTGAACATCGATTCCAAAGCGGTTCAACAGATCATCCCTCGGTTGTAATCCGTGCCATGCACAAATCAACTTCATTGCTTCAGCAGGCCGGATTCCATCAGGCAGCGAAGAAGCTTGAAGCTGTACGCCCAATACCTGGCGCAGCCGTTTACCATCCTGCTGCGGATTGCGGCCACAGACACTCAATGCGCCGCCATCCGGACGGCGCATGCCTTCCAGGCACTCTAATGCTGTAGTCTTGCCGGCGCCGTTTGGTCCCAGTAATCCGAAAACCTCGCCCTTGCCTACTTCAAAGCTGATACTATTTACAGCTGCGATTTCACCGTACCGTTTGATCAAGCCTTGAACAGATACAACTGTTTCAACCATATCGATCACCTCTCTGCAAACGGCATTTTGATACCGTTTTTTTGAAAATATAATATAAGCGCCTGACCCAGCAACTTTTCATTTGCATCTTTCAGATCCCTCTTTTCGGAAGGCCAATGACTCTCATCGGAAGCCACATTAAACATCTTTCGTAACATTTCAGGATCACCCTTTGTAACCGACATCGTAAGCTCCCACCATTGGGCTGCAAGTTCCTGCGCTTCAGCTTCCGAAGGATCCGCACACTGCCGGTATAGTAACATAAGCCTATCATTAAGTCCCTGAGAAATTCGGTCAAACTCAAGCCCCTCCTGCTCATCTTTAAAGCGGTTCAGGAAGAACTCCATCTGTTCCTGATCAAAATGCCGCATCATGAATGCGTATGGATTACCGGTCTGAATAGCTGCAATGATTGCAAAAAGATTGTCAATGCCGATTTCATTTCCCATTCTGACTTCATGAATGACCTTATCCAGCAAATTTGCCGCTTCCTGAAGGTGTTTAATTTGATCGTCGATTGCCGCTTTTTGCACCTGAAACACTTTACCAATATCCGTTCCGGAACCTTTTGGAAGTAATTTGTCCCTGATCTCTTCCAGAGGAAACCCCATGGTTTTCAGAAACAGAATCTGCTGCAGGCGAAAAATGTCCATTCCGCCATACATGCGACGCCCGCCCCCACTATATTCGTTCGGAGCCAGCAGCCCGATCTTGTCATAATATTGGAGTGTCCGCACTGATACACCACCTCTTCGCGCAAGCTCTCCAACAGTGAATTTGTCATTATTTTTGCTCACATCACTACCCCCTGCATTAATTATACAATGTTACGCAACGTCATGAGCAAGTGATTTTCAAAATATCTTTATATAAGTTAAAGTCTGTTGTATTTTTACTTTTTTGCATAATATAGAATAGGAAAAAAAATCATCCTCAGTTTTACGCAAATGAAATCCGCTCTAAATCATGATTATCATACATTTCGTCACCTAAGTTACTACGGATTCGTTGAAGTATGCACATTCGTAGAAGTATGCGAAGCAAACAGGCTAGATATGTATTCTGTA
>DBTX01000063.1:0-24047 GCA_002307275.1 Hungateiclostridiaceae bacterium UBA1305
GAGATGACCAGATTTTCCCCGGTCCTGTAAGCTGCATAAAGCCCATCAAAGGATACTGCCACTTCACCGGCACCGTCCGGCAGCTTTAAGCTGCGGCTTTTCACAGCAGCTGTGTCAGTTTCATATATCGTAGCCTTGATTGCTCCCCTGTCTGGCAGATAGATGAAATTGATATAAGAAAGGACCGCTATCTGGAACATCACTGATATCAATATCCAGCAATAAATCATTTTCAGCTTCTTCAATTCAGGACACCACCTTCGGCAGCGACCATAAATGCAGTAGGGACAGTTCTTTCCCCAAGCTTATCGGATGGCTTGTTTATTACTTTCCCGTTATAGTACATCGTTGTAGAGGATCCCCCATCAAGATTGGCTGCATTCACAGCACCATACTGCAGCAGAATATCCTGCACATCATGCAGCGTTGCTCCAAACGAGTCCAGTGTCCTGCCATCTATAACAAGCAGCAGTACTTCTCCGTTCTCTTTCTGGCCTATTGCAGTTCTCGGCGCTATACCCCATCCTCCGTCGCCGCTGGAGATCGTCGGTTTTCCATTAACGATCAGAGGAGGTCCAAAACTGACGCCTTCCTTGATTCCAAGTTTTTTTAGCTGCGCCATCGACTGTTTTCCCACAATCAGCATGCCGTCCTTCGTAAATGCCACTGTCTGCTGCTTTGCATTTTCATTTTTAATCTGGTTGTAAACAACTTTTCCATTCTGGATAATAAAGCCTACCGGCGCACCTCCAGTGCCTGTCCAACCTCTGTCGAGGAAACCGCCCGCATTAATGCCGGCCACTGCCGAGTTGTTTTTGCATATCTGGCTGGTTGTCTCACCTGAATCCGGCAGCTGCGAAGAGTAACCGGCAATGATACGTGTCGGATCATGGACAACCATGAGCTTGCCGTCGAAATCCCCGCCATCGATATTGAAGACTTCGATTTTATTGTCATGTGTATTTCCGATTTTAATCGTCTGCAGTTGCTCGCCGCGTTCAGTCGGGTCTACAGCATAGCTGCTGCCCAGAATCCTCGATATGGCTTCATCTGAAAGGAAAAATTTAGCGATATACTGATGCCTCAGGGTATTCCAGGACATGCCCACGATAGATCTAGTAACGTCATTAAAGGGCCCGTAGAATATCAGCATGGGCACTGTTGCGCATGTAAAGAAGAATTCAAATATCAGAAAAATTAAAAGACGCCTTCCCCCAGACTTAGGCGCCTGTTTTTTAGCAGTTTGCATTCTGACCCTCACGTTTCCATATATCTTGATATCTTGAAAAGTGTATGTAGTTGACCTCTTAAAAGCACACTTCTGTTTATTCTATCGTATTTTTACTCATTTTGAAACATCTTGTCTGAAAAATTAATATTTTATTAATATTGCCTTATGCTATTCCATAATTGTCGAGACTGGCATGCAGATGCTCGAATACCATCCCCGCGACAAACCATGCGGGCGCATATGAAAGTGTAATAATTCCGTTTATGGCAAATCTGTCAGTATAGTACCATGGGTGAACACCCAGTACTAAGTACAGTATTAAACCACTTGAATATTCGATTCCCCATATCAGTGCAACCCAGACAAGTCCTCTGAAAAACCAGTTCCATCTGCTGATTGCATGATGCAGCGGTTCCAGAAAAACGGCACAGCCATAAATCAGAAACATCCACAGGTTGGAATGACCCAGGAGTCTTAAATCTCCTCCAATCAATGATCCCAGACCTGTCCATATAATTTCTATTCCCCAACCAACAATTCCGTAGAAAAAAAATCTTTTAACCATACCATTATTTTAAACAAACTTTACAAATATTATCGAAAGTATATTTTTTTATTTTGAGTATAAATTGTAAAAAATAAATACATGTTCATTCCATTTTGCATTGTCTTTGGGAAAATTTTAATTTAAATTTAACATTTACTGTCTGTTTTTGTGGTATTATATAAAAAACCTTTTTTGTGATACAAATAAGGTAATATTAGTGAAAAAAGTTGTTGTCTTAAGTAATTTTTGCATTATATATAAATGACTGGCAATAGATAATAATATATAATATATTAAGTTGGTATTTATTACTGCGGGACTGTCAGCTTCACTTGCATGACATTTGGTATTGGCATTGTATTGAGATATTTGGAGGAAATGATAAATGAAACCACTAGGCAGGATTACCGTCTCGGCAATTATTCCTGAAAGGCTATCAAGGCTTTCTGATTTGGCTCGTAACTTTTGGTGGACCTGGAATTGTGAAGCAGTTGATCTTTTCAAATCCATCGATTCAAGGTTATGGTACGATCTTGGAGCCAATCCAACAGCGTTTCTAAGGAAGATCGGTAATAAAAAGCTTCTGCAGCGCATGAGTAATGATACCTTTCTGGGAAGCTACGATAATGTGATCAAAAAATTCGATGAATACATGAATAGTACCGATACCTGGTATAGCAGCAATCATCCCGATCATATGGGACAAATAACCGCTTATTTTTCTGCCGAGTTCGGTTTAAGCGAATCATTGCCGATATACTCAGGCGGCCTGGGCGTATTGTCGGGAGACCATTGCAAATCTGCGAGCGACCTGGGCATACCCTTCACGGCGATCGGACTTTTTTACAGGCAGGGGTATTTCAATCAGTTGATAACCCGCGAGGGTATTCAGGAAACAGCTTATAGCACACTAAACCTGTCGGACCTCGCAATAAGTCCCGTACTTGATGCAAATGGAGAGAACCTGCTCATCGAAGTTGATATGCCGGGCAGGACGGTATACACGTCAATATGGCTTGTAAAGGTCGGCAGAGTACACTTGTACCTGCTGGATTCGGATGTTCCCGGGAATAGCGAGCAGGACAGAGGGATCACTGCCCGATTATACGGAGGCGACGGTGATACAAGGATACAACAGGAGATTCTGCTTGGAATGGGCGGCGTAAAAGCGCTGAGGGCTCTTGGCATCAATGCCTCAGTTTATCATATGAACGAAGGTCATTCCGCCTTTTTAGGCTTCGAACTGATCCGTAACCTGATGCAGGAACATCACCTCAATTTCAGGGAAGCCTGCGAAGCGGTGGCGTCCTCCTCTGTGTTCACTACTCATACCCCTGTGCCGGCAGGAATCGATGTATTCTCCCACGACACAATGGACAGGTATTTTACCGGGTACAGAGAAGGCCTGGGAATCAGCCGCGAAGAATTCTTCGCTCTTGGTGCGGATATGTGGAATCCCAACGGTTTCAATATGGCCTCCCTCGCAATGAACCTGGCAGCAAGAAGAAATGGGGTCAGCAAGCTTCACGGTGCAGTGACACGCCGCATGTTCAACAGCCTTTGGCCCGGTGTACCGGAAGATGAAGTACCTGTGACCCATGTCACAAACGGTATACATACGCTAACCTGGTTGTCCACCCCGCTCAAGAAACTATACGACAAATATCTGGCAAAGGGCTGGGATCAAACGCTCTATGATCATAAAACATGGGAAGTGATAGACAATATACCGGACGAAGAATTGTGGCAGGCACATATGGACCTGAAATCAAACATGGTGCAATACATCAACAGCCGTATCAAGCAGGGCGATTCGGATACAGGTATAACCTCTTCTGAATTTTCAGGATCGGTTCAGCCTGATATTCTGACGATCGGTTTTTCCAGGCGCTTCGCCACATATAAAAGAGCATCTCTTATTTTCAGAGATATACAACGTATCAGAAAGATTCTGAATATGAAAGATATGCCCGTTCAGTTAATATTTGCAGGAAAAGCCCACCCCGCAGACAGGCCGGCGCAGGATATTATCAAAAGCATCAACGATGTAGCGCGCCAGGAAGGCTTCGAGGGCAAGGTCATATTGCTTGAGAACTATAATATGGCTGTTGCGCGCAGACTCGTACAAAGTGTTGACGTTTGGCTCAACAATCCGCGTGTTCCAATGGAGGCAAGCGGAACAAGCGGTCAGAAGGCATGTATAAACGGTGTTTTAAACCTGAGTGTTCTGGATGGTTGGTGGAAAGAGGGGTACAATGGCAAAAACGGCTGGGCAATCGGTTACGATGCTGTTTATGAGAATGAATTCCACCAGGATAACGCCGACAGTGAGTCACTCTATGAAATACTTGAGAGAAGTCTGGTCCCTCTTTATTATGAAAGAAATGAAAAGAAAGTCCCGGTAAAATGGGTGAAAATGATGAAGGAATCGGTGAAATCCCTGGCTGCTGAATACAGTACACACAGAATGGTAAAGGAGTATACCAACAGGCTTTATATCCCGTCGATCGAAAGAATCGCCAACATTACTGCCGACGGTTACCAACCGGTAAAAAAGCTGGCTGAGTGGAAACAAACTGTAAAAGAAAGCTGGCAGGCTGTATCCATCACCGGCGGCAAGCCAACCTCGAATTCAGAAAACATCCCTGCCGTTTCAGGCGAGAAAATAAGTCTTGAAGCAATAGTTACACTTGGAAACCTGAAACCGGATGACGTTAGTGTGGAACTTTATTTCGGCAGCATGGACAGCGCGGGATGTATAGAAAAAGGTGAGTTTGTCCTGATGCAATTTATTGAAGAGACGAATCCGGGTACATTTAGATACAAAGCTGACCTTATCCTGATGGACGGAGGAGAATACGGGTATAATTTCCGTATTATTCCGCACAGAAGCGATCTGGCAGACAAGTTCGAGCTTCGCCTCGTAAAATGGTCGGATAGCTGTGTTAATTGACAAATGAGATCGTGGAGGTCAGATGTTTAAGAAAGCTGTTTTATTTCCATTCATTCTAATGTGGCTTCTTATGAGTACCAATATTTCTGTTCTTGCACTCACACCGCAAGCTATAGGTATTGGTGCAGCCAGCGGCATTGCCGTTCCGGAAATAAGCGCACCTTCAGCAATACTTGTTGAAGCTGAAAGCGGACAGGTTCTCTACAGCAAGAATATCGACCAGCCGCTGCATATTTCTGCGGCATGCAAGCTGATGACCACGCTGATTGCCTGTGAAAATGCAGATTTCTATTCCTATGTCACGGTAAGTTCGGAGTCTGTTGATGCGGAAGGCTCTGCTCTCAGCCTTGAAGTAGGAGCCAAATATGAACTCGGGGATCTGCTGTACGGTATTATGCTTACATCCGCAAATGATGCAGCCAAGGCCGTTGCGGAGCACACTGCCGGCGATATAGGCAAGTTTGTGGAAATGATGAATGACACTGCAGCAAATCTTAAAATGACTGGCACTCATTTCACAAACCCAACCGGTCTTTATGACGAAAACCAGTATACAACTGCAGAGGACATCTCTCTGCTGATCAAATATGCGATAAGCAATCCCAATTTCAACAAGGCTTTCTCCATAAAAGCAAGGCCTTGGTACAACAGTGATAATACGACAAATATCCTGACAAGTCCGAACAAACTTTTCTGGAGCTATGATGGTGTCGAGGGCGGTAAAACCGGCTTCAATAAAAAAGAACAGCAGACTGTCATCACTACGGCATTTCGGGAAAATATGAGGCTTATATCAATAGTTCTGGACTCTCCCGAAAAGGATCTTTTCACGAGTGCTGCAGCATTGTTTGACTATGGTTTCAACAATTTTAGAAAAAGCACTCTGGTAAGCAAGGGAGATGTTTTAAAAACAGTTGCACTTGACGGAAACGAAATCAATCTGATAAGCCAGAACGACATATCCTATATTCACCCTTTGGGGGAGAGTTATATCAAGACGTTTACAGCAACTGCCGACCTGAAGACCCCTGTCAGAAAGGCAGTCCCGGTCGGCAGCGCAAGTTATGTCCTTCAGGATGGTACTACGGTCAATGTCAGTCTTTATCCTGAAACTGAAGTGATACCTCCCGAAGATTTCTTTTCAACCGCCCGCAAAAAGATGCTGGAAAATAAAGATATCCTCGTAATGGTCCTATTTCTTGCCTCTCTGGAAGTAATCCTGATTATGATCAATCTGTTCAAGCTTGTAAAAAAATTGATCAACCATATCAGCAACCGGGGGAGAAGGCAGGCATAGGAGTTCACCCAGAGACTCCCAGTGACAATTGACTAAATCGTCTCAGCCTGTTCATCACTAATGTTATTCATGTACAAACCTCTCTTTGCAATCCGGTTCCTGTCGTTTTCAACATAATTGGCAAGTATGCCGCCAAGATTCAGGACATCGGACATCTCAAAGTACCCGGATTTTCTGTAAATGAATTTGACAGCCCTCAGGGCTCCGGCTGCAAAAGCCTTTCGCGAGAAGGACTGATGGGATATTTCAAGCATATCCTCCTCACCCGCGATGATTACTTCATGTTTACCTACAATCCCACCTGCGCGTACGGCATTTATCGGTATGGAGCCCTGCAGCACATCAATGCCCGATGCTGACAGGCCTTTTTCTATTTCGCCCGCTATTTTCAGCGCTGTTCCTGACGGAATGTCCTTTTTTCTGCTATGGTGTTCTTCATTCACCTGGAAGTCGTAATTATTGAGAATACTTGAAGCAATATTGGTGAGCAGCATCATGACATTCACCCCAAGTGTGATATTAGGAGCATACACAATTGCATTATGGTGTTTCTTAGTCAAAACAACCAGCCTTTTCAAGGAGAATTTCGAAAATCCTGTAGTCGCCACTACCATATTCACTCTCATCCGTGACAGCACGACTGCATTTCTGATCGTCGCTTCCGGCTTTGAAAAATCAACCACTACATCGGGCTTTGTCCGAAACACCATTTCTTCAAGCCTGTCTGCGCCTTCCACGATGATCCCCGTATCTCTGCAGCCTGCAATTTCACCAAGGTCTCTGCCGGACTTGGAACTGCCGGGACTGCATACTGCCGCGACCAATTTCATACTATCCTGTGCAAGCAAAACCTTTGCAACTTCACTCCCGGTCTTGCCCAATCCAACCAGACATACACGTATCATAAATACCTCTCTTTCACATCTACCGTCATTGGTTTGCAAAAAAAAGAAAAACTGCAGAAGAGTAATCTGCAGCCTTTTGACCGTTATACGGTTGAAAGCATATCCATCACCTTCTCTTCCAACGCTTACGAGGTTAGCTGACGGATTCGGATCGGAAAAGATTGACCCTACCAGCCGATATTTTACACCCGGCCGGATTCACCCCCGGAAAAATCTTTGGGACATTAAGTCCCGGCGACTTTCACAATTTGGTTCCCCCGCTCTTTCGATTAAGCGAAAATATTTAATTAATTTTATTATATACTATTCCCCGCGGTTTTGCCATATTACAAAACAAAGAACGTGGCAATGAACTCTCCGCTCTCCATAATTTTCAAATTCTTAATATTCATATACTGCGCTAACATTTGCTGTAATCTCAAGAGAACCTGACTGAACGGGAGTTGCCGCTGCTATGCTTTCAGCCTTCAAGTCATACGTGGTATAATTCTGAAGAGGGCTGTACCCGCCTCCCTCACTAATGGATAATGGAGCCTTTAACGTTACTCCAAGAGCTTCCGCCATTGTCCCTGCCTTTTTCTTTGCAGCCAGCACCGCATTTTTCAATGCATCATTGTAATACTTCTCGTAATTGCTTAGGCCGAAGCTGATGCTGCTGCTTGCGTTTACACCGCTGTCAGCTGCGGCATCGATGATGTTCCCTGTCTTCGCAAGATCCCGGACTGTGACACTGACAGAGTTACTGACCGAATATCCGACGATCGTACTGGTTCCATCCTTTTGGTTGTAATTGTACTTTGGATTGATCGAATAGTTGACCGTCTTGATATCTTCCTCTTTTATACCGTTCGCCTTGATTGAAGCAACAACCTTCTCCATTGCCGCCGCATTTGCCTTCTGGGCTACCTTTGCATCCTTGTCTTCGCTGATGACGCCGAGAGAAATATAGGCGATATCCGGCGATGCACTGACCTTTGCCTGCCCGGTGACGCTCAGGGTTCTTTTGTCAGCCGTAGTCTCCGCCGCTTTTGCCGGAGCAATGAGATATGTACCCAGTGTAACTGTTACAAGTGAGGCAACTGCGAGCAGTAGAATTGCCATCATTAATTTGTTCTTCATTGAAAATACTTGTGTCATAATAATACCTCCTCAGGTTTTGAACATTTGTGTATCCACGTTCACAATACATTAGACGCACAGGCTGCATAAATGTTCCCGTTTTACTTTAATTACACCGTAGGAGTGCGCTCGGAAATTCCTGGAGAAAGCTACCGGATTATTTCTGCATGGCGTAGAGCTGCCGGTCAGATATTGAGGTTTTTGCTACAGTGCTTGAAGACCATTTTCCGCACCGATCTCCCCATCTTGCTTCAACAACGCCGTCTGAAAGCAGTTCGACAATCTCGCAGAGGTTTGTGCAGCCGTTGCATTCCCGGCTTGTTGTACTGTAAATCCTGTTTAATGCCTCAAATCCCGTAAACTTCGTTAGAAATGTCTTGTCTGCCAATCTTGCCTGCCTGGCAATCAATGCTGCGCCGTATGCTCCCATTACCGCATGATCCTCCGGAATGATCACACGAACGCCCAGTGCTTTTTCAAACGCAGCAGCTATACCCTTGTTTGCTGCCACTCCTCCCTGAAATACTACCGGTTCGGAGAGTTCCTTCCCCTTTGCGAGATTGCTCAGATAATTTCTGACAAGCGCTTCACAAAGGCCTTTGACGATATCCTCATTGCTATGCCCGGACTGCTGCTTGTGGATCATATCAGATTCGGCAAAGACTGCACACCTGCCTGCAATTCTGACAGGTGAGCCCGATCGGAGTGCGAGGTCGCCAAATTCTTCAATCGGCACGCCAAGCCTGGCTGCCTGTCTGTCGAGAAATGAACCGGTTCCGGCGGCACATACCGTATTCATGGCAAAATCATATACAACGCCGTTTCTCAATATAATGATCTTTGAATCCTGCCCACCGATCTCAAGTATAGTCTTTACCCCGGGGACGATTCTCTGTGCTGCTACGGCATGAGCCGTGATCTCGTTTTTGACCACATCCGCCCCCGCAATCACACCTGCCAGTCCGCGCCCGCTTCCGGTCGCACCTGCAGCTGCAATCAGCGGGCTCCTGTGTGCGCCTGCTATTTCCTTAAGGCCCTCCATCAGCGATTTGATCGGCTGTCCGCTTGTCCGCAGATAAAGCTTTTTTACCATATTCCCATCCAGGTCGGTCAATACCAGATTCGTACTGACTGAACCCACATCAATTCCAAGATAATGACCATCCGCCCTCATATTTTTGGTTTTTCCTCCTGCTTTCCAGCATATCGATAAAAGCTTCAACTCTGGTAAGGTAACCGGCCTCGCCGGTCATTTCGTCAATAATCAGCGTCAGCACAGGGATCCCAAGCTCCCTTTCAATGTCTGGCAGAATGCTTTCCGCCACGATTTCAGGCATGCATGAGAATGGGAATATCTGAATGACACCGTCATAATTGTTACTGGCATAAAGTACCGTATTTCCTATCGTCTCCTGCGCATGTCCGCCTATCATGGCTCCCAGCCAGGGTTTTGCCGCTTCTGCATAAGCCATGTCCCGGTGAAGATGCAAACTTTTTTTCACAATGTGCTCAATAATCCAGTTGCTTACAGTCACCTTCCTGTCAACCTCTACTCCTAAAGTACCAAGCTTCTCCTGGATGTTGAAACTGGCAAACTGGTCGATCCCGGTGTAAATTTCGCCGACAATGCCAACTCTGAGAGGTGCTGATTTCTGATCCTGCTTTATCGAGCGCATCAGTTCACCGGTTTCATCAAGAAGGTTGGAAATCTCTTTGAAACTTGTCACCTTCAGCGCCTTTTCCCTGAAATCTCTGTAAAACCTGTCTACAGCTCCATGCTCAAGCTCCCTTGCCCTTATTTTAAAAGAAAGCATCTCAAGTTCATCCACCCTCCTGGCAGTTTTTGCAATCTGTCCGACAAGCGACGGAACTTTTAACAAGGCGGTCGAACCTGTCAGTCTGTGAACTACACTTGCCAGCCTGTTAAAATTGCCGTTGGCAAATTCCAGTGTAATGATTTCCATATTGTAGCCGGCATCCCGAAGAATTTCCCGGTGCATTTCACAATAATATCCGAACCTGCAAGGGCCGCAGCCTCCAGCCATAAGTATGGTGTCGGCTCCCAGTTCATAAGCCTGTATGTAATTCCCGATATTGATCTTCAGCGGCAGGCAGGCCATTTCCGGGACATGTCTTGTCCCTAGTTCGAGTGCCCTTTTGTTGTTGAACGGAGGGATGACGCATTCAATTCCGAGCTCATTCAACATTGGCTTTATACTGATATACGTATTACCCAGATGAGGAAACGTCATTTTCATTTGATTTTCTCCAGCTCAGCATATCGATAAATGCCTCCAGCCTTGTATTGAAGCCGGCTTCACCAGAATGCTCGTCTACTGTCATAATAATAAAAGGTATCTCATATTCATTCCTGACCTTGCGTTCAATCAGGTCGTAAACAAAGGAGTCGATACCGCATCCAAAGCTTGTTACACAGATCATTCCATCGATTTCGCCCTTTTGCGCCAGATGAAGCGCTGCACCATAAGCTTTTCTGCCATAATTCCAGAATAGCGGCTTCTTCAGTTTGGAAGAATACTCATTAATATCCTCTTCACCAACCATTTCAACCGTTTTGATACCAATGTCAAATTTTTTCAGCTTGCCCAACAAGTCCATACTGATATACCTGTCATAAATATTATAAGGATGCCCGATCACAGCTATCTGAGTGGACCGAGGGGACGTGGACCGAGGGGACGGTTCTCGTGGTTCGAAGCATCCAGAGGGACGGTTCTCCTGGATCACTGAAGCGGTTCGCGGGAATTGTCCTCTTGCGGGGCCAATCCAAGGGGACGGTTCTTGTGGTTCGCACAATGATCCACGAGAACCGTCCCCTTGGATTCTTCTTGTAACTTCTATGTTCATGAACGGGATTACTCCGCAAAGTGCCTGATACCTAAAATCGCAATAGTTATTCATCGCAGTTCTGAAGGCGTGCCTTGCATCCTTCCTTCCGACATCCAATTTGGCGGCTATTTCTTCCGCCGCCTTGAAAGCGCCATTTTCCGAGCGTCTCATATTGATTTCGGTATCAATCAACGGGGGAAGATCTTTCAGCGTGTGCCTCACCATATCCGGCAATCCGCCAAATTCCGGGCATATATATTCATTTCTTGAGATGCTTGTGAATCGGGGTACAAAAATATAGTCCACTTTGTCCTTCAGATTAAGGACATGACCATGAAAAAGCTTTACCGGCAAACACGCTTCATCAACGCAGGATTTCACACCGTCATCCAGAATACGCCTGTTTGTGGGTTCCGACACGACAATTTCGGCACCAAGCTCGGTAAAAAAAGATTTCCATAATGGGATGAACTTAAAATAAAACAGACTCCGAGGAATTCCAATTTTGGTGCTCAACAGGCTGACACCCCCTCAAATAACAAAATGAGTTGGAATAGCTCCAACTCATCCTAGTATTGACAGTTCAATTTAGTTTATACGGAAAAAAGTCTCAATATTCTCCCTGTTCGTCATTCGCAGTGCGTTAATATTGTTAATACTGTAATCCGGCTTTGACTGCCGCATCTGAATCAAAAGCCGGCAGGCAATCCTTTTTGATCACCTGCCGGCTCTATCAATATTTATTGTATTCTTCAGCACCTTTTAATCTTAAGCCTTGCCGTCGCAGCCGAGAACGTTGATGATCTTGTTCTTTACGAGATCCTTGATGGCTGCTCTTGCCGGAGCAAGATACTGTCTGGGATCAAAGTGTTCAGGATGCTGAACAAAATATTCCCTGACAGTAGCAGTCATGGCAAGCCTTAAGTCGGAGTCGATGTTGATTTTGCAAACAGAGGATCTGGCTGCCTGTCTGAGCATTTCTTCGGGTACGCCCCTTGCGCCTGGCATATTCCCGCCGTACTTGTTGATCTTTTCAACAAGCTCGGGAATAACAGAGGAAGCGCCATGAAGAACGATTGGGTAGCCTGGCAGTCTCCTGCTGACTTCTTCCAGTATATCGAACCTAAGCTTCGGTTCGCCTTTAAATTTGAATGCGCCATGGCTTGTACCAATAGCGATTGCCAATGAGTCAACGCCTGTCTTTGATACAAATTCCTCCACTTCATCTGGTCTTGTGTAGGATGAATCCTCTGCAGATACATTGACTGCATCCTCAACACCTGCAAGTCTGCCAAGTTCGCCTTCAACTGTTACGCCATGGGCGTGTGCATATTCAACAACCTGCTTGGTCAATTTGATGTTATCTGCGAAAGAGTGATGTGAACCGTCTATCATAACAGACGTAAATCCGCCGTCTATGCAGGATTTGCACAGTTCAAACGTATCGCCGTGATCAAGGTGCAGACAGATCGGAAGACCTGTTTCAATGATTGCAGCTTCAACAAGCTTCATCAGATAGGTGTGATTTGCGTATTTCCTTGCGCCTGAGGATACCTGCAGTATAAGCGGAGCGTTAACTTCCTTTGCAGCCTCGGTAATACCCTGTACGATTTCCATGTTGTTTACATTGAAAGCGCCGATAGCATATCCGCCTTCATATGCTTTTTTGAACATTTCAGTTGATGTAACCAGTGCCATTAAAAACAACTCCTTTATTGTATATTATTTAATATTGCTTACCCTCGATAGAATATGTATTGTTACAAATTTATCATATTAATTTTACCAGATTTCAACTTAAAATCAAGGTTTTATTTGGATTGACTCTGTTTTATTTGATTTCATTTCTGATCAGGACTATATGTGAAATGTTTAAATTGAAACCGGCAATGATACCTGGTAGCATCCTCCTCTATTTCAACAGCGATCCTGCTCTCCCTGTCTTTGAAGTCAGTATTTCTATAAAAGCGCCAAAAACTTCTTATACATAAAAATCCTCCTATTGCCTTTTAGTATGCTAAATTTGTATATTATTAATATATTATGCATAAATTCGTTTCATAATAATTGGTATTTCGTATAACGTAAATATATTAAAGAAGTTTCATATCGTATCTTTGGTTGAAAGTTCAGATATTATGAAATAATGTTATCCATATTCTTTTTTTACATGATCTATAATTGCAATTTGGAATCCCTTGTGTTATATTTTATTTTGACGTACAAGCGTCATTTTACTATGTATCCAATGAAATACTAGTACATAAATACATATACGATCAGGAGGTAGAAAGCAATGAGTGAATTAAAAGGTGCAGCTATTTTCGGGCAGTCCGGTGGACCGACCTCGGTTATAAACGCCAGCGCTGCGGGCGTGTTCCAGGAAGCGCTCAGGCAGGAAGCCATCACAGCAGTGTATGGCGCCGCTCACGGTATCAGAGGGATCCTGGATGAGAAATTCTACGATATGAGCAAGGAAGATGCTGAGGAACTTGACTTAATGAAGACCACCCCTTCCTCGGCTCTCGGTTCAGTCCGTTACAAACTCAAAAAGGCTGAAGACGATGAGACGGATTACAAAAGACTCCTTGAGGTCTTCAAGAAATACGACATCAGGTATTTCTTCTATAATGGAGGAAATGACTCCATGGATACCTGCAACAAAATAAGCAAGTACCTGCAGAAATCCGGTTATGAATGCAGAGTCATGGGTGTTCCGAAGACCATCGACAATGACCTTTGGGGAACGGATCACTGTCCGGGTTACGGAAGTGCGGCAAAATATATTGCCACTTCAACGATGGAAGTTTACCACGATGCCAGAGTTTATGACAAAGGAATGATCACGGTACTTGAAATCATGGGAAGAAACGCAGGATGGCTTACAGCCTCTTCAGCGCTTGCATCCTATGCAGGCCATGGCCCGGATCTGATCTATCTTCCGGAAATACCGTTCGATCTCAACAAGTGCATCGAGGAAGTCAAAGAGATTTACAAGAAACAGAATAACGTAATCCTCGCTGTTTCCGAAGGAATCAGGGACAAGGACGGTAAATACATATCCGAGTACGGATCGGATCTTGCACAGAGCAAGGATGCCTTCGGACATTCACAGCTTGGCGGACTTGCCGTTACACTTGCAAACATCATGAAGGATAATACAGGCGCAAAGGTTCGCGGCATTGAATTCAGTCTTTTGCAGAGATGTGCCTCTCATGTTGGTTCTCTCACGGATGTGAACGAAGCTTATCTTGCTGGACAAATGGCTGTCAAATATGCAATTGAAGGCAAGACCGATTATATGGTCGCTTTTGAAAGAGCTGCCGGACCCGAATACAAATGTAATATCAAGCTGATCAATCTTACAGAAGTCGCCAATACAGAAAAGAAAATTCCGCGTGAGTGGATAAACGAAGCAGGCAACGGATTAAACCAGCAGTATATCGACTACGCAATGCCCCTGATACAGGGTGAATCGGCCCCGCCGCTTATAAATGGCCTGCCGAGATTTGTACATCTTAAGAAGGTCCTTGCAACAAAGTAATTTTAAGCGGAGAGTAAAAAGCTCTCCGCTTTTTTGGGACTATTTTTGTAACAAATCCGACCAAATAGGCGGATTCGTAGAATTGTGCCATCTAGGCAATTTTGTGAAGCAAAATGTGCCATCGAGTGGGGCTAGATACCCCTGAGATTTTCATTCTGTTCAAGTTCCTCTACCCCAATATATGGTACCCCCAAATTTTAGCATGTCAATATGTTGACAACAACAAACATCGTGGCTATACTTGAACTATAAACCAAATACACGTCGTGCAACTGGCGGAAGTGGATTCAACCACAAGGGAGCACGAGGGCAGGAAAATTAGCCGACCGCCTGGGTCACAAATCATCAAGAGCTTCAACAGCTTCTTGATGAATGTGTTCAGGGCGGTTTTTATTATTTCTTTTTTGCATTATATTGAAGAGGTGCTCAGATATGCCTGATAATGTATGGAGTGGCTTCAAACCGGGTGACTGGACTGATAATATTGATGTCCGAGATTTTATCATAAGAAATTATACCCCTTATGACGGTAATGAAGCCTTTTTAAGTGAAGCCAGCATAAATACGAGAAAATGTTGGAGCAAGTGCAAAAAGCTGCTCCGGGATGAGCTTCTCAACGGCGGCGTCCTCAACGTTGATACGAAAACAGTGGCCAATATTACAAGCCACGCTCCCGGCTATATCGATGAACAATATGAGATCATCAAGGGGCTCCAGACCGACAAGCCGCTTAAAAGGGCTATCATGCCGTTCGGCGGTATCCGAATGGTTCGTCAGTCCTGTGATGCTTACGGCTATAAATTACCTGACAAGTTCGAAGATATATTCAGCAATTATAGAAAAACTCACAATGAAGGGGTTTTCAACGTATACACACCCGAGATGAAAAAAGCGCGTAAATCGGGCGTCATCACGGGCTTGCCGGACGCCTACGGCAGAGGCCGCATCATTGGGGATTACAGGCGTGTCGCGCTATATGGTACGGACAGGCTTATCGCACAAAAGCAGCGGGACTTGCAGGACCTGCAGCAAAATGGCATGGAAGAGGAAACGATCCGGCTGTCCGAGGAAGTGCATGAACAGATGAAAGCCCTCGGGGAACTCACGCAGATGGCCACCCAGTACGGCTTTGATATTACAAAACCCGCAGCAACTGCACTTGAAGCTGTGCAATGGACTTACTTCGCATTTCTGGCATCCATAAAGGAAACCAATGGCGCTGCAAACTCGCTTGGGCGGGTTTCCACCTTCCTTGATATTTTTATTGAAAGGGATCTTTCAGCAGGCCTGATTAACGAATGCGGCGCCCAGGAGCTGATAGACCAGTTCGTGATCAAACTCAGGCTGATCAGGCATCTGCGTACGCCCGAATATGATGAGCTCTTTGCCGGAGATCCTGTCTGGATCACGGAATCCCTTGGCGGTATTTGCACCGATGGCAGGCATATGGTGACAAAAACCTCCTTCCGTTTCCTGCACACGCTGTTCAACCTGGGTCCCGCCCCCGAACCGAACCTCACGGTATTATGGTCTGTCGGGCTGCCTGAATCCTTTAAAAAATATTGTGCGATGGTATCCATGGTAACCAGTGCAATACAATATGAAAATGACGACCTCATGAGGCCTGAATTTCTTGACGACTATAGTATTTCCTGCTGTGTTTCAGCCATGAAAACAGGCAAAGATATGCAATTCTTCGGGGCCCGGTGCAATCTGCCAAAGCTGCTGCTCCTTGCATTGAACGGCGGCAGGGATGAGCTGTCAGGTGATCAGGTCGCTCCTGCCAGTGAGCCCTATCTGGAAGAATATCTGGACTATAAAAAGGTGATGGCACGTTTCAGGCACTATCAAAAATGGCTCACAGGACTTTATGTCAATACAATGAACTCCATCCATTACATGCATGACAAATATGCTTATGAAAGGCTCATGATGGCCCTGCATGACACACAGCCCGGCAGGTTCATGGCATTTGGCATCGCTGGGCTTTCAGTCCTGGCAGATTCCCTCAGCGCGATAAAGTACACCTATGTCAGGGCGATCCGGGACGAGCGCGGTCTTATCACTGATTTTGAAATCAAGGGATCTTTTCCACAGTTCGGAAACGATGATGACAGGGTCGACAGTCTGGCAGTCGAAGTCACAAAGAGCTTCCTGACGGATCTGAGAAAGCATAAAACCTACAGAAACGCGATCCATACACTTTCTATCCTTACAATTACATCAAATGTGGTTTACGGGAAGAAAACAGGCTCCACTCCGGACGGACGCAAGTTGGGAGAACCGTTCGCTCCCGGAGCGAATCCGATGCATGGCAGGGATAAGATGGGTGCGCTGGCAGCATTGAATTCTGTAGCCAAGATTCCGTACGAATACTGCCGCGACGGTATTTCACTGACACTTACCCTCGTGCCGAGATCTCTCGGAAGAGAACTCCATGCCAGGCTTGCGAACCTTGCCGCCCTTCTTGACGGGTATTTTGCCCAAGGCGGTCATCATATCAATATCAATATCCTTGAAAGGGTCGTTCTGGAACAGGCCATGAAGGACCCCTACAATTATCCGCAGCTTACGATAAGAGTATCCGGCTATGCCGTGAACTTCATCCGATTGAGTAAAAAGCAGCAGGAGGAAGTAATCGCACGCACCTTCCACTCCGCGATGTAAAGGAAGGTACGTATCCCCGTGCCCGCCTGTTTCGAATATTATAAAGTATGTGCAGCAAAGCTGATATGTCAAGGGGAGACAGGTACTCCCCTGTCACGGTCGTAAACCAGAGGAACCGTCCCCTTGGTTACGGGTGTAGGCCCTTGGTTCACGGGTGTTTCATCTCTTGATGTCTTTCTTTTTGGCTACAGAGTAGCCATAGAAGCCCAATTCCTCGCCAAGTGTCCAGTACTTGCCATGGGAATAACAGATGAGACCGGCTTTTTCCAGCAGCAGCTTACCCTCTTTATCCAGCAGTTCTTCATTGACATCAACGGCTACAACTTCTGCGATGAACATATCGTGAGAGCCAAGTTCCAGCCTGTTTTTCACAACACACTCCAACGATACGGGAGATTCCTTAATGATCGGGACGTCAATAACCGAAGCTTTCTCTGCTGTCAATTTTGTTAGTTCGAACTTGTCAACATCCCTTCCTGATTTTACTCCGCACAGGTCTGTCGCATAAACCAGCTTCCTGGTCGTCAGATTCACTGCGAACTGCCCCTTATCTATGATAAGGCCGTGTGAATATCTTTCTTTCCTAACCGATATCGAAACCATCGGAGGATCGGAATTGATCGTTCCGGCCCAAGCCAGCGTTATGATATTAGGCCGGCCTTCTGCATCAGCACATGTCACCATGATGGCCGGTACAGGATTCAGCATTGTTGATGGTTTCCAAACTTGTTTACCCATATGGTAACCTCCTTATTGGTCTGTTACATCCTAATTGATCCTTTTTATACCTCAACTAATCTGTTACACCTCAATCGATCCGTTATGCCTCAAGCTCTCTATATTTGGATACTGCCACCGCGTACAGCGCCATAACTGCCAGAATACCTAAAATCACAGATACGACACCGACCGCTGCAAATACAAGCAATATTTCCACCTTTAATATCATCAAAACAAAAACTACAGCCCCAAGAACAAGCATGATCAGTAATGACAGCAGCATTCCCAATACACCGTTCATGTTCTGCTTCATCGCTTCCTGCTCACTGTTCCATACAAGCTTCGGGTGAAAAACATCAAGCAGAAGGCTAAGCGCAGTCATCGGAACAGCGCCGAGCAAGCCAACCAGACAGACTCCAAGGATTGAAGCGAGAGATTGGCCAAGGAACAGGTACATGACAATTCCAGTCACTACTACTCCCAATGCTGATATCAGATAACTCAGGATCAATTTGGCAGATACCTGCTGTTGTGCAGACACAGGAATCAGCTTGGTAATCCAGAAGGTCTTTCCTTCCCTTGACAAGGATGTCGAAGCAACCAGATTTACACCCGCCGTAAACAGCATCAGTCCCAGACCTGCGAGCAGAATATACGGCACTGCTTCAGGCTTGCCGATTATATTGAAAAGCTCCGTAGCGTCTTTGTCTCTCCCCTTTGTAAAAAACATTATCAAAATAATAAACGGCCCCATGATTGAACCGGTAAGCCCGTTCAATACATAAATAGGCGTTCGAATCAACAGCTTCCATTCTCGTTTCATAATAGCCAGAACGGGGCTGGAAAGCTTCCCATATTGTTTGTTCATCTGGATCATACTCATGATCTTCTTCTTCCTGGTAACCTCCTGTCCTGCAAGTAGCGATTGGTAGAACACCTTGTTCGACAGCCATAGCAGCAGAACAAACAGCAGGGCGCAGACAGCCAGGAAAAGCAGCAAATAGCCCAATCCGGCAAATCCACCTTCTGAAAGTGCCCGGGTAGCCCAGATACTTGGCGGAAAACTCCTGCCTATCAGATCGATCAGCCCTGTCTGACTGGCAAGCAGGTTATTTAAAAATTCCGAATTACTATTTTCAGGTACCTTCTGCATAAACATACTGAAAACCATAGAAAGTATGAATATGGAGAAACCTCCTACGATTGCCATCAGGTCCTTATATCTTCTGAAATTGACGATCCTCATAAGCAGCATGATGACCAACGAAGCTATAGTCAGCGGCAGTGCAGGTGTAGCTGCCAATAACAGCAGGCCTTTGAGCCAGTAGAACAAGCCCTGTCCGGTCCCGATCCCGTAAATAATGAGGGGAGGCAGCAAAATCGGCACCGAAGTTAGATATTCATTCACTGTAACAACGGCAAATTTTCCTCCTATCACTTCATAGGGCTTAAGCGGGAGTGGTACGAGCGATTCAAGATCCTGCGAAAAGTAAAACGTACCCATGATGTAAAATAAACCAAAGAGCAGTATAACAAGCTGCGAGAATAAAAAGGAAATCGTCAGGATAA
The DNA here is from genome assembly GCA_002307275.1 of Hungateiclostridiaceae bacterium UBA1305. Classification (GTDB taxonomy): domain Bacteria; phylum Bacillota; class Clostridia; order Acetivibrionales; family DTU013; genus UBA1305. The sequence continues at coordinate 19,403 of DBTX01000063.1, forward strand.
TTTCAGGCTGTTTCATGGCAGAGCCTGCAGCAAAGAGGCCCGACATCAACAACGTATACAACACAAGCAGCGGCAGAAATGCCAATGGAATAACTACGGCAATGAGTATCGGTTCCCAGAGCTTTTTCTTCTCCCTGGTGAACCTGTATTTGAGTGCCGAAACGCCGTAATTGACATTCAGCTGCATTTTTAAATAGGCTGTAAATGGTTTCATTTTTCTGTCAACTCCAGGAAAATATTTTCGAGGGAGTCCTTGTTATCACCTTGTCTGAGTTCATCCATGGTACCGCTGGCTATGAGCCTTCCCCTATGAATGATTCCCATCCTGTCACAAAGCTTTTCCGCCACTTCAAGGATATGCGTAGAAAAGAACACGGTATTTCCCTTGTCACAGTGTTCTCTCATCTGCTCCTTCAGCAAATGTGCGGATTTTGGATCAAGCCCCACCATGGGTTCGTCAAGTATCCAGACGGAGGGATTGTGTATCAGTGCGCCTGTCAGCGCGATTTTCTGCTTCATTCCATGTGAATAGCTCTTGATCAGATCTGATGCGGCGTCATTCAGTTCAAACATGCCAAGATAATGTTCAATACGTTCTCTCCGCTGTTCAGCCGGCACCTGGTACACATCAGCCATGAAATTCAAATATTCAGTGCCTGTAAGCCTCTCATACAAATTAGGGTTGTCTGGTACATACCCGATGTTTTTCTTCGCATCAAGAGCGTTTTTGCGGATATCTGCGCCATTTATCCTGATGCTTCCTTCATCCGGATTCAGTAGTCCGATGATCATTTTGATCGTTGTAGTCTTGCCTGCGCCGTTCGGACCCAGAAAGCCGAAAATTTCGCCCTCTGCGACTTTCAGGTTCAAATTGTCCACAGCCTTTACTGTTCCTTTGTTGTAGCTCTTTGATACGTTGCAGATCTCAATCATTTTCATACTCCTTCATTCTGGTCAAGTACTTTCTAGTCAAGTACTTTCTAGTCAAGCACCATGTAGGAAGAACCGTTTATTCTTATAAGCTTTTCGCTGGTCAGGTTCTCGGTGGTTATTTCGTATTTATCCGTAATAATATACCTTGCCAATCCCATATATGTCTGTAATATATCTCCCAAACCAATACTGTGCTGAACATTTTTACCCATAATGTCGATCATGCCGGGGACTTTTCCGATGTTACCCAATGTTCCCTTCTGGCTCATCAGTGCTTTTATGAAATTCAACTGATTCTTTTTTCTCCCGACATCACCTATTTCAAGAAGGGTTCCATCCGCCCGGTATCCCTGCCTGAACCTGACAAAGCCTTCTGCGTCTGTCCCGTCCAAATGCCGCATCCCCTTTTTAATATGTATGGCCAGATCCTGCGTGGGGTCATCATAATCCATATCGTATGGAACATTGATATCTACTCCGCCAAGGTGGTTAATCAAAGCTCTGAAACCCTTTGTATTAACTTTTACGTAATCATCAATCGATATGCCGAATTTTTCATAGATTACTTCCGCCAGAAAGCTTATAGGTCCTGAATTGGTAAACTTTCCTTTATACTCAATTTTACTTCCAATCGTATGTGTATAGTTAATTTTATATATGCCAGGCTCATTTACAAGATTCCTGGGAATCCTGGAGATGACATCCTGATTATACTCTATATAGACATCTCTGGGAATCATTATCAATTTCAAGGTTTTATTCTTTTGGTCGATGCTGGCGATACAGATAGTATCATATAAGTTGTTCAACTTGTCTTCACCGATGATCAGAACATTTTTCGTACCTTCTTCAACCAATTTGGAGGAGTACTGCTTTCCTGCTGTGAGTCTGGCCGCCTCCCCAACAGTTTGGGTACCAAGTTGCTGGTTCCCCTGCCCGAGTGCATCCGGCTGCTGTAAGGATGTGTTATTCTGCTGTTGATTTGTTGCGGGCTGCTGCGTATTTTCCGGAATAAAAACACCAGTCTCGCATGCAACCATCAGAAGTGCAATACCAATCAACGCGACAACTGCTATCCATATCCATATTTTTTTATTAGCGGCCATTTAGTCTCTCCCAAATCCATAATGCATGTCCATTTTTTTACGTATACCATTATATTATAAAGATGAATTTGTTTGTATTCAAATATAAAATGTTAAAATTTATTAAATGTACTATTAATGGCCGTACTGATAAACTTTTAATTAAAATTCAAAGGGGGGACGGTTCTTGCTTTGAATTTAATCTATAAAATTCAAAGCAAGAACCGTCCCCCCTTTGAAAAATGATGGTGCATGAGAAGCTTCCCATGCACTATCAATCTTCACTCATTATTGCAGTTGATTTTTTATCCTTTTGAAGGGTAATTCTCCCTTTGCATGTAATGCGTGTGGAGCAATTCATGTGCCTTATGACTTCCTGGATGCTCAAAATACTCTTCATAGAGCTTTTTGACATTCTGGTTGTCCTGTGATTTTCTCAAAGGCAGGCTTTCATCCTCTTCATAAATCGCCTTGGCCCTCTCCGCTCTGATATCTATCCAGCTTCTGATCTGGGAAGGCACGATCGGCTGACCTCCGCCGTTTACGCAGCCGCCGGGGCAGGCCATTACTTCTACGAAATGATATTGTGCCTCGCCACTCCTCATTTTTTCCATGAGTTTTCTTGCGTTTCCGGTTCCATGTGCAATAGCTGCCCTGATTGTCATACCGGCAACCTGAAGTGTAGCTTCCTTCACGCCTTCAACTCCTCTGACAGCTTCAAACTCAACCTTCTCAAGCGGTTTGCCTTCCAGCAGTTCCACAAGATACCTCAGTGCCGCTTCCATAACGCCGCCTGTTGCTCCGAATATTACCGCCGCACCGCTGGCTTCTCCCATCGGATCGTCAAAATGCCTCTCGGGCAGCTCGGTAAAGTCGATGCCGGCTTCCCTGATCATTCTGGCTATTTCCCTGGTGGTCAGTACCACATCGACATCCGGATAGCCTGTGCCGGAAAGTTCAGGGCGCTTAGCCTCGAATTTCTTAGCCGTACATGGCATTACGGATACAACAAATATTTTGGCCGGGTCGATTCCCATTTTCTTCGCATAATACGATTTCAGCACTGCGCCAAACATCTCATGAGGCGATTTACAGGTAGACAGATTATCCAGGAATTCCGGGAAGTTATGCTCACAGAATTTGATCCATCCAGGGCTGCAGGAGGTTATCACAGGCAGCTTTCCTCCGGTTTTGATCCTTGTGACAAGCTCTGTGACCTCTTCCATGATCGTCAGGTCGGCAGCAGTATCCGTATCGAAAACCTTTGCAAATCCAAGACGCCTCAAGGAAGCAATCATATTGCTGGTTACCCTTGTCCCTATGGGCATCCCGAATTCTTCACCCAGAGCGACCCTTATCGCAGGAGCCGTCTGTACGACAACGTGCAGATCCTTGTTGGCCAATGCCGCCCAAACTTTATCCGTATCATCCTTTTCTCTCAGTGCACCGACTGGACAAACTGCAATACATTGTCCGCAATTAATACAAGGAACTTCCGCCAGCGATTTATTGAAAGCTGAACCGACAATAGTCTTGAAGCCTCTCTCATTGGTGTCTATTACAGCAACCTTTTGAATGTTTTTGCACATATTTACACAGCGTCTGCACAGTACACATTTGTTCGGATCTCTGACAATGGAAGGTGAAAGCTGATCGATCGGGTGCTTTCCCATCTCGCCTTCGAACCTTATTTCCTTGATATTCAGATCCTCGGTCAGCTTCTGCAATTCACAGTTTCTGCTTCTTACACAGGTCAGGCACTTCTTGTCGTGGTTTGAAAGAATCAGTTCCAGCGTAACCTTCCTGGCTTCTCTCACCTTTGGCGTCTGCGTGAATATCTCCAGGCCTTCAGAGACAGGATATACACATGCTGCCTGCAGGCTTCTGGCGCCTTTCACTTCAACAACACACATCCTGCAAGCGCCGATTTCATTAATGTCCTTCAGGAAGCAAAGTGTCGGTATATCAATATTGGCAAACCTTGCAGCCTCCAAAACGGTATAATTATTGGGAACCTGTATCTTTCGAGTATCTATCGTCATATTGACCATTTCCATTTTTGCATTCTCCTTTCATATGGAACAATCCTTGCTTTGGTATCGGGGACATTCCTTGTTGTGGTATCGGGGACATTCCTTGTTGTGGTATTTGAAGGTGTGTCCCCATTCCTTATTCGGTGTGTCCCCATTCCTTATCTGGTGTGTCCCCATTCATATTTATGCATTCTTGAATATTGCCTTGAATGGGCATTTTTCCATACAAGCACCGCACTTGATACACTTCTCCTGGTCTATTACATATGGTGTATTCTTATCCCCGCTTATGCAGCTAACCGGACAGTTTTTCGCACATATACCGCACTTTTTACAGTGGTCGGCAGCAATCACATAGCTCATCATGGACTTGCACACGCCTGCCGGGCACTTCTTGTCCCTCACGTGCGCGATATACTCATCCCTGAAGTATCTCAGCGTGCTCAAAACCGGTTGAGGGGCCGATTGACCGAGTCCGCACAGTGCAGAGGCGATAATATTCTTTGCCAATACTTCCAGCTTGTCGATATCCTCCATCTCACCCTTGCCGCCGGTGATCCTTTCAAGGATCTCAAGCATCCTCTTCGTCCCTAT
>DBTX01000063.1:24289-28296 GCA_002307275.1 Hungateiclostridiaceae bacterium UBA1305
ACCATGCAATTGTCTTCATCCATTACGATCAAACCACCGGAGCCCATCATGGAACCAAGTTCTTTCAATGTTTCGTAATCAATGGGGGTGTCAATATGACTCGCCGGGATACATCCGCCGGAGGGACCGCCTGTCTGGGCTGCCTTGAACTTCTTTCCGTTAGGGATGCCTCCGCCGATATCATAAATAATCTCTCTCAGAGTGGTACCAATCGGAATTTCCACAAGACCCGTGTTATTGATCTTACCACCAACTGCAAACACCTTTGTACCTTTACTTTTCTCCGTGCCGATGCTTGCGAACCAATCGGCGCCCTTGTTGAATATTACCGGAATATTGGCATAGGTCTCAACGTTATTAAGCAGCGTCGGCTTCTGCCACAGACCCCTGACCGCGGGGAATGGCGGCTTTGGCTTGGGCTCGCCTCTCTTTCCTTCGATTGAGGTGATAAGGGCTGTTTCTTCACCGCAGACGAATGCGCCGGCGCCGAGTCTCAGTTCAATATCGAAGTTGAAGCTTGTGCCGAATATGTTTTTACCCAGCAGCCCATATTCCTTTGCCTGTTTTATCGCTATTTCAAGCCTTTTTACAGCTATGGGGTATTCCGCCCTGACATAAATGTAGCCCTGGTCGGAGCCTACCGCATAACCTGCAATTTCCATTGCTTCCAATATACTGTGGGGATCTCCCTCAAGCACGCTTCGATCCATGAATGCACCCGGATCTCCTTCATCAGCATTACAGCATACATACTTCTGATCACCGGCTGATTTTTTAGTGAACTCCCATTTGAGTCCGGTGGGGAAGCCTGCCCCGCCCCTGCCTCTGAGCCCGGATTTCTTAACCTCTGCTATGACCTGATCAGGAGTCAGTTCTGTCAGAGCCTTTGCCAACGCCTTGTAACCGTCATATGCAATATATTCATCTATATTTTCCGGATTGATAATGCCGCAGTTTCTGAGTGCGATCCTGACCTGCCTCTTGAAGAAATCAACATTCTCCAGGGACCTTGAAGAATCGACAGCTTCCTTGTCACCTGCCAGCAGCCTTTTAACCAGTCTTCCCTTGATCAGATGCTCTTCCACGATCTCCTTGACATCCTCAACCCTCACCATCGTGTACATGGCTCCCTCGGGATAAACTACCATGATCGGTCCTTCGGCACATAACCCAAAGCAGCCGGTTGTCACAACTTTGACTTCCTTGTCCAGCTTGTTTTTATATAATTGTGCCTCTAATTCCTTTTTAATTGCAGGTGAATTTGATGAAGTACAACCCGTACCACCACAAATCAATACATGCGCCCTGAAAAATTCCATTTTGCTCCCTCCCTGCCATTCATATTCGTAATTTATTTGCTTTCCGCTTCTGCCGCACCAATCGTAAGATCCTGACAGACCCTGCCGTTTACGATATGCTCTGATACGATACGCGCTGCTTTTTCAGCAGTCATTTTAACGTAGGTAACCTTTGTTCCGTCCGCATCGAATATCTCAACAATGGGTTCAAGCCTGCAGACGCCTATACAGCCAGTCATTGTAACCGATACATCACTGAGCTTCCTTTTTGCAAGCTCCTCTGTAAAAGCATTCATGACAGGCCTTGCTCCTGCTGCTATACCGCATGTTGCCATTCCGACTACGACACGTTTTCCACTTTTGTTTGTTCTCATTTTTATCTGATCCAGTGTCTTGTTCCTGATTGCTTCAAGTTCAGCTAACGATTTCATTCAATACACCTCCAAAAATCTCATTTAAACCTTCTCCGATGTACTCCCTCAGCCATTGCACCACCGCAAATTCTGCAAGCGGCACCCCTCCGAGTCTTTGTTCCACTTCGCGGGAATTGAAGTTGAACTGCTTATTTCCGCTTGTCAATACCAGTTGAAATTCTACTGCCTGATAAGCAGCAGCAGTATCCGCCATCACTCCGGCAATGTCTCCAAGCGGAGGCCTGTCCATATGATCTATCACGTAACTGGATTTCACCACAGTCCCAATTCCTTTTCGGGATGTGATCCTGAAACTGCCGCCAGATTGTTCAGCCGAGGCTTTGAACAGAGGTATCCCCAGTCCAACCTTTCTGGTGGTTCTTGTCGTGGAAAACGGATTGGTAACGTTGGAAAGAAACTCTTCATCCATCCCGCAGCCATTATCTTCAATAATGACATCCAATAAGCCAATTTGAGTCTCTGCCTGTATTGTTACCTTGATCAGAGTTGACTTGGCCGCTGTCGAATTTTGCATAATATCGAGAATATGCAGCGATATATCTCTCAATCCAGTGTTCCCCCGTCATGTCCAGTTGTTCTACAGATCCCTGTATTTTTCCAGAACCTTCTCTATATCATCTGCGGTAAGTCTTCCGTAAACATCATCGTTTATCATGATAACAGGCGCAAGACCACAAGCACCAATGCAGCGGCATGCGTCCAACGAGAATTTGCCATCTTCCGTACAATCACCGACATGTATTCCAAGCTTCTCCTGCAGTGCATCAAGAATTTTGCTCGAGCCCTTGACATAGCACGCAGTTCCCATACATGCACTCACCTTGAATCTACCCTTTGGTTTTAAAGAAAATTGCGTATAAAATGTTACGACTCCATAAATCTCGGAGAGCGGAATATTCATACTTTCAGAAATTTGCTTCTGAACATTCATGGGAAGATATCCGTAGACTTCCTGAACCTCATGAAGCACAGGAATCAATGCACCCTTCGCATTCTTATACTTTTCAACGATTTCCTGCAATTTACGTTCTTTCTCGTCAACGCAACTACAGAGACAGTTACTCATTTTGCAGACCCCCAATCAGCATTTTATTATGTTGCAACGGTTGTTAAGTATTTAACAATGGTGTTAATATTATAACAAACTTGGGGTAGTAATTCAACAGATTGATGAAAATATTGTATCTCTTTTGAAATTTTTTGTAATTATTGTGCATATTCGACAGAATTCTATAAAATTCTGTAACTGGTCATTTTAAAGTATCGATCACATTCTGCACAGTCAGAGCCTCCAATTCCAGAAAGCTTTCCCGTTCAAGAATATCCCCCAGAGAATGTGCATCCGAGGATTTGATCAGACAGAAGCGATCCAGTTCGGGCCTGGCAGCTTTAAATGAATATTTATCGCAGTTCCGTGTTATTTCGAGATTTCTGATTTGAAGATTTTCCGGAATGATCCCCAGATTTGAAATGATACTATAGGATGGTCTGTCCACATGCGCCGGAATTACTATTCCTCCCAGACTTCTCACCAGCAGGTATATTTCATCCACTGTTAAGCGCGTTGCAGTTATAAGCATCTGCTTTTCCTCACCGGTTACAATGTCATTTTCATCCATGATGAGCTGACTTCCGAAAATGTCTTCTCTGTTTTCAATAGCAGGAAGAGCTCCTGAAACATGCCTGTTCAATTCAAGTGCATTTGCGATATCCGGCAGGAGACATACTAGGTGAACTTCCTCAGCGGTTTCAACCTCCATGCCGGGTATGAACAGCAGCCCGGCTTTCTCTGCGCACCTGCGGGCAGCATCAAGATTCGCACCGGAATTATGATCCGTAAGCGCAATGATATCAAGGCCTTTCATAGCAGCCATATTCACTATGTTGTTCGGCGTCATATCCTTTTCGGCACAGGGAGAAAGCGCCGAATGAATATGCAGATCGAAAGCGTACCTCATATAACTATCCTATTTCTATGTAATATTACAGGGGTGGTCTCTGTGCCACCCCAAAAAGGATCGTCTGACCCTATATCCGGAACGGACGTGCACGGAGATCTGCCCCTACAGGGTATTATCAAAAATATAATATTTTAACTGAATTCGTGATATATTAAAATGATTTTATATCCAGTGCAGTTATATTCCGCAATCATGCAGAATGCAACAAATCTCATAGGCATTCAATTTTGTACATATAATTGGGATACCCTCCTGAGCAGCCCTTCCGGCAGTCGCTTCCTCCATCTGAATACCCTCCGGTATAATGATGCAGG
>DBTX01000070.1 GCA_002307275.1 Hungateiclostridiaceae bacterium UBA1305
GGCCGCTGAAGAAGACGTGGAATTGGCAGTTATTTCAGGGCGCGGGTATCGCCGCTAGTATCAGGCCCTTATAGGGCTTAATCAAGCCGCCGGCTAAGCCGGTGGTACATGACTATTTCTATTTATGTAAATAGGAGTAGAAACACAGGGGGAATTAAGATGAACGAAAACGGGTTTGTACTTGAAATGAATAATATTTCCAAAGAATTTCCCGGTGTAAAAGCTCTCGATGATGTGACGATCAAGCTGCGTGCTGGTTCGGTACATGCATTGATGGGAGAAAACGGTGCAGGGAAGTCTACGCTTATGAAATGTCTTTTCGGTATATATATAGAAGATTCAGGTGAAATAATACTGGATGGCAGGAAAGTTGTGATTGATAGTTCAAAGTCAGCTTTGGATCTCGGCATTGCGATGATTCATCAGGAGCTTCTTTCCATACCGTATCGAAGCGTTATGGAGAACATCTGGCTCGGGCGTTTTCCTTTAATAAACTTCGGACCGTTAAAATTCGTTAATCACAAGAAAATGTACAAGGATACGGAAAAGCTCTTTAAAGACCTCAACATGGATATTGATCCGAACATGAGAGTTGAAAAACTATCCGTTTCAAAAGTTCAATCAATGGAAATTGCAAAAGCGACTTCCATGAATGCCAAGGTTATTATAATGGATGAACCGACATCCTCCTTGACTGAAAATGAAGTCGATCATTTGTTTAAAATAATCCGTGACATGAGAGACCAGGGGGTTGCGATCATTTACATATCACATAAAATTGAAGAAATTCTTCAGATATCCGATGATGTGACGATCATGCGTGATGGCAAGGGTGTAGGAACATGGCCGGCATCCGAACTGACAACAGATATGATCATCTCGAAAATGGTCGGGCGTGATCTCCTCAACAGGTTTCCGGAACGTAACAATGTACCGGCGGATGTCGTTTTAAAAGTTGAAGGCTTGACATCACCGTTTCCCAAATGCTTTAAAAATGTATCCTTTGACCTTCGTAAGGGTGAAATCCTTGGTGTAGGCGGGCTCGTCGGAGCACAGCGAACAGAATTGGTTGAAGCGATATTTGGTCTCAGAACAATTGAGTCAGGTAAGATCCTTATTGAAGGCAAGGAAGTTAAAATCAAGTCGCCTATAGATGCAAAGAAGCTCAAGATTGCACTGCTGACGGAAGAACGTCGCGCAAGCGGTATATTCCCGCTTTTATCCGTACTGGAAAATACGGTAATTGCAAACATTGTACGCTATATAACACGTTTATTCCTGCTCGATGATAAAAAAAGAAAAGAAGATGCAACCAAAAGTATTGACATGCTCAGAATCAAAACACCATCATTCAGAACCCTCATGAAGGATTTGTCAGGCGGAAATCAGCAGAAAGTCCTGTTTGCCCGATGGCTGCTTACTGAGCCTGAAATATTGCTGCTTGATGAACCAACGCGCGGCATAGATGTAGGAGCAAAATTTGAAATATACACAATCATTGCCAAACTGGCAATGGAGGGCAAAAGCATTATAATGATATCTTCTGAGATGCCCGAATTGATCGGCATGTCCGACAGGATCATGGTCATGTGTGAAGGCAGGCTTTCAGGCATAGTGAACGGCAACGGGACAAATCAGGAAGAAATAATGCAACTCGCTACTAAATTTATGGCGCAATGAAAGGTGGGGTTGAATAATGAATGATTTAAAGACGAATGATTTAAAAGTTGTACGTGGAAACAGCACAAAAAAAATCCTTAATTTCGTGACACAAAATGCAATATTTATCTGTCTGGCGGTCCTGATCCTGTTCATCATTGCTTGGGATCCCCGCTTTCTGAGTTTTACAGTCCTTCGTGATATTCTGGTACAGGTATCAACGAGATCCATCATTGCACTGGGTGCGGCATTTGTCCTCATAACTGCAGGGTGTGACCTGTCGGCAGGGCGAATGGTAGGCTTCGCAGCGGTTTTATCCGGCTCGATGCTTCAAACACAGGAATATACCCGGAGGTTTTTCCCCAATATGCAGGACCTTCCCCTTTGGCTGCCGATATTGATCGCAATAGCGGTTGCTCTTCTTTTTGGATTACTGAACGGTTTTGTTGTTTCAAAGCTCAGTGTTCCTCCTTTTATCGCAACATTGGCCACAACGACAATCATATACGGTATCAATTCACTCTACGTCAATCTTCCTCCGAATGAGTCACAGCCGATAGCCGGATTCAGGTCGGATTTCACCTTTTTGGGTTCCGGATATGTCTTTGGCATTCCAGTCATTATCCTAATAGCAATTGCAGTACTCATTATTACATGGGTCATTCTCAATAAAACCCGTTTTGGTAAAAACGTTTATGCGATTGGCGGCAATATCAATGCTGCGAAGGTGTCGGGTATCAATGTCGACCGTACGCTGATGAAACTATATGCCTATGCAGGGGCGCTTTACGGGCTTGCCGGCGTGCTCGAGGCAGCAAGGACGGGGGGCTCCAACAACAATTACGGTGTGGGATATGAGCTTGACGCCATAGCAGCGTGCGTTGTCGGAGGAGTCTCATTAATGGGCGGAATCGGAACTGTTTCCGGCATTATTGCAGGAGTTCTCATATTTGGAGTAATAAATTATGGGTTGACATTTGTCGGAATGAGCCCTTATTGGCAGCAAATCATCAAGGGTATCATTATCGTAGTAGCGGTTTCATTCGATATTAGAAAATATCTGACTAAAAAGTAAATCATATGATGTGGAATATAATGGTACCGGTAAAATAACCGGTACCATTATACAAATCATTACTCAGGAAGGGATTACGTTTACAGCTTGTGGTCCGCGTTGGCCCTGCTCAATGTCGAATTGAACGTTTTGGCCTTCATCAAGAGACTTATAACCTTCGCCCTGGACAGCAGAGAAATGTACAAACACATCATCTCCACCTTCTTCTCTTTCGATAAACCCGAACCCCTTTTCTGCGTTAAACCATTTTACTTTACCTTTCATGAAAAATTACACCTCCTAAAACGGTCTTTTGAATTGACAAGATCTAATTTAAACTGCATTATCTATTATATAGTCTTAAGCTAAAAGTTATACTTGATGAAATGGTGTTCCTTCAATCAAGGTAAGATCTACATAATATTCGAAAACTTATCACTATTACTTACACCGAATTAGGAAAGAATATCATTGAAGGAGTGGTGATTATGGATTTTTGCAAATGCGGTTCAATTATAATGAACGATAAATGTACAAACGATCATTGTCCTGAACAAAATCAAAAAAGTAAGGGATGGATTGTTGACGGGACATCAATCAATTTTAAAAAAGCGGTTTCATTTGAGGAAGCTTCAGGTATTATGAAAAAGATAAACAATAATGAGAAAAAGTTATAAAAGGTTTTGAATGAATAGGAGGAGTTATGCTCAAGAAATCGCTTGAAATGTTAAAAAGTAATCCTTTGTTGATTTTGCTGTTCCTTTTTGCAATTTTAGCAGGTGCAATTCCCATGCTCCTTATGATGCCTGATATGAAGAAAATCATTGACATTTCGAAAGGGATTACTGAAAATCCCTCAAATCCGCCAATGATGGATTTACCGCAAATGACCACCCTGATACTGTCAACAATGAAAATGTACCTGTTCATACTTGTACTCGGCATTCTTGGCCTGATATTTGTCGCAGGCTATGGTAATATGCTGGCAGCTGCGGTGAACGATGGGAAAGCCTCATTTAAAATTTTCGTTTTCGGAATTCGCAGATTTTTGGGCAAAATCATTCTATCTGCGCTATTGCTTGTCGCAATTGGCTTTGGATTGGGTATTGTCGTTTCCATTTTTACAGTGCCATTCACTTTTGTTGGGATGGCAACAAATAATTATGATCCGGAGAAAATGTTTGCCATTCAAAGGGTAATACAGATCGTAGCACTTATCATATCTGTTTTCCTTTATCCATTTGTTGAATTGTGGTTTCCTGCTATTTTTATTGAAAGAAATGACGGGGTTATTGCCTGCTTTAAAAAAGGACTCAGGGCAGGCCGAAGAAAATACCTTCTGCTGGTGGCCGTTACAGCTGTAATGGTCTTGCCCATGCTTATACTGTATGTCATCAGCGGAGATGTTTTTTCCATCATCGAATCGCCCTTATACATAGTATCATTAATATATCAGGCTATTATCGCGCCTGTTATACTTGCTTATTTATTTACAATATACAATGAGATGAAGAAGAACGTGGAAGTATGATTCGCAAAAAAATCGTAGGGTCATTTGAACCACTACGATTTTGATGAAAAATTTGTTATGATTTTATTTTCCTAAAAACTTGTCCATGAGTGTGTAACCATCCCCGACGTAGATACCCGTCCTCTGAGCCTGAAATTCATCGTAGCCATTGACACCGGAGGGCTTTTCACAGCTCTTCCTGTAGAGAATATAGGGTACAGGCTCGGAGGTATGTGTCCTTAGTGCCAGGGGAGTCGGGTGGTCGGGCAGCACCAGGATACTGTAGTCTTCAAATGATGCAAGGCCTTCCAGAAGTGTACCGACTACCAGCTTGTCTATGTATTCGATCGATTTTACCTTGTTTTCAATTTCAAACCGATGACCACATTCATCCGGAGCTTCTATATGAACGTAAACAAAATCCTTGCCGGTTCTTAGCTCTTTCAGGGCTGCTTCTGCTTTACCTTTGAAATTCGTATGAATATTTCCTGTCGTTCCTTCAACATCGATAGAATCCAGCCCCGCACAAATGCCGATTCCCTTGATAAGATCCACTGCGGAAACAACAGAACCTTTTATGCCATATTTATCGATGAATTTAGGTATTGCAGGCTTTCTGCCTTCACCCCATAGCCATATGGAATTGGCAGGACGCAGCTTTCTTGCGATTCGTGCGCGGTTGATCGGATGGTCCCTTAATATTTCATAGCTCTTTTCCTGCATGGCTAAAAACATCTCGCTGCAGTCTCCGACGGGGAGATAAGCGGCAATATTCTTTTCAAGAATGTCATGGGGAGGGGTCAATGATCTGCTGCCCGACCCTGTTTTCCATACCATGCAATGCCTGTAGCTGATACCTGGGAAAAAGGTAATTTCATCATTTGCCAGATGCCTGTTTATTTCCCCAATCAACTCCGCCGCTTCAGCCGTTGTTATTTCATCAGAACTGTAATCCAGCATGACGGAAGATTCATAACTGCCATCAATAGCTAGTGTGACAAGGTTACACCGGAAAGCCAGGTCGGTGTCCGAAAGCTCGACGCCCATACTGACTGCCTCAAGAGGCGATCTGCCGGTATAATATTTCCTGGGATCGTAACCCATGACTGAAAGGTTGGCGGCGTCGCTTCCCGGGGGAATACCGTCAGGAATTGTTTTGACCATTCCTATTTCGCCATATTCGGCAAGGCGATCTATATTTGGCTTCTTTGCGCACTGCAGCGGGGTTCTGTTTCCAAGCTGGGCAACACGGTAATCTGCCATTCCATCGCCCAGAACAACAACAAATTTCATATACTGTCAAGACTCCATTCTGTTAATAAATTAGCCTATCCCATTATAACAAACATTGAAATTTATGGAAAGCACTAATTTGCCCATAAATAAATCTTACGGTATAATATATATGTTGCAAAAAGGAGTTGTACCAGGGAAGAATAGATAACAGACAAGGCTTGGAAAATCATATTAATAGAGGATGGATTAAAATAATGCTTCATGCATTTTCTAGATTTGAAATGCTTGTCGGCAGTGACGCCCTGGAAAAACTGGCAAATTCCAGAGTGGCTGTATTCGGCATCGGCGGCGTAGGAAGTTTTGTAGTGGAAGGGCTGGTTCGCAGCGGTGTGGGCAGGTTCATACTGGTAGATGATGATTTGATTTGCCTGACCAACCTGAACAGGCAGCTGCATGCGACAAGAAAAACGGTCGGAAGGCCTAAAGTAGAAGTGATGAAGGAGAGAATCCTCGAAATTAATCCAAAAGCCGAAGTCGTTACCCACCAGCTGTTTTACCTGCCTGAATCCGCGGGACAGCTATTGGATGGGGAAATTGACTATATAGTTGATGCGATTGACACCGTGACGGCTAAAATCGACCTGGTGATGAAGGCGCGGGAGAAAGGCATCCCAATCATCTGCAGTATGGGTACCGGCAACAAGTTCGACCCGACGAAGCTTGAGATCACGGATATCAGCAAAACTTCGGTCGATCCGCTTGCAAGGGTCATGAGGAAGGAACTCAGAGACAGAGGGATCACATCACTCAAGGTGCTTTTTTCGAGGGAAGAACCCTCCAGGACGATCGAGACAGAGCAAACCAGCTGCAGGGAAGACTGTGTATGTCCCAAGGGTGCTGAAAGGAAATGTACCGACAGGCGCAGTATCCCTGGCAGTACCGCTTTTGTGCCGCCCGCGGCAGGCCTGATCATCGCCGGTGAGGTTGTAAGGGATCTGATTGGAAGAAGATAGGCAAATCATATAAAGGAGATTATTCGATGTTTGAACACAGGATCAATATATTCACAGGGCATTTCGGAAGCGGCAAAACGGAGGTGGCCGTCAATTATGCTTTCCAATTGGCCAGGTCGGGAAAAAAAACAGCGATTGTAGACATGGACATCGTAAACCCGTTCTTTCGGACAGCCGATGCCAGGAGAGAACTGGAATCTGCCGGCATAAGGGTGATCGCACCCATGTATGCCAATACGAATGTAGATGTGCCTTCTCTGCCTCCTGAGATAAATACGATGTTTGAGGACAGAAGCTATTATGCCGTGCTGGATGTCGGCGGAGATGATCTGGGAGCGAGAGTGCTTTCCAGGTACAATGAGCAGATACTTGCGGAAGATCATATACATTATTTTGTGATAAACACCAGACGTCCGATGACCAGGACGGTTGATGAGATCGAAGCGATGCTCGTTGAAATACAGGCTAGCGCAAGGCTAAGAGTGGACAGGCTTGTAAACAATGCAAACCTCCTGGGTGTCAGTACATCAGAAATAATTGATGAAGCCTCACATATCATCAATGAGGTATCCAAAAAGCTTTCAATACCTGTAGGAATCGTCAGTGGGATGGAAGAGGTCCTTAATGGCTACAAAGGTGAACCGGGTATAGAAAGACTCTATCTGGAGAAATTCATCAAACTGCCATGGGATCAAGGCTGATATGTATATGTATTTTTAGGTGGGCGGTCAAAGTAAATGCAA
>DBTX01000092.1 GCA_002307275.1 Hungateiclostridiaceae bacterium UBA1305
CACAGAAATTTATTTATCTTTAACCCGAAAAAACATATCCATTGTACATACTCAAACGCGTGCGCCTACTTAATACTTGCTCTATTCACCCCGCTGCGCATACTTTTTATATTGCGAGTTAAACTCCTTCATGGTCTTTCTCCACCGTTCAGCCATTCCAGGAATTGATTTTCCGTAATAATGCCTATGCCAAGTTCTTTGGCCTTCTTATTCTTGGATGAACCGGAGGTGTTATCGTTATTAATCAGGTAATTCGTCTTTGCGGATACGGAGCCGGATGTCTTTCCGCCTTTTTCCTCTATGACCGCGACCAGTTCTTCCCTGTTGCTGAAATGTTCAAGTGAGCCGGTAATGACGAAGGTCATGTTTTCAAATATCAGATTTCCTTCGGCAGCCTGGACTGTTTCGAGTTCTATCTCACTGAGTATGTCCCGGATGACAAGCTTGTTCCTTTCGCTGCTGAAATAGCTGACAAAGGCCTCTGCCATGACACCACCGATGCCGCCTATATCGATCAGTTGTTCATAGGTCGCCTTTTCGATATCGTGCCAGTTGTGATTTAATTTTCTGCAGATCAGTTTTGCGTTTGAAAGGCCTACATTCGGTATGCCCAGACTGTAGAGAAGCCTTGTGGCAGTTGTCTTTCTGGCTTTATTGATCGCAGCGGTCAGCTTGCTGTAGGATTTTTCTCCGAATCCTTCCATGCTGACGATTTTCTCCTTATGTCTTTCGATGTTGAATATGTCGGCAAGCTCTTTTATCAAGCCCGCCGAGATGAATTTCTCAATTGTTGCCTCCGACAGTCCTTCAATATTCATGGCATCCCTGCTGACGAAAAGGGTAAACAATTTAATCTGCTTTACAGGACAATCCTCATTCGTACAATACAAATATCTCACATCGTTGTTCTGTTTTACTGCAGCTTCCCCACCGCAGACCGGACAACACTCCGGTATTTCCACTGAACCGCTTCTGGTCAGGTTCTCCGATATCTGAGGAATGATCATATTCGCTTTGTATACGCAAACCGTGTCCCCGATTCCGATTTCAAGCTCCTCCATGATGCTTATGTTATGAAGGCTGGCGCGGCTTACAGTCGTTCCTTCGAGTTCAACCGACTCAAACACTGCGATGGGATTGATCAGCCCTGTGCGGGACGGACTCCACTCTATTTCCAGCAGCTTCGTTTCCTTGACCTCATCCCGCCATTTATATGCGATCGAATCCCTTGGAAATTTCGCAGTTGTGCCAAGGGATTCACCGTATTTGATATCATCATATGACAGGACCAACCCATCTGAAGGAAAATCATTTTTACCGATATTCTCAGCGAACCATGAAACCACGTCTTCAAGATTGCCCGCATTGACTCTTTTAAACTCAACAACGCCAAATCCCTGGGACTTGAGCCAATTCAACTGGGCTATCCTGGAATTTTCAGAATTAACAGATTCTGCTTTAACGAGAGAGAATGCAAAAAAATTGACATTCCTTTCAGCGGTCACCTTGTTGTTCAATTGCCTGACTGAGCCGCTGCATAGGTTTCGCGGGTTTTTGTACTTGATACTCTCATCATCGATCTCATCATTTATTTTTATGAAATCCGAATACCCAATTACGGCTTCCCCTCTTAAAACCACACTGCCTTTGTATGGAATGTTGAGCGGAATGTTCTTGAAAACCTTTATGTTATTTGTCACAACTTCCCCGACTTCACCGTTCCCTCTGGTAACAGCCTTGACAAGGCTTCCCTGTATATAAGTCAATACGATCGTAAGCCCGTCCAGCTTCCACGACAGCAGTCCTTCCTGATCACCGAGCCACTCCTTCAGGTCAGTAAGCTCTTTTGTTTTATTCAGCGAGAGCATGGGCCGCTCATGCGTTTCCTTGGGCAGGCCTGTCAGCAATTCATACCCGACACGGATCGTAGGACTGTTTGAAAGTACCGTACCTGTTTCCTTTTCCAGTTCCACTAATTCATCATAAAGCTTGTCATATTCGAGATTGGACATAATTTCGATATTTTCCTGATAATATGCCCTGGCCGCTTTATTAAGCTCTTCAATCCTGTCCTTCATCAATTGAAGCTTGTCCTGGAGCTTGTCCTGGAGCTTGTCCTGGAGCTTGTCCTGGAGCTTGTCCTGGAGCTTGTCCTGGAGCTTGTCCTGGAGCTTGTCCTGAGGATTTTCCATAAGTGAACGATACCTCCGTAACGATCTTTCAATACACTGGTTTCAGTGGGCCCAAAATCGGATTTCTGACCTTAGGACTACATAACACGTTTTTTGCCTCTTGCACCTGACGTTTTCCTGCCGCTTGTAGCTATGATCGGATAAATAGCAATACATGCTATTATCAGCCATAGCACCCCCCACAGCATAGCCGGCACGTGTGTCATCTGCTGGAGCTGGACCGCATCCGTCTGCGGCTGGACGGTTTTCCAGCCCTGTATCCAGTGAAGCCTTAAGTTCAGTTGCAGCAGTATGGTGTCGACAAAGGTGTCATATACCGCGTAAGCTGCACAAGCAACACCAATTATGTCGATGACCCAGTCGTTTATTGTCTCGTTGTGCAGCATGTAAAGCAGCAGTACAAAGCCTGCAAAAATTGCAGCATAAATTATTGTAAATACAGATTTTCCATAGGCGATGGATACACCAAGCAACAGGATCGCAGCCGTGCCCAGGATGAACTTTTTGAGCGAAGTCCTTTTAAGATAAAGTATCAAAAGAGCAAAAAGAACACTGCCAAGGTATCCTCCATTGGCGATCATGAATGCCGAAAACGCACTTTTGGGCAATGTTAATGCATACCCGCTCTCATCAAGATTGATACGGAAACCCTGTATCCCGTTGCCAAAAACAACCGCCATCAGAGAATGCCCCAGTTCATGCAGAAATACTGCAAATATTTTCAACGGTTTTATGATAACTGTATTCCAAAGTGCCACAACCAGAATGAGGATGGCCAGATATCTCCATGTCTGTTTCATTTCAGACCCCCAAAAAAGAAATAACGTACTGAAAAAATTATACGTTATTTCTCAGAGAAAATAAAGGCTTTCCGATTATAAGCATAAAACTCGGCTCACACTGCCCCATCAGTTCCGAATATCTTTCGAAAATGGTATCCATAAATAGACAAGGTAATCGCCAGAGGAAACACCTTTGGCTTTCTGAATGCCGACCAGAAGAACAGTCTCCAGTAATGCCACCTCTCTCTGCCAATAACACCAAGCTGGATGATTGCCTTTAGCAGTGCTCCAATTTCATTGATGCCGAATTGCATCCCACCAAATTTAACCGGTTGGTACTCCTTTAAAAAGTTCATGATACGTTTATAATATTGCTCGGGTGAGTAAATCGTACTGACGATCTGATTATACCCATTAAATAATACATTCGGATTCATTTTTGGTATGAAATTCATGGACATATCCGTATTGTTGCCGTTAAAGCTTGAGGAAATCCGCCCCTCCTCCATCAGACGCTGATATAGCTGCGTTCCTTTCGGCGCATTTAATAACCCGACCATAGCCGTCACAATCCCACTTTCCTGAATGAATTCGATCATCCTTTTGAAGATGGAGGGGTTATCGCTGTCGAAGCCTACAATAAATCCTCCCTGCACCTGAAGTCCATAATGCTGCATTTTCTTTACACATTCCACCATATTGCGGTTCTTGTTCTGAACTTTGTTGCATTCTATAAGACTGCTCTCATCAACTGTTTCCACACCTACGAATACTGCATTGAAGCCTGCGATGGCCATCAATTGCATTAATTCTTCATCATCTGCCAGGTTTATTGATGCTTCCGTAAGAAAACTGAACGGATACTTCCTCTCCTCCATCCAATTTATTATTGCAGGGAGAATATCCTCCTTCAGTTTTTTCTTGTTGCCGATGAAATTGTCGTCAACAAAAAAGACTCCGCCCTTCCATCCCAGGGCATAAATTGCATCAAGCTCGCGAAGCACCTGATCTGCCGACTTTGTCCGGGGGGTATGCCCGAAAAGAGTCGTTACATTGCAGAAGTCACAATTAAATGGACACCCTCGTGAATATTGTATATTCAAAGTCGCATATTTACGGATATCAACAAGTTTCCATAACGGTACAGGCGTTTGAGACAGATCCGCCCATCCATCTGCCGTATAGATATGTTTCGGTCTGCCAGCCTCCAGATCGCCAAGAAACTCCGGAAACGTCAATTCTCCTTCATACAGCAGCAAGTGATCGACATTCTCGAATTCGGAAGGTTCACAGGTGAACAGAGGCCCTCCGGCAACTGTTTTGACGCCAAGTATCCTGCATCGGTCGATCACTTCTCTTGCAGACTCCTTTTGTATGATCATGGCACTGATGAAAACATAATCCGCCCACTTTATGTCCTTATCTTTTAAGGCGACCGTATTCATATCTACAAGTCTCTTTTCCCATGTACCCGGAAGCATCGCAGCAATGGTTATCAACCCCAGTGGAGGAAAACTGGATTTTTTTGAAATGAATTTCAGTGCATAGGAGAAGCTCCAGAATGTCTTCGGAGACTCCGGATAAACCAGAAGAATTTTCATCATCTCAAGCGCCTTTCAAGTATAGAATATGTTTATTTTGCACCAAATCAATGCACAGGTATTCATATTGCCTGTGATTTTGTTTATTGCCAGATTGGAGAGGATATACCGGATTAAAGGAATGCACCGGGTTTGTGAGAGCCATGCCGATTTTGCGTATTCAAAATCGGCGCGCCACTTCTCTTAATTCACATACCTATTCACATCATTCAGCGTAATCCCCTGATGCAGCGCAATATTCAGCCCATTGGCGATCACCTTGGCAATCTTCCTGACCACCTCGTCGATCTCCTTTGGAGTCACAATCAAATTACCCACATAAGGCTGGAGTACCTGCTGAATCATGCTGTACTTCTCCTCCCTGTCTATACCCTTCATCATGTTGTAAAACTCTGTGCCCTGCGGTGCCTGTTCAATCATGCTGTCCAGAACAAGGTCAATTGTGTCGTTGGCCATTGTGGCAGCATCAACAACAGTCGGCACTCCTATTGCGATTACCGGGATGCCAAGTGTGGCAAACGATAGCTCCATGCGCTTGTTACCCACTCCTGATCCTGGCGAAATACCCGTATCAGCTATCTGGATCGTCGTATTAACTCTCTCCATTTTTCTTGAGGCAAGTGCATCAATAGCTATGATATAGTCCGGCTTAATCCTTTCAGCAATGCCCTTTATAATTTCACCGGTCTCGATCCCGGTAATGCCCAGCACTCCGGGAGCCACTGCGCAAACCGGGCGGACGCCCTGATCCACCTGTTCGGGGAGATACTCAAGAAGGTGTCTGGTGACCATCATGCTCGAAACCACCTTTGGGCCCAATGCATCCGGTGTTACATTCCAGTTGCCAAGGCCTACCACAAGTGTCATCGTCTTCTCATTCAGCTTCAGTATCCCCACAAGTTCCTTTGCAAGAGCCTTGCAGGTGTTCTCATAGAGTTCCTGGTCATTATCCCTGAGTCCCGGCACCTCCAGAGTGATATAGTTCCCCATCGGCTTGCCTATTGCTGCTTCACCCGTAGGAGAAGTAACCCGGACCCTGGTTATTTTTATATCATCATCACCGGCGTTTTCCAGTTCTACCCCGGGTATACCCTTTTCTTCGTTTTTTTCCCTTACTGCCTTTTCCCGAAGCAGTTCATGTGCTTCAAGTGTCAAATCCGTCCTTATATTCCTATATCCAGCCATTTGATCAATCCTTTCAATATCATTCCTTATTAATAGTCTCCAAAAACTGCAGAGATAATAACAATAATCCGCTATGTTGCAGCTAAATTTCGTTTGCCATGTAATATTCAAAAATAAACGAATCATATGGGCATACCAATTAACCAGGGCTAAATCATGAAGCAAAAT
>DBTX01000031.1 GCA_002307275.1 Hungateiclostridiaceae bacterium UBA1305
TGGTGCACGATTATTTTATGCACCCATTTTCACATTAGTGATTGACATCAGCATTAGTTGGGATATAATAAATTAAAGCTATATACAATGAAAAAAAGTTAAATATAATAACATGTGCCGAAGGGAACAGTAGACTGCCGCAACCCTTGCCAGAGAGAGACCGACGTGGCTGAAAGCGGGCTTGAAGGAAGACAGTTGAAGACTATCCCGGAGCATGAACGTTGATTACGTTACAATCACAATAAGGCCAAATTAGGGTGGAACCACGTGAGCAAGCTCTCGTCCCTTGTATATATTACAAGTGACGGGAGCTTTAATTGTTTAAGGAGGCTGTTTAGGCAAATTCGTTAGCGAATTGTGCATTTATGAAGCGAAGCTAGCCACATATTAGATTTCAACTTGAAGTCTAGAATGTGATTTCAAAGGGGAAATTGCATTGTGAGGGGTTCGATGCCCCGAAATTTTATTTAGGGAGGTAAGGATATGATTAAGATTACTCTGAAGGACGGAAGCGTTAAAGAATACAACGAGGGTATTACCGTCATGCAGGTTGCAGAGAGCATCAGTGCAGGACTTGCGAGAGTGGCGCTTGCTGCTGAGATCGATGGAAGCGTGATGGATTTGTCAACAATACTGGAGAAGGATTGCAGTCTGAATCTGCTCACCTTTGACAGCGAGGGAGGAAAGCATGCGTTCAGGCATACTGCATCCCATGTCATGGCACAGGCGGTAAAGCGGTTATATCCCGGCGTAAAGCTGACGATCGGTCCAGCTATTGAAACTGGTTTTTACTATGATTTCGACATTGATCAGACCTTTACAGCTGAAGACCTTGCAAAGATCGAGAAGGAAATGGATAAAATCGTGAAGGAGGACCTTGCACTCGAACGCTTCACGCTGCCGAGAGAAGAGGCCATCAAATTCATGGAGGAAAAGGGTGAGCCTTACAAGGTAGAGCTAATCAGGGATTTGCCCGAAGGTGAGACGATATCCTTCTACAAGCAGGGTGAATTCACCGATCTCTGCGCCGGACCGCACATCCCATCTACAGGGAAAATTAAGGCTTTCAAGCTCACGCAGGTTGCAGGCGCATATTGGCGTGGCAATGAGAAGAACAAAATGCTCCAGAGGATATATGGCACCGCATTTACTAAAAGGAATGAGATGGAGGAGTATCTGACAGCGCTGGAGGAAGCGAAAAAGCGCGACCACAACAAGCTTGGAAGGGAACTCGAATATTTCACGACTGTTGATTATATCGGACAGGGCTTGCCAATACTCATGCCAAAGGGTGCCAGGGTCATTCAGCTCCTGCAGAGGTTTGTAGAGGACGAGGAAGAACGCCGCGGCTATTTGCTCACTAAAACTCCGTTTATGGCAAAGCGCGAGCTTTACAAGATATCAGGCCACTGGGATCATTACAGGGATGGCATGTTTGTCATGGGTGACCCTAATACTTTTGAGGATGAAAAGGCGGAGATTTTTGCGCTGCGTCCGATGACCTGCCCATTCCAGTTCCAGGTTTATCTGGCCAGATTGAGGAGTTATCGTGAACTGCCGATGCGGTTCAACGAAACATCAACGCTTTTCAGAAATGAATCTTCTGGTGAAATGCATGGACTGATCCGTATCAGGCAGTTTACTATTTCCGAAGGCCATTTGGCCTGTATGCCGGAACAGTTGGAGGAAGAATTTGCAGGCTGTGTCGATCTGGCTATTTATCTGCTGAAGACACTGGGACTCGACACTGATGTAACCTACCGTTTCTCAAAATGGGATCCAAACAACAAGGAGAAATATATTGGAACAGCAGAGCAGTGGGAAGAGGTTCAGGGAAGAATGCGGGAGATCCTGAACGATCTGAAGATCCCTTATACTGAAGCAGTTGGGGAAGCTGCATTCTATGGACCCAAGCTTGATATTCAGATTAAGAACGTACACGGTAAGGAAGATACACTTGTTACAGTTCAGATAGACTTCATGCTGGCTGAAAAGTTTGGTATGGAATATGTGGATAGAGATGGTCAGAAGAAATTCCCATATGTTATCCATAGAACGTCCATAGGCTGTTATGAGAGGACGCTGGCGCTGTTGATAGAGAAATATGCCGGTGCAATGCCGACCTGGCTTGCCCCGGTTCAGGTGCTGCTGCTGCCGATCATTGAAAAGCATCATGAATATGCGAAGGAAGTCCGCGATCTTCTGCAATCAAGGGGTATAAGGGTTGAAACTGATTTGCGCAATGAAAAGATCGGTTACAAGATCAGGGAAGCACAGATGGAAAAAGTGCCATATATGCTTGTAATAGGCGACAAGGAAATGGAAAACAGGCAGGTAGCTGTAAGATCACGTAAGGACGGCGATATGGGTGCACTGGGATTGGATGACTTCATCACCAGGCTGATGGAAGAAGTTGCGACCAGAGCAAAGTAAAAAAGAGCTGTGTTTCAGTATAATCCTGCTGAATGAAAGAGCGAAATGGTTATGAACCAATTTGGTTTCCTTCGGAAATAAAGAACTGAAATAAAGCGACAAATCATTATAAATGATTGGAGTCCGATTCATTTTATGAGTAAAGCGGATAGTATTTTTATTGAAATGTGCAAAGACATACTGGAAAACGGGTACTCATCTGTAGGACAGAAAGTCAGGACTGTCTGGGAGGATGGTCAGCCTGCCCATACGGTTAAAAAATTCTGCGTAATAAACAGGTATGATCTTTCGGAAGAGTTTCCGATTATGACATTAAGGCCGACAAACTTGAAAAATGCCATTGACGAACTCCTCTGGATCTGGCAGAGAAAATCCAATAACATTAAGGATCTGAACAGCCACATCTGGGACAGCTGGGCGGATGAAACCGGCTCCATCGGAAAGGCATACGGATACCAGCTTCAGATTAAACATAAATATGCAGAGGGCGAATTCGATCAGGTGGACAGAGTGCTGTATGATCTGAAGAACAATCCGTACAGCAGGCGGATCATTGCCAATCTGTACAACCACAGCGACCTGCACGAGATGAATCTTTACCCGTGTGCCTACAGTATGACCTTCAATGTAACAGGCAAAAAGCTGAATGCGATATTGAACCAGCGCTCATCCGACGTACTTGTGGCGAATAACTGGAACGTTTGCATGTATGCCGTGCTTGTTCACATGCTGGCTCAGGTAAGCGGCTTTGAGGCAGGAGAATTCGTACACGTGATAGCCGATACCCACATCTATGACAGGCATATCCCGTTGATTCGCGAACTGATAAGCCGTCCTGCTTTTCCGGCTCCAAAGCTTGTTATAAACCCTGATGTAAAAGATTTCTATGCTTTCAGGGTTGAGGACTTCGTGCTGGAAAATTACCAGCGGGGACCGCAGATAAAAAATATCCCTGTAGCTGTGTAAACGGTATTCATAATGAGGAGTAGAAATGAAAGCGATACTTTCGGCTGATCTGAACTGGGGAATTGGCTGTGGAGGTAAACTTCTGCAGAGGGTTCCGGAGGATATGAGATTTTTTATGAACATGACGTCAGGCAAAGTCGTGGTGATGGGAAGGGAGACCTTTGAATCCCTTCCTGGAATGCAGCCTTTGAAGGACAGAGTCAATATCGTGTTAAGCACAAAGGCGCAATTCAGCGATGACAGGCTTATCATCTGCCGGTCCATTGACGAACTGTTCAAGGTGTTGAGCAAATATGATACAAACGATATTTTTGTTATTGGCGGGGAGTCTGTATATACAAGTTTGCTGCCTTACTGTTCGGAAGTTTATGTTACACGGCTTGAGAAAGCCTTTGAAGCAGACAGGCATTTCCCGGATATTGATGTGTTGAAGAACTGGAAGCTGGTTACGGAAAGTGATCAGCACTTTTACAAGGATCTGAGCTTCAGATTCCTGAGCTATGCAAATTCCTTAGTAATCAGCGTCTAGATGCCATCGACGTCCAGGCATTTCAACCAGAAGGAGCATTCTGCAGTCAATTGCAGAAATGTTTTTCCTCTGTATCAAATTATTTCTGCAACTTATTCAGGTGAGCCGGAGAACTCCGGCCCATTTTTTATGTAAATTATGTGTTATAATCTTATTGGGAATTGGTCGTCTTTCCCAAAGGACATACTAATTTTGATTGAGGTCTGATTTATGATGCTGGAACAACTAAAAAGAATGACCGGCAGGATAACCGGTATTGTAACCGGCAAGCTTGCCAACAAGCTGATCCTGATATTATCTCCGTCAGTGGCGGTTTTTATCATCCTGCTGATATTTATCTCGTATACCAGAACGACGGAGACCTTGAAAAACGATTTTGTTGAGAATAATAAAAGCATTCTTAAGCTTGTCATACAGAATTTTGACAATTACATTGAACAGGTTGATGAGTTCTCCCTGACTCCCCGTATGGATGTGTCGGGAAAATTTATGAAGCTGCTGCCACTTGATGATTATGACTATGAAAGTGACAATTATATTGACGAACAGATTGTAAACATGTTCAATATCAGACAGGATGTCGAGGAAATGAGGTTATACATCCCCTCCGGCAGCAAGGAAAAATACATATCCAGAACTTTTCCGAAGGTCAGGAACAACATCAATGCAGATTTCAAGAGCGAGGCCTGGTACAGGCAAGCTATACAGGGCAGATATTACAGGTGGATCGAACCATCGTCTCAAAGCACAGAGCATCAGACATCTTCCGGGAAGCGCGTCCTATTCACCTTCTACAGAGCGCTTATCAATATATCGGACCAACGTCCGCTGGGGGTTATAGCCATATCCCTGAATCATACCCAGATCAACAGGATGATCCGCAGGGAATATACCCAGAACGGAGAAATTATCTGTATTTTCGATAAGAATAACAAAGCCATGTATTTCAGCGATAATGGCCTTGAAGGAAACCCCACATTCGGCGGCCTTTTCCAAAATGAGAAGGAAGGTTCCGTTGCAGGTGATTTTAATATTAAGATTGACAGTAACAACTATCTGGCTGTATACACCGCTTCAGACAACCTTGAATGGAAAGCGGTAAAGCTTATACCACTGGACATGTTGAATGAGAAGGTTCGGGAAACAAGGAATATCAGCATTATTCTGGCAATATTGTTCATTGTGATATTCACTTTACTGATTATTTTTGTGTCAAATCTGATAACCGGTTCGCTCAGAAGTCTCTCAAGGCAGATGGACAAGGTCGGAGGAGGAAATTTCAAAACAAAAGCCTATGTCAGAGGAGATGACGAAATTGCTCATCTGGCCCAAAAATTCAATTACATGGTAGAACAGGTTGACGGGCTTGTCAACGAAAAATATATAGCTCAGATCAACGAAAAAACAGCTCGGCTCAAGGCTCTGGAAGCTCAGATCAACCCACATTTCATTTACAACGCCCTGCAGGCGATATCCGCAAAGGCGGTAATCGGGGGTATGAAAGACATCAGCAGGATGATAGAAGCTTTAGCCTACAACCTGCGCTATTGTATCAAGGGCGGAGATATGGTCATGGTATCGAATGAGATCGCCCATATTGAGAATTTTCTGATACTGCACAAGGCTAGATTTGAAGACAGGCTTTCTGTAGAAATACTAGTAGAGGAAGGAACGCAGGACATAGTCGTACCCAAGCTTTCCATTCATACACTGGTAGAAAACTCCATCAAGCATTGTCTTGAAATGATGACGGATTCCATACTGATCAGAATCCATGCGTATGCCGGAGACGGCAACATTACGATCAGTGTCTCTGATGACGGGCCCGGCATGACGCCTGAAAGGCTGGAGCAGGTATTGGGGGAACTCGAAGATCCGAGATGGCTTGAAAAGCCCGAGGAGAGTATAGGGCTTAAAAACCTGAACGCCAGGCTTAAGCTTCTATATGGAAATGATGCTTTTCTCGTAATAAAGAGCAGTCCGAATGTTGGTACGGAGATTAAAATAGTTCTGCCATCCAAATGACAGTTCAGGGGACAATGGAAGTGAGGAGGGATCACCTTTGTACAAGGTTTTGATAGTGGATGATGAAAGGCCGGTCAGAAGAGTTATCCAGGCACTTGGAAAATGGGAACTGCTGAAGGTCGATTCCATCTATGAGGCTGCAGAAGGGGAAAGTGCGCTTGAAGTCATGCGCCAGAGCAAGCCTGACATCGTATTTGTCGATATGAAGATGCCTAATATGAATGGCGCCGACTTTCTTCATATCGCTGTTAATGAGTTTCCAGACGCGCAATATATTGTCGTCAGCGGTTATGATGATTTTGATTATACAAGACAGGCGATAAAAGCAAGAGTACTTGATTATTTGCTCAAGCCTGTCATTGAAGCTGAACTGGATGAGGTCCTTCAAAAAGCTGTCAGCCTTCTTGACCAGGAAAGAGAAAATAGGTTGGGAAGTGTTTTGAGCAGCTTTCAATCGATCCAGAAAGACAATACAAAAACGTATCTTTGCGAAATAAAGGACTATATCGATAATAACTTTCATAAGGATATCAGACTATCTTTCTTCTCCGAAAAATATTATCTTAGCAAGGAGTATCTCTCAAGGCAGTTCAGAGAGGAATTTGGCTACAATATATACGAATATGTATTGATGATGCGCATGGACAAGGCAAGATTGATCCTGGCGGAACCAGGCGCCAGAATCCATGATGTTTCCGAATTCCTTGGCTATAAGGACAGTAACTATTTCAGCAGAGCCTTCAAAGCATATTTTGGCATTTCGCCGACCGAATTCAAGGAGAGTCTTCCAAATAAATAACTGTTCATTTTTTTACATATAGGTATTCACTTTATTGCATTTAGATATTTGCCAGTCGCTGCTAAAATTCTATTGTCAGCCCTTTTAGGGTATAAAAAAAGGAGGTTCGGTTATGAAAAAAGTCTTATCGATTCTCATCTGTCTGGTAATGCTGTCAGGATTCCTTGCAGGCTGTGGTACTGTCAAGGAAGAGACCCCTGCAGTTGCCGGGACGGCAAGTACAGTGGCACAGGAACCGGCGTCAGAAGCAACAACGGCAGAGCCGGCACCGCAGGAAGAGCCAAAGAAAGAACCCGTTACACTCACACTATTCTTCTACAGCCCGGAACTCACTGAGCAGTATAACGACATGTCAAAGGCATACAACGAAGAGACAGGGAACACATTGGATATTACCGTCCTGCAGAACGACTATGCAACCGTTCTCAATGCCAAGCTCAATTCAGGCGATATACCGGATGTTTTCATGAGCAGTGCCTATGCAGACAATACTACTTATAAGGATTACATCTACGACCTGACCAACGAGGATTTCATACAGCAGATTGAGCCTACGGCTCTGACCGGTGTGACGGTTGACGGTAAAATCACCGGGTATCCGTTCCTCGTACAGTCCCATTCGTTTATCTACAATAAAAAAATGTTTGCCGATGCAGGCATCACAACGCTGCCAAAGACCCTGAAAGAATACGAAGCAGTTTGTGAACAGCTCCAGGCAAAAGGCATCCAGCCCTTCGCAACAGGCTTCAAGGAATGGTGGGTTCTTCCGCAGACTGCATGGCAGCTGCTGGCTCCCATAAAAGACAGCTATAGCGGGGATTATGCCAAATTTGTTGAAGCTTTGAACACTGGAGCGCTGAAGTTCAAGGATATAAAAGAAATGAACAACGTATTCGACATGCTCGACCTGGTTAAGAAATATGGCGGAAAGAAGCCGATGGAATCCGACTTCAATGATCAGACCTCATCCCTTGCAGCCGGTAAGGTAGCGATGATTCATCAGGGTAACTGGGCGGAGGATTCCATTGTTAAGGCGAATCCGGACATTCAGTTGGGATATCTGGTTGCTCCTGTCGGTGATAATGGAGAAAAGGCCGGTATCATGTATGACTCCAACCAGACTTTAAGAGTGGCGAAGGACGGCAAGAACCTGCAAAGCAGCCTGGATTGGCTGAGATGGCTTACAACCAGCGATTATGGCAAGAATTGGATACCGGGCAAGATCAAGCAGATGTCTCCCATCAAGGGTGCACCTGCAGCAGCGGCACAGCTTGCAGCAGAGACTTCGAGCATGCTTTCTGCGGGTACCCCGTCATACTCCTGGTATTATCAAAGATTCCCAAGCGGAGCCGAACAGGGCCTCGGTACGATTTTACAGGGTTACTGCGCCGGTGGAAAAACAAGGGATCAGATCCTTGATGAACTTGACGCATATTACCAGAATCTGCTGAAGGGTGCTCAATAGACACTTGGTATTTACCGGATATGACCGGAGGGCGCAAGCTTTCCGGTCAAATATTCACCGGGTGTTAAAAAGAATTTGTACTTTAAATATATAAAATAGCTTACAATGTCATCCTGAGCGTTAGCGAAGGATCTTGGCCAGGCAAGATCCTTCGCTGCGCTCAGAATGACAAACATTTAGATGTTACAATACACTAGTCGGGAAGCGGTGATGGAATGCTACGGTCAAAAAAGGCCAGATTGATGAGAGGTTTGGAATTTGCAGGGTTTACACTTCCTGCAATAGCCTTGATTGTTTTATTTGTTGAATTACCCTTTATTATGAGTATTGTATATTCCTTTACCAAATGGAACGGCCTTGACAAAGTGCCAAAATTCATAGGATTGGGGAATTATATCGACATCCTTTCGGATAAGTCCATGCATCAGGCGCTGATCTTCACTCTGCTGTTCACAGTGGTAATGGTCACAGTGACCAATATACTTGCCATCATACTGGCAGTTATGCTCGATAGTAATATAAAAGGCAGGAATTTTCTCCGAGCGGCATTTTACATCCCCAATATCGTCAGTCTGATTGTTATTGGATACATTTGGAGATTTGTTTTCTCTGAAGGCTTTGAATCGCTATACAATCTGACAAATGCCGGAATATTTGAAATCAGCTGGCTTGGTGATGCCAAATATGGGTTTATCAGCATCGTGCTGGTCTCAGTCTGGCAAGCAATCGGCTTTTATCTTGTGATTTATATTGCCGGTCTGCAGACAGTACCCAGAGATGTCATTGAAGCATCCTACATTGATGGAGCCGGTGGGCTCAGAAGGTTTTTTGGTGTGACGCTGCCTCTGATCATGCCCTCCATTACCATATGTGTATTTTATTCCTTATCGAATGCTTTAAAGACTTTTGACGTGATTTTAAGTCTGACTTATGGAGGACCCGGAACGTCAACCACAAGCATCGCGTTGGATATTTACAAGACTGCCTTCAGCGAAAACCGCTTCGGTTATGGGACAGCCAAGTCTGTAGTGCTGTTTCTGCTTATCCTCGTCATTACCGTGCTTCAGGTAACCGTATTTAAAAAGAGAGAGGTGGAGGCATGAAAAATAAGAATGTACCCGGATATCTGCTGACGATTTTTCTGTTTATTGCAGCATTGATATTTCTGTATCCGCTCTTTCTGGTCCTGATTAACTCGATGAAGACTTTTCAGGAGGTTGTAACCGATGTGGTCGCGTTACCAAAGACAATCACTTTTGAAAACTATGTCAAGGCCTTTGAATTGATGAAATATCCGAACCTGTTCTACAATACCCTTGTTGTCACTGTCATCGGTGTTTCAGGCATCATTCTGGTCAGCTCGCTGGCAGGCTACAAGCTCTCAAGAACCAGGACAAAGCTCAGCTGGCTGCTGTTCATCCTTTGCATCGCGCCCATGATGATCCCATTCCATTCATTCATGATATCTCTTGTCAAGGTGGCTAAAATGCTGCACCTGATCAATTCAACGTATGGATTGGGCGTGATATACTGGGGCCTGGGCGCGCCGCTGGCGATATTCATGTATCATGGTTTTGTCAAAACGGTACCAAAGGAAATGGATGAATGTGCACTGATTGACGGATGCCCGCCTTTCAAGGCTTATTTCAGGATTATATTCCCATTATTGAAACCTGTTACGGTTTCTGTGATCGTGCTTAATATGATGTGGATCTGGAACGACTTTCTGCTCCCCCTGCTGATGCTGAGTGGCAATCAGAAGAGTAAGACGCTTCAGATTGCCGCATACGGCTTTTTTGGACAGTATAAGATAGAGTGGCATTACGCCATGGCGGGGGTCCTCATGACCATTATACCCCCTATTATTGTGTTTTTGCTGCTTCAGAAGCATATCATCAAAGGAATGGTTGCAGGTGCGGTCAAGAGCTGATTATACAATCGGCAAAAAAAAGGTGAATGTGGTCAAGGAATTTGCGCTCAATTTCATCAATATTGGTATCATTCAGTATCAGTTTGTGTACATAATACAAGTAAAACGCTCTGTGATTGTATTCTTGCAGCATCTATTCATTTTTTTCTTGACTGTGTATGGCGGATATATTACAATAGGTATGCAAATGAAGTTCGGGGGTGTAGCTCACCTGGGAGAGCAGACAGCACGGTAACATACCCTAAAAAATGCAAAAAAGTTTTGAAAAACAGTTCGATTTACAGAAAAAGTTAAAAATGGAATAATACGGGGGTGTAGCTCACCTGGGAGAGCGCTTGACTGGCAGTCAAGAGGTAAAGGGTTCGATCCCCTTCATCTCCACCAAACTTTATTCGCAAGCCCTTGATTATCAAGAGTTTGCGAATAAAGTCACCAAAAACAATAAACTCAGTCTGACATAACAGTTGGACTGAGTTTTTGTATGTAAACAATAAGCCATAGGGTCAATTCTGACTTTATGGATTTTGTTATATAAAAATGGGATAGCAGGTTGATGACATAAATAAAAAAGTAAAGGAGAATCATTACGTCAAAATGTAAAGTTATACCAATAGCGAACCAAAAAGGCGGTGTCTCAAAAACAACAAGTGTCCGCAATCTTGCCTACTCTCTTGCCGAATTAGGTTATCGTGTTCTGGCAGTGGATTATGATCCGCAATCCAATTTATTGGCTTCTTTGATAGAGGAAGATGAAAACAAAGATACCCCTGCAA
Source organism: Hungateiclostridiaceae bacterium UBA1305 (assembly GCA_002307275.1). Classification (GTDB taxonomy): domain Bacteria; phylum Bacillota; class Clostridia; order Acetivibrionales; family DTU013; genus UBA1305. The sequence goes on from DBTX01000031.1 coordinate 10,921, forward strand.
TAAGCACAACTATGGCAAACTTAATGACAATGGCAATGGATGAGAAAGAACTACCGCCTAAGAACGAGTATATTCATCACCGTGGGAAGATTGACTTTATCCCAAACGATATTCATTTGTTGGTAGTTGAATCCAATCTACGGATGGAGATGGGAAGCGAAAAGCTGCTTTCCAATATCCTTGAGCCTTTGCGTGAGGATTATGATTATATTCTCATTAGATACAAACCCTTCACTGGGTCCGCTGACAATTAATGCCTTATCTGCCGCCGACAGCGTTATCATCACAATCAACCCTGAATTCTATGCAACCATTGGCCTTCAGGACTTAACCAAGACCATATTGAAAATCAAACGAAGGATTAACCCTAAAGTTGAATTTGAGGGAATTCTTCTGACCATGTGTGATATGCAGACAAACCTTCATAAGAAAGTTAGTGCAGAGGTTCATGAAGCATACCGGGGCGGAATGAGAGTTTTCAAGACCTCCATTCCCCGTTCAATCCGGGTAGGTGAAGCTAACCGCTGCGGATTGAGCATCATGGAATACGAACCAAAATCCAAAGCCAGGATTGCCTATATGGAATTTGTAAAGGAGTTGAGTGGATATGTCGGATAGACCCACACCAAAACGGATAAAATCAATGGACGAGTTGCTTATGGCAGTAGAACCTGAGAGCCAGGCAGCCAATATAAAAAGTTGTATGGTCCGCTTGAAGTTTTCTCAGGTGGACCCTTACCCCAATCATCCGTTCCGCTTATACAGCGGTGAACGGTTGGAGGATATGGTTGCAAGCATCAGCAATTATGGCATTCTGACCCCGATGATCGCACGTACCAAAGACAATGGCAGGTATGAAATGCTTGATGGGCATAACCGCATGAACGCCGGTATTCTGGCACGACTTGTCGAAGGTGACTTCATTATCAAGGAAAACCTGTCGGACGATCCATATATCAATAACCTTTACCTATGATAAGGCAATTGGAGAATATATGGCGCAGCAGTGGCAAAGCAAAGGCTACAGCGTAAAGCTGGGCGGGCCTGCATACGGAAAGCCTGCCGGAGAATTTACACCTGGGCTGTACCTAAAAAAAGGTATTACGATAACTTCAAGGGGCTGCAACAACAGGTGTTGGTTTTGTAAAGTGCATAAAACGCAAGGTAATATAATTGAGCTTTCGATTAAAGACGGATGGATTGTACAGGACGACAACCTATTGGCTTGTGGTGAATTACATATCAAAAGGGTATTTGAAATGCTTGAACGACAGCCCGAAAAGCCGAAATTTCCGGGAGGGCTTGAAGCAAAATTGCTGCGCCCCTGGCATGTTGAGTTATTGCATAAGGTTCAGGCACAGCAAATGTTCTTCGAATATGACACGGAGGATGATTATGAGCCTCTGGTGGAGGCCGGAAAACTGCTGAATGAATTTGGCTTTACCCTGAGGAAGAGAAAAAACTGGGCATATGTACTTATCGGCTACCCCGGAGATAACTTTGAAAATGCGGAAAAAAGATTGAAGGACACACTTGCGGCAGGCTTTATCCCCTTTGCAATGCTGTATAAATCAGAGTGTGGTTTTGAGGACCCGGAATGGAAGCCGTTTCAAAGAGCATGGTGCAGACCTGCCGCGATCATATCAAGCAATAAGGAATTCTTCAAGCCTCTATAAAAAATCCATGATGAAGAAATGGAAAGGCAGGTATGTGAGATATTATGCAGACAGTCTATATCATTATGAACTGCAACCAATGGAAGGAAAACGCAAACGCCCGCATGATCGCTGCCACTACGGATGAGGAAACCATGTATGGAGGTTATCGGCGGAGAAATCAGGGCGGGCAATATGGATTATGACAGCAAACCGCCACGGTTGGCTTTATGAAATTCAAAGAGGACTTAATAAAGGTGAGGTCAATCTTTCAAAGCTGGATTATTGTATGGTCCTTGAAACATGGAACGCGCAAAGTAATGAACCTGAGAGCCTGCCGGAGCATTGTGCCGGTATTCTCCGCCTGTTGACAGAAATTGAGCCTTCTCCAGAACCGGATATCGAAATCGAAGAAGAAATGGAGGCGGGAGAATGAAAGGATTCCATCTATATAAAGGAAAGGAGGAACATAATGCCTGAAACCAATTTGAGCATACTTCCTGATTCAATCCCATACCTTTTCCTACGGTGAGGGTCAGGAGCGGGAAGCGACTAAGGATGAGCTTAGAATCATACTTTCCTGCTTCGATTATTTAGAGAGCAAAGAGCTTGTGAGGGCGGAAGCTGTCAGCGAGTATGGTTCAAGGGGATACAGCCCTTTTTATAAGGAGGATACCGAGCTGTCGGAAGAACAGGAGGACCAGGATGAGTACGATGATGAGATTTGAAAATGTCGACATAATCGAGGTACTCCGAAAAATTATGCTGCATAACACCGAGCATTACCAATCGGATTTTGAGTATGACATCAAAAGCCTGCAAGAGGCCGCAGAAGACAGCGAAGGCAGCCGACATTTCCTGTGGCTGTCCCGCGGCTGCGGGACCTGGTGTTTTGAGGAACGAGACGTATATATCCGCAACACCCATGCTTTTAACACCTGGGATTATTACAATAATTCCAGTGAAAACGTCAAAGCCTTCGCGGTGGAAATTGAACGCTTGCAGAATAAAGCTGTCATAGGCCATATTTTTGAACTGGATTACAGGGCGCATATTGAAGATGTAAGGAAAAACTGCCTTAACGCACAAACGGTTGAGGTGGTATTCAAGCATCCTGACAGCAGCAATGGATACATACGCAGGTTTGACATCGACGAATATTACAGCAATTGGTACACTATCGGCCAGCGCTATGGAGAGATTAAAACCCTGCGCTACCAGGTATCCGACGAATTCAAGCTTCAAACTATCCTGAATCGGGCAATGCAGGTACGGATACTGGAATCTGCTGCCGGAAACCTGGATCAATACTTTGGTGCTATGGTAAAAGAGCGCTTCCATGCTTACGGCTATACCCATGACGATATGGTATTCGCCACCCCCGGTGACGCTTTTAACGCTCTGGAGAGAAAGGTTCCCGTCTACATGCTGACCAGGGATACCTCCTGTGAGCCTGTCGTAAGTACCGATGAAATCAGCTATCATATTCTGCACAAGGGAATCTTTGGCATGGCAGCCGAGGAAAAGCGGCTGCTGGAATACCTGCTGGTTCTGCCTGAAAACCGGGCGGAGCTTTTTAATGGGACGGAGCTGCAACAGATTTACACCCTGGCCCTTGCTGCCGGACAGTCAGGAGAAATGAACAAGGCGGCCCTCAAAACCGTTGAAACTATCGTGCATAAGCTGGACAGGGTGCTTCCTTACCTTCCTGATGCTGAGGAAAATGTGCAGGAACTTGATAAAGAAATGGAGATGTGACGGAGCCTATGTCAAGAATAGCGGTAATACCCCGTCATTTCACCGATGAAGAAATCAAGCGGGCCAACCAGGTTAGTCTGGTAGAGCTTGCACAGCGGTATGGCTTCAAGCTTGAAAACGGAGGCCGCAAAGCTCTCCACGTCAAGAATTCCGGCGGGCTGTATATCTTCAAGGACAGCAACCGCTTTTATCACTGGGCCTCTGATACAAAAGTAGGATAAACGCATCGATTTCCGAATAAAACCTATTGACAATGGATAAAAGCATTGCTTTTATCCACTTTTTATGATAAAATGTATTACGTACTATGTAATACATTTTATCATGG
>DBTX01000057.1:0-7000 GCA_002307275.1 Hungateiclostridiaceae bacterium UBA1305
CCGATATACTAAAAGAAGGTATAATTAAGTAATCAGACAATAAGATTTTTTTATAATATAGGAGTCAGTTTTAGATGCGATATAACGATCTCCAGTTTGTGAGGAATTTTACCTATGATAAGTAATAATAATTTTGAGATGCCGCCAATCATGCAGGATTTTTTGAATTATCTTGGCACTATAAAAGGTAAATCCAATAATACAACCAACAGTTATTTTTACGATCTCAGAGTTTTTTTTCGTTTTCTTAAATTGCATTTTAAAATAATTAATAATGATGTGGATTTTAATGAAATCAAAATTACTGATATTAACATTGATATCATTAAATTAGTTACCTTGAGTGACCTTTATTCATATATGTCGTTCATCAGCCGAGAACGTAATAACAAGTCCAGCTCCCGTGCAAGAAAAGTGGCAAGCTTGAAATCTTTTTTCAACTATCTTACCAATAAGGCAAAGCTACTTGATATAAACCCGGCTAGTGAGCTGGAATCGCCTAAAATTTTGAAACGGCTTCCGAAATATTTGAATATCGAGGAAAGCAAAAAACTTCTTTCATCAGTTGATGGAGAATACAAGGAAAGAGATTTTGCAATCATTACATTATTTCTCAACTGTGGAATGCGACTATCGGAACTTATTAGCATTAATTTGAATAATATTAAGGACGAAACATTGACTATAATCGGTAAGGGTGACAAAGAAAGAACCGTTTACCTTAATAATGCGTGTAAAAACGCAATAAGCGATTATTTAAAAGTCAGGCCTGTCAATGGAGTAAAAGATAAGAATGCTCTTTTCTTAAGTGAGCGGCGTCAACGCATGGCAAGAAAAACGGTTCATAATGTAGTAAAAAAGTTTATTCTGCAATCAGGATTGGATCCACAAAGATATTCAACCCATAAACTAAGACATACTGCAGCAACACTTATGTACAAATATGGTAATGTGGATATTCGGGCATTGCAGGAAATCCTGGGTCACGAAAGCATCGCAACGACAGAAATCTATACCCATTTGGATAAGCAGCAGCTTAAAAATGCCGTTGACAGCAATCCCCTTGCTAATTTCGATAGTAAAAAATGAACTTTGTGTAAACCTTGATACCAAAATATGCATCTGTATTTACTTATGCGTAAAATTTAATTATAATGATATTTGCTATATACAATTAAAATAATTTGGTATACCGGTTTTTCTGCTTGTATACTTTTAGTGAATTTGTTGTTTCACAGCAAATTAATGAAAATTATAGCGGAACAAAATATAGACGTATTCGGTCAGACTGTGTTATAGCCAATAATTAACGAGGGTCATAATGAATTTACGTAAATTTTATTTTATATTAACAATAGTATTAGTTTCTGTGCTTTTCTGTTCAGGTATCGGCGTTCTGTATTATGTAAACAGCCAGATTATTAATACTTCCTCTGACGGCACTGCCTCGGATAGTCCGATCAAAGATATTTTCACGCCATTCATACCAAGTAAGGAGCCTTTTAACATCCTGCTTCTCGGCGGTGATAAAGTAAATAAGAATTCTGACACCATGATGCTGGCTAATTTCGATCCTGTTACCTGTAAAGTTAATATTATGTCCATACCACGGGACACGAAAGTCATAATCGAAAACAAAACGCGCAAGATCAATTATGCTTTTCCGCATGGTGGAGTTGATTTGACCGTACAGACGGTATCTGAACTACTTGATGTCAATATCAAGTATTATGTTTTTGTGGATACGTCAGCCTTCAGAGACATCATAGACCTGCTTGGCGGTGTTAATTATTACGTACCGGTCGATTTGAACTATGATGATCCGACACAGAATCTTCACATACACCTGAAGCAAGGACAACAGACTTTGAATGGCACTCAATCGGAGCATTATATAAGATTCCGAAAACCGAATAAATGGACAAGTGAAGTCAAAAAATATTATGATGGCAGCGATATTATGAGAACGGAAGTACAGCAGGCATTCCTCAAGGAATTAATGAGGCAAAAATTAAACCTGCAGAACCTCCCGAAGCTCAACAGTATAATTAGTGTAGTGTTTCAAAACCTGGAGACGAATTTGTCCCTGAATGAGGTAATAAAAATGACCGGATATATCAGTAAATTTAAAGTCGAAAATGTTAACTTCATACCGATGCCGGGAAAACCATATGATGCCACTCCCTGGTACTATCTCTGTGATATAGACAGTGCTCGGCAGATCTGCATGGAAAGCTTTATAGGCACCAGTAGTTATCTCATGATTGACAATGCTTCAAAAGAGGCATACAAAAATATTATGGAAGATCTAGATAATAATACTAAAACAACATCTAGTAAGAGCACGACAAAAAATAACCCTTCAAATGCAGAATCATCGATCAAGGGAACCGATAAAGCGGATCCATGATGGGTTGAGATGCAAATAAAACTTAGGAGTTTTTAATGTTTGATTTTTTGGAAAGACTTTTTTTCGTAATCAAGGATATCATATCCCAACTTGGATATTTTGGCATCAGCGGCGGCATGTTGATAGAGAGTATGTGCATCCCCCTTCCAAGTGAAGTGGTGCTGCCTTTGGCTGGTTTCATGGTTGCTGATGGCACCTTGAATTTCTTTTGGGCAAATATCGCAGTTGCGATAGGTAGTCTTACCGGTTCACTGATTGCGTATTTCGTCGGATATTATGGCGGTCGACCGTTTATTTTGAAATATGGCAAGTCCTTCTTCATATCTGAGGAGAAATTTGATAAGGCAGATCATATTTTTAACAAATATGGCGGCGCGGCAGTATTTTTCGGAAGGCTTCTGCCGATTATCAGAACGTTTATCTCACTCCCGGCTGGAATAGCCAGAATGAATCTGAAAAAGTTCATTCTGTTTTCGCTGACAGGCATGCTGCCGTGGAACGCTATTCTGATCTATCTTGGATACAAATTCGGTGCAAATTATGAGACTGTGGTCAGGCCGGTCTTTAAGAAATTTGAAAATGTCGTTATCGTCTTAATCATACTTGCAATCTTATTCCTGATATATCATTCTATCTCTTCGAAAAGAAAGAAGAAGCTCAGCCAATAAGCTGCTGAGCCTCTTCCCCATCCAGGGACAACAGAAGCTCGCCATTTCAATGGCGTGGCGACGTAGTTCACTTTCATTCCTTTTGATTTGAGGACTATTTATTCATCTTAAACCGTAAAAAATCTTGTAAGCATTATAGATCGTGAAAACATCCATTTTACTCGTTATTTCAAATGGAGAATGCATCGAGAGTACTGCAAGACCGCAGTCAATAACATCCATTCCAAGATTGGCCGCGTACATTGCAATGGTTCCTCCCCCACCCTGGTCAACCTTTCCAAGCTCTCCGGTCTGCCAGATGATCTTATTGTCATTGAAGAGTTTCCTGATTTCCCCTACAAATTCGGCATTGGCGTCACTTGCATCGTATTTGCCCCTTGAACCTGTATACTTCTGAAGTGCAATGCCTCTGCCAATATACGTAGCATTTCGTTTTTCATAGACGCTTTCATAATTTGGATCAACAGCTGCGTTTACATCGGCAGAAAGCATCTTGGACCTGGAAAGACAGGCTCGCAGCTTCAAATCACTGTATGCTCCATCAGGTACGGTCAGCATGATCATGTTTGCCAGGAAATCCTGAAGAAGGCTCGACTGCGCACCGGTATTACCTACGCTGCCAATTTCCTCTTTGTCCGTCAGCAGGCAGACCGCTGTCCTTTCAGGCGTACCAAGCTCCAATATGGTTTTTAATGCCGGGTAGGCACATACACGGTCATCCTGACCATAGCCTCCGATCATGCTCTTGTCAAAGCCTACATCTCTGGCCTTTTGTGCCGGCACGATCTCAAGCTCCGCAGATTGGAAATCCTCTTCCACGATTCCATATCTCTTATTCAGTATATTCAAAAGGTTCAGTTTAACTTTATCCTTCACCTTTTCATCATTATACGGCATGGAGCCGATCAACAGGTTAAGGCCCTCACCTGTAACAGCTTCGCTGAGCTTCTTCTGCATCTGCTCCTGTGCAAGATGCGGCAAAAGGTCGGTAATTGTGAATACCGGATCATCCTCTTGCTCGCCGACAACGATTTCAACCGTTGTTCCGTCTCCCTTTACAAAAATACCGTGTATCGCCAGTGGTACGGTTAGCCATTGGTATTTCTTCAATCCGCCGTAATAGTGGGTCTTGAACAAAACCATATCTGTGTCTTCATATACAGGATTCTGTTTCAGGTCGATCCTGGGCGAATCTATGTGTGAACCAAGGATATTTACGCCTTCTTCCAGAGGCTTATTGCCAATGACTGCAAGTACTGCCGATTTGTTTCTGTTTATAAAATAAACTTTTGTTCCGGGCTTAATTTTTACATTCTTTTTCAATAACTCCTCAAGAGGTTTGAATTTGGCTGCTTCAGCAAGTTTTTTTGCATTTGCGGCAAATTCCCTCTCCGTTTTCGATCTGTTCAAAAAATCTTTATACCCCTCGCAGAAGTCGAACCCTGTTTTAACATCCGCTTCGTTCGCCTTTTCCCAAACATTCTGCTGTTTGAATGACAAAAGCTCCTGCAATTTCTGCCCTTCTGTTTTCGTTTCGTCCATCCTTGCATCCTCCTGCTTTTATTATGTTATATATTATATACCTAAAAACAGGCATTATAAACTTGTACTTTTGTATACGAATCAATTTTAACAGTTGATGACTCAATTGTTGCTTTTTCTTTTTCATAATGCTAAAATAAAAATCTGTTGGAAGCCGTACGACACCTAAGAATGGAGATAAAGTCATGTTTGATTGCCATATACACAGCACTTTTTCCACAGACAGTGAGATGAATCCTATAGAGGCGTGTGAAACCGCACTAAAGCAAGGTCTTGATGGAATTGCATTTACAGACCATCTTGACTTTGATTATCCTGATACGGATGACTCTTTTAATATTGATTATAATGAATATTTTAAGACCATGACTCCCATCAGGGACGATTATAAGGGTAGACTGAATGTATTGAGAGCGATTGAAGCAGGTATACAGCCTCATGTAATTGACGAAACGTTAAAAATTGTTGAAAGTTTTCCTTTTGATTATGTCCTTGCTTCTGTCCATGTCATCGGCGGAGTAGACCCCTATGCACAGGAATATTACACGGGAAAAACCAAGCTTGATGCATATGAGCGCTATCTGGAAGAAATCTATTTCATGATAACGCAGTTTGATAGCTTTGATATGGTCGGACATTTTGAATATATCATCCGGTATTCTCAGTATGCCGACAGGACGATAAGATATGCTGACCACTCTGATATCTTTGATTCCATCTTGAAGGAACTGATAAAACAAGGCCGCGGCTTTGAGTTGAATACAGGCACTTACAGGGATCCTTCAGCTTCCTTCAAATATGACTTTGAAGTACTGAAACGTTATCGCGAGCTTGGCGGTGAATTGATCTGCCTTGGGTCGGATGCTCACAGGATCAACCATGTCGGTCTTCGTTTTGATTATTTTGCACAAATAATAAAGGATGCAGGTTTTAGTCATACTGTTCACTTTGAAAACAGAAAGCCTGTCTGGGACAAGCTTTAAGCAGATGGAGCCGGAACGATAGTATTGGTTATTATGCCTGTTAAATATATTGAGTAATATGCCTGTTATAGTAGTATAGTCTATTATACCTGCTAAAGGTATTGGCTAATACACTTGTCAGTCATAGCTTAATTCAATCTATCACACCGCCGCCTACAATCACATCGCCGTCGTAAAATACAACTGACTGCCCCGGTGTGATCGCCCTCTGCGCTTCATCAAACACCACATTTACACGTCCATCCGGAAGCAGTCTGATCACTGCAGCTGCTTCTTTTGCGGAATATCTGATTTTAGCGTTGACCCGCATTTCGTCCTTTAATTCACCTATTGAAATGAAATTGAGATCGGATGCAGTAAGATCACGAGAGAATACTTCCGTCTCATCACCCAGTACTACTGTATTGTACTCGGGTCTGACCGCCACGACGAACATCGGCTTTCCAAACGCAATCCCAAGACCCTTTCTCTGCCCCACCGTATAATGGATGATGCCCTTGTGCATCCCAAGTTTATTTCCTTCACGATCAACAAAGAAACCGGGCTTTATTTCTGCATCCGTATTTTCAGTGATATACCGACCGTAATCATTATCTTCCACAAAACAGATTTCCTGACTGTCAGGTTTTGATGCTACTGACAGGCCTATATTACGCGCAAGTTCCCGCACTTTATCCTTGGTGAAGTCACCAATCGGGAATAGCGTTCTGGACAGCTGCTCCTGAGTCATGGTATATAGCGCATAGGTCTGATCCTTTGCTGAAGTTACCGACTTTTTGAGCTGATATCTGCCGCTTGCTTCATCATACGCGACGCGTGCATAATGCCCGGTCGCAACATAATCCAACCCCATTGAAACGGCCTTCTGAAGCATCGCTTCGAATTTGACATATCGGTTGCAGGCAATGCATGGATTGGGTGTTCTGCCCTTTAGGTATTCCTGATTGAAATAATCAATGACTTTGAGTTGAAACAGGTCTTTGAAATTCAATACATAATAAGGGATGCCGAGCCTGTCAGCTACCCTGCGTGCATCATCTACAGCCGACAGCGAACAGCAGCCGCCTTCCGTTTGCTGCCTTTCCTCCGCCATGTCAGGCCATATCTGCATGGTGACCCCGACTACGTCATAACCCTGATCCAGTAAAACGGCAGCGGCGGCAGAACTGTCAACACCGCCGCTCATACCAAGCATTACACTGCCTTTAGACATTTTGCACCTATTCCTCTTCTTCGTCGATATCGTGGTGCAAGTCATCACATCTTCTGCCGCAAGCATTGCAATCGCAGCCTTCGTCTATCAATCCATTTTTACGCTGATAATCTTCGATCGCTGCTTTGATGGCTTCTTCAGCCAGATTGGAACAGTGCATTTTCACTGGCGGCAGCCCGTCAAG
>DBTX01000057.1:7346-8914 GCA_002307275.1 Hungateiclostridiaceae bacterium UBA1305
GTAGCCATACTGCTGGTCGCAACTGCTGCACCGCAGCCGAAGGTCTTGAATTTCGCATCTACGATGATGTTATCTTCTATCTTAAGATACATTTTCATGATATCCCCACACTTGGGATTGCCAACCTGTCCCACACCATCTGCATTATCGATCTCCCCTACATTTCTGGGATTCATAAAATGATCCATAACCTTTTCACTGTACATAATTATTCCCTCTTTCCAAGGCTTTGACAGCCCGACAATTTGTCCATTCCGATACTTCAACCTATGTTATTAATTTATCTCTTATTTGCAGCCTCATATAACGGAGACATTTCTCTTAATCTCTGAACGATGGGAGGAAGCACTTCCATCAGGTAATCTATGTCGCTGTCCGAGTTTTCCTCACCGAACGTAATTCTCAGTGAACCGTGTGCGATTTCATGCGGTAGGCCTATAGCCAGCAACACATGTGACGGATCGAGCGAACCTGAAGTACAGGCGGATCCGCTGGAAGCTGCAATGCCCTTCATATCAAGCATCAGAAGCAAGGACTCGCCCTCGATGAACTCAAATGAGAAATTCACGTTTCCGGGAAGCCTTTTATCTCTGTGGCCATTAAGCCTGATGAACGGAATCTTCTTCTGGATCTCCTCGATCGTTCTATCTCTGAGAGCCAACAGCTTCTTATTGTAAGTACCCAGATTTTCAACCGCAATTTCCAACGCTTTGGCAAGACCTGCAATCGCTGCTACATTTTCTGTGCTGGCCCTGCGGCCTCTCTCCTGTGCGCCTCCGTGCATGAATGATGTTAATTTCACGCCCTTTCTGACGTAGAGGGCGCCAATTCCCTTTGGCCCATAAAATTTATGAGAAGACATGGACAGCATGTCTATGTTCATGTCAGCAACGTTAATATCAACATTTCCCATGGCCTGCACTGCATCTGTGTGAAAATAGACACCTTTTTCCTTTGTAATCTTTCCGATCTCGGCAATCGGTTGAATGGTACCTATTTCGTTGTTTGCAAACATGATCGAAACAAGAATCGTATCCGGCCTTATTGCTGCTCTGACCTGTTCGGCGGTTACAAGGCCGTCTGCATCGACCGGCAGGTATGTTACTTCAAAACCGTCACTTTCGAGATACTGGCACGAATGCAGCACTGCATGATGTTCTATGGCAGAAGTGATAATGTGCTTGCCCTTTTGCCTGTTCGCGTATGCAACACCTTTAATTGCCCAGTTATCGGCTTCTGTGCCTGAACCGGTAAAGAATATTTCTCTTGGTTGGGCGCCTATTGCTTTCGCAACCTTTTCTCTGGCTTCCTCGATCGCTTTCTTGCTATCGCGGCCAAGTGAATATATGGATGAAGGATTGCCGAATTTCTGGTTGAAATATGGCAGCATCTCCTCGATGACTTCAGTTCTTACCGGCGTAGTGGCGGCGTGATCAAAATATATCATTCTATCGCTCATAGTATGCAACTCCTTTATGCTGTGCTTAATCGCCAGTTTACCGGCGTTCGCGTTCTTATTCTTTTCCCTTTTCAGGTATTTCTAAACATAGTCAGATTCTTGCCTTTAA
>DBTX01000057.1:9179-21007 GCA_002307275.1 Hungateiclostridiaceae bacterium UBA1305
TTAAATATAAAACATACTTTCCTCATGACTTTTGGTTCTATTGAAGTCATCCACCAATTGCTGAAGTGTTATACTGTTCGTCACATTGTCTATACCTTCCTGTATTTTCAGCCATACGCTTTTTGTAACACAACAGTTATAGCTGCTGCTGCAGCATTCCCCATTCTCCACTACGCAATCGTTTGAAACAGTCGAGCCCTCCAGCACCCTCAAGATATCCCCGACTGTGATCTTATCGGGTTCTTCTGCCAGAGTATAGCCTCCCTGAGACCCTCGAACACTTTTTACAAGCTTCGCTTTCTTCAATGCTGCAAATAGCTGTTCCAAATAATTTTCCGACAGCCCCTGCCTTTCCGCAATACTTTTCAATACAACCTGCCCCTCATTATTGTGAACAGCCAGGTCAAGCATTGCTTTCAAGCCATATCTGCCTTTTGTCGAAAACTTCATTATACCGCCTCCACATCAGGCTATATACCAACCGTTTTACTATGAATAATTCCCTAGTAATTTACTCGGTATTTAATTATAATTTATCACTATGTTTTTCTGTTGTCAACAATAATATTCAATAAGTTATTGTTTGCCATCTGCTTTTTTATAACAGGTTCAAGGCTAGAATTTACCAGATCACTGTCATACAGATACTACTGGAAGTGTTGATCCACCGTGAGGCATCAGAAGCACACCGGCATCTTGTCCCATTTCCTCGAATGCCTTGTCAAGAGCTTCCTGCATGGTATAGAACGGTTTCATGTAAAGCTTCTCTGCTTTAGCTTCCGGCAGATCGGAAACGATAAAAATCCCGGCCTTCTTTTCAACCAGTGCAATTGCTGCCGCCTTATGTCCGCCGAGTTCAAAGTTTCTTCCGATCTTTTCAATCAGGTCATCAGGCGAAGTTGAAGCATTGATCCATTTCTCGAAGACCTCTTCTCCAAAGCCTTCATTACAGGACGCCATCAGTATGATGATACCACCGTCACGCACCGCATGCTTGGCATTGTCAAGCGCCTTTTGTGCCTGATAAAGGTTGATATCCTTGGGATAGCCGCCGGGAGTCGTAATGACGATATCGGCTCTCCCTGGTATTGCTACCTTGTAAAGACCGTCAAGAAATTTGCAGCCTTCCCGGTGCGCAAGTATCTGATGACCGGCAACTGCTTTAATGATCTTTTTGTTTTCATCAAGTACGACATTCAGAATAAAATCTATCGGAACGAACTCCACTACCTCATCGATGTCCTGCCTGACAGGATTATCGTCAATAGCGCCGGCTCTTGCAGCTTCCTTGACCATAGCACTGTGGTTAGCCTGGATCGCAGCTCTGGTGGATACTCCCGGCATGATTGCTTTTGCGCCGCCGCTATAGCCGGCGAAATAATGGTATTCTATGTTTCCAAGACAGATCCTTCTGTCGGCATCGGCGACGATGTCAAATATCTCGGCAGGTGTCCCTCTGGAGGTCGTACCAAGCATTCTGCAACGAGTTACATCGCTGTCGACACACTTGATCCTGCTATATATTTCGTCGCCTACCAGGTATTTTTTTTCCTCATCGGTATGCTTTCGATGGCTCCCAAGACCGAAGACTATAGTGATATTGCCATACGACACACCTGCAGCAAGGAGTTCTTCAATAATTAATGGCAGTACCAGCTTGCTTGGCATCGGTCTTGTAACATCGCTGGTGACGATAACGATTTTTTCACCGGGCTTTACCAGGGTGGAAAGCCTGCCCGTTCCGATCGGTTCATGAAGCGCACGCCTAACCTCATCTGCACCTGTCAGACCGATTTCTACGCTATTCTGCCCTAGTTCGGCAATAATATTTTTTTCGTCTATGTCAAATTCTCTGAATGTCTTGCCATATCCATATTTGAAATGCATCGTCTTTCCACCTTCTTAGCAGTTTTATTGTCATCTATTCATCTATATACAATGAGAAAGGATCTAATTCTTATCCTTCGTTTTATTGTTTATTTCATCTGGTTTCTCATTGCCTGTGTCATTATTTTGAACATTCATCATCATATCCATATCATTCTTATTTCTTTTACGCATGTCATCACGCATTTTAAAAATCAGCAGTACAAATAAAATAGCAATATAAACAATTGTACTTATTTTCATAATAATACTATGAAATTCGCTCAAATGAATATTTAAAAAAAACAAAGTGATGTTGACTATCAAAAAAACAAATCCAATCAGTAAAACCCATGCAAATATTCTTCTTTTCATAATACCCTCCCCATTTCACATTAGCCTCTTCTATTGTACATGATTTATGTTATAAAATATATTCATTCCTTCTGGTCAGTGTTTCTGAATCTTTCGATCCAATCCTTGATTCGTGCCTCGTAACCGTTGGCTGTCGGCTCATAATATATGGTCCCTGACATTTCATCAGGGAAGAATTCCTGCCTTACGATATTTCCGGGGTAATCATGTGCATATTTGTAACCCTTGCCGTAACCCTGATCGCTCATTCCCTTCATCGGGGCGTTTCTGAGGTGCATGGGTACTTCACCCGTACGCTTCGTTTCCACATCTTTCATTGCCTTTCCAAGCGCCTTGTAGCAGGAATTTGACTTGGGGCTGGTCGCCACCATGACAGCGGCATGCGCCAACAGCAGCCTCGCTTCCGGCATCCCTATCATGTGGATTCCCTCCGCAGCGGCAATTGCTACCTGCAAAGCTGTTGGATTGGCCATTCCCACATCTTCCGAAGCGCAGATGATAATGCGCCTTGCCAGGAATTCCGGATCCTCTCCTGCATAAAGTGCGCGTGCCAGATAGAATACTGCGGCATCGGGATTGCTGCCCCTCATGGATTTTATAAATGCGCTGATGTTATCGTAATGTGCCTCACCGGATTTATCAAAGGTGATCGACTTTCTCTGGACACATTCCTCAATGGTTTCCAACGTGATATGTATGAGACCATCCCTGCCAAGTTCTGAAGTCATAACTGCAAGTTCGACAGCGTTCAATGCGATTCTGGCATCTCCATTGGACACTTCTGCAAGGTACTTTATCGCATCTTCGTCAACCGTCAGATTATATTCTCCGACGCCGCGCTCCCTGTCCTTCAGCGCTGATCTGATAATCTGACCGATATGGTCTGTGGTAAGCGGCTTGAGCATAAACACCGAGGAACGCGATATCAATGCCTTATTCACCTCAAAGTATGGGTTCTCGGTTGTTGCACCAATCAATACGATCGTGCCGTTTTCAACAAAAGGAAGCAGCGCATCCTGTTGGGCTTTGTTAAAGCGGTGTATCTCGTCGACGAACAATACGGTCCTTCCGACCGGATTGAGCATCATGTTCTGCGTATCGGCCACGATCCGTTTAATATCTGCAACTCCTGCAGTGACAGCATTTAGCTTCTCAAAGATGGATTTCGTCGTAGCGGCAATAATCCTTGCCAGCGATGTCTTTCCCGTGCCAGGTGGGCCGTACAGGATAACGGAGGAAATCCTGTCTGCCTTGATCATCCTGTAAAGCATTTTGCCTTTGCCTGTAATATGCTCCTGTCCTACAAATTCTTCTATTGACCTCGGGCTCATCCTGTAAGCCAGAGGTTCATTCCTGTCAGGCATAGTATCCTCCAAGAGATCATACAGCTGTTTTAATTGCAAAAAAGATTATAAGGATTAATAAATTCATTTCGTAATCTCAAACGAGTCCCATATCTCTTTTAAAATATTCAAATTGAACTCACTGGATGTCAGATCAGGTATGGTTGTCATAAAGCAATACCTGAACCCGCCTTCATTAAACAGATAATAATTCACATCTGCATAGGTCTCGCTCTCTTGATCGTCAATCCTGTATTGAACTATTGTAACATCCTTACCCTTGTATTGCTCGGTAATTGTTTTTACTGGTTTTTCCGGCACTTTATCCGATAGCTTCATGGACACGAAGCGCTCGCTGTCGGCCTTAACAGGTTCTCCTTCCTTAAGGGCAGAGGCTTCGACGACCACGACCGCACCTGATTTACTATCATAGAAGTTTTCAAGACTTTGTCCGGAGGTGCTGTTTTTCTGCCAATATCCCGGTAATGTTAATTTCCATTTATAAGCTTTGTTTTCATAAATGGTAAGGGTATCTTCCTTGCCGATATTGTTCTTTGTCAGATTGAACGCATTCTTCTGCAGTTCCACCAGCATTTTATCATTGTCCTTTGCGGAGATCTTAAAAGAGCCAAACATTTTGTCAAAGCTCTCCAACCCCTTTACAAAATCTGCCGCAGGAGCTTTGTAAGTTATATCATAGAGGATACCGTTTTCGAGGATAAGTCTTTCATTGAAATCGTAAACTGCACTTCCATATTTCACTTCAAATATCATCTCATAGCATGTATATCCTGCTTCCTGTTTCAGGCCCTTTGATTTCAGCGTGAAAAATTGAGGATTGAAATTTTTTACATATGAATCTGACATGTTCTTACCAGCTGTTTCAATGTCCGTTTTGTCCGCAGCAGTATCGAGTTCCACCTTTACATATTCACCCTTTTTTCCGTCAAATCTTGTATTGAAAGGATTTGCGGATGCTGACTCCGAAAGGTCCCATTCCGGCAGGATGTTCATTTCCCATGATAAATACTTCTTACTTGTGGTTTCTGAAGAGATATAGCTGTTGTATTTCGCAAGACCATTTTTAACACTTGAAAGATCAACCGTATCTGCAATATTGCCGTTATATCCGGTGTCGAAAGAGTCAAGCATTGTCTTGACTGTTTTATCGGCTTTCAGTTTGGCAGGATCCACCTCATCATACGAAGTAACAATGACATCAATGTAATTGCTTCCCTTTACATAAATTCTTTCATATACGGCATCCTCATATTCATCATTATAAAACAGCTCAACATATTGAGGTTTTGCCTCAAGGACGAGGGAGGAATCCATGGGCTCTACATCCAGCAGCGCATAAGGATCCTCATTGATCTGGTCATAGATTTGTTTGAGTGTCTTACCATCATTATTGCCTGCAGTAATTTCCAGATCGAATCCAAAATGTTCATTTTCGAAAAGGATGGCTTTTGAGTTGAAGGATTGTGATGTTACAGTGGTACCTTTGGGCAGGGATATATCCCATCCGAAATAGCTGTTGCCGGCTCTGGAAGTCGTTATACTGCCTGTGAGGAAGGAGAGATCGGAAAGTGAACCATCCTCTTCCAAAACAATAGTGGCTTTTCCAGTCTTAGCATCATATTTTGTGTTTATTCCAAAACTCAGCTTCAGAAATTCGAGCGGAACCATCACAACAGTCCCTGAAAGCAATGGTGGCGCCGGAAGAAGCTTTTTCTCCCGGTTCAGCGTGAAATCTTTGGCACCGACCTTGATTTTAGCTGCAATATCCCTGTAAGTAACTGTTATGGTCCCGTCACCGGCTGTCTCTACATCTGCGCCAATTGTTTCAGATACAGTTTTCATCGGGATATAAAAGCTGTTTGCACTCGCAAATGGTTTCTGACAGGGTATGGAGACTCCATTGGCTGCAATTGCTGCTTTCCCTTGTGATAAAACGATTTCAAGAGCATCAGGTGCCTTTTTCGACAAACCATATACGACTCCATCCGGCAAAATTGCAGTTGATATAAACAGTACCGCCATTAAAAACGATATTAACTTTTTTACAATTGTCCTTTTAAGCATCTCGTCCTCCAATAGTCTCTGATAAATCCAAATTACATCTTCCTGCCGGATACTTACAATTTTTCGCCATATACGGCCTTCAATTCGATTTCCTTGTCATTTCTTCTGACAGTAAGCTTTACTGTACTACCAGGCAGATACTTTTTCATCTCTTCGTTATAATCTATAATAGTAGTCACTTCCACACCGTTTACACTCATAAGCACATCATCCAGCAGCAACCCGCATTTTTCAGCGGGTGAACTCTTCTCGATCTCTGAAATTGTCAGTCCTTCATTTGAAGGCAGACCATAGCGCGCTGCCACACCCTCCAGGAACTCAACACCTAAATAAGGACGCCTGACCTTCCCGTATTTTCCGAATTGATCAAGCACATATTTGACAGTATCCACAGGTATCGAAAAGCTGAGGCCCTCAACTCCATAGCCAACATATTTGACCGTATTGATACCAATGACACGACCTGAAAGATCAACGAGCGGACCTCCGCTGTTTCCGCCATTTATCGCGGCATCTGACTGTATAAAACGATATTCCCCATCTGCGGACCTGTTTATTCCGCTGATGATCCCCTTTGAAGCTGAATTTCTTAGTGAGAAGGACAAAGGAGTCCCGATTGCCACGACAGGTCTGCCGACTACCACCTGTTTGATATCACCAAAAACTGCGGGTTTGAGCATGCCCTTGTCAATTTTGATACTGGCCAGGTCAGATTGCTCGTCAATCGCCTTCAACCGTGCTTTATAGGATTTGCCATTGGACAGTACTACTACTATGGTTTCCATGTCAGCAACAACATGGGCGTTTGTCACTATGTAACCGTTTGATTTATAAATTACGCCGCTGCCAAATATGAGATTGTCTCCGTTACTGCTGTAATTCTCACTGCTCGGCTTGAGTTTACCAATAATACCTACTACGGAACCGCTGAGGTTGTTTATTACTTTTTCAACGGAAGCATCAATACCGTCCTGACTTTCTGCTGTGTTTGTGTTAGTTTTAGCAGCTGCATAAACTACACCGGATGGATTTGGTAACAGGAACGATATTATAAGAATTGTTAATGTACTGATGAGTTTTAATTTGAGCATTCGGTTCCTCCATGTTTTAAACGATATACTATGAAAAATAATCCGGGATAATAATCAAAAAGGACACTTCTCGCAACGGAGTTACCAGAAGCGTCCTTTATCTTATTGTATCAAATCGTTGTACTGTTACTCAACGGCTTTTGAAAATATTTACCCGTCATTCAGCAGATTATTTTGCATTACATTTAATAATTCGTCAAAACATCAAAAATATAGCCCTGCTTTTGCAAGCCTTCGATTATTTTGGGCAATGTCTTACAAGTAGAATATTTTTCAGACAGTTGGATTCACAAAAAAAAACCGGTAAAAGGCGCATTTCAATAGGGAAACTTGTTGAACCATACCCCAAACCGGTACGGAAGTGAAGGAGATAGGCGTTGTCTCGCAAGGATAGCGCCTATCAAATGATTGCTTTTTTCTATAGTAAAACGGACTTTTGATTACTCCTTAGAATTCAATTCCTTTTCTATCTCCTCAATGCTTGGAAGGCTAGACTTCGAATCCTCCGGCAACTCACGAGTCAACTGTTCCTGCCAGTCTGCTACTCCAATGGGATTATTAAAAGAAGCAAGAGAATATTCAACCACAGTCTTATTTTTGCTTTTTACCAGTAAAAGCCCAATGGTCGGCTTATCATCCGGGTGGCACAGAACATCGTTGACGACATTCTGGTACATATTTAATTGGCCGACAAAACCAGGTTCAAAATCACATGCCTTTAGTTCAATTACCACATAACAGCGTAGCTTCAAATGATAAAATAAAAGATCCAAATAGAAATCATCGCCGCCAAGTTCCAAATGCACTTGACGTCCGACAAACGCAAAACCTTGTCCCAATTCCAGTAAAAATTTTTCTATATGCTCTGTTAATGCGCGTTCCACCTCGGCTTCGCGGCGCGGCATATCCGTACCTAAAAAGTCAAATAAATAAGGGTCTTTGAAAATCTGCACTGCCATATCCGAATCGGACGGTGGCAGTGCCGTTTCAAAATTATTAACGGCTCTGCCTTGCCGTTCAATCAGACGGGAATCAATCATCATTCCCAAAACATTACTGCTCCAGCCGTTTTCAATTGTTTTTTGTGCATACCAAAGGCGTGTCTCAAAATCGGTAAATTTGTCCAAAAGCATGATATTACTACGCCACGGTAATTTTGCAACAACTTGTTGCAAAATTACCGTGTTGCGCCATTCTCTCGCAAACTTTTTCATATTGCTTAAATTTCTTGACGAGAACCCTTTCATTTCGGGGAACGAGTCAGTCAAGTCCTTCGACAGTCGATCTATGACTTTTGCTCCCCATCCTTCGGATTCTTGCCTTTTCGCGTCAAGAACCCCATGGTTCAATTAAAAAACAAACGAAAGCCACCTAAAGCCGGCTTTGAATTCTAAATCTATAAAATAATCCTATTAATGCGATGATTCACATATTATTGATATAACGGATGCTTTGCGCAAAGTTTCGAAACACGATCTCTTATCTCATTCGCCGAGTTTTCGAAATCTGTGATTGTCAGCTTGATCAATTTCGCGATTTCCACCATATCCTCTTCCATCATGCCTCTGCTTGTAACAGCCGGTGTCCCGATCCTGATGCCGCTTGTTACAAATGGGCTCTGCTTGTCGAACGGTACTGCATTCTTATTAACTGTGATGCAGACTTCGTCCAATTGGTGCTGCGCAAGCTTCCCTGTCACATTGAAATTGCTGAGGTCAACGAGCATCAAATGGTTGTCGGTGCCTCCGGAAACAAGATTGAAGCCTTCACTGGTCAATGTCTTTGAAAGAGTAAACGCATTCTTGAGGATCTGCTGCTGATAATTCTTAAAATCGGTATCCAGCGCTTCCTTGAAGCTGACGGCCTTTGCCGCGATGACATGCATCAGCGGCCCGCCCTGTGTGCCTGGGAATATTGCAGAGTCGATTGCTTTGGCATATTCTGCCTTGCACAATATCATACCGCCTCTTGGGCCTCTGAGCGTTTTATGTGTCGTAGTCGTGACAAAATCCGCATAAGGCACTGGGCTCGGATGAAGTCCTACAGCCACAAGGCCGGCAATATGAGCCATGTCTACCATTAAATATGCACCGGCTTCCTTTGCGATCTCACTGAAGGCTTTGAAGTCGATGATCCTTGGATATGCACTGGCACCTGCAATAATTAATTTTGGTTTTACTTCTCTGGCTTTTTTCAGAAGCGCTTCGTAATCGATATAGCCTGTGTCTTCTTTGACCCCATAGGATTCCGCCTTATAGTATTTGCCGGAAATATTTTTTTTCATGCCATGGCTGAGATGACCCCCATGAGCAAGATCCATACCCAGGATTGTATCTCCCGGTTCCAGGACTGCGAAATAGACTGCGGAATTAGCCTGCGCGCCTGAATGCGGCTGTACGTTTGCATGATCCGCTCCGAAAATCTCCTTAGCTCTGTCAATAGCGAGCTGTTCAATGACGTCAACATGTTCACAGCCGCCATAGTAACGTTTCCCAGGATATCCCTCTGCATATTTGTTGGTAAGCGGAGTGCCGAGCGCCTGCATTACTGCTTCACTGACAAAATTCTCCGAAGCGATCAACTCTATCTTATTCCTCTGCCTGTTCACTTCAAGCTCTATTGATTCTGCCACAGCAGGATCTATCTTTCTTATTTGGTCGATTTGGTACATTTTTCTACCTCCATTAGATTTATAAATAACAAAAGGCCAATCCTATAGATTTGACCTCTGAAAAGTAATACTGCAATTATGCAATACCAACCTTACTCTGTCCTTTTGCCTGAGAGATTATTTCCATGATGGAAACTTGCCCCTTCGGCGCCTTGACGGTCTCTCCAGAGTCGCGTCATATTACAGTCATTTGACCTGAGAGTATAACTCCTTCGGTGTGACAACCCGGTCGAAATTCATATGAAATATAAATTTCTTTCCTTCTTGTCAACTCTCCCGTAACAATCATCCGCCAATATTCAATTTTCCGACATATAAGTTTCTATTGCAACAACCTAAAATGATTATAATAATTTCAAAAAAATCTGTCAAGCCGTAGTTTTATTGCATAAGCAATAAAATCTACCAGTTGCTTATTGCTTATGTAATATAAGCAACTTCATTATTATGCGGCAAACAGTATAACGGAGCCACATGTTTTTATAGTGTACACAATAAAACTACTTCCTATGAAAAGTGGCAAGCCGTTTGTCAGCGCCACCTCCTACACTACCTTGTAAATTTCATCGGATTCGGGTTGCGGTATCATTTCAATCTTTCCATCCACAATCATCATCCTGTCCTTCGTACCATTCATCGTTCCTATAACAGCGGCAGGCACTCCTGCCTCATTCAGATGTTTTACAAGTCCAGCCCCATCGGCTGCAGATATCAGCATACAACCACTTGATATCAATTTATATGGGTTTATTCTATAATATTCACAAATCATGCTGGTTGACATAGTAACAGGAATTTTATCAATAAAAATCTCAGCGCCATTACCCGATGCTTCACAAATCTCCCAGACCGCCCCAAGTATACCGCCTTCAGTGACATCATGCATTGCATTTACGCCAAACTCCGCTGCTGCAAGTCCGTCCTTCACTACGCTAAGACTTTTCATATATCCCTTTGCTTCGTTCACAATTTGCTCACCCAATACATCTGTCAGTTCCTGCTGCTTCTCATGTGCAATAATGGAAGCCCCCTCAAGGCCTGCATGTTTGGTCAGTACCAGACTATCGCCTTTTTGGGCACCTGCAGTCGTTATCAGCTTTTCCTTAAGGCAGCGCCCAACTGCAGTACATGTAATTACAAATCTGGTCACTGCCGACGTTATTTCTGTATGTCCGCCAAGTATATCCACCTTGATCTCTGCTGCAGCAGCTGTCAACTGTTCCATAACCAACCCGATTTCAGCCTCTGTCGTTCCGGGCGGGCACAGTAACGCCACCAGCAGGCCGATTGGTTCAACACCACAGGAAACAATATCATTGCAGCTAATATTTACTGCAAGTCTGCCTATTTCCAATGCAGTTCCGGTAATGGGATCGCAGGAGAGAACACAGGCATACTCTCCAAATTCAACAGCAGAGCAATCTTCTCCAATTCCTGGTTTCAGGATGACGTCCTTCCTGCTGTATTTTAGTTTATTCAGTATCAAACTCTCCAGGATACTGTTCGGAACCTTGCCTATTTCCATCTTTTCTCTCCTAAAAATAACACAAAAATAGTGATGCTAGTTTTTTCATATATATTACAGCCATTTTTTCGATGCAAAAATTTGTTTATTCCTCAATAACATTTTGCAACACTATATTCGTCAGTTTGCCATACTGTCCTTCACCAATTGGAACTGTTCCCTTGCAGTATCGATCAAAGCAGAATTCCTTCTTGCATCCGGCGAGCTTATCAATCTGCTCAGCCATTTTATCGCCTCTTCGTTATTTCCTGCCCTGCGGTTCAGCTCACCTACCATATAAAGACAAGTGTTCTCATCAAGCTTGTCCACGGGAAAACGTTCCTTTTCATAGGTTTCAGTGTAATACTTCAACGCAAACTTTATGAACTCATTTTCCCTGGCATCATTTTTTATTCTATACAACCATGCAATACGTAAGCAAATTTTGGCAAATTCGCTGGCTTTCTGAATTCTCAGTTGATGGCTTATTAGGATCAGCTTAAAGGCTTCAATTGCGGTATCTATGGTTCTTTCACCTTCAAAGCTCCTTTTAGTCCATTTAGGCGCAAGTTTTTTCATTAGAATATCGGCCTCTCTTGCCGGAATATCTAGAAATTTATCAGCTTGTGCCGCATACCCGCAATTTTCACAAACCCACGCATCATAAAACAAAGGATTGATTGTTTCATAATGTACACAAAAATCCGAGTCGCGCCTGTCAACTTTACAAGCTTTTATTTTGACCTTGGTTGTATTAAATTTTTTCAAGCAGACAGGACAGACTATTTCTTTATTATATAGGCCTTCGTTCATTTTGGCTTCCCCACATTTCTATATCAATGTAATTTCAATCAATTCCCTGGAACAACTCCAGTACCTTCTCCAGTACCTTC
>DBTX01000057.1:21272-27645 GCA_002307275.1 Hungateiclostridiaceae bacterium UBA1305
TCCAGTACCTTCTCCAGTACCTTCTTCAGTATCTGCTTCAGTATCCACTGCTGTATCTACTCCATTATCCACTGCTGTATCTACTCCATTATCTGATGTCGTAACAGTTCCATTATCAATTGCTGTATCCACTGCCGTATCGGCAGACATATGTGCCGCGAACAAATCTCTGCTGACCCGTACTTTTCCTCTTACAGGTTTATAATAATCTTCAGTCAGTTTCTCCTCAGATATTAAATCAGCATTATTGAAGATCTGCTTATAAAGCGCTACTCGTATACCTTTTACGGCCTTTTTCTCTATTGCTTTCCCACCTGACGGAAGTGATTCGTCCAGTATGATCTCATCAGCTTCCGGTTCGACCACTGCAAGTGTTTGCGTCTTCAACCTGATAACATTGCTATCATCTCTTTTTTTACCTAATATTCTAATGTCCACCTTGTTCCCTGTAACTTCTGCCTGTATACTAACCGGATAATTCGAATCGTTTAAAAATTTCAAATCGATCGTATCCTCATTTATGGTAGCATCTCTTCCTGGATTGATATAGGATAAAATCATGGAGTGATGCACTCTTTCCGTAATATCAAGTCCTGCAAGCAATACCGTATTATACAGGGTCGAAGATACCTGGCAGACACCGCCTCCGGTTCCTTCCGTCAATTCATTATTAATGATTACCGGAGCTTCTTTATAACCATTCTCAATTGTCCTTGGTCCCAATGCCTCATTTGCTGAAAATTCTTGCCCCTGCAGCAGTATTGTGCCATTAATCCTGCTGCAGGCCAACCTTATATTGTCACTGCGGTTTATGTCAGCGGAGTTGAATCTCGTGCTAAAATACGAGACTACACCGTTTATCTCCTTGATCTCGCTATATAGGATATGAGGCTTTTGTTCGACTACCTGCAATTCAACCGGACTGAAGTCTCTCTTCTGTAATTGATTGTCTACCAATTCCATACTTCTGTCAATATCAAGACTCGTACCGACAGTTTCATGGGAAAGCTTGATAATACCATCTGTATAAGTAATTTCAGCATCCTTTTCGCTAGCGTCTATCTCTTTTTTTATTCGATTCAATACTTTTTTCAGTTCAGTCCTGTCATAGCCAACTTCCACGCTGAACTGCTGTTTGTTCAACAAAAGCTGCATTGAGCGAATAATCTTGTTGAACACGTCCCCATTGCGCCCAACTGAAAAAGCCTTCTTGATTGTTTCGTCAACTGCAAATCCATAGCTGATATCATCAAGAGGCAAGTCCCAGTGCCGGTCCCCATAAACAAGCTTGATGCTTTCACCTGGAAAACTGTTTTCAATGTTTTCGGCGACCTGCTTTTTGGCTTCATTTACAGTCAGCCATGAAACATCTGTCTGTTCAATACGGATACCCTTCCTGATCGTGTCTCCCGTGAATATGTACGACAGGAACAGTATGACAGCTGTAAATGCCAAAACCGCAATAGTCAGGCCATATATCCATTTTTTCAGGACTGTTTTGTTTATTTTCAACATCGACAACCCTCTTATAATGTAAGGGGACACACCTCTGCGAGCAAGCGGTATTCCTTTTTGAGGAATGTCCCCTTTTGATCACTTGGCATTGGACACACCTCTGCGAGCAAGCGGTATTCCTTTTTGAGGAATGTCCCCTTTTGATTGCTTGGCTATATCTCACCACTAATAATATATTGTTGTCTAATGTGCTTATATTACATGCATGGAAATTACTCGGTAATGGTCATGCTTTCTGTATCCTTGATCGCTTTCTCAATCATCTCGTCCAGACTAAACGCGGCTTCAAGCTTGAGGATTTCATCAAGCTTCGGCTTGGTTTTCGGGTGCTTCGCCACAAATACTGTACAGCAGTCCTCATATGGCAATATTGAGGTCTCAAAGGTATCGATCTTTCTTGCTATATCAATAACTTCATTTTTATCCATTCCTATTAAAGGTCTGAATACCGGCATCTGAACCACGGCATTCGTTACAGCCAGGCTTTGGATCGTCTGGCTCGCGACCTGGCCAAGGCTTTCGCCCGTTATCAGCGCCTGCGCACCGTTTTTAACCGCTATCCTTTCTGAAATGATCATCATCGCTCTTCGCATGATAATGGTTAGCTGGTCTTCAGGACATTTTTCATTTATTTCAAGCTGTATTTCAGTAAAGGGAACAATGTGAAGGTTAATGTGATAGCAGTAGCGTGCCATGATCCTGGCAAGTGCAATCACTTTGTCTTTTGCTCTTTCGCTTGTATAGGGATAGCTGTAAAAATGAACGGCTTCTATCTCCATTCCTCTCTTTGCCATCATCCAGCCTGCCACAGGACTGTCTATCCCGCCTGAAAGCAGCAGCATCGCCCTTCCGTTTGTTCCAATGGGAAGTCCTCCGTTTGAAGGGATGATGTCACAATACATATAGGTGCTTTCACGGACTTCCACATAAATTTTGAAATCCGGTTTGTGTACATCCACTCTTAATGCCGGAAGGTTTTCAAGCACGTAACCGCCCAGTTCCATGCATATTTCCGGTGACTGCATGGGAAAATTCTTTTGGCCGCGTTTCGCCTCGACCTTGAAGCTGACAATACCCTGCTCATTTTCCGCAGCACCGGAGATATTCCTTAATTGGAGCTGTTTTTTTGCCAACTCAAGCGACAATTGTTTGATATCCTCAAATTCAGTAGGAATCTTAAAAACAATGCTGACCGATACAATTCCAAAAACCTTGATCAGTCTTGCAACTGCGCCTTCAAAATCAAAGGCTTCTTCAAACGGTTCTATATAAATTCTCGCCTGTGAGCGAATTACATTTATTTTTCCAAAACCGTAAAGCGATTTTCTAATGTTTCCCATCAGCTTTTCTTCGAAAACCGGCCTATTGAGACCCTTCAGTATGATCTCGCCGTACCTGACCAAAATAACCTTTTTCATTAGTTCCTCCTAAGCTTTTGCTTCCTGTTTATTTCAATCAGAGGGATGATCTCCTTCAATGCTTCCACTGTTGTTTCAATCTCTTCCTCTGTATTAAAGCCTGAAAAACTGAACCTGATCGAACCGTCGATCATCTGTGGTGACCGCCCCATTGCTGAAAGCACATGGCTGCGGGTATTTTTATGTGAAGAGCATGCAGAACCGGTTGAGACATATATACCCTTTTGTTCCAGATGGTGCAGCAGTACTTCTGCGCGCAGATCCTCAAATCCTATATTTAAAATATATGGTAATGCATCCACTGGTGAATTGATCCGGTACTTCAGATTAGATTCTCCGAGCAATTCGCAAAATATTTTTTTCAAAGCCTCAACTTTTTGATGAGCATCTTCCAGTTTGTTAAACGTTAACTTCGCAGCCAGTCCGAAGCCAGCAATCCCAGGTACGTTTTCCGTTCCCGAACGCAGCAGCGATTCCTGCCCTCCTCCGAACAGCAAGGGCTTAAGTCTTGTCTTTTTTGATACATATAATGCACCCATGCCTTTTGGCCCATGTATTTTATGCGAACTGACCGATACCATTTCAATGCCGGATCTGACCGGATTAATTTTCATTTTTCCATAAGCCTGAACAGCATCCAGAAGTATAACTGTCTGTGGATTAATGCTGTCTCTGATTGCGGCAATTTCATCGAGCTTCTGGATCGTACCCGTTTCATTGTTTACAAGAATGACACTTATCAGTGCGGTATCATTTCTTATTATTGATTTCAATTCTTCAAGTAGGATATTGCCCGAAATGTCTACCTCTAAATAATCAACATCGTATCCGTTCTTTTCAAGATGTTTGTATAACTCAAGAACCGACGGATGCTCTATTTTTGTTGTGATAATGTGTTTTCCCTTCCTGGGATTTGCATCAAGGTAGCCTTTGATTGCCAGGTTGTTTGATTCCGTTCCCCCTGACGTGAAAATAATTTCTCTTGACTCAGCGCCTAAAGTAGCAGCAATTGTTTCACGGGCTGCCGTAACAAGCTTTTCAGCCTCGATACCCTTTCTGTGAAGAGAAGACGGATTTCCATATGAATTTGCCGCTACCTCGGCTACGAATGCGGTTACCTCATCATACTGCCTTGTTGTGGCACTATTGTCCAGATAAATTTCCCGTTGCATTTAAAATCCTCATATTTACCAGTTAATTATTTGTCAGCTTTTAACGGTATTGATCCTTTCATACAAAAAGTGACATCACATATTATACCACAGTACTCCAATATGTTGCAGTGATTCATTCCAATATGGTAAACTAAGTGGGACGCAATTGATAACTATTGCTTCAACTCATTTGAAAGGAAGACACATCCATGAAAAAACTTATAAAAGTACTATGTTGCTTATTGATCTTTACATATATTGTTTCTCTTCAAGCACAAGTTTTCGCAGATAACAGTATTCAGGCCATCAAGCCATTTTCAGACGTGCCCAAAAGCAGCTACGCATACAGTGCCATCAATGAACTGCGTCAACTCGGGGTAACGGACGGCATTGGAAACAACAGGTTCGGCTATGGCAGTCTCATAACCAGAGGTGAATTTGTCACTTTCCTCGTCAAATTGATGGGCTGGAAGCAGGTAACGCCGGCAAAGGGCTCCTTTACTGATAATCAGGACAAAAAGAAAACCTGGTATAGTCCGGTTGAAACGGCGCTGATCAATGGTATCCTCTCAAAGGACGTGAGCAAATTCCGTCCCTCCGAAAACATCACACGCGAAGAAATGGCAGTCATGATTGTAAAAAGCATGGGTTATGGAACACTTGCCGATCGGCTAACCTATCTGAATAAACCATTTGCTGATGTGACAAAAAATATTGGCTATGTAACAATTGCCAGGGATACAGGTATTGTTAACAATAAGGCAACCTTGTTTAACCCTTCAGGAAAGGCCTTGAAAGAACAGGCCGCCGTGATGCTGATTAATTTACACAATGATCTGATTCGACCTCTTAAGGATCTGAATGCTTTCTACGCAATCAGTTCCTCTTCCCAGCAGGATAAGATTCCCGACTTCTCATCGGTTTGTTTTGGCTGGAGCAAGCTCAGCTATAATCAATCCTCCGGAAGCATCATCCTCAATTCCTCCAGAAATGCAGCCGGACTGGAGTACAACGAATATTATCTTCCCACAGGTTTTACTCAAAGACTTTCGGCTGCCAAGGAGTCGGGCGCTACTGCAATGCTTATGGTCCAGTCCTCACAGGATTCGAAAATAATTGACCCGGCTACAGGTGAAAAGGTAGGGATACCTGAATATGTCCTTACAAAGCCGGAGGTATATAAGAAGCTGATCGTCGATATCGTCTCTTCTGTAAAATCAACAACACTTGGCAGTGAGACAGGTTCGTTTGATGGTGTAGCAATAGATATGGAAGGTTTAAAGGGTCCAAAACTGAAGCTGCTCTTCAATAATTTTCTCAAAGAGCTGAAAGCAGCGCTGGATATTGAAGACAAGAAACTGTTTGTCGTCGTACAGCCTCTCATCCACCCCACAAGAAGCGCCTCATGTTGGGATGGCTACGATTATGCAGCAATAGGTTCAATTGCTGACAAAGTCATTCTGATGGCTCATGACTATGCTTCAACAAAGCTTACACCGTCAGATATGGACAGAGGCTTCAACATTACACCGCTTACACCTGTTGAAGACGTATATTATGCATTGGAAGCCATTACAGACGTCAAAAACGGCGTTCAGGATAAAAGTAAAATTATGCTGCAAATATCTTTTGACTGGACTGTATGGCAAATGAAGGACGGCAAAATCATCAATTCAACGCCAGCCAGCTTCAGCCTTGAAAACTTTATCGCACTGCTAAATAGTGGTACGGTAATTTCCTATCAATACTCGAACAATTATGGGAATCCCTATCTTAAATATACCGATCCGAAATCAGGAACCGAAAATACCGTTTGGTATGAAAATACTCAAAGTGTTATGGATAAAATAAAGCTTGCAAAGCTTTTCGGCATCCAGGAGATTTCACTCTGGAGACTGGGGACAATACCTGATTATCAACCTGATGACGGCAGGAAGCTCGGGATGGATATCTGGCAAAATATACTCCTGGAATTGGAGAAAAACTGACATTGAGTGGGATAAAGCTGATAAACTGGCTCGAAAATAAATTTCAAAATAAATTTATTGTATCTGCCGTCATTGCAGCCTTTTCACTGCTTGCCTACTGTAACAGTTTCACTGCGCCGTTCCTGCTTGACGATTTTGGATCTATTTCCAATAATTACGCCATACAGAAGTTATTTGATTTCGCAGCGTTATGGAAGTTCTATGCCAACCGGATCGTACTTTACTTCACACTGTCAATCAACTATTTCATCCATGACAACGGTGTTGAGGGCTACCATGTCACCAACCTGTTGATACA
>DBTX01000057.1:27959-42506 GCA_002307275.1 Hungateiclostridiaceae bacterium UBA1305
CCCTATTTCAGAGATAAGCTCCTGTCAAGATACAGCAGTTCCATTTCAACCATTGCGGCAGTGCTTTTCGTTTGTCATCCCATGCAGGTAAATGCAGTGACTTACATTATTCAGCGTACAGCCTCGCTTGCTGCCACTTTTTATTTTCTGGCCATACTGTTTTTCATCAAATACAGAGTCGGTGACAAGCTGCGCCATCTGCTGCTGACGCTATTTTTCACTGTTATTGCCATGTTTACAAAGGAAAATACGATTACCATACCCTTCATGCTGCTTTTTATAGAATTACTGTTCTTTTTAAAGGATGGCAAAACTTCATGGGTTAAAAGGATTTTCATTTTTTTGCTTTTATTTGCGACAGTACCGATCATTCCAGGTACAAATCTGCTTCTGAAGGGCCACAGTCAGAGTGATCCCGGGGTCAGCTTCAAGGCCAGCACATCGATGGACAGGTATCAGTATTTTTACACTGAACTGAACGTTATCCTACTTTATATAAAGCTTATGTTTATACCCGACAAACAGAATTTTGATTACAGTAACGATTATCCGCTGTCGCCAACCATATGGGACAATTACTCGTATGTTTCCTTTATTGTCCTGGCCTTGATAGCCGCTTTCGGCGTATATACGATCAAGAGGAACCGGCTTGTGTCTCTGGGCATCCTGTGGTTCTTTACAGGACTGGCCGTGGAATCTAGTTTCATATCCATAAAGGATGTTTACTTTGAGCACCGTCTTTACTTTCCCTGCGCCGGCTTTATCATGTTTCTAATAGGGCTGGCTTTTTATGAAAAAAAGCCGAAGCTGCTGCCGGATACTTCGCCGGATCTGCTGCCTGGCACGTGCATTAAGTCGTTACAGGAAACAGCTGTAGAACTGCAGACTGATACTTCGGATAATCTGTTGCCGGATACATCCTCCGGACTACTGCCGGATATTTCAGATGATCTGTTACCGGATACATCCTCCGGACTACTGCCGGATATTTCGGATGATCTGTTGCCGGATAAATCCTCCGGACTACTGCCGGACACTTCAGATGATCCACTGACGGATGCATCCCCAAGTCCACTTGTGGAGCAAATTGCAAGCGACCGTACCAGGTATCTTTTTGAAAAGCCTGTTCTCATTTTTCTAATTGTTTCATTTGTAATGGCGCCCATTTATACCGGACTCACAATTAAAAGGAACTATATTTACGGCGACAGCATCAGACTCTGGAGCGATGCTGTCGCAAAAGCGCCTGGAAGCGACAGGGCACATAGTGTTCTGGCCACTGGATATCTCAATATATATAGTGATAAAAAGAAGAATACCGAAAGTCTTGATTTGGCAGAAATTGAATTTAAAAAAGCGATAGAATTGTATTACAACAATAGCACAGCCCACTGTAATCTTTCAAAGGTGTATTTGCTTCAGGAAGAATATCAGAAATGTATCGATGAAGCCAAGCGTGCGTTAAACCTGTCGAAATCCGAATATGCGGATTATAATATGGGTATGGCTTATAAAAAATTAGGTAAGATTGACGAAGCTCTTGAAGCATTCAAAGCAGGATATGAAACCAATAAACGCAGCTCCTTCATACTTACCGCGCTGGGTGATACCTACTATGACAATGCTGAATATGCCGATGCCAAAAAATATTATGAAGAGTATATACAATATAATTCACGACTTAATACAAAAGCAGTTAGTGAAAAACTCAAGAAAATAGATGAAAAATTAAAATTAAAATCAGAATCAAAATAAAAATAAAGGCGGTTTTCGTAAATATTGCTGCTATTTAAGGGGTCATGGCAGCAAAACGCAGATATTATACGCTTAGAAATGCAGTGCTGCAAAATCACCAATTTTGTATACTCTAACATATTTGGGTACTCAGCAGTGACACCGTTTAAGCGCATTCTGGGTGTTAAATAAGCTGTATTTGATGTTATAAATTTCTGATAATACTACTTATTGAAATTATTTACATTGAGAGTGTAATTCCTCTAAACGATGCAGTTACACCAGTATACAAAATAGAGGATTTTAATAACTTCCATTGCTTAGTGTATAAAATCGGATTTACTGCCAGTTGAATATTCCGGAGTGGATTGCGCCACCTGTCCGGTCTTGGAAACCACTAATTTGCACTCCTTATGCTGCTAATGTTAGCCTACTTGTTACCATATAAACTATCAAGGCTGCTACGCACCGCAGTAGCGGCAAGGCCTTGATAATTTATATGGTAACAAAGAAATATTAATCAAGCAGAATTAAGTGGTTTCCGTTCACCGGAATACCGGTTCCCATTTGGCTGGAATTATGGTTTCCTTTAACAAGAATAGTCAGCCAGTACCCCAATATTTAAAGTAATGATATTTTTTAAATTCAAACAGTCCATTTTTATTCCTTTTAATCTTTTGTTGAATTACTTTACTCTAAGGGATTTGGCAATTGCTAAAGCAGTATTATCATCTACTTTATCCTTATCAAAAAACAAATCATATGACTCATTTTTATCTTTTAAGAGAAAATAAAAGTGTACTTCATTCTTTGTAGATTGATTTTGTGATGCTGCGGGTTGTGATAATTTCAAAATAACTTTATATGCTTCACTTGCTAATCCATCAATTTTTTCCGAACTAACAAGTTCTGAGTGATTCGGATATAATTGATATAGTGGTTGGGTTGGATCATAGGTTATAATGTTAACCCCACCGATATCATTCGAGTTGCTCTGGAAAATCAAAGATGAATCTGCTTGTTTATTTACTTTCCAGTTATCAGGAGCCTCGATAGTAAACTTATCTGTTTCAACAAATTGATTTTTAGAAATAGACGGTTCATCTGATATTTTCTTTGAAGAATTAAAACATCCTGTAAAATTAATAACACAAAGGAAACAGAGCAAAAAAAACGCAACTTTTCTCATAGTTCAGCCTCCACATATAATTAATAATATAATATAATATATTAACTTAGAACTACAACTATAATAATTTTAGAAGAAAACACGACTAAGGAAATTAATTTTAACCCTAATCGTGTTTTACTATTTAACTAATGTTACTACTTAGTATGAAAATGTTGATATAGCACCTGTTGATTTATTTGAATTATCATAATAGTAACTACACATATAAAGATAGTCTTCGCCTTGAGCTGCCCAATATTTTGTACCATACTGTGTCATTGTTCCGGAATTTTGGGTTCCAGGAGAACCACTTGTACCTGCAACATATTGTGATTCAAAAACATCACCTGCTGTATTTTGTAAGCCAACACCACTTACAGCGTTTATTGCATTTGTTGTTGAAGTTACTTCTGTACTAGGTATATATACTTGATCTGCTGTAGTATCTTTGACATCAGCTCCAAGTGATGACCACTTTGGATGATACACATGATACCAACCATACATTTTTACGACTTCCGCTCCCGCTTTAAGTGATTCAGACGCCCATGAACTAACCCATTCATTTGGAAGTACATTTTTACAATATGAGTAGAATTCAACTGTATCCACTCTTGATAAGGATACTCTATAGACGCGAATATTTGTAGGCCTGGTATGATCACTTGAGGTAGTTACCCTAACCATAGACTGCTGCGTCGATGAAGAAAGCCCTTTTTCCTGGTTAATATCAGAAGATGTGGCTTGGTTTTTTTCAATAATTTTGCCACTCTTGTTTACTATAATTCCATTTAATCTTGATTTAACTACATTAAGAGCAGATTTTTCATCATCACTACCAAATCCTAACCCCATAGGAACAAGAGATTCTAATGGAGCATCTGACATTTCTGCAATATGCCATGTGCCAGATTCTTTCCCCAGAATTATTAAGCTATAATTTACTCCATTGAAATAGTATTTTGACTCATTTGCAACTTTGTAATCTATTCCTACCAAAAAAGCTGATAGCTCCGAATACTGGTCTTGATAAGCAATAATATTAGAAAAACTCGATATTGAATCTAAACCTACTTGTTTTATTTCTTTAAGGGTTGCAGACTTAATATCAAATAATCCGATCTGGTTCTTTTTATTATCTGGATTGTTAATAAAGTTCTGAAAAACATCTTTATTTTCGAGTGACTGTAAGCTTATATAAGTGTTCCAATCCTTTGAGTTAATTGAACTTATAAGCTTAGTAATTGTATCATTAGGATCTGAAGAATTAGAAGTTGCAAATGATGTTGAAACAACCGACAAAGAAAGAATTAGTGTTAAGACAACAGCTAAAATACGTTTCATAAAAAATAGTCCCCTTTCATAATGCTTTTTTTCCTTTCAAAATTTTTTATACGCGTATAATTACATTATAATCCCAACTATGCGAATATTGTCGTATTTTAGTTCCAAATATTAATAAATTTTAAAGTTTTTATAATTCGCTATTTTAAACCTTTTCAAGAGCTTGTGTTTTTAAAAACAGTATTTTTCATAAAAAGGGAAAGTAAAATTAATATATACCAATATGCAGTTCTTGACATTTAGAGCTACACTAATGGTCTGTAACAACTAAAACTTGTGCATGCAGACTACAACCAAGGAAGTGCATTTGTAACACTTTGAATGTATATATAAGAATGAAGTGTTACAAAACACTAGAGCATTTGGCTTTTTATGTAGAAGATGGGGCTGTAGATATATCCCCTCCATAATTTAAATATTTCCTGTAATAACCATATCCTCCATATATCACTATGACATTATTCTTTTAATATACCTCAAGAAGTATTGGAAGGTAAGTTTAACACTTTACAACAGATGAATAATAAGTTAAGGAAAAAGCAAAAAGACAGTCAATGAATATCCAGTAATATTGCAAAAACTCATTAATATGTCGCAAAACAAATCAATGTTGAACCTGAAATATACCCTCAGTATAGACAACGTGAAGCTACCGTACAGGAGCATATGGATGAAATAAGGCAGGAATACGGATATAAAGTATTTGCAAGTACTGAGAATCAAGCCTTGTCAAAGGCTCTACTCTCCCATGCAATGGAAAATGGCAATTCCCTATATCTTATTAATACAGCTATATCAGAACTTCGTAAGAGTAAAATAATACTTCCGGCAATGGCTACCATTGAATATACTGTTTGGGAATCCCGTAAGAAAGCCGAAGAAATGATTTTCAGCATTATTAATGGCTGTATAGCCGATGAACAAAAGCGGAATCTGGATGCCCTACTCAATTCAAAAGTTGACAAGAACAAAACACGTTTAACATGGCTTAGAGAAATGCCAACACGCCACTCGCCGGAAGCGTTCACAGGTGTGATTGAAAAATTGGAGTATGTGCGGAATTTAAATCTTAGTGTACAAACAAGCGGTATTCATACAAACAGGTTGATACAGCTATCGAGGATGGGCGCAAGATATTTTCATAATTTAAAAGGGGTATTGGCTTAGAGTATAAAAAAATCAGAATTTTGTGCTTCCTGATTTCTTAGAGTATAAAATCTGCGTTTTACTGCCAGTACCCCTTTAAGAAAAACTTTTAATAAGGTTTATTGGGAAGAAATAAATTTTTATTTTGTTTCATAAATAACCCTATAGGCCTTACTTTTCTTAATGTCTAAAAAATCTCTGAGAGGCTGGGAACCTTCATACTTCCAAAGGGTTATTAAGGTTGGCTTAATTTCGACAACCACTTCATTTTTTATATGAGAATAATGCTCATATGAATTTTTGTAATTTTCTTTGAATGCATTCAAAAACTCATAGTTTTCATCATCAAATGGATGTTTCTTTATTTTGGCAATGCCTTCGATTTGGATATTATCTATACATAACGCAATATTGGGGTTTTCTATCATTTGCTTTATCTTTTGGAAAGTGGTGTCTGTTTGAAAATAAATCTTTTTGCCGATTATTATACAACTCATGCTTCTTGCAGTTACAAGATTTTCATAACACGTTGCTAAAACCATAACTTTTTTATCCCCCAAAATATTAAAAATCTCATTATCTAAAAGACTGTAATCAATATCCATGATAAAATCTCCTTAAAACAGGTCTCAGTTGTTTTGTTGTTATTATGGTATTTGGCTTAAACATTGTCGTTAAGAGCAATTTCTTTAACTTGTTTTTGTCCAGATGCCTGTTTTGCTCCAAAAATTTCTTCCCTGACAGGTATTTATCTATGTTCTTAGTTGCTACGCCTTTAAATATGTGGTTAATCCAATCTTCCAGCCTACTATGTTATGAATTAACATTCTGTATATGATAAATCTTCTCAACGACATACTGTTTTATAGAACCATTGACACTTACATGTTTCAGGTTTTCTGCTTTGCAAAGTAAGTGTAGTTTCTTGCCGAATTGGTACAAAGTAGCGAGTTTTCACTTAATTGCTGACCTATGGCATTATCAATCTGTTTGGCTGATATTTTGCCTCTACCAGCCATTTTACTGGCAATGTGACCATCTCTGTCCATTGATGAATGCCAAGAGCCTCGGCTACTTTCTGTAATGTTGCTTGCTCTGTCATTAATTGTATGTGCTGTGCCCATTTTTGAGGGTAGCGTGTTCCAGCCAGAGGACTTGCCGTTGTATCATTAAATGTCCTATTACAGGCTTTGCACTTATAACGCTGACGACTTCTGTACTTACCATGACCTTTTATGTGTTCACTGCCACAATGAGGACTGTGGGGTGTACCCGCAAACTTTGCTTCTCGAATGTCTTTTAAGTAATGTGCTACATTATTTGGTGATTGATATATATATAGACACAATATTTACGAAAACCGCCAAATAAAAATAACACCGTAATATTAAACTGGCATTTTAATGACGTCCCCTGCGAATATCTCTTCGCCTGTCAGGTTGTTGGCTTTCTGTATCTCATGAATATAATTGCGGATATCTCCGCCCTTGCCGTATTCCTTTGCAAGATCCCAAAGGGTATCGCCGCTTTGAACCGTGACGGCAGTGAATGCACTTTTCGTTTCAGCCCCGTTGACTGTAACTGCGAAGAAGATACACGACAACAATATTGTCATAATAATTATAAAAGCATAAAATCTACTGCGGTTTTTAAGTACATATCTTTTATTCATATTATTGCCTCCAAAAGAACATCTGTTCTGCTAATATTATATAAGAACATCTGTTCTTTTGTCAAGAAGAATTTTCGAACAAACGTTTGACTTTTAAATGTAATATCTATATAATAAATCTTGGAAAGAAGCTTATAATGAGGTGCGATTATGAATAAGAAGCCTAACGATAAACAGCAGCAGATTCTTGATTTTGTGAACAGTCAGGTAGAGGAAAAGGGTTATCCTCCATCTGTACGTGAAATTTGTAGTGCAGTTGGCTTTAGGTCAACATCGACAGTTCATGGTTACCTTGAGAAGCTCGAAAAAAATG
Source organism: Hungateiclostridiaceae bacterium UBA1305 (assembly GCA_002307275.1). Lineage (GTDB taxonomy): Bacteria > Bacillota > Clostridia > Acetivibrionales > DTU013 > UBA1305. The sequence goes on from DBTX01000057.1 coordinate 35,340, forward strand.
GGCTGATCTTTAAGGATCCGACCAAGCCAAGAGCTTTAAGAGTAGTAGGCGCAAAGAAATCCTACCAACACGATAATTCTTCATCAAAAGATTATTATACAAGCAGAGAAATGGTTGAGATTCCGATTGTCGGAAAGGTCACTGCAGGACTTCCAATACTGGCAGTCGAAAATATTGAAGATACCTTCCCTCTTCCACTTGATTTTGTTCAGAATTCAACAGCTTTCATGCTTAAGGTTCAGGGAGACAGTATGGTGGAAGCCGGTATACTTGACCGTGATCTTGTTCTTGTAAAGCAACAGTCAACTGCAACAAATGGAGATATCGTTGTTGCACTGATCGGCGATGAAGCTACTGTAAAGACATTTTACAAGGAAAAGGGTTATGTCAGGCTACAGCCGCAAAATCAATATATGGATCCGATTATCGTACGTGAGAATCTTTCCATACTGGGCAAAGTAATTGGTGTGTTCAGGAGAATGTAATATTCAGCGATATGAAAAGGCTGCAGCAGGAATTATCTTGCCGCAGCCTTTATTTATAGAAAATTATGTACGTTCCAATCTAACCGAACCTATTCCTTTATTCCTTGGTGGCCGAATCGTTAAATATGAAGTTAACAATTTTCATTGGGCTGATGGTAGAGATTGCGTGTTTATATACCAATTGCTGCTTACCATCAGTGTCAAGTACGACCGTAAAGTTGTCAAAACCCTTCACCATGCCCTTGAGTTGAAAACCATTGGTAAGGTATATGGTAACTGCTATGTGTTCCTTCCTCACCTGGTTTAAAAATACATCCTGTAAATTAATATTTGCCTTGTTCACTTGGAAATCCTCCTTAACCATTCTGTCTTGTCATTGCCATGGATAACTTTATTTAAAAAATCGAACAACTTTAAACTCTAGTAATTCAATTTAATTCTACAAGAAAATTCCATATGTTGCAATACACTCTTGAATTATTTTTTTTGCCGTATCTTTTAAATCAGTATTGTCATCAATAGTAAGCCATTTAATTCCATCAATTCTTCTGAACCATGTAAGCTGTCTCTTGGCATAATGCCTCGTATTCAGCTTTAATATTTCAACAGTTTCCTCTAGGGATGACTCGCCTTTCAAATAATTTAGGATTTCCTTGTAACCGATCCCCTGCATCGATGTCGCCCCTTTATCATAACCCATACTAACCAGTCTCTGTACTTCTTCCACCAGACCTCTCTGGAGCATCTTGTCTATTCTTTCATTGATCCTCTCATATAGTCTGCCTCTGTCCCAATTGAGTCCGAAAACAACATACCGGTACGGCGGCGGTTCGAGCCTTGACTGTCTGGCATGCTCTGAAATCGGCATGTGTGTATGTGTAAATACTTCTAATGCCCTGATCACTCTTTTAACATCATTTTCATGTATCTTTGCCGCCGCTTCAGGATCAACAGCCACCAGTTTCTCATAAAGAAATCTGTTTCCTTTTTCATTTGCTTCAGCTTTTAAATTTTCCCTCAGTTCTTCGTCACAGATTGTTTCGGAAAAATTAATATTGTATAGCAGCGAATTGACGTAAAGTCCTGTTCCGCCAGCAACAACAGGATGCCGGCCATCCGTCACGATCCGGGAAATATAGCTGAGAGCGAGTTCACGGTATTTTGCCACGTTGAAGCTTTCGTCGGGGTCAACCTCATCAATCATGTAATGCCTGATGCCTGACTGTTCCTTTGCATCCGGTTTTGCAGTGCCAATATTCATGTACCTGTATATCTGCATGGAATCCGCTGAAACTATGCTTCCATTGATAAGCCTGGCGAGTTCGATTGAAACGCCTGTTTTTCCTGATGCTGTCGGTCCAACTATTATTATGACAGGCTCCATTAATTTAAATTATCCCCCTCCCTCATCTATTCCAATTGTACCCAGTACAATTATGTTTATACAATCCTTTTGAATAATTTTTCCAGTTCAACCCTTCTCAGCTTCAGAATGGCGGGACGTCCGTGAGGACAGGTATAAGGGTTCTCAAGTGCCGCCAGTCTGCTGAGTAAAGCTTCAATTTCCCTTTCATCAAGCTTTTTGTTTGCCTTCACAGCAGATTTGCATGCCATTTTATATAACACCTCATCTGCTGTTGTACTTCTTTGTCCGCCGCTTCCGTTCATGATAAATTCAATTATTTCAAGAAACACTCCTCTGATATCGATGCCCTTTTCTTCAAAAGGGATCGTCCTGAGGATGATGGAATTTGTACCAAAGCTTTCATAGGTGAAGCCAAGCTTGTTAAAAAATTCAGCCTCATTTATGACAAACTGATATTCACCGCCCGTAAGCTCAATAGATATGACAGATAATAAGGTTTGCTGCAGCGGCTCATTCTTTTTGAAAGCTTCCCTTAACTCCTCATATCTGATCCTCTCATGCGCGGCATGTTGATCCAGAAGCAGGAGCTCATCACCGCGTTCCAGAAATATATAGGTGGAAAATGCTTGTCCGATCACACGCGCACCTGCAAAAAGGCTGGGGACTGTTTCATTTAAGTCTGCTTCCGCAGATCCAGGGTTAAAGGCCTCAGATGATCCTGCCCTAATGGCTTCAGACGCATCAGATGATTCTCTGTCCACGCAGACTGCTTCTTCTGTCGTTTTCATTGTCCAGGATGCTTCATATCCGACTTTCTCTTCATTCAATGCTTCATTGACATGGTCACCGGCTATCGCAGCTGCGCGTTTTCGGTCAAGTTCTGTCCTGACCGGTTCGAAATCCTTCTGTGAATAAGCTGCTGCAGCAGGTATCTGCCTGAAAGTCTGCTGCCCATGCGTGGGATTGTCTTGTGTCTGTCCGAATGTCTGATGTGCATGTATTGGGTTACCCTGCGTCTGTCCGAATGTCTGATGTGCATGTATTGAACAGCCTTGCGTCTGTCCGAATGTCTGTTGCTTATATACCGGCTTTTCCGCACTGCTTTCATTCAGATCATAGGCGTTTTTTACCGGCTGGTCAAAGCCCGGCAGCGTCCTTACGGTCGACTGATTCAGAAGTGCGCCGTTCACGGCATGGAAAACAGCTCTGTATATATCCTGTTCATTTGAGAATTTAACCTCCATTTTAGAAGGATGCACATTGACATCCACAAGCGCCGGATTGATCCGAACGTCCAGCAGTGCAAAGGCATACCTGTTTTTCATCAGAAATGTCGCGTAAGCGGCATCAATTGCAGAGGTAATCGTTTTGCTCCGGATATACCTCCTGTTTATGTAAATGGATTGCTGGCTTCTGTTTGAGCGCGATAACTCGGCCTTACCTGTATAACCCGATATCTTCACGCGTCCGTCATCATAATTGATCTCTATCAGCTGTTTTGCCGTATCAGCTCCGTAAACGCTGAAAATGGTGCTCTTCAGATCTCCGTTCCCGGGTGTATGCAGCAACAAAGCTCCGCCGCTCACAAGTTTAAATGAAATATCCGGGTAACCGAGCGCAATCCGGCTGAGCACGTCAGCTACATAACCGGCCTCTGTCGTATCCTTTTTCATAAACTTATATCTGGCCGGCGTATTGAAAAACAGCTCTCTCACAGTTATGGACGTACCGGTCGGGCAGCCTGCCGGTTTTATGTCAATGATACTGCCTCCCTTTACTTCTATGCCAACTCCCTGAACAGCTTCTTTCGTACGGGTCGACATCTGGATGGCAGAGACGGCTGCAATACTTGCCAGCGCTTCACCTCGAAAGCCCATGCTCGATAAGCTCTCTAGATCGTCAACCCTTCTGATTTTGCTTGTGGAATGACGTTCAAATGCAATTTCCACGTCATCCATTGCAAGACCGCATCCGTTGTCAATAACACGGATGAACGAAATTCCTCCGTTCCGGATCTCAACACTCACACTCGCAGCGCCTGCGTCAATGGAGTTTTCGACGAGCTCCTTAATCACAGATGCAGGTCGTTCAATTACCTCGCCGGCAGCTATTTTATTCGCTGTGTTCTCATCAAGGATAATAATCTTCCCCATCGTCAACCCTTCCTGGCCTTCTGCTGCAGGCGGTACAATACATTCATCGCATCCAGCGGCGTTATTGCAGAGACATCTACGGTCTTCAGTTCATCCAGCACTTCCTTGCCGGCCTTGTCCATCTTATCCTCGTTTGCACCGGCATAGAAGAGCTCCATTTGACCGTCCAGCGTTACCTTTTTCCTTCTGGACCTATTTTCACGCTTGCTGATATCCGCATCCTCAAGCTCCTTCAGAAGCTCCCTGGCCCTGTCTATCACCGGCTGCGGAACGCCCGCCAGTCTTGCCACCTGGATCCCGTAGCTTCCGTCGGCTCCGCCACGTATGATCTTCCTGAGGAATATGATGTCCTCTCCCTTTTCCTTCACGGCGATGCAATAATTCTTAATTCCCGGCAGCTTGCCTTCCAACTCGGTCAGTTCATGGTAATGCGTGGCAAAAAGCGTCCTGCTGCCGACTTTTTCACTGTCTGAAATATATTCAATGACGGACCATGCAATACTTAGTCCGTCAAACGTACTTGTACCTCTGCCGATCTCATCGAGCACCAAAAGGCTTCGTGGTGTCGCATTTTCCAGGATCCCCGCCACCTCTGACATCTCAACCATAAATGTACTCTGTCCGGCGGCAAGATCGTCAGAAGCTCCAACCCTGGTAAAAATCCGGTCTGCAACACCTATCACAGCTGTGCTTGCAGGTACAAAGCTGCCTATTTGCGCCATCAGCACAATAAGTGCGACCTGCCTCATATAAGTAGACTTTCCTGCCATATTGGGCCCTGTAATGATCGAGAGTCTGTCGTCCCCCAGGTCAAGCAAAGTCTCATTGGGAACAAAAGCGCCCTGTTCCAGCATTCTTTCTACAACAGGATGCCTGCCGCCCTCTATTTTTATCATACCTTCAGCGTTAACCTCAGGCCTGCAGTAATTCTCCCTGTCGGCAACCTCAGACAATGAACAAATCACATCCAGTTCAGCAAGGCATAAGGCGGTGTTTTTAATTCTTGCCACCTGGGAAGCTATTTTTTCCCTGATATCTGTAAAAATCACATATTCCAGTTCAATGACCTTGCCCTCTGCACCAAGGATGGTTTCCTCCATCTCCTTGAGTTCCTGTGTGACAAACCTCTCGCAGTTGGCAAGCGTCTGTTTGCGTATATATTCCTGAGGCACAAGATGGAAATATGATTTCGTGACTTCCAAATAGTACCCGAACACTCTCGTAAAACCGATTTTTAAATTGCGGATGCCGGTTTTCTCCTTCTCAGCTGCTTCAAGTGACGCAATCCATTCCTTTCCGTCCGTGGACGCACTCCTTAGCTTGTCCACCTCTTCATCATAACCGGTCTTGATGATTCCGCCTTCTTTTACGGATACGGGAGGTTCCTCCACAATTGAACTTTCAATCAGGCTGCATATATCCTCCAGACCATCCATCAGGCAATTATCTCTTACAGCCAGTGCTGAAGAGCAGCCAGTCAGGATTTCCTTAATATACGGAACCTGTCCGAGTGAGTTTCTCAGCGCGTTCAGATCCCTGCAATTCGCACTTCCCAGCACTACCTTGCCCATAAGTCTTTCGATGTCATGAACTCTTTTCAAAAGCTCCCGGAGTTCCATGCGTACCATGAATTTGTCCTTGAATTCTGAAACGGCTTCCAATCTCTCATGGATGTCTCCAATATTGACAAGAGGCTGTTCCACCCACCTTCGAATCGTTCTGGCACCCATAGAGGTCATCGTCCTGTCCAGTACCCAGAGCAAGGTGCCTTTGCGGGCCTTCTCCCTCATAGTCTCAGTCAGTTCAAGATTTCTTCTGGTGGATATATCAAGCATCATGTATTCTTCCAATTTGTAAGGGGTAATCTTCTGGATATGCTCAAGTCCGGCCTTTTGTGTCTGCTCCAGATAATAGAGCAGAGCTCCGGATGCATTGATGCAAAGCTCTCTGGTTTCTTCCGCAAGAGCGCCGGTTCCAAGCCGGTGTTCAAGTACTGCCGCCGAAGCTGCTTCATCAAAGCATATTTCATCAAGCGGCGATATATATGCGGTGAAGCGCCTTTGTATCTGACTCATCACTTCGGCGGTCCGGAACAGGGCATTGTTCACTATGATCTCAGCAGGGGAATACTTTGCAATCTCATCCAGCAGCTTGTTCAGCGTATTTCCCCAAGTGATCCTTGTCGTCGAAAACTCGCCGGTTGAGATGTCAACGACTGCAATTCCATACATATGAGCTTTGGAATAGATTGAAACAAGATAATTGTTTTTCTTTTCATCCAACATGGCAGAGTCGGTAATCGTGCCCGGGGTGACAATCCTGATGACCTCTCTGCGTACAAGTCCCTTTGCAAGGGCTGGATCTTCCACCTGCTCGCAAATAGCAACTTTATAGCCTTTGGTAATAAGCCTGGAAATATATCCGTCAACTGCGTGATAAGGCACCCCGCACATCGGAGCTCTCTCCTCCATACCGCAATCACGGCCGGTCAGAGTTATTTCAAGCTCCCTTGATGCAAGTGTCGCATCCTCAAAAAACATTTCATAAAAATCGCCCAGTCTGAACATCAGGATACAGTCCCTGTGCTGCTCCTTCATGTCCAGATATTGCTGCATCATAGGTGTTACAGGCATTTTATTGACCTCACTTTTAAGGGCTCAGCACTGTTTTACTTACAGGCCCTCTTTATATCAAATAAAGAATGATATCATTTCAGGCATGACTCGATCCGCAGCCGCTGCAGGAGGAACAATTGGAGGAAGAGCACTCTTCTCCGGTGATTGCAAAGGTTATGATATCATTTATGTTCTTCATGAATCCGTCGAAAGCATTCTTTGCCCCGAGATATTCAAGCGTAATCGGGTATGTATTCAATTCAGTCTGCTTCGCCATCAGCATGTCCCTGATTTCAACGATCTGAACCTCGCCTTTTTTCTCTCTGGTTGCCTTGACCAGTTCAATCTGCAGCAGCCTGTAATCCTCCATCAGTTGCATTCCAAGGTCATCGCCTTCGAGGGCCACTTCGGATTTTTTCAAACGATGAAGCTCTGAAGAATCACCAATCGTTTCGCCAAGTTCTCTTGCCTTAATTAATGCATCCATCTATTTTACCCTCCTGTATTGTCATTTTTAGTATATTGTCATTTTTACTGTATTATCTTTT
>DBTX01000057.1:42822-51471 GCA_002307275.1 Hungateiclostridiaceae bacterium UBA1305
TAATTACTTTACTGCATTTCACTCCAGGCTGCCTTCCAGTGACCAGGTGCCCGCATTTGTTATCCTTACTTTGACGAGTCTTCCTGCCAGTTCAGGACTCCCTTTGAAATTCACAATCTTATTCGTTCTGGTACGTCCTGCAAGTGTGGTAATGCTGTTTTTGCTTGGCCCCTCCGCCAGTACTTCGACTATTTTTCCTGCAAGCGGTTCATTCAATTCCTTGCCGATCCGGTTCTGCAGTGCCAGCAATGCATTAAATCGTTCCTTCTTGACCTGTTCACTAACCTGGTCTTCTTTTTTTGCAGCCGGTGTACCGGTTCGCTTCGAATAGAGGAACGTATATACGTAATCGAACCTTACCTTTTCAATAAGGTCCAGCGTCTGTTTGAAATCTTCATCACTTTCGCCGGGGTATCCTACAATAATATCCGTTGTCAATGAAATATCCGGAATCTGACTGCGTATTTTATCAGCCAGGCCGAAATAATACTCTCTTGTATACTTCCTGTTCATTTCCTGCAAAATGGTATTGCTGCCTGCCTGAACCGGCAGGTGCAGATGTTCGCAAACCTTTTTGCAGTCCCTCATGGCCAGGATCAGATCCTCCGAAAGATCCTTCGGATGCGAAGTCATGAACCGGATCCTGTCTATCCCTTCAACGTCTTCCAGGCTGCGGAGCAAGTCTGCAAAGCTGCTGCCATCCTTCAGATCCAGTCCATAGGAGTTCACGTTCTGCCCAAGCAGTGTTATCTCCCTGAAACCCTGATGCCCCAGAAGTCTCGCCTCATTCACTATATCCGCAATCTGCCTGCTTCTTTCCCTTCCTCTGACATATGGAACGATGCAATAGGAACAGAAATTGTTGCAGCCGTACATGATCGTCAGCCAGGCTTTAACGCCCTGCCCGCGTCTGATGGGCACCCCCTCGGCAATGGAGCCCTCCGAGCTCTCTACATCTGCGACCAATGCGTCGGTTTCAAGCGCTCTGTTCAGCAACTCCGGAAACTTGTGAAGGTTATGCGTACCGAATATCAAATCAACCTGTCTGTACTTTCCCTTGATATGCTCGACTACATCCTTCTGCTGCATCATACATCCACAGACAGCAATGATCATATCAGGTTTACGGTTTTTCAAAGCCTTAAGTGAACCGAGATGTCCATATACCTTAAGTTCTGCGTTTTCTCTGACACAGCAGGTATTGAAAATGACCAGGTCGCAGTCATCCAGCTTGCCTGTTTGGGTATAACCCATTATTTCAAGCATTCCCGACAGCTTCTCTGAATCATTCTCGTTCATCTGGCAGCCAAACGACTGCAGGAACGCCAATTTCTGCCTGCCATATTTCAAGATATATTCCTGATTCAATTCCTTGATCTGTTCCATATATTTATATTGTAATGCGATTTCTTCTGCTGTAATCCTGTTATTTCTGCTGTTTTCCATGTTACTTTCCAAAGAAGCACTCCTTTTATCCGTCCTAATCCAAATATGAGGCTAAATCATAATCATTCCTACTATTATGTCTGTTTTGCTAAATTACATTATAACATAATTTGTTTATAATAAAGAAGTGGGTTTTACCGTAAAATAAGTACCATAGCCGAAAACGCGACAACTGCAATTACAAGCAGGCGCAGGGTAAATAAGCAGGATGGACGGTGCAAATCTATCGACTGCCCAAAGTACTGACAATTCTTTTATTGATTTCATCAACATTGATTGAAGTTGTTTTCTTATCACTCAGACCATACTTTCCCTTAAGCTTCAATATTCTATAAATGCTGTCGTTTAATCTTTCTTCAGCAATCCTGCCGTTCTTTACGGCTGACTTGAGAGAATTGATGGCATTCACCTGATTGTCATACCCATGGCACACAAGAATGATATCACTTCCGGCATTGACTGATTTAACAACTGCAGCACCTATATTATAATTTTCAACGATGGCTCCCATTGTCATATCATCAGTTACAACCACACCTGTAAAGCCCATCTTATCACGCAAAACATCTGTTATCATAGTCTTTGACATCGAGGCCGGACTTATCGGATCAATTGTCTTCATTAGTATATGCGCAACCATCACCGCATCAGCCTTGTTTTCGATTGCTGCCTGAAAGGGTTTTAGTTCAAAGCTTTCAAGCCTTTTTAAATCATAATCGACTGTCGGTAAACCGATATGTGAATCCACCAGAGTATCCCCATGTCCTGGGAAGTGCTTCACAACAGAAATAACTCCGCCTGCTTGCAGTCCTTTCATCGTCTGGATTCCCAGACTGCTTACAATGTCGGGTTCGGAGCCGAAAGCCCTGTCACCGATTACAGTGTTTTTCGGATTACTGAATATGTCGATAACCGGTGCAAAGTCCATATTGAATCCGAAGGCCTTTAATTCATAAGCAAGTACGCCTCCGATGTTGAAAGACAGCTGAGGATCATTTATTTTTCCTATTGCTTCATTGGTGGGCAATTTTTCAAGCTGATCAGGCATCCTGCTGATCCTGCCGCCTTCTTCATCTACAGACATAAACAATGCTGCCTGGTTCTTCGAATTCAAAAATTTCAAAGAATTGATCAGGGAAAGCATCTGCTCTGGATCGGTAATATTATTGCGAAATAGGATTATTCCGCCGACATGATATTTTTGGATCATGCTTTTAATTTCATCGTTCGGTGTATCACCTTTAAATCCGACAATAAACATCTGGCCAATTTTTTCATCGAGGCTCATTTTATTGATCTTTTCCTTGATCAGAAGATCGGCAGAAGCGGGTAAAAAAGCTTCTTCAGTTGAACTGCCCTGAACAGGTATACTGCCCTCTTCCGCAGTGCTGCTCTCATAGGAGGAATTGTTTGTGGATGAAGTACTATCGTTTACTGCAGCTGTATATTCTGTCTGAAGTTGGTCGTTTCCATTCCCTGTATTATCCGAGCAGGAAGAAAAGGCTGCAACTAAAGTCACAGCCATAAGCAAACAAAACACCAATAATATAACTGTTGATTTTCTTCTGCGCATACTCATGCAATCCTCCGGATAATTACAATATATATCATAGCATATCATAGGATGCACAAAATATTAAATCCACTACTCATTACGTCCTATTTTATTTCCAGCCTCTCGACGATTACACCGTTTTCAAAATGTGACTCTACAATTTCCGACACATCATCTACAGTGACTTCCTTGTACCAGATTCCCTGCGGATAAACAACTACTACAGGGCCGGAGCTGCATATTCCAAAACAGCCTGTATTGGTTACCATAACCCGATCTGATAGATCTCTTGCTTCGATTTCTTCCATAAATGCCTGTACGATCCCGACAGAATCCTTCGAACAGCAATAACCCTTCTGCTGTCCGTTGATCCTCGAACTGGTGCAAATAAATACATGGAATTCAGGTTTTAACATAATGAAACACTCCTTTAATATAAAGATTTGCTCATACATGCATATCCTGTAGGCGGACAGGGACTATCAAGAAAGTTCATGGCATGATTATTGAGTTGATATTGTTTCAATGATAAATTTTTACGGATAGAATGTCAATATATTTAGCAGAAAATACATGCCGCTTTGGCTGTAATCATAACCTTGCAGCCTTATGTTTTTCTTTTGCGGTAAATCCATTGCAATTTTGTCTCTCTGTTTTGCGGACGCGCAATGGCCGCCCCTACCTTACATGTATATTTTCTTGTCCATGCAAAGCCTTGCGCGTTCACTTGTCTTATCATTTGCCTTTAACGCATTTTCCAGAAATTCAGGGTGCTCCTTGAGGAATGCCTTCATGGAGTCCCGGGGGTTTGAAGTGTATTTGAGCAGCATTTCGTACTGTCCATTGCTGATGAGTCCCAAATCAAGTGCACTGTCAAAGAAAACTTTATCAATCGACACCATTGCAAAAGAGCATATTTTGTTTCGCTCAAGCAGTTCACAGCCTCCCTGAAGCCTATCCACAACTACAACACTATGGGTCATCTCTCCGCTTATTTTCTTAATGGCAGGAATCCAGGCTCTGTCGTAACTGGAGGCTTCTGTGATCAGATCGGCAATATGCAGTACCCTTGCGCCGTTAATGGATTGAGCCGCAAATGTTTCGCCGTTTTCAGTGATGACTGCCGCAAGATCCTTATATATCGTTATATGTGGCTTTTCAAGCAGTTTTGCCAGGATCAGTGAGAAAAACCAGTCGCGCCGCTCTCCGCCTGATACATAGTCTATCTCTGCCAGATCGATATTATTTTTTATATATTCCAGCATGCTGTCGATCAAACCCTTGAATATCTCATCCCCGGCATAATTTGCATCAATTAATTTAAGAAGCTTGTCCGGACACCCAAGTTTGTTGGATTTAAAGGCATCTATTGCTTCAAGAAGTTCATTCGCCTTTTTCTCACTGCCGTATAGGAAATGAGTGTTTATGTAATAAGGTCCGATCGTCCCTGAAGTATACCAGAACGGCTTCCCCTCAGGGCATACCCTTACAGCGCCTGTTTTGAACAACCAGTTGACCAGCTTTTTATCCGACATGTACCCATCCTCCTATTTTTTTCTTTCATTTTCTTTTTCTTTAATCTTCTTATTATAATCTTCCCACCAATCCTGATTCACGATTGTTCCAAGATCGCTTCCCAGATGGCATGCATCACCCTCGGTTACTGTGCTGAAAGCTGTTCCGTCATAGTCAAGTATGGTAATAGCTGTATTGTCGCACCATGCTACATTACTCATCTCATCCAGTTCGCATGCCCTGAAATAGCAGATTAATGCCCTTATGGCCGTTCCATGCGTGACAATACAGATATTTCTTCCAGTATTTTTACTGATGATGTCCTTTACTTCTTCCACGAGTCTTTGTTGAAATACCTCCATAGACTCTCCATTGGGCATTTTGTGTTCATGAGGCCGGTTATCCCAGGTATCATAGGCTTCCGGCCATCTTTCATGAAGTTCATCCCAGGTCAGGCCTTCCCAGTCGCCTCCGTTTATTTCCTTCAATTTATCCGTCCTGATGATCGGCAGCCCTTTGACTACTGAAATATATTCAGCTGTCTGCAATGTCCTTTTCAGGCTGCTTGAATACAGGACATCAATATCGGTGTCCTTCAGTCTGTCTGCAACACGTTGAGCCTGAAGGTGTCCCCTGTCCGTCAGGCTGGAATCTGTCCAGCCGTGAAACCTTCTTATTTTATTACCTTCAGCCTCTGCATGCCTTACAATAATTAACCTTGTATTCATTGCATCACCCGTTCAGTTCGATTTTGCCCCTGATATCGCCTATGTGTCTCATATTATGCCTTCTCATATATTGTTCGATACCCTCGCATACTTTTATGCAGGCATCCGGATAAATCAAACCTGCTGTACCGACCATAACCGCTGCAGCGCCTGCGAGCATGAATTCGACCGCGTCACAGCCGTTCGAAATGCCTCCCATGCCAATAACCGGCACTTTTACAGCCCGAGCGACCTCATAAACCATTCTTACCGCCACCGGTTTTATAGCGGGTCCCGATAGTCCGCCGGTATTGTTCGCCAGTACAGGTCTTCTTGTCTCAATATCTATAACCATTCCAAGCAGCGTATTGATCAGTGAAAGCGCATCAGCTCCGGCATCCTCGGCTGCCATCGCTATTTCAGAAATACTGGAGACATTCGGGGTCAGTTTGACGATCAGAGGTTTTCTGCAATGCTTCCTGACCTGTGAGGTGATTTCTGCGATACCTGAAGCCGTGTTGCCAAAAGCTACGCAGCCCGCCTTGACATTCGGACACGAAACATTCAGTTCAATCGCGTCAATATCCGCGTCAGACAGTATGCGAGCCATCTCACAGTACTCATCAATCGTATTGCCAGCAATATTTACGATGATAGCCGCTGAATATTGCCTTAAAAACGGTATCTCATTTTTTATAAAAGCTTCAACCCCAGGGTTCTGGAGACCTACACTGTTCAGCATGCCTGCCGGTGTCTCTGCGACTCTCGGCGGCTTATTTCCCTGTCTGGGCTTCAGAGTAAGTCCTTTAACACTAATACCGCCAATTTTGTTCAGGTCTATGAACCCGGCGTGCTCCCTTCCGAAGCCGAATGTTCCGGAAGCTGCTATTACAGGGTTTTTAAGTTTCAAACCGCAGATGTCAACTGATAAATCAAACCCGCTCATTATACCTCCACTGATTACAAACCATTCCATTTATGCATTTACGAAACTTCTGTCCTGTTTCTATTCATTCCTTTGCTTCCTGCATCAGTTTTATTCCTCTATTCAAGTAGCACAGCCCTGCTGTCAAATATCGGCCCATCCTTGCAAACATGGCTATACTGCCAGTCACCGTTTTCCACATGCGTTTTGCAGGCACACACAAGACAGGCGCCGAAGCCGCAGCCCATGCGCTGTTCCATCGAGACCTGGCATCTGATATCATTTTCATTCGCTGCTTCTATTACTTTCCTGAGCATGGGAGTCGGACCGCAGGCATAGATCATGTCAAATTTCTCAGACAGAATATCCCGTTTGAGCAGGTCCGTTATAAAGCCATGCTCCCCATAGCTTCCATCATCTGTAGTAATCTCAAGCGTACTGCTGCCGGCTTTGAATTCGTTCTCAAGCACCACCAGCTTCCTTGTTCGAAAGCCCAGATATGCCCTTTTAGTGACTGCCCTGCTCTCATTCAGAACGAACAGCAGGGGAAAAATGCCGATTCCCCCGCCGATTACTGCTATCCGTCCATATTTGACATCGAGACCAAAACCATTTCCCAAAGGTCCCAGTACATCCAGTCTGTCCCCGGGCTTTTTCAAGGCCAGCAACCCTGTACCGCCGCCTTTTTTCTGGAACAGGATATCATAGCTGCCGTTGCACCTGTCAACAGAACAAATGCTTATAGGCCGCCTGAGAAGGGCTTGTGTGCCGTCGCAGCATTTAATGTTTACAAACTGCCCCGCTACGGCATTTCCAGCGATGTATTCCGATTCCACTGTCATCCTGTATATTTCGTCCGTAAGCTCTTCAATGCTTATTACTCTGTCTTCCAGCTGTTTCGGTTGTATCATCAGAATCCTCCACGATGCAATAATTCATCTGTATTCATCATTATTTGCAAAAATCACAAATTGTTTTTATTCTTCAAATACACTCAGATCTATTACATCAAGCTCATTATTGCTGTTTTCCAATCCGATGCAGTCAAGCACCGCATTAGCCGTATCCAGTGACGTCAGGCATGGTATCGACATTTCTACTGCCTTCCGCCTGATTTTGAAGCCGTCCCTCTCAGGCTGGCGACCCTTCGTAGGCGTATTTACAACAAGCTTGATCCTGCCTGATGAAATGAGATCCAGCAAATTCGGTGAACCTTCATCAATCTTTTTGACAGCATTTGTTGCAATTCCGTGAGCATTCAGCATATTTGCCGTCTTACCGGTTGCCCACAGCTCATATCCAAATTTTTCGAACTTCTCTGCGATCGGGATCAATTCCGTCTTGTCCGCATCCCTTACCGTCATCAGAATACCGCCGCCTTTACCTGGGAGCTTCATGCCGGAGGCTATGATACCTTTGTATAGTGCTTCATGGAATGTCTTTGCTATTCCAAGCACCTCGCCGGTTGATTTCATCTCCGGCCCAAGGCTCGTATCCACGTCATGCAGTTTTTCAAAAGAGAATACCGGTACCTTGATCGCCACATAATCGGCAGCTCTGTATAAGCCGGTACCATATTTGAAATCACTGAGCTTTTTACCGGTCATGATTTTTGTCGCAACGTCCACCATCGGTATTCCCGTGACCTTGCTGATATAAGGTACTGTGCGGCTTGATCGGGGGTTTACCTCTATTACATTGAGTTCGCTATTGTACAACACATACTGGATATTGATCAATCCGATGACATTCAACGCTTTTGCGAGCTTCTCCGAGTATTCTATAATCTCTTGTACCGTTTTTTTGTCAAGAGATGCTGCCGGATAAACGGAAATGCTGTCTCCCGAGTGAACGCCCGCCCGTTCCAGATGCTCCATGATTCCTGGAATCAGGATATTTTCACCGTCACAGATCGCGTCAACTTCTATTTCCTTGCCCATCAGATATTTGTCCACCAGGATCGGATGCTCCTGCTTTACGCGGTTGATGATTTCCATGAACTCAATAATATCCTTATCGCTGTAGGCAATTTCCATGCCCTGTCCGCCAAGTACATAGGAGGGGCGCACCAGTACAGGGTAAATCAGCTCGTTCGCTGCTTCCAGCGCCTGCTCAAGCGTGTAAACCATTCTGCCGTTCGGCCGGGGTATGCCTACTTCTTCAAGTATTTTATCAAATTTCTCTCTGTCTTCTGCTGCATCGACATCCTTTGCCTGGGTTCCAATGATCCTGACACCCAGGTCGCTGAGTGCATTTACCAGCTTTATTGCTGTTTGACCGCCGAATTGTACGATGACGCCTTCTGGTTTTTCGACCTCGATGATGCTTTCAACGTCTTCTATTGTAAGCGGTTCAAAGTATAGTCTGTCAGAGGTGTCAAAGTCTGTACTGACAGTCTCCGGGTTATTGTTGGCAATAATGGTCTCGAAGCCCTGTTCCTTCAATGCCCAGACCGAATGCACCGAACAGTAGTCGAATTCGATTCCCTGCCCGATCCTGAT
>DBTX01000057.1:51773-58717 GCA_002307275.1 Hungateiclostridiaceae bacterium UBA1305
CGGTTCGATTCCTTCACTTCGGAGAACTGGTCGAAGGTGGAGTAATAATATGGCGATATGGCTTCAAACTCCGCCGCGCAGGTATCTACCATTTTGTACGCCGTTGTGATGCCAAGCTCTGTACGTCTCGTTTTAACCGACGTCCTGTCAGAAGCGATATAACCTGCAATGACCGAATCCAGGAAACCGAGCCTTTTCGCCTTCCTGAGCATTTCAGGCGAAATACTTTCCAATGATACGGTCTTGAGCATCTCTTCCATTAATACGAGTTCGTTGATCTTGCAGAGGAAGAAATCATCTATCTTTGTGATTTCATGGATCTTCTCGACAGAAATACCTCTCCTGAGTGCCTCCGCTATGACAAAGAGTCTCACATCGTTTATATCCTGGAGTTTCTTTTCTATTGTCTGCGTATCAAGTTTTGTGTATTGTTCCTGTTCAAGTGTATATATGTTAAGCTCCAGTGACCTGATCGCCTTCATCAGGGCGGCTTCAAAGGAACTGCTGATGGCCATGACCTCTCCGGTTGCTTTCATTTGTGTTCCAAGAGTCCTTCTGGCTTTAACAAATTTATCAAACGGCCATTTTGGTATCTTTACGACTACATAATCCAGCGTAGGTTCAAAGCAGGCATAAGTTTTGCCAGTGACTGCATTCAAAATCTCGTCGAGCCCGTAGCCGATCGCAATTTTTGTAGCTACCTTCGCAATCGGGTATCCCGTAGCTTTCGACGCAAGTGCCGATGAGCGGCTGACCCTGGGGTTCACTTCAATGACAGAATACTCATAGCTTGTCGGATGCAATGCAAACTGTACATTACAGCCTCCTTCTATTCCAAGTGCTGAGATGATCTTTAATGAAGCCGTCCTGAGCATCTGATATTCCTTGTCCGAAAGTGTCTGTGAAGGTGCGACGACAATACTGTCGCCGGTATGTACGCCGACCGGGTCGATGTTTTCCATGTTGCAGACGGTTATTACATTCCCTTTGCCGTCCCGCATCACCTCATACTCAATTTCCTTCCAGCCTGCGATCCCCTTTTCAATCAGAGCCTGCCCTACTCTGCTCAGCCTGAGTCCATTCGCAGCGATTTCAACCAGCTCGGCCTTATTTCCGGCGATGCCGCCGCCGGTTCCGCCAAGGGTATACGCCGGTCTTACAATTACCGGATAATCGATTTCATCTGCGAAGGCCAGTGCATCCTCTACCGTAGTGACGACCTTGCTTGCTATACATGGCTCACCGATCCTTTCCATTGTATCTTTGAAGGCTTGTCTGTCCTCGGCCATTTTTATCGCTTCCGTAGCAGTTCCGAGAAGCTTGACGCCCTGTTCTTCCAGAAAGCCGGATTCGGCCAGTTCCATCGCAAGATTGAGGCCGGTCTGTCCACCCAATGTAGGCAGCAGGCTGTCAGGTTTTTCTTTCAGAATGATCTTTCTGATCGTCTTCACATTGAGTGGCTCTATATAAACTCTGTCCGCTATATTCGTATCTGTCATGATCGTGGCAGGATTGCTGTTGACAAGCACTACCTCTATACCTTCCTCTTTGAGTGCCTGGCAGGCCTGCGTTCCGGCATAGTCGAACTCTGCCGCCTGTCCGATTATGATCGGTCCGGAACCGATGACCATTACTTTACTGACATCATTACGTCTTGGCATGCTGATCCCCTTCCCCTTTTTTCATCATTCCCAGAAACCTGTCAAACAGGTATGCCGTGTCCGCAGGTCCAGGCGAGGCTTCAGGATGGAATTGCACGGTGAACACCGGAAAATCCTTGTACATAACGCCTTCAACAGTTCCATCATTCATATTCCTGTGGCTTACAGACATTTTTGTTTTATCAAGGCTGTCCTCTATGATTGTATACCCGTGATTCTGCGAGGTTATGTACGTTAAATCCCTTTCCAGATCTTTAACAGGATGATTGCAGCCGCGATGTCCATATTTGAGTTTCTCTGTGTCCCCGCCTGTCGCAAGCGCCGTTAGCTGATGACCAAGGCATATTCCGAAAATCGGCTTCTTTCCCAGAAGCTCTTTGATTGTCTTGATCTGATGTGTACAATCCTTGGGATCTCCAGGGCCGTTTGAAAGCATGATCCCGTCCGGCTTTACCTCCAGTATTTCCTCAGAAGTTGCCGAAGCAGGGAATTGATATACCTCGCAGCCCCTTTTCAAAAGGGAGCGGATTATATTTTGCTTGATTCCATAATCCAGTAATGCGACTCTGGCTCCTTCACCTTTATAATGCTTCCTGTAATCTATGCTTACCTGCATTACAGGATTTTCTATTTTATAGTCCTTTATTATTCCAATATGATCTTCGAATTTAAAATCCTGTTTTGTTGAAATCATGCCCTTCATTGTACCACGGTCACGCAATATTCTTGTAAGAGCTCTTGTATCTATTCCTTCAATTCCGATGATACCATTCCTTGCAAGATATTCGCTTAAGGTCTCGAGTGAACGCCAGTTGCTCGGCGTCTTGCACATTTCCCTGACTACAAATCCCTTGACCTGCGGCTTTGCAGACTCCACGTCCTCCAGATTGACCCCGTAATTGCCTATCAGCGGATAAGTCATTGTAACGATCTGTCCGCAATAGGAGGGATCCGTCAAAACCTCCTGATAGCCAGTCATGCCGGTATTGAATACAAACTCACCTGTAATTTCTCCAACAGCTCCAAAGCTGCTGCCTTCAAATACAGTCCCGTCCTCCAGCGCCAAAAACGCTCTCATTCTGTCCGCTCCCTTCCAGCAAGTGCCTCATTGATTTCATCCTTCATCCTGATTGCTTCAGCTCTTGCCGCACTGTCAAAAGCATCTTCCCCATAGGTTGCCGACCATTTCTCCAATTTCCATGCGCACATGATGCTTCTTGAAGCATTAATCACAGCCCCAAGGCCATTAATGTCAAACGAATGGACAGCGTCTTTTGCGGTTCCCCCCTGTGCACCATAGCCGGGAACAAGAATATACGCCTTTTTCATGATGCCTCTGAGAATCTTTGCCTGCTCGGGGTATGTAGCGCCAACGACAGCTCCTATTCCGCTGTAGCCGCTTTCCCCCATCACCTGACTCCCCCATTCGTTCACCAGCTCCGCGACTGTTTCATAGATGGTTTTCCCATCCCTGGTGATCAGGTCCTGGAGTTGTCCGGAGGATTTATTCGAAGTCTTGACCAGTATGAATATCCCCTTCCCATACTTCCCGCAATTATCAATGAATGGCTTGATCCCGTCATAACCCAGGTAAGGGTTTACAGTGAGCGCATCGGCGGAAAATGCGGAACCATCAAAGGTACCGATCGGTGTTTTACCCAAAAATGCTGTGGAATACGCTTCCGCAGTTGAACCTATATCGTTTCTCTTCCCATCTGCGATAACCAGCATTCCCTTTGATCCGGCATATGTACAGGTATCCGCAAATGTTTTTACACCAGCTGTGCCGTACATTTCATAATATGCCAGCTGAGGCTTTACAACAGGAACGATATCGTACAGCGCATCAATCAACTTTTTATTAAACTGCAGGATAGCTTCCGCTGCACCCTCGAAACCAACTCCGCACTCTTTGAAAGCCTTTTCCCGGATAAAGGCGGGAACATATTCAAGTTTGGGATCCAGACCTGCGACTGTGGGGTTGTCCAGCTTTTTGATTCCTGTAACCAGTTTGTCTATAAACATTTCATCTCTCCTCACAATAGTACTTTTTCACTGACGATGATCTTGCCGTCGACAATGGTCGTACGTACTGTTCCGCTCAGCTTCATTCCGCCAAACGGACTGTTTTTGGATTTCGACTGAAATTTTGAAACATCAATAATTGTCTCTTCATTGATATCGATGATCGTAATGTCGGCAGCGCAGCCTATCTCAAGGGAGCCTTTGTTAATGCTCAGTATCCTGGCAGGGTTCAGGCTCATTTTTTCGACCAGTTTCTTCACTGTTAGGATGCCGGGCTTGACGAGGTAAGTCACCGCAAGCGGTACAGCCGTTTCAAAACCTACCAGTCCGTTTGCGGCCAGACTGAATTCCACATTCTTCTCATCTGCATGATGCGGTGCATGGTCAGTTGCTATGATGTCGATCGTATCATCTGCAATTCCTTCAATAACTGCCTGTACATCCTTTGCTGCTCTAAGCGGCGGACTGACCTTTGCATTCGTATCATAACCGATACACGCCTCTTCAGTCAGTGAAAAATAGTGCGGGCAGGTTTCACAGGTCACTTTGACACCGCGTTTTTTTGCATTTCTTATCAGTTCTACTGATAATGCCGTACTCACATGCGCAATATGAAGCGGAACGCCCGTATACTCGGCCAGTATCAGTTCTCTGGCCACCATCGTTTCTTCGGCTGCGGACGGTATGCCTTTAAGCCCGAGGATCGTAGACGTATATCCTTCATTCATGACGCCTTCTTCAGCAAGGTCAATATCCTCACAGTGTGAAATTACTGTGATGTCGAACATGGAGGCATACTGCAGCGCCTTCTTCATTAATGACGAGCTTCTTACGGGTTTCCCGTCGTCCGAGATCGCCACAGCTCCTGCAAACTTCAGCTCACCAATTTCAGCAAGTTCCTCGCCCTTTTGCCCCTTTGTGATCGCACCGATTGGAAAAACGTTTACATATCCGTCCTGTTTCGCTTTATTTAAAATATATTTTACAACAGCCTCACTATCGGTAACGGGATTTGTGTTCGGCATACAGGCGATCGAGGTAAATCCACCCTTTGCAGCGCTTCTCGTCCCGCTTTCGATGTCCTCCTTATACTCAAAGCCCGGATCGCGCAGGTGGCAGTGAGCATCGACCAGACCAGGCAGTACATACTTTCCTTTGGCGTCAACGATCTCACAGCCATCTTCCTCTATCCCCTCTGCTATTTCTGCTATTTTACCGTCAACTACCAGCAGATCAAGCACCGCGTCCAGATTTGACTTTGCATCTATTATGTGTCCGTTTTTAATTAGCAGCTTCATTGTTACCCCTCCTGGTCAAAAGATACAGCAGCGCCATTCTGACAGCTACACCGTTTGTTACCTGTTCATTGATCACCGAGTTTTCACTGTCCGCTACTGCACTTGAAAGCTCGACCCCACGGTTCATAGGACCCGGATGCATGATCAGTGCATCCTTCTTTGCCATCTGCAATCTCTTTTCATCCAACCCAAAGAACCTCGAATACTCCCGCACTGAAGGAAACAGTGCCTTTTTCTGCCTTTCGAGCTGTAGCCTCAGAGACATTACTACATCCGCGTCGATCAACGCTTCCTGAATTGTGCTGAATACTCTTGCTCCTGTCTTTTCTATCCCGGGAGGCAGCAATGTTGCCGGGCCTGCGACCGAGACTTCCGCACCCATTTTGGTAAGCCCCCATATATTGCTGCGGGCAACCCTGCTATGGTAAATATCTCCTATAATGGCCACCTTGAGGCCTTTTAGCGATCCCATTTTCTCTTTCATCGTAAACATATCCAGGAGCGCCTGTGTGGGATGCTCATTCATTCCGTCCCCGGCATTTATCACCGAAGCCCTGACATGCTTTGATAACAGATGCGGCGCTCCGGATTGCGGATGTCGGATGATAATCACATCCGTACCCATCATGTCGATCGTTTTGCCTGTGTCTATGAGGTTCTCACCCTTCGCAACACTGCTGGCTGATGCCGAGATATTTGCGGCACTGGCACTCATGTATTTTGATGCCAGTTCAAAGGACAGCCTGGTTCTTGTGCTGTTCTCATAGAATAGAGTGATGATGGACTTGCCCTGTAGATGTGGTGTCTTCTTGTTATTCGAAGTAATGATATACTTCATGGTTTTTGCCGTTTCGAGGATGTACTCTATTTCCTCAGCGGAAATGTCCTTCAGGCCAAGTAAATCCTTTGATTTCAGATTCATGTCTATTACCGCCTTTTTTATATTGTACTGCAAAATAAGTTGCAAAAAATATTTGTACAAAGAATAATTTATTTATTTTGCATCAGGGCACCAAAAGTAATACAAGTGAAAAAACTTGGGTTCCTGATTCTTTTTCCATTGTATTTTACATAAAAAAAGTAAGGAACGATTCCTTACTCAATGCATAACACCTTTTTCCAGATCACTCAATGTAACTACGTTTGTCTTATCTATATCGTAAAGCTTTACGTTGACTACTTCCCCCTTGGAAGTAGGAACATTCTTCCCGACATAATCAGCCCGGATGGGAAGCTCCCTGTGTCCCCTGTCGATAAGAATAGCCAGTTGGATCATTTTCGGCCTTCCTATGTCCATTACTGCTTCAATTGCGGATCTGGCCGTACGTCCCGTATAAAGTACATCGTCCACAAGGATTACGACTTTATCCGTAACTGTGAAATTGATCTCAGTGCCGTTGACGACCGGATGCTCTGCCAGCATGCTGAGATCATCCCTGTAGAAGGTGATGTCCAGTATTCCGACAGGTACATCCTTTCCTTCCACCTCTTTAATCTTTCCGGCAATCAGCCTCGCCAGAGGCACTCCTCTTCTCTGGATGCCGATGAGAATGACATTCTCAACACCTTTGTTCTTTTCAATAATTTCATGAGCAATTCTGATTACGGCCCTCATAATGCCGCTCTCATCCATAATCTCCGCCTTGTCGATCACACAATCACCCTACTTTCGTACTCAAATAAATTCTCGGGGGCATCGAGCCCCTTCAACTTTAGGACATTTGCAAGCAAATTCCTTAAACTAAAAAATGCTTCCGGCTCAAGGGCAGGAAGCATTTTTGATTATGGCATAAGCCAGTTATAATCATCAAAGCAAATTTTACCCTTCCAGCCTCTCGGGACTAATTAAAAGGTTCGTTTTCAATTGAAAATATAATACCACATTGATTTTAGAATGTCCATATTTATTTCTGGATAAATTGCTTTATAAATTGCTGCTCAGTTGACAAAGAAAATGCAA
>DBTX01000059.1:0-28832 GCA_002307275.1 Hungateiclostridiaceae bacterium UBA1305
CAATAAGCGTTATTTCGTTCCCCTCCGCATGGTGTACACACCTTCAAAGGCTTATTTTATCAGGGTTCTGGGCTGCACTCGAATGAAGAAATCATCATCATTTTGATCTTTTGTCTTGTAATACTCCACTTTTTCTATGATACTCTTCAATAAATCGTTCTTTTCATGTATTCTCCCAGGGTCTTGGGCGTTATAACTGGAAGGAGGAATTAAAAACATCTCTCGTTTAATGGTTTAAGGTGTATTATTATGATTCACTTTCTTTTCAACAATGAAAAGCCTGAAATTCAATTTGTTTTGCTCCAGATCCATAGTAGACATATCCTTTTGTATATTTTTTATACTGAAAGAATTATGTATTAATAGAAATACTACAAGTACTAATAAAAAAATGCATGTAATTGCAACAATTATTTCCATTTCAAACACCTTCTTAGGAATATTTTACATTACTGTAATCTATCTATATATTATCATTTAAACATAGTTGATTTAATAGACCGATAGCCCTATTATGGTAAACTATGGTCCTATTTTTTATTATTTCATGGATCAAATTTATAGGATAATAGAACTAGTGACTATGTAAAATGGAATAATTTACATTGAATTAATACCAGAAAATTTTTATGTATGCCTGTTGGTTATAATTAACAGGATGGCTTAGCAAATATTCGTATTGTTTAGGAAAGTATTTTCACTGGAACATTATCATAAAAAGCATCAGGTATACATCATGAAAGCCTTATCTTATAAGGGTTTTGGGTTGCACTCGAATGAAGAAATCATCATCTTTTTGATCTTTGGTCTTATAATACTCTACTTTTTCTATAACACTCTTCAATAAATCGTTCTTTTCAACCACATCATCAATGGTGTTATATACGGAAAGGACCTTCTCAATGGCAGGGAACAAAACATTCGTGGCATTCAGCTGATCGCTTTCTTTCTTGATCCCGGCTTTTGTCTGTTCAATGCTCTCCAGCGTCTCATCGATCCTTTTGGAGACGTCCCGGGATCTCTCCAGGAACACATCCGTTGAATACTCGTCTCTTTCGAACAGATCATATATTTTTATTTTCTGCTTGTTCAAACCATCAAGCTCTTTGACAAGCTGCTCAAGGTTCTTCTGATATGCTACGAGTGTACCATCGTCTTTTTTCACGTCAACAGCTTCAGGATGTGCAATCATATCTGCCAGGATACTTAAAATTTGATTTTCTATATGATCAAACCTGGAACTCTTATTGTCGCAGTATTCACAGATAACGTGAGCACCGCCATGAGAATATGGCCGCCGTTTCATTTTGTGGCCGCATTGTTTGCAAACCAGCAGGCCGGCAAGGGGATTCGTCATACCGTTGGTAATCTGATAGGGGACATGGTATTTCCCTGACAGAATCTGCTGGGCTTTTTCAAAAGTAGCCTCATCGATCAGAGCCGGGTGGCGTCCTTCGGATACGATCCATTCCGATTTATCCCTGGTGTATATGTCTTTTGATTTCCCTGGTGTAGTAGACTTCCGGATGCATTTCTTCTTCCAGACCAGTTTGCCGATATAGACCTGGTTCTTTATCATGTTGGTAATCATGGTGCGCTCCCACTGTTTATCCCAGTATGACTTGACACCCATTTCATTAAGCTTTTTAGCAATCTTTGAGCAACCCATGCCCTGATTTGCATACATATCGAATATGAGCTTTATGATTGGCGCCTGTTCCGGATGAGGTGCAAGTGTCCGATAATGCTTTCCATCTTCAATGACATAACCATATGGGGGATAGGTGGAAATATAATTTCCTTCATGAATGGATCTGATTCTTCCACCCTGAAGACGCTTACGGATCATCTTGTATTCCTTACGCCCCATGAAGCTCTCAAATTCGGCGTATTCTTCGTCAAATTCATTATTAAGGTCATATTGCTTCTCTGGAGTAAAAATCCGCGTATTCGACCGTTTTAGCGTTTTCAGAATGAGTCCCTGATCTTCCAGGTCACCACGACCAAGACGATAGAGATCCATTACCAGAACTGCATCATATAAACCTTTTTCGATGTCCTTCAGGAGCTGCAGCATTGCCGGTCGGTGAATGATACTTTCTCCGGATTCCAATTCTTCATATATCTCAACTATGTTGAGTTTCTTTTCGCTGGCATACTTTAATAGAGCCTTACGATGGCGGGCAAGTGTTTCACCTTTGCCGATCTCCTTCTCCAGCTCTTCATCAGCTCTTGATTTTCTTAAGTAAATGCAAGTATTCATAAAAGCACCATATACTATTTTGCAGTGATTATTTTATGTATCTAAAAACTCTGATAAGCTAAGCAAATGTTGATGATATTCCTTATCATCAACTTTAATACTTAATAATACTCTTACCTAACACATATTATTAGTTCTATTTATGATTAATGATTTTACTATTTTAATCAATTTTTACTTTTGATTTAGGTGCTATTCGTTTCTCTTTTGGATTTTTAATAATGTCAAGGCTCGAATGGCAGAAATACCAATGACACGCGGTAAGCTTGCTGAAAAATCAAAGGTTAGCTACTCTCACCTGAAAAACCTGCCGGACGGCAGGCGCAGGTGGAATGAAGACACAAAAGCCAAGGCCAGCAAGGCGCTCAACATTGTGACGGAATATAAATGCGTTTCATGAATAGGACAATTTTCAATTGAAATATGATGTATAGGGGAGGTCGATAATGAATGCCAATACACCCGATCATGGGGGAATATGACGAGATGAGGAAAATAGGCAATACGACGGTTTTCATCCTTTATCCCAGGATCAGTGAGGAAGAGAACGAGCGGAGACAACAGGAAATCAACGAGGTTTGCGGCAGGGTCCTGCGCAATCAGGCACTCCGGGATAGGAAAAGGGCTGAGGAAGCAAGCAAATGATGAGTCAGGGGGTTACCCCTTTATATAGATGGGACAAGCTTTGATAACTTCAAAGCTGAATCCTGTAAAGAAGAGCAGTATTAGGTGGTGAAATATAGGAAAATGAAGGTGTGAAATTTGTTTATAGTATATGCGGTTGCATTGACCATCGCCAGCTTGACCATATATCATAGATGAGATATGGTCAAGCTGGCGGTTTGGTGAGCTGGGGCTCCGGTATATTATCATGATAGTGATTCCAATAATGGTTTTAGTATCAATGATAAAGCAGTTATGGCGATAAGAGCAGTTAGTAAAAATAACAGGATGCGTAAAATGAACTGCCCCAAATAAGCACTGATAGCTATAACATATTGCCGCCGGAATTGATACTGTTCATGTCCAATGCGGTAATAGATACTTCTTTTAGGTAAATTGAGATTCCACTTTAATTTGTCATAATAGTGGTCAATGTGAACACAAAGATTATCGTAAGTTGTTTGATATTCCTTGCCTTCGATAACTTGTGTACAGAAGAACGATCCATTGTCAATGAGGGCAGGGTGACAAAGGATGTACTTATCTTTGATTATTACAGAATCAACTCAGCAAATGCTTTTGCATCCTCTTGAGATAATTTTTTGTACAGCTTAGATTCTATGTTCATAAATAGCAGACCATATACTGATCTCAGCTGCTCTTCATAAAGTGTTGAGAACCGCTATAGTAGTAATGCAGCAAAAACGTTAAATCAATTTTGCCTCATTTCATACTTGCTTGCATGGTAATAGCAGCATGCAGTGTTTTATTTCAAACTCACCCTTTTTCTTTTTCATATTCTCGAAAAATTCTGGATAAACTGTAAAACATATTTCGTTGATTTCTCGAAAGCTTTCTTTATTTTGATAATCGGATAATGTAAATTGTGATGATTCAAACTCATCTGTTAGTTTAACTATTTCATCAATTATTAATCTTTTGTTCTTGTCTTTAATCTCGAGTCTTATTTTAGATAATCCTTCTCCTCTTATCATAACTTCGAATACATAATTTGATACATAATAATCTTCCAAGTTCAAATATGGTTCTTCAAATAGCAACAATGCCATAGTATATGAAGGGGATTGATTTTCATTAAGATTGACACTTGCATAAAGTGTATCATTTTCAGTTATATGTAAATCAATTCCTTCCTCATTTATCGGTTTTGCATCAAGCAGGCTAAAAGACGGTAAAACGCTTGTTATAGCGATTTGCTCTTGTGCATCTTTCATCTCTTCCATCTGGATCATCTTACAATCTTCTATTGTAAACTCTCCTTGGAGCTTTGCATTATTGAGGAAATCAGGGAAAACCGTAAAACATATTTCATTAATCTCCCTAAAGCTTTTTTTATTATAAAAATTAATGTACTCATAAATATGAAGTTGTTCCAGTTCAAATTTATCCGTTATTTTAACGATTTTACTAATCAATATTTTTTTGTCTTTACTCTTAACTTCCAGCTTTATTTGGTCCAATCCTTTTCCCTTTATTAAGAATTCAAACACATGATAATTTTCCCAGATCAAGTATGGTTCTTCGAACAATAACAATGCCATTGTAAAGGGAGGTAAATGTTTTTTATTAAAATGGATATCAGCATGAAGGGAAGCTTTCTTGTCTTTATATAAAGTTATTGCTTCGGCATTTATAGGTATAGCATCAAACAAATTGATTGGATTCTTATTATCTGTATTTTGACGTATACGATTGTTACCTGCCATTTCGTGTTCTTTCTTAACAGAATATCTTTGCCCAAAGAAATTATCTGTATATGAAATATAAGATACCAAAAAAATACTATCATTAGTTGTTTTTTTGAGCAAAATTGTATTTAGATCGTCTATCCTAAATTTGACAGTAACTTTAGTCTTTTTCGGTAGTGCTGCATATTTTTTTGGTTCATCAATCTTATGAGCTTCTTCCATTGTATTGCTATTTTTAACTTTAATATGCCACATTAAAGCTATATCTAAATCATATATCTCCGATCCTGTGTTCTCAATGCGTATACATATGTATTTATTTTTGTCGTTTTCATTTTCCTCAATAATTACATCCTTGCTGACCACTACATTCTTTGTTCTCTTAAAAGAAATAGTGGTTATGTATGCTGTTAATACGCTTATAATGAAGACACCAATAAGTGCAAGTATGTACAGCATTATTGGGGGAACTTGTTCACGGGTCAAATCACTGCCATACCCGATAGTATATAAAAATATTTCAAGAAATCTATTTGACTCTGGGAAACCGATTTGAAAGATTGATAATAATGCAGAAATGCAAGGTGAAATCAATAGCAAAATGAAAAGAGTAAGAAGAATAGCACCAACATATCGCAAAAATCGGCTTTTAATGAAATTAATTAGGCTCCGCATACTAATAAACAGGTTTCTCATAATGCCTCCTTCAACAAACTCTAAAATTTTCCGATTTGTTTGAGCCTGGGTATAGCACAAGAGTTACGCCTAAGTAGAAAATAGTAGGTTAGTTAGGAGAGATGCTCCGTAAAAGTCAACTTTAGAAGAAAACTACTATTATATAAATCCAATGGTATATTGTGTTAAGGAATAAGTCAATCATGTATAACAAATAATTAACCAAGATATTTTTTGGATAATGCATATTCTTAAGTAAACTATATTTCTTAAAACTAAAATGTATTGCGATTTAAGGTTAAGTAGTTTCTCCAAAAGAAGTTTCAGGTATGATATGACCTAGCCTAGGGTTAAGTGTATAATGTGAAAAATTGATAACATAAATCTTGAGGTAACAATATTGGATAAAAAATATTTAAAGCTTAAAGCACATATAAACATAATTGAATCGCCATTAATAGATTTTGCTGATGATGATTGGTTCCTACGGCAAGAACCTCAAGACTTATATATGAGAGAAATTATTCTTGATATTTACCTGTCTGATTTTAATTTGGAAAATGATAAAGTGAAAAATAAGAAAGTTGGGGTTTTATCAGGTATATTTATAGATTTAGTAAGTGCTGAAATCTATGGTGAGAATATTGCAGATATATTTGATAGTCATTCTCAAGAAACACTTGACTTGTATGAAGCAGTTTTCATGGATAAAGAAAATAATGATAAAATGATTGGGATTGGATATAATATCTTTTATATTCAGTCACTGTATATAGAAAATAAATATAGAAATTTAGGGATCGGTAGGGAGACACTTCATCAGTTATCGTTAGTTATTGAATATATTCTTAAATTCGAGATTGGATGTATAGTAGTATTGCCTAAACTACTTGTAAAAGAGAAAGATGATACCGAAATAATTGAAAAAGAATATAAGAAACTGTACCAAACTATACGTAAATTCTTTATTAATAGTAGCTTTAGGTCCGTATCAGGCACAAACTATTTATATCGGAATACCGAGTATAAAAGATCTCAATAAAAATAATTTAGTATGTACACCATGCCGATGGCAACTCGTTCCCCTCGCGGTCAACGCCAATTGGATCATGCAGTGATACCTCGCTCTGCAGCTTCTTTGCGGCTCTGATTTGCATCAGGATCTCATTTTCGATGCAGCGGGCTGCATATGTGGCAAGTCTGGTGCCTTTTGACATGTCAAATGTTGATATGGCTTTTATCAGGCCGATTGTTCCAATGGAGATAAGATCGTCACAATCACTGCTGAATGTGCTGTATTTTTTGACAATATGCGCAACAAGCCGCAGATTTCTTTCGATGAGTGTATTTTTTGCTTCATCATTACCGCCTTTGTATGCTTCTATATATTTCTGTTCTTCTTCTGTAGACAGTGGTTGGGGAAACGAATTTGTATTTGATACATAGCCTAGTTGAAAGAACACACTTCCGAGGACATCATTTACCAGTGTAAATAAGAAGTGCAACAAATAAGGCACCCCCTGAAAAATTGGTCACCTTATAAGTATATGAATTAGTGCTCTGAAAATTGCCTGTACATAAAAAAATATTTAAAAATTTTTTTAAAACTTTAAAACTTTTCCATCACAACTCCATCACAACTTTTTATGGAAAAGTTTACTTGAAAATCTTTTAATTGATAAATTATTCCCTGTATGGTATACTACATAACGAAAAAATACGCACACGCTCGACGATTGGTTAAGTGCCCAAAGGGTTGTCCGGTCGGATGAAAGCTGTGGTGGTGTAAACTTAAGGAGGACATTTAATATGTCAGTTATTTCAATGAAACAGCTGCTGGAAGCAGGCGTCCATTTCGGTCATCAGACCAGAAGATGGAATCCCAAAATGGCCGAATACATCTTTACGGAGAGAAACGGCATCTACATTATTGATCTGCAGAAGACCGTCAAGAAAGTTGAAGAAGCTTACTACTTCATCAGAGAAGTCGCTATGAATGGCGATGACGTCCTTTTTGTAGGAACCAAGAAGCAGGCACAGGATTCAATCAAGGAAGAAGCAGAGAGAAGCAGCCAGTATTTTGTAAACGCAAGATGGCTCGGCGGAATGCTCACAAACTTCAAGACCATCCGTAAGAGGATCGACAGGCTGCATCAACTGAATAACATGGAAGCGAACGGTCTGTTCGAGGTGCTGCCTAAAAAGGAAGTCATCAAACTCAAAGGCGAGATGGAGAAGCTTGAAAAATACCTTGGCGGCATCAAGAACATGAAGAAGATACCTGGAGCTATGTTTATAGTTGACCCAAGGAAAGAAAGAATTGCCATACTTGAAGCCAGAAAGCTCGGTATTCCTGTAGTAGCTATTGTTGATACAAATTGCGATCCTGATGAAGTGGATTATGTAATTCCGGGTAATGATGATGCCATAAGAGCAGTCAAGCTCATTGCAGCTAAAATGGCTGATGCTATCATCGAAGGACGCCAGGGTGAACAGCTTTCAACGAATACTGTGACAGCGACTACTACTCCTGAAGCCGAGGAAAAGATCAATGAAGTTGATGCTGTAGAAGCAGCAGTAGAAGCTTAATAAATGATTGCCCGGTTCGGAAACCGGACCGGGCTTTTTTAAAGAACAAACCTGCTTTATAAATGAAGAATAAAGGCCATATGAATTGGCTAATAATAAGATTATATTTGTTTGGAGGAATTTGGATGATTACTGCTGAAATGGTTAAACAACTCCGCGAAAGAACCGGATCAGGTATGATGGACTGCAAAAAGGCGCTCACTGAAACGGATGGCAATGTGGAAAAGGCAATAGAATATCTGAGAGAAAAAGGACTTGCAGCCGCAGCAAAGAAAGCCGGCAGAATAGCAGCAGAAGGCCTCGTTGAATCATACATACACGGAAATGGCAGAATTGGTGTGCTTGTAGAAGTCAATATAGAGACTGACTTTGCAGCTGCAAATGAAGATTTCAAGCAGCTTGTCAAGGACATAGCAATGCAGATTGCTGCTGCAAAACCTGAATATGTCAGGAAGGAAGAGGTTCCAACCGACGTACTTGATAAGGAAATGAACATTCTCAGGGCTCAAGCCAGAAACGAAGGGAAACCTGAAAAAATCATTGAAAAGATGGTTGAAGGAAGAATTGAAAAATTCTATAAGGATATTTGTCTTCTTGAGCAGCCTTGGATTAAGGATAACGACAAGACAATCAAACAGCTTGTAACCGAGAAGATAGCAGCTATTGGAGAAAATATAAGCATAAGAAGATTTGCAAGATTTGAACGAGGCGAAGGCCTGGCGAAGAAGGAAGAAAACTTTGCTGAGGAAGTTGCAAAACAAATTGGCGGCTAAAAAAGTGGGGAACATATAAAAATATGTTCCCCTTTTTTTGAGCAAAGCGAATTTTCTTGAAATAATATAAAAATAGCAGGAATTTTAGTTTTAGTGTAGAACAATAATTAAGGAGTGGGGGTTAAAACCAACATGACGCCAAAATACAAACGAATCTTGCTAAAGCTGAGTGGTGAAGCGCTTGCCGGGGATCAGAAAACCGGTATTGAAAAGGATACACTCGGTGCTATTTCCGACAGGATAGCGGAAGCTTACAAGCTTGGAGTCGAAATTTCCATTGTTGTAGGCGGGGGCAATTTTTGGAGGGGAAGAAGCGGAAAGGGTATGGACCGTACTACTGCGGACCATATGGGTATGCTGGCTACCGTCATCAATTCGCTTGCGCTGCAGGATGCGCTTGAAACAAG
Organism: Hungateiclostridiaceae bacterium UBA1305; assembly: GCA_002307275.1. Classification (GTDB taxonomy): domain Bacteria; phylum Bacillota; class Clostridia; order Acetivibrionales; family DTU013; genus UBA1305. The sequence goes on from DBTX01000059.1 coordinate 9,080, forward strand.
GAACATTCCTACAAGGGTGCAGACGGCTATCGAGATGAGGCAGATTGCTGAACCATATATCAGGAGAAAGGCAATCAGGCATCTTGAGAAGAAAAGAATCGTGATATTTGCTTGTGGGACAGGCAACCCCTATTTTTCTACAGATACGACAGCTGCGCTCCGAGCTGCTGAGATTGATGCGGAAGTCATTTTAATGGCAAAGAAAGTTGACGGGGTATATGACAGTGATCCCATGGATAATCCCAATGCTGTCAGGTTTGAAAGCCTGACATATATAGATGCGCTCAGCAGGAGACTTGGGGTTATGGATTCCACAGCGCTCTCCCTGTGTATGGACAATAACATCCCGGTCATGGTATTCGGACTTGATGACCCGGAGAATATAATCAAGGCAGTGATGGGAGAAAATATCGGTACAGTAATAAGCTAAATATTATTGAGGAGGGTTCAGTATGGCGAACGAAGTTTACAAGGATATTGAGGAGAAAATGGACAAGGCGATTCATGTTCTTAAGGAGGAATTGTCGGGACTGCGTGCTGGCAGGGCCAATCCCGCCATATTGGACAGGATATCCGTTGACTATTATGGAGCCCCTACACCTATAAACCAATTGGGCAGTGTATCCGTCCCTGAAGCGAGAGTAATCGTTATCCAGCCTTGGGATGCTAAAATACTGAAGGATATTGAAAAGGCCATACAGAAGTCTGATATCGGCATCAACCCCAACAACGACGGCAAAATTATAAGACTTATCTTTCCAATTTTAACAGAGGAAAGAAGAAAAGATCTTACAAAAAGTGTAAAAAAATACGGTGAGGATTCAAAGATAACAATCCGTTCGATCAGAAGAGATGCCATCGAGCATTACAAAGTTCAGAAAAAGAACAGCGAAATCACAGAGGACGATCTGAAAGATATGGAAGAGGATGTTCAGAAGATGACAGACAAATTTATCGCTGACATCGATAGGATGGTTGAGCTGAAGGATAAGGAAATAATGGAGGTTTAAGGCTGCACAATGCGTAATGGCAACGGGCAGGCTAATCTTATGGATATTGAGGATATGTCAGGCTGCAAGCTGGATCAGGCTATGGAGCTTTTAAATGAAAATGGGATTGTAAAGATCTCTGTAAAGCTCACAGCATCGCCCAGACTAAGAGATATTGGCTATGACAGCAATTCAAGAGTTGTCAGACAGGTTTTGCAGGATGACGGTACAATGGAATTGCTGGTCTGCAATTTAAACATTTAAAATAAGAGTGACTGATTTGGCTTTATCTCAGCTTGAAGCGGAGGAACTGATACTCTGCCAAATCGTATCTACATAAATTTTTTTAGAAAAAGCACCCGCTAGGAACTAATTCGGCAGGTGCTTTCCTTATACTACAAACCCGGTAAAAATAAAAAGGGAGGTTCACTGTGAAAACAATTATGTTGCTTGAAGATGATGAAAATTTAAGCCGCGGCATCGCGTTTGCTTTTGAAAAAGATGGCTACCACACCATATCCGCCTGCAGCATTAAGGAAGGGAAACAGCTTCTGGAGCAGCAGAAGACTGACCTTATCCTACTGGATTTAGGGCTGCCGGATGGCAATGGAATGGACTTGTGTAAAGAAATCAGAACTTATTCAAAAGTCCCTATCATCATGCTTACAGCCTGTGATTTGGAAACAGATGAGGTACAAGGCTTGATGTCCGGCGCAGACGATTATATCACCAAGCCGTTCTCGCTTTCGGTCCTGCGCGCTCGTGTCGAAGCAATCTTTCGGCGAATGGAAGCAAATGATAATCATATCATTCAAACCGGCAGATTCAGACTTGACGTTAATCTTTGCAAGCTTTACCGGGCTGATGAGGAAATCCCAATCAGTACAACGGAGTTTCGGCTGCTCAGTTATTTCATGAGTAATGCAGGACAGATCCTGACAAAAGAACAGATACTTGCGTTGTGGGATGCGCAAGGCAACTTTGTAGATGAAAATACCCTGTCCGTGAACATCAGCCGGCTGCGTGCAAAATTGGAGAATGACCCTAAAAACCCTAAAACAATAAAAACGATACATGGACTGGGCTATATTTGGGTAAAGGAGTGAAAGAATTGATCTGGTTACCTTATACTATTGCGGGCATGACAATTCTTTTTCTCATTATCACAATCTTTTGCTGCCGAAGATATGTTATTAATACTTTCAATTCCATCGATAAGGTTCTGGACCGCATCCTGGCGAAAGATAAGAGTTTGCAGATGGAGATCATGGAAGATGACCGGATATCGAAGCTTACTCACAAAGCAAATCGAATTGTGGATAGGTGTATTTCCGATATAGCGCAGTCAAAGGAAGAAAAAGAAACGATACAGGGCTTCATTTCCGATATGTCCCATCAGATGAAAACGCCTTTATCCAGCATTTCAATGTATTCGGACTTGTTAATTGAGGACAAGCTGTCCGAAGGAGAACGACAGGAGTTTGTAATTCGTATAAAGTCAGGAACAGAAAGACTAAAGTGGATGATGGACAGCTTAATCAAAATGTCACGGCTTGAAGTAGGAGCTATCCAGCTAACCCCTGTTCAGACAGGTATCAGACAAACAATTTCTGAAAGTATCAGCGGCGTTGTCGCTTTAGCCGCAAAGAAGAATATCAGCATAACGGTTTCTTCCTTTGAGGAGGTTTTGCTTTACCATGACAGAAAGTGGACACGGGAAGCACTGAACAACATCCTTGAAAATGCAGTCAAGTATTCAATTGCCGAGGGTGTCATCGAGGTATCTGTCGAGCAGCTTTCACTCTATACGAAAATCACTGTTACCGATCACGGTATCGGTATTGATAAAAGCGATTTTAATCAGATCTTCAAACGATTCTACCGGGGCCGGAACACAAAAAACTGTGAGGGGGCGGGGCTTGGATTATATCTTTCCATGCTCATCCTGGAAAAGCAGGGCGGATACATAATGGTGGACTCAAAGCCTTTTGAGTTTACTTCCTTTTCGATGTTCTTGCAAAACTGTAAGAAATAAATCCTGTTTTGTTGGGAGCTTGTAAGAACTGGTGCTTATGATAGAAGCATAAGCGAAAGGAGAGTGAGTAAATGCCTATTTTATTAACGCAGGAACTTAAAAAACATTATGGAAAGGAGCCGAATATTGTCCGTGCCCTTGACGGCGTTGATATAGCTGTGGAAGCGGGAGAGTTCGTGGCGGTTGTCGGTATGTCCGGTTCAGGTAAAAGTACCCTTCTGCATATGCTTGGTGGTCTTGACAAGCCGACAGCCGGGAAAGTGATTGTTGACGGACATGAACTTTCTAAAATGTCGGATGAGCAATTGACCGTATTTCGTAGGCGTAATGTGGGATTTGTGTTCCAGAGTTACAATCTGGTACCGATTTTAAGTGTTTATGAAAATATCGTATTACCTGTTGAATTGGACGGCAACACGATAGACAGTGCTTTTATCGATGAAATTATTGGCACACTGGGACTTGGCGAGAAACGAAATAATCTGCCCAATATGCTTTCCGGCGGTCAACAGCAGCGTGTAGCGATTGCACGTGCGCTTGCTGCAAAACCGTCAATTCTGCTTGCAGACGAGCCTACCGGCAATTTAGACAGTAAAACCAGTCAGGATGTTTTAGGTACTCTGAAAATGACCTCAACTAAATTTCATCAAACCATGATGATGATTACCCATAACGAGCAAATTGCCCAGCTTGCCGACCGCGTTATCCATATGGAAGACGGTAAAGTAGTCCGGGAAGGACGTGGCTGAAAATGAAAAATAACAACGGCGCTGTTATAAGGCGGCTTACAGGCAGAAGCCTAAAATCCAATAAAAAGAGGAATTTTTTCATCATCACAGCCATTGCGCTTACAACACTGCTCATTGCTTCTGTTTTCAGCATCGGCATGAGCCTTATGGAATCATTAAAGATGCAGGAAATACGCCTTATGGGTACAGTGGCACACGCTGCAGTCAGCCGGCCGACTGCAGCACAAATTGAACAGCTTAACCGGCTGGACTATGTTAAAACAGTTAGTACGTGCTGCAATGTTGCCTCTGTTAAAAATACAGCGCAGATGAGCGATGCAAATTTATCGTTATTTTACTTTGATAAAACAGAGTGGGAAAAATCACGCACTCCCGCTTACACTGATATTACAGGCAGCTATCCGCAAAAAGAAAATGAAATTATGGTGCCTCTTTGGGTGCTTGAACGATGGGGCATAAACAATCCGGCCATCGGTATGGAAATACCGCTTACCTACTATATCGAAAGGGGAAATACCGATGCACCTGTAAACACGGTTTTCCACCTATCCGGCTGGTTTACGAGCTATATGCATATTCGTTCAGGTAATATCGACTCCATTTTAGTGTCGGAGAAATTAGCACAGAAGTATGGAAAAACAGTAGAAACCGATGGCTCGGCAACGGTAATATTCGATAATTCCTCACGGGTTCTGGCGTATTGCGAACAACTCAAATCGGATTTGGGAGTAGCTGAAGATCAACTGGTAAAGCCGGTTCCAATGTATGATACAGACACAGGGACCATGAGAACAAACCTGATTGCTTTATTTACTGTTATAGCATTCTTTATTTTTACAGGTTATCTTTTAATATACAACGTCCTATATATTTCTGTTTCACGGGATGTGCGGTTTTATGGTTTGCTGAAAACGCTCGGGACAACACCGAAACAAATCAGGCGTATTGTAATCGGCCAAATATTACGGCTTTGTTTGATTGGAATACCGATTGGTGCGGTATTGGCCTTATTGCTATCATTAGTTGTTGTTCCAGCCTTCCTTTCAAAATTGGCGAGTATTACGACGGGTACCGTTGTATCCTTCTCTCCGCTGATCTATCTCGGCGCGGCACTTTTTGCTTTGCTTACAGCGCTTTTAGGAGCCTTCAGACCAGCAAAAAAAGCAGCAGGTATTTCGCCTGTAGAAGCACAAAAGTTTACGGGCTTAAAAGTTAATAAAAGCCGTGTTTATTCGCCTGCCCATGGAAAGCCTTATAAAATGGCTTTCCGAAATATCTTTCGGGATAGAAAACGCGCGGTTATTGTATTTTTAAGCCTGTTCCTTGGGGTAACGACATTTATTACCATAACAACGCTTGTTACCAGTATGGACACGGACAATTATGTTGCATCCTATGTCGAAAGCGATTTTGTACTTCAAAACAATACGATGATTGGATACGAGGGAGAAACAAAACAGAAATTTAATGATGCGTTTATGAACACAATAAAATCCTTACCTGGATTCGAGAACTTGCGTAAAACAACAGAGGAATGGATGCAGCTTGAATATTCGAAGGAGGAGTTCGGAGAATATTTGGCCGATTATATTAAAAAGAATGACGCAGATGATTTGACGGAACAGGATGTTCGTAAAAATTTCTCCGGGATCATTGCCGGTATTGACCGCGAAGCCCTTACAGCACTAAATAAAACGGCTGCTAAGCCTATTGATGTTGACGCTTTTGAACGCGGCGAGTTTGCACTTCTTTCTACTGGCAATCCAAGCTTGTTTCAAAATGTTCCTGAGTTGACAATTTCGCCTATGAATAAAAACAAAGAAGGAGTTTTTGAAAGGTCTGACAGCAAATCTGTAAAAATTCCGCTCGGTGGCTTTGTACCCGTGTTTTTTGAACGGATTGGCTATAGCATTGCACCAACTGTATTCATATCAAATACCCTGATGAGCAAGTTATATGAAGAGCCGATTATAGCAAAGGTCAATATTGACGTTGCAAAGGGGTATGATAAGCAAGCTCTTGACGAGTTGAAAGAAGTCATGAAAGGAGATTATGAAATATCGCGTGCGTCAAAGCTGGAGGCACAGGAAGAATTACGAGGCACAAAAATGATGTTATATATTCTGGGCGGTGGCGTTGCGCTCATTCTTGCTTTGATTGGTATTCTCAACTTTATAAATGTGATGTCAGTGGGTATTATGGTTCGAAAACAGGAACTGGCAACGTTTGAATGTATTGGCATGAGCTGGAGACAGGTCAGGAAAATGCTGGTGAACGAGGGAATCGGATATGCCGCGATAACACTGCTTTTAGTTTTTACAGCAGGGAGTGCCATTACCTTTGGAATTTTCACATTGTTTCAGCAGCAAGCAACTTATGCAGTATTCACTTATCCCTTTATCCCTGTCATGATAGTTGGTTTGGCCATTATTGCAATCTGCAGCATTACACCTGAAATCACCTATCGCTCGATCTATAGAACAACTATTGTCGAACGATTAAGGGAAGCGGAATGAATTGAAAACTATATTTTCATCTGTATCGGGAAATTTCTGTAACTTATTTAGCAAATGAGATAGCACGCAAATGACAGAGAAACGGTGTAACCTTCAGGCTGCACCGTTTCTTGAAATCAGTATTCCCGGATCATCTGCCGCATGACACAGTCATGTTTTTATTTATTTATTTGTTTTTATGAAAATGGTTTTGTATAATAATACTTGGCAAGGATATATTGCCTTTACTTAACAAGACATTCTGGAGGTATTAGATGTGGATTTTTGGCCACAGCAAGCATATAAGTCCTGCGCTTGATAAGTCGGGACTGATTCCTGTACATATTGCGATCATCATGGACGGAAACGGAAGATGGGCTTCCAAAAGAGGGCTTCCCAGAAATGCCGGGCACAGGGAAGGGGCCAATACTTTGAAAAGAATTGTCAGGATATGTGATGAAATCGGAGTGAAATTTCTGACGGTTTATGCTTTTTCCACTGAAAACTGGAATAGGCCGAAGGATGAGGTGGATGCCCTGATGAGCCTTCTGCTTGAGTTCCTGAAGAATGCAGATAATGAGTTGGCCGGAAAGAACATCAGGATAAGGGTGATAGGCGAATCGGAAGGCCTTTCGAATGAGATAAAAAAGGAAATCGCCAGGATTACCTCAAATACAATGAATAATACGGGACTTACCTTGCTGATTGCGCTGAACTATGGAAGCAGGACGGAAATTACCAATGCGGCTGCCAGAATTGCACGTGAGGTAAAACGAGGAACTCTAAATCCTGAAGATATCAACGAGAAGCTTTTTTCCCGCTATTTATACACCTCGGATATCCCTGACCCGGATCTTGTGATACGGCCAAGCGGTGAGCACAGGATCAGCAATTTCCTGCTCTGGCAGTCATCCTATTCGGAATTCTGGTATTCCGACATACTATGGCCGGATTTTTCAAAGAAATATCTAATTGAAGCAATAACGGAATTTCAAAGAAGAAACAGACGTTTTGGAGGTTTGTGAGGTATGAAGACCAGAATCATCAGCGCTGTGGCGGCAATCGGATTGCTCGCCGTCATTGCATATTTGGGAAGTATGGCCATTGGCATTGCAGTATTTGTTCTGTCTCTGATCGGGATATATGAATTTTATAAGGCTTTATCGAAGGGCGGCTTCAACCCGGTTTATCCTGCGGGTTATCTGGCATGTCTGCCGCTATTGTATCTGGCCTTCGCAGGTTCGATACCGGGTCTGCCGGGAATGGCAGGTGCAGCTTTTGCTTTAACTGCTGTTGCTGCCGGAACTTTCCTGCTGATTGTTTTCCTGTTTTGCCTGCTCATATTTTCTGACGGTAAATATACTGCAGCAGACGTTTCAGTGACATTTCTGGGAATCATTTATGTCGTATTTCTGGTTTCTTTTGTTACATTGACAAGAAACATGGGGAATGGTTATCTATATATCTGGCTGATATTCATAGGGGCTTGGGCGACCGATACCTTTGCCTATTTTACGGGTGTTTCGATCGGAAAGACAAAGATACTTCCGAAAGTAAGTCCGAAAAAATCACTTGAAGGCAGTGTTGGCGGTATCGCGGGATGTATTCTGGCAATGTTGCTGTTCGGGATGTTTTTCAATCATATTCTGAATGTGCCGTTATACCATTTTGCAATACTGGGCGGCATTTGCGGCATAGTATCACAGATTGGAGACTGGGCGGCCTCGGCAGTGAAAAGGTCGGTCGATATAAAGGATTACGGAAATATAATGCCAGGGCACGGCGGTGTATTGGACAGGCTGGACAGCATGCTTTTTGTTGCACCGGCAGTATATTTTTATATTAGCTTGATATTATAAAGTAACCAGGGGAGTTAATCATGGCTGGAAATATAGCAATTCTTGGATCAACGGGCTCGATCGGGGTGCAGACGCTGGAGGTCGCAAGAAATCTCGGCATCAGCGTATCAGCCCTTACAGCGAATTCAAATATTGATCTTATCGAAAAACAGGCGAAGGAATTTAAACCTCAATTGATTTCGGTCGGTGACAGTACTCTGGCATTTGAATTAAATCAGAGACTGAAAAAAATGAACATTGAAGTTCATTATGGGTTGGAGGGGCTGAAAGCGGCGGCTTCCATCGCTGCTGCCGATACTGTGGTCACCTCGATCGTCGGTGTGGCAGGTCTGATCCCAACGATAGAAGCAATACGGCACGGGAAGAATATTGCTCTTGCAAACAAGGAGACGCTGGTCACCGCAGGTTCCATTGTCGTGTCCGAGGCCGCGGCACATGGTATTTCAATATTTCCAGTCGACAGTGAGCATGCTGCCATTTACCAATGCCTTGCGGCAAACAGGAGACAGGATGTGGAGAGGCTCATACTCACGGCTTCAGGAGGCCCCTTCAGGGGGAAAACACCAGAGGAGCTTGAAAAAGTAACAGTGGCGCAGGCTCTGAAGCACCCGAATTGGAATATGGGCAGCAAGATCACGATCGACTCGGCGACGCTTATGAACAAGGGGCTCGAAGTTATTGAGGCGCGCTGGCTTTTTGACTTCACTCCGGACAGAATCAAGGTGGTTGTACATCCGCAGAGCATCATCCACTCGATGGTTGAATATGTAGATGGCTCGGTTATTGCGCAGCTTGGCTCACACGACATGCGCATTCCCATACAGCTTGCACTTACTTGGCCGGATAGAGTTTTAAACAGTTTTTCCAGACTGGATCTTTTGAAATGCGGAAGTCTAACCTTTGAAGAGCCGGATATGGAGAGCTTTCCGTGCCTTGCATTAGCCTTTGAAGCTTTGAAGGCGGACGGGACGATGCCTGCGGTGATGAATGGTGCAAATGAGGCTGCAGTCGAGCTGTTTCTAAAAGGGAAAATAGGTTTTTGTGATATACCAAGGTTGATTTCCCGTGCTATGCAGGTCCATTCTGTGAATATTAAGCCCGGTCTGGATGATATAATAGAAGTAGACGGATGGGCAAGAAAAATGGTTGGAGGGCTTTTATGAATTTTGTTGTAGCATTTTTAGCATTCAATATAATTGTGATTACACATGAAATGGGTCATTTCCTGGCTGCCAAGAGATTTGGCATCAAGGTGCTTGAATTTTCACTGTTCATGGGCCCGAAAATATACAGTTTTCAACGCGGTGAAACAATGTATTCACTGAGGCTTTTCCCTATCATGGCCTATGTGAAAATGGAAGGCGAGACGGAAGAATCGGACAGTGCAACTGCGTTCAACAACAAGCCGAAGCATGCCCGTGCACTGACAGCCTTCGGAGGCCCTCTCGCCAATATTCTGCTCGCCATAATCCTGCTGACAGGTTATTATGCTATTGCGGGGTATGAGACCATGTCGGTAAACCATATCGCCGTGAAATCGCCTGCATCGGATGCAGGAATCCAAACGGGCGACAAAATTATTTCTTACGATGAAATGAGAACATATAGTACCATTGATATCATGCAGTTCCTTTATGTTTCCAAAGGGAAGCCTGCTGAAGTCGAATATCTGAGGAATGGACACCAGAATACGGTGACTATTAAACCTGTCATTTATCCTGCGGCCATGTCTCCCAAAATCGGAGTCAGCCTCGGGTCGGATAACGGAGCTGATTCAAACATTATCAATGCCCTGTCAGTGGATTATCCGGCTGCAAAGATGGGACTGCAGGTTGGTGACAGGATTATTCAACTAAATGATACTCAAATTAAGACTGCACAGGAACTCGTGGATTTTGTCGCGAAGAATGGTGTAAAGCTAATTAGAGTAAAGGTAAAAAGGGGCGAAGCGGAGGTAAACGCAGACATTACCCCGATAGAGGTGAAGACTCAGGAAACATATGATCTGGGACTGGATTTTCAAATGGCAAAAGGCAATATCATCGACTCGTTCCGTGAATCAGCCGTGTTCACTTATTCCATAACGCGAAGTGTAGCATACAGCATTGGATGGCTCATAACAGGCAAGGCCAAACTCAGTGAGATGATGGGTCCCATAGGCATGGTCAGCACGATAGGAACTGCTGTCAAACAGGCGCCGAACCTTATGGAAATGCTGCTTTATCTCATGCGCATCACTGCGCTGATGAGCATCGCCATCGGTGCGACAAACCTGGTGCCTTTTCCGATGCTGGACGGCGGCAGGCTTGTGTTGATAGGTGTGGAAGCAGTGCGTGGAAAGCCGCTCAGTCAGGATAAGGAAGCGTATATTTCAATGGTCGGCTTTGTATTGATTATCATGCTGGGTATATACGCGGCTTATAACGATATCGTCAGATTAATTACCGGATAGCTGTAAAACCTGGGGGAAAACCTGGGAAAACAGATGCCAAATCCGGGAAATACGATGTAATTTATCAGTCCTGGATTTTGCGGAAGGGTTTGTGAGGGTAATGGAAGCTTTATTTCAAAGGAAAAACACGAAGAAGATCCGTGTCGGCAATGTTTTTATCGGGGGTGATTCGCCGGTAACAGTACAGTCTATGACCAACACGGACACAAGAAATGCAGCCGCAACAGTGGAGCAGATAAAAAGACTGGAAGAGGCAGGCTGCGATATCGTTAGGGTCGCTATACCCGACAACGAGGCAGCAGAAGCCGTTAAAGCCATCAAGAAGGCAACAGGCATACCACTGGTCGCAGATATCCACTTTGACTATAGGCTTGCGCTGACCTGTATAAAAAACGGTGTGGACAAAATACGCCTTAATCCCGGTAATATAGGAGGCAGCGACAGAGTCCGGAAGGTTGTCGATGCTGCAAAGATACGGGACATTCCCATCCGTATCGGCGTTAACTCGGGTTCGCTGGAGAAACATCTGCTTGAGAAATATGGCGGTGTTACACCGGAGGCTATGGTGGAAAGCGCACTTGGGCATGCACGCATACTGGAAGAGCATGATTTTGACAGCCTTGCATTTTCTCTGAAGGCTTCCAGCGTTCCGATGACCATAGAAGCTTATAGACTGATGTCAAAGATGACAGATTATCCGCTGCATATAGGCGTGACAGAGGCAGGTACGCTGTTTGCAGGTACGATCAAGTCTGTTGCGGGTCTTGGGTGCCTTCTGGCGGAAGGCATTGGCGACACCCTCAGAATATCGCTCACAGGTGATCCTGTTGAAGAAGTGAAGGTTGGGATTGAATTGCTCAAGGCATTGGGAATGCGCAAGGCCGGTGTGGAATTCATTTCATGTCCTACTTGCGGCCGATGCAGGATCGACCTGATCAAAGTGGCGAATGAAGTGGAGCAAAGGCTGGCAGGCTATAAAAAGAATATCCGTGTGGCAGTGATGGGTTGTGTGGTCAACGGCCCCGGAGAGGCCCGTGAAGCGGACATAGGGATTGCCGGCGGCGATGGTGAGGCTTTACTTTTCAAAAAAGGCGAGATCATCAGAAAAATTCCACAGGACTCAATAGTGGACGAATTGCTTGCAGAGATAGAGAAACTATAGATACAGAAACTGTAGATACAGCAGCTAAAATGAGATTTTAAAGGGGAAGTTACAAATGTCGGAGCCCGCAATAAACAAAAGCTTTGTTGAGATGTTTCCCGAACTTGCTCTCGGAGAAGATGTCCTTGAATTTTTCAAGGAAGTCAGAATTACAAGTCTGGGTGTTCTTAAAAAATCAGGAAAGATCGTGGTGAAGGCCACTGCCATAAAGCTTATACCCACCCCAATGGTAGCCCAGGTCGAACAGGCTTTGGCATCTTCATTTTCAATGCCGGTCGAAATTAAACTCAAATTTGAAATTGATCATATTCCTTTTGAAGAGTTACTTGCAAAATACTGGGACAGTGTCATTTACACCGTCAATTCGAGTGTGGCTTTAAGCCGCGGGATCATGAACGACTGTGAGTGGAAGATCGATCGGGACAGCCTGAATATAAAGCTTGCAACAAGCGGCTGCAGCATATTGAAGACACAGGGTGTGGACAAGCTGATCGAGGAAATGCTGTACGACAAGTTCGATCATAGGCTTGCTGTTAAATTCATTGATTGTGAATTGGATCAGGATTCCCGTGAAAAGTACATGGAATTCAAGGAAAGCGAAGAGGCCAGGGTCCACAGTATCGCGCTTGCTGAAGAGAAGGCATCGGGCACGGGAAAGAAGAGACGGCGGAAAAAGGAAATCGATGAAAGTGATGCACAGGTGATGGAAGTCATTCTGGGCAAGAATTTTAATGACAGCCTGATGAGCATGAGTGAAGTTACACAGGATTCGGGAAAGGTAGCTTTCAAAGGAGATATTTCAAATGTCGCTTTCAAGGAAATTCGCGGAGAAAGAATTATATGTTCCTTTGATATAACAGATTACTCAAACTCCATTACTGTCAAATTATTCATTCAGAAAGAGGACTACGATCTTCGCTTCGAGCAGATCCAAAACGGGATGTACTTCAAGGTGCGCGGTGAAGCCCAGTTCGATAAATATTCAAAAGAACTGGCTGTGCTGGCAACAGACATTCTGCAGCTTGAGAAAAAATTCAAGATGGACAATGCTGAAGTGAAGAGGGTGGAACTTCACATGCATTCTCAGATGAGTGCAATGGATGCTGTCACCTCGGCGGAAAAACTGGTGGAGCGGGCGGCAAAATGGGGACACAGGGCTGTGGCAATTACAGATCATGGAGTTGTACAGGCATTTCCGGAAGCCTGCAGTGCAGGTAAAAAAAATAAGATAAAGATCATATACGGCGTAGAATGCTATCTGCTGGATAATGAACCTCCGGCCGTAAGCAGGGATAAGGCCGGGAAGGGGAATCATCCGCTGGATGGAGGTTTCGTTGTATTCGATATTGAGACGACAGGTCTATATGCGCAAAAGGATAAAGTCACCGAGATTGGGGCGGTCAAGCTGTTGAACGGTAAAGTGACTGACACCTTCAGCACCTTTGTCAATCCGGGTATTGCCATACCTGAATTCATTACGAAGCTCACAGGCATCAATGATGCGATGGTAGCCAACGCTCCTTGTATTCAGGATGCGCTGGACAATTTCCTGGAATTTACGGGCGAACTCCCGGTAGTCGCTCATAATGCGTCCTTCGATACAGGCTTCATAAAATACCAGGCTGCGGCGGCAGGCAAAAAATTCGACAACATCAGCATCGACACGCTGCAAATGAGCAGATACCTGTTTCCCAAACTTGCAAAACACAAGCTTGATATTGTCGCAAAGCATTTAGGCGTCAAACTTGAGGGCCATCACAGGGCGATCAATGACGCCATGGCAACTGTGGAAATATTTTTGAAATGTCTTGAAATGCTGCAGGAAAAAGGTGCGCAGACAATCGGAGAGATCGATAGTTTGTACTCCGGTCATTTTGACTATACAAAGGCTGAATCTTACCATGCGATCATACTGGTTAAAAATAATACCGGATTGAAAAACCTTTATAAAATCATATCCGAGTCACATCTGAACTATTTTTACAAGAAGCCGAGAGTGCCAAAGAGCCTTCTGTTAAAATACCGGGAAGGGCTTATCGTGGGAAGCGCCTGCGAAGCCGGCGAGCTTTACAGGGCTATCGTCAATGGGAAAAGCAGCGAGGATATTGAGAAGATTGCAGGATTTTATGATTATCTGGAGATACAGCCGATTGGAAATAATGAATTTCTTGTATTGAACGGGAAAGTTTCAGGGCACGATCAGCTCAGAGAGATCAACAGAAGTATCGTACAACTGGCTGAAAAACAGGGCAAGCCTGTAGTTGCCACCTGTGATGTTCATTTTTTGGACCCTGGCGATGAAGTTTTTCGCAGAATACTGATGTCCGGACAAGGCTACACGGATGCGGACAGGCAGGCGCCGCTCTATCTCAGGACAACGGAGGAAATGCTGGCCGAGTTCGAATATTTGGGCGAAAAAAGGGCCTATGAAGTGGTTGTTGAAAATACAAACCTGATTGCCGATATGACCGAAACGATCATTCCAATTCCGTTGGGAACGTTTCCTCCCCATATTGAGGGTGCTGAGCAGGAAATAGAAAAACTGGCTTATGAAAAAGCCAGGGAAATATATGGAGACCCGCTGCCCGAAATCGTCACAGCGAGGCTTGACAGAGAGCTGACCTCCATCATTAAGAACGGCTTTGCAGTCATGTATGTCGTTGCAGAGAAGCTTGTGAAAAAATCAAATGACGATGGTTACATTGTTGGATCAAGAGGTTCTGTCGGTTCCTCCTTCGCTGCGACCATGACAGGGATTACAGAGGTTAATCCATTGCCACCCCATTATATCTGCAAAAAGTGCAAATATTCGGAGTTTATCACGGATGGTTCGGTCGGCTCGGGTTTTGATCTGCCGCGAAAGTCCTGCCCTGTGTGTGGTTCGCCTCTGAAGAGTGACGGCCATGATATCCCTTTTGAAACCTTCCTTGGCTTTGACGGAGACAAAGCACCCGATATTGATCTGAATTTCTCGGGAGAATACCAGGCACAAGCCCATAAATATACGGAAGTGCTTTTCGGGAAAGGCAACGTGTTCAAAGCTGGAACGATTTCTTCCGTTGCGGATAAGACGGCCTACGGCTTTGTTAAGAAATATGTGGACGCGAAAGGGATGACAGTCACAAATGCTGAAATAAACAGGCTGGTTGCCGGCTGCACAGGTATTAAAAGGACCACGGGCCAGCATCCGGGAGGAATTATTGTTATTCCGCAAGGCAATGACGTAAATGATTTTACACCGATACAAAGACCAGCGGATGATACGAGCTCTGAAATCACCACTACGCACTTTGATTTCCATTCACTTCATGACACGATACTGAAGCTTGACATACTGGGTCATGATGATCCTACAATGGTCAAGTATCTCGAGGATCTCACGGGGATAAGGGTTCAGGATGTACCGGTGAATGATGAAAAGGTAATGCAGCTTTTCCTTGATACCGAGCCACTTGGAGTAACCCCGAAAGATATCAACAGTCCGGTGGGAACATTTGCATTGCCGGAATTTGGTACGAAATTCGTCAGGCAGATGCTGGTGGACACTAAGCCGAAGACGTTTTCAGATTTATTACAGATATCCGGTCTTTCACATGGTACGAATGTATGGCTGAAAAATGCACAGGATCTGGTGAAGGAGAACATCTGCACCATATCAGAGGTCATCGGTACCAGGGATTATATCATGGTGAATCTGATGTATAGAGGCCTGAACCCCAAAAGTGCTTTTAAAATCATGGAGGATGTAAGGAAAGGCAAAGGCCTGAAACCCGAATACGAGCAGGAAATGAGGGAGCATTCCGTACCGGATTGGTATATCGATTCCTGCAAGAAGATTAAGTATATGTTCCCCAAAGCCCATGCGGCAGCTTATGTGCTGACTGCGATGAGAATCGGCTGGTACAAGGTCTATCACCCTGTAGCGTTTTATGTGACTTATTTTACCGTAAGAGCGGACGAATTCGACGCTACATTAATGACACACGGCAAAGAGATCGTTCGCCGAAAGATAACGGAACTGGAAAAGCTGGGGAATACGATTACGGCTAAGGATAAAAACGTACTTACTATTCTTGAGGTAGCAAATGAAATGTATTCAAGAGGGATTGAATTTCTGCCGATTGATTTGTATAAATCCGATGCGGTCAGATTTCAAATAGCTGAAAATGGGATAAGGCCTCCTCTCAGTTCACTTCAGGGACTGGGCGTATCAGCTGCAAATGCCATTGTTGAAGCACGGGCCAAGGGAGAATTCATCTCGAAAGAAGATCTGAGGAGTCGGGCGAAAGCCAGTAAGACAGTGATTGAGATACTCCAGCAGAACGGCTGCCTTGAAGGTCTACCCGAAAGCAGCCAGATGAGCCTGTTTTAACCACCTTAACTTTTTCTCATTATATATAAATAAATTGTTGATATATACAGATAATAATGTTATAATACTCCTTGGACTAAAGCATATAGTTTTATTGGTAAAGAGTGGGCCGAACCCACTCTTTGTCTTTAAGTCAAGGAATTCTGACAGCAGATTTTCTAAAACTATTGGGATTCAATCCCTGAAACGGATATAAAGCCCTCTGCAGTCGGGATTGAAAGGAATGAAACGGTAAATATGGCTAAAAAGAGACTGGAAGACGTAGCAGCAGAACTGGTGCAGCCGATAGTCGAGGCACTATCCTTCGAACTTGTGGATGTAGAGTTCTTAAAAGAAGGCGCCAACTGGTATCTGAGGGTTTACATAGATAAACCCGGTGGAATTGTCATTGAAGATTGTCAGGCAGTAAGCGAGCAGTTGAGTGACAAGCTGGATGAGGCAGATCCGATCAAACTGAGCTATATGCTTGAGGTTTCATCTCCAGGAGAAAGACCTTTGAAGAAAGACAGAGATTATGAGCGTTTTAAGGGAGAGAGAGTGGAAATCAAATTATATCAGCCCTTGAACGGCAAGAAGATATTCGAAGGAGAACTTCTGGGACTAATAGAAGACAGGGTGGAAATAAAAACCGACGAGGGCGTTTTGATGAGCTTTGACAGGAAAGATACCGCTCTTGTAAGGAGACTAATAAGATTTTGAGGGACCATGAATAACGATAAAGCGTCTGCTGCTGCATAATATGGGTGAATGCGGTGTTGCTGGACATTTCAGGATATGACAGGAGGTTAACGTATGAGTGCAGAATTTATTCAGGCTTTGGAACAACTGGAAAATGAAAAGGGAATTGAGAAGGAAGTATTGATCGAAGCAATCGAAGCAGCTCTTATATCAGCATATAAAAGGAATTTCGGTTCTACACAGAACGTGAAGATAAGTATCGACCGGGTTAGTGGCGATGTGAAGGTGTATGCATTGAAAAGAGTCACTTCAAGACCTGAAAGTGATGCAGGTGATATTACTCTTGAGGAAGCCAGAAAAGTAAATGGCAGTTATGAGGAAGAAGACATAGCTGAAATTGAGGTAACGCCAAGAAAATTCGGCAGAATTGCAGCACAGACTGCAAAGCAGGTAGTCATGCAGCGTATTCGCGAAGCTGAACGCGGGATAATATTCGACGAATATTATAATAAGGAAGGCGATATCGTTACCGGTATCATTCAAAGAAGCGAACGAAAAAATGTAATTTTAGACCTTGGCAAGACAGAAGCCATCATTGCTCCATCAGAACAAACCAACGGTGAAGAATACAGGTTCAATGACAGGCTCAAAACATATATAGTAGAAGTTAAGAAAACCACAAAAGGGCCTCAAATAATGGTTTCCAGGACTCATCCGGGACTTGTGAAAAGACTCTTTGAACTTGAAGTGCCGGAAATTCATGATGGTACCGTGGAAATAAAAAGTATATCGAGAGAACCCGGTTCAAGGACAAAAATAGCTGTTTCTTCAAGGGATCAAAATGTTGATCCTGTCGGAGCTTGCGTCGGACAGAAGGGTACCAGAGTCCAGGCCATAGTGGATGAACTCAGGGGCGAAAAAATTGACATCATAAAATGGAGCAGTAATCCGGAAGATTATATTTCAAGCAGCCTTAGCCCGGCGAAGGTCGTCAGGGTGGATGTAAATGAAGATGGCAGGTCGGCAAGAGTTATTGTACCGGATTTCCAGCTGTCACTTGCAATTGGCAAGGAAGGGCAAAATGCCAGACTTGCAGCAAAGCTTACGGGCTGGAAGATAGACATAAAGAGTGAATCCCAGTTTAGAGCTGCCATTGAGCAGCAGATGTTCAATATGGACTCAAATTACAATGCAGATGAGGATGAAATGACCGAAGAAGGCGAAGAAGAATTCGAAGAATTAGATGAATTAGATGAAGATACCGAAGAGCCTGAAAATTCAGAGGATTTCACGGATTCAAAGGATTCCGGGGATTTGGAATAGGGGTGAACGTACTTGAAGCAGAAGAAAGTGCCTTTAAGGATGTGCCTTGGATGTCAGGAGATGAAGTCTAAAAAGGAATTAATCAGAATCGTCAGAGACAAAGAAGGCGTTACCAGTGTGGATTTTACGGGTAAAATGGCCGGAAGGGGCGCATATATCTGCAAGAGTATGGAATGCTTCGAAAAGGCAAAAAAGGGCAAGAGACTTGAAAAAGCCTTTGAAGCCCGCATTGATGAAGTTGTGTATGAAACATTGAGGAAACAGTTGGAGGGAAATGATGGTTGAAAGGATATACTCCTTTCTGGGTTTAGCAACAAAGGCAGGTAAGCTGCTTTCGGGAGATGAAACCTGCGAAAGAGCGATAAGATCCGGAAAGGTATACCTGGTTATTGTATCGGAAGATGCCTCGGACAATACCAAAAAGAAATTTAAGGATATGTGCAGTTACAGAGATATTGAAATCAGGTATTTCGGAGAAAAGGAAATGCTGGGAAGGTTTACCGGCAAAAAAGTACGCTCTGTAGTAGCATTAGCCGAAAAAGGTTTTGCAGGGCATCTCAGGGAAATGATTGATAACCGCGGTATAGAACATGGGGGTGTATAGATTTGGAAAAGGTTAGGGTATATGAACTGGCAAAAGAATTGAATACGACAAGCAAGAGGCTGATGGAAAAACTTGGGGAAGTAAATGTGGTAGTAAAGAATCATATGAGTCTTCTTGAAGATCATGAACTTGATGCACTTTATAAGCATATAGGTATAATCAAGCATGATGGAAAAAAGGCTGAGCCCGAGGATAAAAAGGCTGTACCGTCAGCAACGGTGGCACCGGCGACAGCTGCCCAACCGAAGCCTGAACCGAAAAAGGACACTAAAAGTGCACCCCGTATCATAAGGACTACAGAAATAATTATCAATAGCAAGAATGAGCAGAAAGATTCAGCTCAACCATCGAGAAATGACTTCCAGAGGAACGACTATCAGAGAAATGACTACCAGAGGAACGAATCACAAAGAGGCGATGTCAGAGGAGCCAGAAATGATGTAAGGCATGATTTTGTGAGGTCGTCCGATGCAAATTCAGGACTTCGTGCCGGGTATGTAAGAGACAACAGACCTGATTTTACGAAGGATCCCAATAAGGGTCAAAGGCAGGATCAACACAAGCCGATACAGAATATACCCGTGAAGGAAGCAGCCAAATCGTCCGGGCAGGAGACAGTAAAACCTCCGAGGATTGATTCAGCTGATATGCATAGGGAAGTATTGCCACAAACAAGTGCAGAAGCAATTCGGTCAGAAAATGTGAGGGAACAGCTTATAGAAACGAATATAGAAACAGTCGCAGCGAAAAAGGAAGAAACTACGCAGATGCATGATGATATTACAAAGGTGACAGAACCAACCAAACCAGCAAGAGAAAAGAATGAAGGTGTAGAACCCCATCAGGAGAAGCAGGGGATGACTTCTGAAGCAACTTCTGGGGAGACTCCGGTTACATCAAATGCAGCTGCAGTGGAAAACGAAACACAAGGGGAAAAACCTCAACACAGCGAAAAACCGCAGAGCGACGAACCTCAAAGTGATAAAACGCAAAGCGACAAGCCGCAGGGTGACAGGCCGCAAAGCGACAGGCCGC
>DBTX01000059.1:29156-66481 GCA_002307275.1 Hungateiclostridiaceae bacterium UBA1305
ACAGGCCGCAGGGTGACAGGCCGCAATATCAAGGCAGCAGGCCGCAGGGTGACAGACCCCAGTATCAGGGCGACAGGCCACAGTATCAAGGCAACAGGCCGCAGGGCGACAGGCCACAGTATCAAGGCAACAGGCCACAGGGCGACAGGCCCCAATATGGCGGTGATAGGCCACAGTATCAGGGCAACAGGCCGCAGGGTGACAGACCACAGGGCGACAGACCTCAATACCAGGGCGACAGGCCGCAATATCAGAGCAGACCCCAGGGTGACAGACCTCCATATCAAGGAGACAGACCGCAAGGAGATAGACCTCCGTACCAGGGAAACAGACCGCAAGGTGATAGACCTTCGTACCAGGGAAACAGACCGCAGGGCGACAGGCCTCCGTACCAGGGGAACAGGCCTCCATATCAAGGAGACAGGCCGCAGGGTGACAGGCCGCAGGGTGACAGGCCGCAGGGTGACAGACCCCAGTATCAGGGCGACAGGCCGCAATACCAGGGTAACAGGCCGCAGGGCGACAGACCCCAGTATGGTGGCGACAGGCCGCAGTACGGCAGCAGACCGCAGGGCGACAGACCCCAATATGGTGGTGACAGGCCGCAATACGGCAACAGGCCGCAGGGCGACAGACCCCAATATGGTGGTGACAGGCCGCAGTACGGCAACAGGCCGCAGGGTGACAGACCCCAGTATGGCGGTGACAGGCCGCAGTACGGCAACAGACCGCAGGGCGCGGGTTATCGTCCAGGCGGCAACAGGTCCATGGATATACCAAAGCCTGATTTGACTGTTGCTCAGAAAGAAGAACTCGGTTCGCAGAGAAGTGAAATCAGACGCGAATTCAGTAATAAAGATTTGGATAAGGATGTAAAGAGAGAGCAGAAGAAAGAAGCTCCGAAAACTTCGACAATCGTAAAAGGAGGCACCAAGAGATTCAAACCTACAAATATTGGTCTTTCTGAAAAGAAGGGCGTATCTGAGGTGCTTTCTGAAGATTTCATACTGAACGAGTTTTATACTGATTCGCAAGGGAAGAGGCGGAGACTAAACAGACCAAGAAAAGACCGTGAAATGTCGAATAAGTATATCCCGCAAAGAGCTGTGCTCACATCGATAAAGATCCCTGAAAGCATAACTGTAAAGGATCTTGCTGAAGCATTGAAAAAGACATCAACTGAAGTGATAAAGAAATTGATGGTATATGGCATGATGGCTACCCTCAACCAGGAAGTCGACTTTGATACGGCAACCGTTGTAGCGGAGGAATTCGGGGTTAAGACTGAGAAAGAAACAGTAATCAATGAGGAAGACATTCTCTTTGATGATACTGAACAGGAAGATCAGGAAAAACTTATCCCAAGACCACCAGTTGTAGTTGTTATGGGCCATGTTGACCACGGTAAGACTTCACTTCTCGATGCGATCAGATCGACGCATGTTATAGAAAGTGAAGCTGGCGGCATCACTCAGCACATTGGTGCATATACGGTCCAGATAAACGACAGGAAAATAACATTCCTGGATACTCCGGGTCATGAAGCATTTACAGCCATGAGAGCAAGGGGTGCGCAGGTAACGGATATAGCCATACTGGTTGTTGCTGCAGACGATGGTGTAATGCCGCAGACTATAGAGGCAATAAACCATGCAAAAGCTGCAAAGGTATCAATCATTGTTGCAATAAACAAAATTGACAAACCCGGTGCAAACCCGGAGAAAGTCAAGCAGGAACTGACGCAGTATGGCCTTGTATCAGAGGAATGGGGCGGTGACGTCATATGTGTAAATGTTTCTGCAAAGAAGCGTGAGAATATAGACCATTTGCTGGAGATGGTATTGCTTGCTGCGGACGTACTGGAACTGAAGGCTGATCCCGATAAGCAGGCCAAGGGTACTATAATTGAAGCGAAACTTGATAAAAACAGGGGACCACTTGCAACAGTGCTTGTACAAAGAGGTACCCTAAATGTAGGGGACTCTATTGTAACAGGTACGACGGTAGGCAGGATCAGAGCCATGGTGGATGACAAAGGTAACTCGGTCAAGAGTGCCGGACCGTCTACACCGGTTGAAATACTTGGTTTGCCTGATGTGCCTGAAGCAGGTGAGTTATTCTATGCGATCAAGGACGAAAAGATAGCAAGACAGCTTGCCGAGAAGAGAAAGTTCAAGCAAAAGGAAGAACAGATGAAACCTACTTCCAGGATCTCACTCGAAGACTTGTATAAACAGATTAAGGAAGGCAAGGTCAAAGACTTGAACATCATCGTGAAAGCTGACGTTCAAGGCTCCGTACAAGCAATCATGCAATCACTTGAGAAGCTGACGAATGACGATGTCAGAGTTAATATAATTCATGGCGGAGTTGGTGCAATTACTGAGTATGACGTCATGCTTGCGAATGTTTCCAATGCAATTATCATCGCCTTCAATGTAAGGCCGGGACCAAATGTTACCGAAGCGGCTGAAAATGCCGGTGTTGACATAAGACTGTACAAAGTTATTTACAATGCAATTGAGGATGTACAGGCAGCTATGAAGGGAATGCTCGAGCCGACGTTTAAAGAAGTGATATTGGGGCATACTGAAATCAGGCAGATATTCAAGGTAACTGGTGTAGGAACCATAGCAGGCAGTTATGTGCTTGATGGAAAGATTGAAAGAAAATCGGATATCAGAGTCATCAGAGACGGTATTGTTATCCACGAAGGCAAACTTGCTTCACTCAAGCGTTTTAAGGATGATGCCAAGGAAGTGCTGCAAGGCTTTGAATGCGGTCTGGGATTGGATAAATTCAATGACATCAAGGAAGGCGACATTGTAGAAGCCTATACAATGGAAGAAGTCAAGCAATAATTGTGTAGCATGCTAATTGGTGTCAGGTCAGTCCTGCAAAACACAAATAACAGGCTGGACAAGGCGAAAAAACGTCTGTCTGGCCTGTCTGATTTTTAATAAACAGGAGTGTTGATATGGATAGAACAAACATGATTTCGGAAGAAATGAGAAAAGAAATAAGCGCAATTATACAAAACGATTTAAAGGATCCAAGGCTGCCTAAAATGGTCAGTGTTATCTCGGCAGATGTTACTAAGGACTTGCGTTATGCGAAGGTATTCATAAGCGTACTTGGGGATGAGACGGACAAAAAAAATGCTATTGCGGCTTTGAAAAGTGCTGCGGGATTTATGAGGCGTGAGGTTGGACATAGGATGCAGCTTCGTTATACTCCCGAGCTTTTGTTCGAACTGGATAATTCAATAGAACGCGGCGTATATATATCAAAGTTAATAAACGATACTATCCACGGAAAATAGGGGGCTTTCATGCTGGGAAAAATAGCAAATGCAATTTCCAAATCGGGCGATATCGCTCTTCTGCCTCATATAGCAGCGGATGGAGATGCTTTAGGATCTTCTTTTGCGCTGGCATTGGCTATTTCTCGTATGGGCAAAAAAGTAAAGGTATTGCTGGAGGAAGACATTCCTTTTACATATGGCTTTCTGCCCGGAATAGAACTGTCAGGAGTTTATCAGCAAGGTGACAAACAATATGATACTGTGATTGCAGTAGATTGCGGCGATTTGGGACGGCTTGGCAATAGGGCGGATATATTCGAAGGCGCCAGAATAACTGCAAATATTGATCACCATCCGACCAATACCGGCTTTGCAGTTCATAACTTCGTTGATACAGGGTCTGCAGCTGCAGGAGAAATCATCTACAAGCTGCTTGGATTATTGAAGGTTAAGGTCGAAAAGGATATCGCGACCTGTCTATATGTAGCAATTGCTACCGATACAGGCAGTTTTCGCTACAGTAATACTACATCTTTTACGCATGAGCTTGCAGCGGAACTTCTTAAGGCAGGAGTGGATGTAGCGGTTATTTCACAGAAAGTGTTCGATGCTACTTCGTTTGAAAAGGTTAAATTGATCAGTGAAGCGATCAATACGCTTGAATTATTTGAAAACGGTAGAATTGCAGTTATGGCGATTTCAAACGTATTGATCAAAAAATCCGGAGCAAAAGAAGAAGAGTGCGATGGAATAATCAATACCGCCAGAAATATCAGAGGCGTTGAGGTGGCTGCAATGCTCAGGCAGTTGGACAACGGCGAGATAAAGGTAAACCTGCGTTCAAATCTTACATTTGATGTATCAGCGATTGCCAGTCTCTATAAAGGCGGAGGCCATAAAAAGGCGGCCGGCTATACTACTGCAGGAACACTTGAAAACGCAAAAAAAAGGTTGTTGGAAGATATAAGGGAAGTACTCTGATATGGACGGGATATTAAATGTTTTAAAACCTCCAGGTATGACTTCCTTTGATGTTGTAGCGCATCTGAGGGGATTGTTCGGAACTCGTAAAATAGGACATGCCGGTACACTTGATCCGCTTGCTGTGGGCGTTTTGCCGGTGTGCATTGGAAAATCGACAAGGGCAATCGAATTTCTTATGGATAAGGATAAATATTATCGGGCGGAGCTTACGCTTGGAATAAGTACGGATACTCAGGATTCTTCCGGCGAAGTCCTTTCCGTTATCCCACCTGAATGCTCTGATGAAGAAATAATAGTTTCAATTAATTCATTTACAGGTATATATAATCAGCTGCCCCCCATGTATTCGGCATTGAAGGTGGACGGCAAAAGGCTGTATGAACTTGCCAGATCAGGTGTGGAGGTAGAACGGCAGAGAAGGAATGTAGAAGTCTATTCGGCAGAGGTACTGCGAATAGACAGGCTAGCGGGTGTAAAGGTGCTGATTGATGTGCATTGTTCGAAAGGCACCTATATCAGGACTTTGTGTGCGGATATCGGAGAACGTCTTGGCTGTGGAGCTCATATGTCCTTTCTGCTGCGGAAAAGGGCGGGACCGTTTGAACTATCCGATGCGCATACATTAGAGGAACTGGCGGAAAAACGCAGGGACGGGACACTGCAATCGACTCTGTTGAGTGTGGACAAGGTGTTCGGCAATATGCCTTGTTATACCCTGGATGAAAATTCCGGCTGGAAGTTTGGAAATGGAATGAATGTACAGGTACCTGACGCATTATTTCCAACCAGCCCCGGATGCGTGGGCGAGCAGTTGACGCAGTCAACGACCAGCGCAGGTAATGGAAACTGTCTGGCCCGCGTATATGACTTGGATGGCAGGTTTGTGGCAATAGGTGAAGCAAAGGTAAATGATACTGGAACTTTTTTAAAAGTCAAAAAGTTTTTTTGAGAAAACTGCCTCAACACTGGCATGAATGGGGGCTGCACGGATGAAAGCTATATATGGGGCCGATAATGTCAAGTTCGCCCAAAGATCGACTGCAGTGGGCCTCGGAAATTTTGACGGGCTGCATGTAGGACACATGGCACTTGTGAATACACTGATCAGTGTAGCCAGGCTCAATGGGCTCGAAACGATGATATACACCTTTACAAAACATCCTGAGAATATTTTGAGGAAGAAGCTCTTTACCCCTCTTCTAACGACTGTGGGTAAAAAGATACAGCTTTTAAGCGAGACGGCATTGAACTATACCTATTTTGATGAGTTTGATGAGAGCTTTTCAAGGATGAAGCCGGAATGTTTTGTCAGGGAAGTACTTCTGGATAAGCTCGGAGCAAAGCTTCTGGTTGCCGGTTTCGACTACAGGTTCGGTTACATGGGTCAGGGAAACGCAGATCTGTTAAAAGAACTTGCAAAAAAGTACAATTTCAAACTGATTATTATACCGCCGATAAAAATTGATAATGAGATTGTAAGCAGTACACGGATAAGAGGTCTGGTTTCTAAGGGAGATATGGAAAATGTATTCAGACTGCTGGGCAGGCATTATTCTATTACCGGCGAGGTTCTGGACGGCAGGCGGGTTGGTCGGGGGATAGGTTTTCCGACTGCAAACCTTCAGCCGGAAGAATACCTGATCATGCCTCATAATGGTGTTTATATCACAAAAACCTTATTTAACGGTGATTGTTACAACAGTGTGACGAACATAGGCCTGAATCCGACTTTCGGTGATGTCGCGAGAATCAGTGCAGAAACCCATATACTCAACTTTGACAGGGATATTTATAAAAGCAGCATTGAAGTGTTTTTCATGGCCAAGCTGCGCAACGAGAAAAAATTTAAAAATGGGGAAGAACTTGCGGAACAGATAAAACGCGATATTCGAGCCGCAAAGGAGTATTTTGATCTGAATGAAACTTGAAAGATACAGGGTCGAGGTCAATGGCATCGTACAAGGTGTAGGCTTCAGGCCTTTTGTTTTTAAACTTGCACAAGGCCTTTCATTGAAGGGCGTCGTGTTAAATACCTCCGGAGGAGTAGTGATTGAGGCCGAGGGAACGACCGAAGAGCTTGAGGCATTTGTTTCCCGCCTGATTTCCGATGCGCCGCCGCTAGCTTCAATTGATACCATTTCGATAGAAAAGCTGGAACCTGCCGGGTATGGAGAATTCAGCATATCCTCCAGTATTCCAGGTATAAGTCTGAATACATTGATTTCGCCAGATATCACCACTTGCGGGGACTGCAGAAGGGAGCTTTTTGATCCGGCAGACCATCGGCATCTATATCCATTCATAAACTGCACGAATTGCGGTCCAAGGTTTACGATCATTTGCGGTGTACCCTATGATAGGGGAAACACCACAATGAAGGATTTTGTCATGTGCCCGGTTTGCGGCGCTCAATACAGGGAGCCGGCAGACAGACGGTACCATGCGCAGCCTCTGTGCTGCCATGACTGTGGACCTGAACTGGTTCTGACTGACAGAGAAGGCAAAGCTTTGACTGATCCGATAAATAAAGCGGCTGAGCTGCTTGCAACAGGCAGTATAATTGCAATGAAGAGTCTTGGAGGGTATCATCTTGTATGCAATGCTTTGGATGGTGATGCTGTCGATGAACTCAGGAGAAGGAAATACCGCGATGAAAAGCCATTCGCACTAATGGCGGGAGATCTGGACATCATTCGTAAATATTGTGTTATTGACGAGAACTCAGTCCAACTGCTTCAATCTGCCGCAGGCCCTATTGTACTATTACCAAAAAAGTCAGCATCTATTCTGCCAAAGCAGCTTGCACCGGGGAATCCGGATCTTGGAGTCATGCTTGCGTATACGCCGGTCCACTTGCTTTTGTTTTCGAAGGAAACAGGAAAAAAGACCGAGTGCCCGGAAATTCTGGTTATGACAAGCGGAAATAAAAGTGATGAACCGATTTGTTATGAAGATGAGGACGCTTTCAACAGACTTAAAGGAATTGCCGACTATTTTCTGACAAATAACAGGCCAATAAGGACAAGGACAGATGATTCAGTTATCAGGAATTTCAGAGGAAAGGAATACTTTATCAGACGTTCACGGGGGTATGTGCCTGCTCCGGTAACGATCGACAGAACAATCCTTCCGGCAGATCTGCCCTCGGTATTGGCGCTGGGCGGTGAACTTAAAAATACCTTCTGCATGACCAAAGACAACAGATTTTTTGTAAGCCATCATATCGGTGATCTTGAAAACATCGAGACGCTGCAGTCTTTTGAGGAAGGTATCGAGCATTATAAGAGGCTGTTTGACATAAAGCCCACAATAGCTGCATTTGACATGCACCCGGCCTATTTATCCACCGCTTACGCGCAGACGCTGAAGGATATTGCAATGGTGCCGGTTCAGCACCATCATGCGCATATCGCAGCATGCATGGCAGAGAATAACCTTACCGGGGATGTGATAGGAGTTGCTTTTGACGGTACCGGATATGGTGAGGATGGTAACATATGGGGAGGGGAATTTTTCACAGGCAGTTATGTGCATTTCCAACGAGCTGCACATCTGCAGTATTTCAGGCTTCCCGGAAGCGAAGCAGCAATCAGGGAGCCATGGAGGGTAGCAGCATCGTGTCTGCATCAGTTCGGATATAAACTGGATCTGCCTGGGGGTATCGCAGCTAAAAAGCTAAGTCTCGTTGCCGAAATGCTTGAGAAAGAGCTCAACAGTCCGCTGACCTCGAGCATGGGGCGTCTCTTTGAGGCTGTAGCAGCACTCACCGGCATAAAAACGGTAAACAGATTTGAAGGACAGGCAGCAATCGAACTGGAGCATGCTGCTGCAGGAAAGATCGGCAGTTCTTACTGCTATAGTATGGAAGAGAACGGCAATAATTGTGTTATTGGCATTAAAGGTATTATTGACGGGATATTGGCGGATATTGCCGCAGGAATACAGCCGGGTGCTATCTCAGGGAGATTTCACGGCACCATAGTAAATATGGTGGAAGAGGTCTGCTGCAGGATAAAGCGGGAAAAAGGTCTTAACAGAGTAGTTCTGAGCGGTGGAGTTTTTCAGAACATGCTGTTGTTGTCAGAGTGTCTGGATAGGTTGGAATTGCAAGGCTTCAAGATTTATATACACAGGAAGGTGCCAACAAATGACGGCGGTATTTCTCTTGGACAGGCTGTAATTGCTATGGCACGCCAGTCGAATTTCTGATAAAATATTTATTATGTTGTGGAAATTATTTAAGTGAAAAAAGCTTATTTGTCGTAAGTTCTTTTTTCATTATATGTAGTTGACTATAAAATTGATACGTTAAGCGTATTTCTGTTCGATAATATAAGAAGGAGTGACAAAAATGTGTCTTGGAATACCGGGAAAAATTGTGAGGCTGGATGGTAAGGATGCAGTTGCAGAGATACTTGGTGCCGAAAGGGGCATATCGATAGAGCTGTTGGGGAATGTGAAAATCGGTGATTATGTGCTGATCCATGCAGGTTGTGCGATACAAGTGGTTGATGAGGAAGAAGCACTTGACACGATCAAGCTCTTTAATGAACTGAGGGATGTTGCAAATGCGTGATCTGCATGATATCCTGGAAGGCTTCAGAGACCCGGCAGCCGCAAGGATGCTTGCCGACAGACTGAGAAACCTAGAAGGGGAACCTGTTTCCATCATGGAGGTATGCGGTACGCACACCATGTCCATTTTCAAATACGGCATACGGTCTCTTCTGCCGAAGAGCATCCGGCTTGTATCCGGCCCGGGCTGTCCTGTCTGTGTGACACCTATGGCTTATATGGACGCGGCATTGCAGCTTTCAAAGCGTGAGGAGGTCATTATTGCGACCTTCGGCGATCTGATGAAGGTACCGGGAAGCTCCTCGTCACTGACTGCGGAAAAACAGAGAGGAGCAGATATAAGAGTGGTATATTCTCCGCTTGATGCTCTTAAAATTGCTGCAGACCATACAGATAAAAAGATCGTATTCCTGTCTGTGGGCTTTGAGACCACGGCGCCGGTTTGTGCACTGACGGTTCTCAGAGCAAGGGACGAAGATCTTTCGAATTATTTCCTGCTTTCTGCGAACAAGACAATGCCGCGGGCGCTTGAACTGATCGCAGGCGACAGAGAGGCAGGCATTGGAGGCTTTTTGTATCCTGGCAATGTCGGCGCCATAACGGGTACGGCTCTGTTTGATGAAATTACCGAAAAATTCGGTGTACCTGGTGTGGTGACCGGTTTTGAACCGCTGGACATCCTGCATGGAATTATCACACTGACCGGTTTGATCCGCAGCGGAGAGGGCCGTATTGAAAATGAATACAGAAGAGTAGTGCGGCCGGAGGGTAATCCGATTGCGTTAAGCAAGCTGAACGAAGTGTTCGAACCGTGTGACGCTATCTGGAGGGGTCTTGGCATGATTCCCATGTCCGGTCTGTCAATCCGGGAGGAATATGCTGGATTTGATGCATGGAAAGTGTTCGAATTAGTCGAGGAAGCCGGTACGGAACCTGCAGGCTGTCTGTGCCCGCAAGTGCTGACAGGAAGAGTCACACCGGATAAATGCATGCATTTTGGGAAGAAGTGTACGCCGGATTCGCCGGTGGGGGCATGTATGGTCTCATCAGAAGGTACCTGTGCCGCATATTACAGGTTTGGCGCACAGACGTCCTGATGAAAATAGTGATGCTGTCAGTTTACGAAAGTTATCCGGAAAATATCCGGAAAACATCCTGAGATCATCCTGAGATCATCCGGGAAACATGCTGGTACATATATAACGGAAGAAGGTAAAAATAGTTATGGATAAGAGCGTTACACTGGCTCACGGCAGCGGCGGAAAACCAATGCATGAACTCATTGAGAAAATATTCGCAAAGCACCTGTCAAATGAACTGCTTAATGCAGGGGACGACGGGGCAAGGTTTGATGTGCCTGCTGGGAAACTTGCATTTTCAACGGATTCCTATGTGATCAGTCCGTTATTTTTTAAAGGAGGCAACATAGGAAAGCTGGCCGTGTGCGGAACTGTAAACGACCTGTCAACCTCCGGTGCGATACCGAAATATATGAGCTGCGGGTTCATTATAGAAGAGGGGTTTCTGTTGGAGGAACTGGAGGAGATCGTCGCGTCAATGGCTGAAACAGCAAGGGAAAGCGGTGTGCTTGTCGTGACCGGCGATACGAAGGTCGTGCCCAGGGGTGCCGCTGACAAGCTGTTTATCAATACTTCAGGCATAGGTCTTATTCCGGACGGCTGCGATATTTCAGGACATAATGCGAAGCCGGGCGACAAGGTTATTGTGACCGGTACGCTCGGAGATCACGGCTGTGCCATTCTACTTGAGAGAGAGCAGCTTGGCATCAAAACGAATATCAAAAGCGACTGTGCGCCGCTTGCAGGCATGATTCAGGGACTTCTTGCCGCCACAGGCGGTGTTCATGTATTGCGTGATCCTACAAGAGGCGGACTTGCCACTACGCTGAATGAAATAGCGCTGCAAAGCAATGTCGGAATTAAGCTGCTGGAGGAGAATCTGCCGGTAAAGGAAGAGACCGCCGGGATCTGCAGTATGCTGGGCATGGATCCGCTGTATATGGCTAATGAAGGCAAAATGGTGGTCATTGTAAGCTCCGGGGAGGCAGAGTGCGCTTTGACAGCCTTGAAGGCTCATACATATGGCAAGGAAGCCTGTATTATAGGTGAGGTCACTCAAAATCAGGCAGGCAGGGTTTTCATGGAAACGATTTCAGGGGGCAGCCGTATCATGGATATGCTGCAGAGAGAGCAACTGCCGAGAATCTGTTAAAACGGTAAACCATAAGGAGCATTGTGTATTTGTACAAGCTGAGTCCGGACTGGTAGTATAAGGTTTGAGGATATATTTTATGAATATGGAAAGTTTCGTAAAAAAAGTTTTGTATAAATAAGACAAAATTAGTTTTCACACGTATAAAATCATGAGTTTTTTTAAGCTGTAAATTACACAGTGATTGGTTTTGTTTTTATCAAAAAAGGTGGTAATGTGATGATAATTAGGATGGAGAATCTCGGGAAAATCTATAGCACCGGAAAGATTGAAGTCGAAGCATTAAAAAATGTCAACCTGAGTATCAGCAAGGGTGAATTCGTATCCATCATGGGTCCATCGGGCTCGGGAAAATCCACGCTTATGAACATTATAGGCTGTCTTGACAGATCGACAAGCGGTTATTATGAACTTGACGGTGTGAATATTTCCAGTATGGATGACATTGAGCTGGCTAAAATCAGAAATATCAAGATTGGCTTTGTTTTCCAATCGTTCAATCTGCTTCCGAGGATTACGGCGCTGCAGAATATAGAGCTTCCGATGATTTATGCGGGGCATGGAAAAAAGGAGCGCAGGAAAAGAGCGTTGGAGGCACTGGAAAGAGTAGGCCTGGTTGAAAGAATGGATCACAGGCCGAATGAGCTTTCAGGCGGACAGAAGCAGAGAATTGCAATCGCCCGCTCACTTGTGAACAATCCTGCAATCATACTTGCAGATGAACCTACAGGTAACCTTGATACAGCATCAGGTGAGGATATTATGGCTGTTTTCCAGGAACTGAACAGGGAAGGGGTTACCATTGTACTTGTCACACATGAACCTGATATCGCAGAGCATACCAAAAGGGTCGTCAAATTCCGTGATGGATTGCTTACAACAGATGAAACAGTAAGGCATCCGATCGATGCAAGGGATCTTATAAGGGAGCGGAAAGCCAAAGAAGCTGTATAATAGGCTTTTATGATCCATATGGTTGGAACAATTGCAGGTTTGAAGCAATTGTGAATAAATATTTTGGAAAGAGGATGAGAGTATGTCAGAAATTCAAGTGAGCCGAATTAATGAAGAAATGCCGAGTGAACAGCCAAGTTTCCTAAAAAGGATACTATGGGTGTTTACTTCTCCAGGAAAATTGATGGCAAGTCTGGCTGAAAAGCCCCGTGTATTGTTTGCGTTGATTTTATCCGCTATATCCATGGATGCCCTATACCTTCTCAGAATGCCGCTTTACACAGATATGCTGCGTACTCAGGCACTGGCACAGGCTGGCTTGACCAAATCATTGTCGGGGCAGGTGATTACTCCTGCGATGATTGAACAAACTCTGCCCATGAACGCTAAATTAGGAATTATTGCTGCTCCGTTTACAATGCTTTTTATGTGGCTTTTCATAACGCTAGTATTTTTTGCAATATTGAAAATAATGGGCGGCGAGGGCAAATTCAAAGCCTATATGTCAGTAACGGGTTATGCTTATGTAATATCTTCCGCATATATTTTATTAATACTGATAGTTTCTTTTTTTACAGGAAGTCTTCTTGTAAATCCTTCTCTGACAAGCCTTGCCACATTGGTATCTCCTGACTCGGTGGGAACTGTTGTTTACAGCTTGCTAAAAGGTATGGACATATTTTCCATATGGTATTATGTAGTAATTGCAATAGGATTGGCTGTCGTAAGTAAGCTGAAGAAGAGAAATGTTTATATAGCAGTTGGCGTAGTATTCCTTATTGGATTAATTATAAGTGTGGCAGGGGCATCCGTTATGCAAAGCCTCGTTTAATTGAGATATAGAATAACCTTGAATTGCAGACATTTGGAGGATGAAAAATGAATAAAAAGGTAATTATCGGACTTGCAGTTGCTGTGGTTACAGTAGGATTTGCAGCGATCGGAATCACAAAGGCAACAGGATCTTCCACCGCTTTTGGCGGTGGAAGCGCAGTTATAGTCAAAACAGCTAAGATTGAAAAAGGTGATATTTCGTCATACATATCATCCGATGGCAAGATTGAAGAGGTTGATAAAGAGGAAATCTATTTCGATACTCCACTCAAAGTGAGCAAAGTGCTTGTAGTTGAGGGGCAAAAGGTTTCCAAGGGCCAGCAGCTGTTCGAAGTAAACCTGGACGACTTGAATTCCCAGCTTGAAACACTGAAGCTCAACAGAACAGCTCAGCAAACTTCAGTTGATTCAAAGGCACTGGATGTGGAAGTTGAGAGGGCTTCAAACAACCTGAAGGCGGCGGAACGCAGTTATAATGATTCAAAAAAGACCTATGAGGACAATAAAGCCTTATACGCGGCGGGCGCTATTTCCAAAGCTGATCTTGATATGTCTGAAAAGGCCTTTACAGAGGCGGACTCAGGTATGAACGGCTTGCAGAATGCTAAATTATCTTACAATACTGCCGTAGAGAGCAGAAATAACTCAAAAAGCTCAGGCGTAGACAATTTGAAAGTAATGGATATTCAGATATCCGATCTGGAAAAGAAGATAAATACAATAAAAAATGATTGCTCCAGCCCGATCGACGGTGTCGTGGCAAGTCTTGGCGTGCAGGAGGATGCATTTACGAGCAGTGTGCAGCCGGCCTACAGGATCATCAACCCGGATAAGCTGCAGATCAGAGCCAAGGTCAAGGAATTTGACATCAAAGGTGTTGCAGCAGGTCAGGAAGTCAGGATTACCGGTGATGCGATCGACAAAAGCAGGGAAGTTAACGGTACTGTGAAAAGTATATCTCCTGTAGCCGTCGTAAATACGACTTCGAGTGGAAACGAAACAGTCGTGGAAGTGCTGATAACCGTAAATGATGCAGGTGATATTCTGAAACCCGGCCTGAATGTGACATGTGAGATATCCACCGTCAATAGGAAGGATGCTTTACTGGCACCCATGGAAGCCATAACTCCTGACAAGGACGACAATAATATGGTCTTTGTGGTTGATGAGAAAACCATGACAATGATGCAGAAGAAAGTAACTGTCGGATTGAACTCCGATATGAATGTTGAAATACTGGAAGGCCTGAAGGAAGGTGACCTCGTGGTAATCGACCCTCAGCCGGCATACAAGGACGGTTCCCGGGTGAAATTGTCCGAATCCGGTAAATAATTGTTCGCGGCAGAGAAAATGGCTTAAAGAATAGAGGTTGATCTGATGAACTTTTCCGAAAGCTTCAAACAGGCTTTTGACAGCCTGAAAGCAAACAAGCTTCGATCGATACTGACAATGATTGGTATCGTAATGGGCGTATTCTCAGTCATAACCATTATGGCTCTGGGAAGTGCGGCTCAAGCTTACATGAACAGCCAGTTTGAAAAAATAGGCGCCAATATCATAACAATTACATATAAAAATATGAATGTTGACAAAAAAGACTGGCTACGGTTAGAAGATATGGAAGAAACAAAAAAGATTGCGCCGGAAATCAAGAATATCGCTACATATCTGCAAAGGAGTGGCAACCTTCGAATAGATACCAAGACAAAAGATGCATTAATCTTTGGCGTTTCTTCTCAATACAGAAGCTTTGAACTGATAGAGATGGCAGAAGGAAGATTTGTTAATGAGTTTGACATTTCTGCACAAACAAAGGTGGTTATTGTAAATGAGTCCTTTGTAAAAAAATATTTTAAAGCGGGTCAGAAAGTTGTTGGAGAGAAGATTTCACTGAAGATTCCATCCGGAAGTTCGGTTGACTTAAAAATTATTGGCGTGATAAAAAGCGGTGATGATTTATTCGGAAGCATGTATAGCAGCGATCTGATACCTGTTTTCGTTTATATGCCTATTACCACTGTCCAGTCCTTATACCCCAATAGTGACAAACTTGAGAGAATTATGGTGTCCCTTGTGGATAAGAATAAACTGCAGGATGTGGGCAAAAGGATCGTAAAGGGATTGGAAATGAAGCATGGCAGCAGTGATGTATACATGGCTCAGAATTCTGCCGATATGCAAAAGGCATTTTCAGATGTATTGGGGGTCATCTCCTCGGTACTGCTTGTTATAGCCATTATCACGCTGCTTGTCGGCGGCATAGGTATTGTTAACATACTCCTGGTTTCCGTCACGGAAAGGATACGTGAAATCGGCATCCGAAAGGCTCTTGGCGCACAGAAGAAGGACATCATCCTGCAATTTATAACAGAGTCTATTATCATGACCGGGTTAAGTGGGCTTTTAGGAATAGCACTTGGTATTATCGCCGGAGGTATTATATCTGCGCTGATAAAGATTCCGCCAATTGTGGATGTGAAGGTCATTACCATGGCCTTCCTCGGATCAGTTGCACTGGGCTTGATTTTTGGAGTGTATCCGGCCAAGCGAGCGGCGGATCTGGATCCGATAGAATCGTTGAGGTACGAATAATTATTGGGATATAAATAATTATTTGAATAGAATTGGGGATAAAAAAATATTACAGGAAATTGTAAAGGCTGTCCGAATGGGCAGCTTTTTCGCATAAGGTGATGTGTTGATGGATATGCACAGGTTGCAGCTCTTCTGCCATATAATACACGGATGAATTCGCTGTATGGCGTCGGTTATTTCCTGCCGTGCAGTTAAAGGTGATTGACGGGTGAGAATCAACCAGAACAGAACTCCGTTATTTGATGCGGTAAGAAAATATATCGATGATGATGTCGTACCGTTCCATGTTCCCGGGCACAAGCAGGGGAGAGGTCTTCGGGAGTTAACTGATTACATTGGGGAAATGACGCTCAGGATGGATGTAAATGGCATGGAGGATCTGGACTATGCAAACAATCCAACGGGTGTCATTATGGAAGCCCAGAAGCTTATGGCACACGCCTTTGGAGCAGATCACTCCTATTTTCTCGTAAACGGCACTACTTCCGGCGTACAGACAATGATTCTAAGCGCCTGTGAACCGGGCAGCAGGATAATCATACCCAGGAATGCCCATAAATCTACTATAGGAGGCATTATACTCAGTGGTGCGATGCCAGTGTACATACAGCCGGAAATCAATGCAGAGCTTGGCATCGCAATGGGCGTTTCAGTGGACAACGTTAAAAAAGCGATCAAACAAAATCCCCACGCAAAAGCCGTATTTGTGATAAATCCTACTTATTACGGGATGACTTCAGATCTCAAATCAATTGTAAGAGTGGCGCATATGCATGGTATGGCGGTTCTGGCTGATGAAGCCCATGGAGCACATATGTCATTCCATGATGATTTTCCGCTTACGGCGATGGAAGTCGGAGCCGATATGAGCGCAGCGAGCATACACAAGACCGGTGGGTCGTTAACACAAAGCTCTGTGCTTCTTTCACGCGGAGGTTTAATAACTCAGGACAGGATAAAGCAGTCTCTGGGACTTACTTTTACATCCAGCGCCTCTTACCTGTTGATGTGCTCTCTTGATATCGCCAGAAAGCAGCTTGCAGTGAACGGCGAGGAACTTCTGGAGGAGACCCTGGGTATTGCTCGATGGGCAAGGAATGAAATCAATGCAATGGACGGACTTTATGCTTTTGGCCGGGAACTGATCGGAAAAGACGGCTGTGCGGATTTTGACGAGACAAAGCTTGGAATAAACATAAAAAGGTTGGGTTACACCGGCTATCAGGTTGAAGCGATGTTGAGGGAGAGATTTAACATACAAGTTGAGATGTCCGACTTTCATAATATTCTTGCAATCATATCGCTTGGTGACAGGAGGGAGGATGCGGCTGCTCTTGTAAGCGCTTTGAAGGAACTATCCCTGGTCAGTAATATGGATACGCCGGCTAATGTGGTGTCAATGCCTGACAGTCTCGAGATGATCATATCGCCGAGAGATGCTTTTTACAATGCGAAGAAATCCGTCAGGCTTGGGGATGCAGCCGGAGAGATAGCCGGAGAGATGGTAATGGCATACCCGCCTGGTATTCCGGTCATTTGCCTGGGTGAAAGGATTACTTCCGACATGGTTGACTACATAAAACTGCTGAAGGAACAGCGATGCCAGCTGCAGGGAACATCAGACCCGAAGGTGGATTATATCAGGGTGCTGGGAAGCTAAGTGAGCATGTCCTATATGGTGATCAAAGGGGATGTTCTGCACTGAAATCGATTTAACGGAGCGTCCCTTATCAATTATACAATTAATATAATGCCTGCAATCACCAGTCCTGCTCCAACCAGTCTCATCATATTGATCTGCTCTCCCAGGAACAATACGGCGCACAAAATTGTTATCAGCGGAGAACTGGACATTATTATGGTCACAAGTGACACATCACCCTTTTTCAACGCAGCATAGTACGCCAGATCTCCAACCAGTGTTGCAAGAAGCGCCTCAATGCCTATAAGCCACCAGGCGCTGGCTGGTATTGCGCTGACCTTGGAGAAGCTGCCGCTGATGATCACCCAGCCTGAAACCACGCTGGCTGCGAATATTGTGCGAAGAACAAGTCCCGCCACGGGATCGATGCTTTTCAGCGCAACCTTGGCAAAAACCGGTGCAATGCCCCAACAGACCATTCCGAACAATGAAAGAAACACAACCATATTTTTGCCGCCTCCGGTTTTTTTTACCATTTTTTCCTACCTGAACCCTTTCAATGAGACAATATGAATCGGAGACCTTTTTTAGTACTGGAATAAATTTTGCAGTGTATTTTTATTTACCACGCAGATAATATTTGCATGAAAAAACAAATAATAATGAAAACAATTGCTATAGCTTTGCTTGCGGCTATCATACCTGTGACGGTATCAGCATCGCATTGGACGGCCGTTGACTGTGTCAACTGCATGGACATGCATTCTGTTTTGAATAAAGAGGATGCCATTGAGGAGGGGACTGTATCAACTGCTTGCCCATGCATCCTGATTTCCGGAACGGAGGGTATTATACGGGAAGGAATCAGTCTGGACCTTGTATCTGGACCCGAAACCGAGCTTCCATGGGAAAAAGACAGGGAATTTTTAAAAGCGAGACTGCGGAATGATACAAATGTACTTCTGGGTGCGTATCGGACTGTGCTGAAGGATCCTTTACCGGGGGAGGAATATAATGTACATCTGGCAGCGAGCCTTCTTGCAGGAATCGTAATCAAGCCGGGCGCCATATTTTCACAAAATGCCGCCATCGGCCCGTACACAGAGGAAAAAGGTTTTGAAAAGGGACCAACCTATATAGGGACGACACTTACGACGACAATCGGCGGTGGTGTATGCAAAATAGCCTCTACACTCTATAATGTAGCAGTGGCTTCGAATCTGAAAATAGTGGAACGTCACAATCACAGTATGCCTGTCCCATATGTGCCGTACGGTCAGGACGCTACAGTAGCATTCGGCTCAAAGGATATACGTTTTTTGAATGATACGGGTTCCAAGATAATGATATGGGCACAGGGAATAGATAATACATTATACATGGCCTTCTATGGAAGCAGGCCGGCACCTGCTGTCGAATGGAAGCATGAAGTGGTTGAAATCAGAAAGGCTCCGGTGAAATACAGTGTCAATCCTCATCTTGGCGCCGATGAGCAAAAGCAGGTGCTTGAGGGCATGGACGGAGCAGTTGTGAAGTCCTGGATCACAGTTACAAGCGGAAACAGTGTCAATGTCAAGTATATGGGAATGAGCGATTATAAACCAATGCCGCATCTGGTTGAAAAGGGACAGTAACTTCGCAGGTCCTTCCCTGAACCGGGACTGGTCGTTTACCTTTATTAACTGCTCGTCCATGCCCGGGTCTGGTTGTTGACCTTGCCAACTGCTCGCCCATGCATCCTGAATGATGAGCCTGATGCATAAACGTCTGTCAACTGAATATCATCATAGTAAACGCTTTTCAGGGGCTGACAGAATGCAGAGCAAGGGCGGCAGGGCTTTTCCATTTTATCTTGCAGGTCAGGGAATTTCAAACCTTGGTGATTCCTTCAGATTCATCGCAGTGACCATACTGATATTCAAACTCACAGGCTCAGGTATGGAAGCAGCTATCGGACTTGCATTTTCCACACTTCCCAGTATTCTGGCTTCTCCGTTCGCAGGGGTCCTCGGGGACAGGAACAATGAAAGACGATTACTGGTACTGATAGATTTTGTAAGGTTTTTAACGGTACCAACGTTCCTTCTGGTGAATAATGTTGTACATGTATATCTGCTATTAATTCTTTTATCATTTTTTGATTTGTTTTACAGCCCCTCAAGAAGAAAGTTCGTGCTTGGAATGACGGGAAGGGAGGGGGCTCTGAGCGCCAATTCGCTTCTCACCGGAGTATCAGGTGCCGCATATCTGGTCGGACCTTTGGCGGCAGGATTTATGACAGACATTTATGGAACCGCTCCCGCGATAATTGCCGCAAGTTTTTGCTGTCTGTGTTCGTGCATTATGACATTGGCTGCGGGTGCCATCTATACAAAGACCTTCACGAAGGGCAGATGCAGTAATGTAAATGGAATTGCACGCCCTGGAGCAGAGGGAAGCGCGCACCACACATTGGCTGCAGAATTGGGAAAAGGTTTTCGATATTGCCTGTCAGCACCGGATATCAAAGCATTGCTGCTGATAGGTCTGGTAACAGGCTTTTGTACGATTTCAGTCAATCTCTCATTTTATCCATACGCTTTTGATGTACTCAAGGTGACAGCCAGGGGATGGAGCATGATGATAACTGTTTATTATGGAACGAACCTTCTGGCAATGTTTTTTCTCAAATACCTCGGAGAATATTTTAAAAAGCGTGACGGCAGGCTTTTCTTCATCGGACTGTGTATCGTATCAATCATTTGGGCACTTTACGCCGTTGTCACAAACTTCGCCGGTGTACTGCTGCTGCAATCCATAGAAGGGACTGTGATTGCTGTATGCGGCATACTGCTCGTGGCAAGGTTTCAGACGATAACACAAAAGAGTTTCATGGCGAGGGTATCAGGGGCAAATGATATCATATCCAATATAGGAAAAATAGTGGGAATGGGATGTACGATTTTGATAAACGGCATATTTCCCTTTGGGACAGTATTTATTCTGAATAGTACTCTGCTATTTTTATTTGCATTTTCCGAACTGATGTATTCCCGCTGGGGGCGGAATTCTTTGGCTAATGCCGGAGAAAGCAAGATGTTCTAGTGTTGACAGTGTATTAGGAGTCCACCCGGAAACTCCTAGTGGAAATTCTTATGTGATACGGCATTCCTGCCCTTTCGTTTTGAACGGTACAAGCCTTCGTCAGCGGCTTCTATAAGGGATTTCACATCCTGTCCGTCCGCCGGATAGGATGCGATGCCGATTGAAACGGTATAGTGAGGCGAATCGGATGCCGCAATGCGCTGCCTGAAGCGTTCGGCGATCGTAACTGCCGGCTCCGCTGCCGTTCCAGGCAATACAATAACAAATTCATCACCGCCGTACCTTCCGATCAGGTCTATATCCCTGATATTGTTTCTGGCAGTAGCGGCAAGCATCTTGATGCATTTATCCCCGATGACATGACCATACGTATCGTTTATTGTTTTAAAATTGTCGATATCGAACATTATGATAGAGAACTCGGTTCCAGGCTTTGCATTGATCATATTGTCGATCGAATCCATTATCGCAGTTTTATTCAACACTTTTGACATGGAATCCGTCTTCGATATGTTTACAAGATTTTGATTTACTTTTTCAATTTCTATCATTCTCTTTTTTACTTCATATTCAACGGAACGGTTGATTGCAGCCAGCTTTTTCTCCGCTTCTCCAACTTTTACCAGGTACGATATGTAAAGAGCCTGATAAAAATAGAGGAGCATAAGGGTATAAGAAGATAGCTTTAACAGAGGTACCGCGAATATAAATATTCCGGATGTCAGATAATACTGAACAAGACTTGCTGCCATAAAAGGAAGAATCGCCCAAAACAGGAGGTTCAATTCTCCCCTTTTATTTTTTAACTGATACAGGATTATAACCGAGGCGGCAACCGAAACAGAGACGGAAGTCAGTGTCAGGGAAAGAAGGGTACATGCTGCCGTTGATGCCAATGCTGTTATGGCAAGGATCACAGGAATCGATACAATTCCGGAAGTGGAAATCGAGGTACTCCATTTATTGTGCGAGCCAGTGAATATCAGGATAAAAAGAAGCAACAGAAGAGGCTCGGCAGTCTGCGACAGAACAGCCGAAAACTTATAATCAGTTACCAGTAAGGCGATGAAGCTATATGCAAAAAGCGGTATAAAGGAGTATCCGAGCATTTTGGGCAGAAAATCCGCTTTTCTGAACCACATGGTCAAAACTGGAATACAAAAGGAAAAGCATAGGACTATTATTGACGAAAGCAAGCCTGCGGTGTCCTGCAGTTGTATCGGCATCGTATATCCTCCATGTAGCGATAAAGAAAGTATTTTATTCCAATACTATATATCGGATACGAATGACGGATTTTTAACAACAAGTGTAATCAATGTCAACTTTGCCACGTTTTTATCCGGCCGGGTTGTTACTTCCATTTATTTGGGTGCTTATGGCAAATATAGCCTAAGATCAATCCCTCGGCAAAAACCAGCGCCAGAAGTCCGGCTGCAGTTGCAATACTTAGATCCAGGACCCTTTCCTGATTTTTTGTTTGTACCCCCTTTTTCAACTGTGTGATTGGATATTTCCTTCCCGAACTATATCTCATGCAGGTTCCTCCCGTCATTTAACGGATAAATCTTTATCCGTTAAGCATGTCTTTATTATTACCGACTTCACTTAAATTATTGATACTTCTGCGGGGATTCAATTCAGCTTTTATTTCTTCCAGATATTGAATATTACATGGTATATTTATTATACTAATAATGATGAATAGTTCAACAACACAAAATTCAAATATATCGCAATCAGGGGCATTGAAAGGAAGGTATGGATGGAGCGGATTTCTATTGCTGAACAGGCTATTAAAATAGCCTCGTTTAAAGGTATCGACATTTACAGGATCAACGTGGATAAATTCAAAACCAGCAGCATTAATTTCTTTTTTCATGATAATCTGACACGGGAAAATGTTACGAAAAATGCATTGCTGCCCGCTGTCATGAGACGCGGCAGTGAAGCGTACCCAAGATCCAGGGATATCGCAATGCAATTGGAAATGCTTTATGGAGCTTCTTTCGACTGTGGGGTGACTAAAAAAGGGGAGAGGCATCTTATTCAATTCTATACGGAATTTTTATCACAGGAATATATACCGGATGGAACAGATTCATTTACAGCAGCATTTGACCTGCTTTGTAACATCGTAACAAAACCGGCTTTTGAGAATAACCGGTTCAAGGACGATTACCTGATGCAGGAGAAGGATAAACTGAGGATGCTGATTGAGAGCAGGGTCAATGACAAAATGCAATACAGTGTTGAAAGATGCCTGGAGGAGGTCTGCAGCGGCGAACCTTACGGTATTTATGATTATGGCTATGCACAGGATCTTGATTCTATTACCTCGGACGATATCACCAAACATTACCATGAGGTACTGGAAACATTCCCATTGCAGGTTTATCTGGCAGGAAACATCAGTGACAGGCATGTGGAAATAGTGAAGGAGCGCCTTGCCAAAATGGCAAGAAGGGATTTAAAACCTCTGGTAAACGGATTTTCCAAAAAGCAGAACATAAAACCGAAACAAGTGAATGAGACGATGAACATTACCCAGGGGAAGTTATGTCTTGGGTTCAGGACAAATATCGAGCCGGACAGCAGGAGACTCCCTGCATTGATGGTATATAACGGCGTTCTCGGGGGAGGAATCCATTCAAAGCTCTTCCAAAACGTCAGAGAAAAAGCGAGTCTTGCCTATTATTCGTACTCCAGATTAGAGAAATTCAAAGGACTAATGGTTGTAAGCAGCGGCATTGAGTTCAAAAACAAGGGAAAGGCACTTGAAATCATTCTAAAGCAGCTCGAAGAGATGAAAAATGGAATGATATCCGAGCAGGAAATCGAAGCTGCAATGAAGTCGATGGAGACCGGGTTGAAATCACTGGGTGACAGTCAGATGAATATTGTTGATTTCTATCTCAGCCAGACAGTTGCAGGTACGAATGATAATTTTAATGATATGATCGAAAAGATTAAAAATGTTACCAGGGAAGAGATTGCAGCGATCGCAGCAGGTATTGAGCTTGACACGGTATATTTCCTGACTGCACCGGAACAACAGGGAAAGGAGTCTGACAGATGAATATTGACAGAATCAATTACGACAAAGCCGGGGAAACAATGTTTCAGTATCAGCACAGCAGCGGCCTCAAGGCTTTTGTCATACCAAGGAAGGGCTATTCGAAAAAATATGCGACTTTTTCCACACATTACGGTTCTACCGATAATGAATTCATCATACCGGGCGAGAGCCAGGCTACCCTTGTACCTGACGGAATCGCACATTTCCTTGAACACAAGCTTTTCGAGCAGAAGGACGGCAGTGTGATGGAGAAATTCTCCAGGCTCGGCTCCAGTCCAAATGCGTATACAAGTTTCAACCAAACAGTATATCTATTTTCCTGCACCGACAGGTTTGAAGAAAATCTGGACCTGCTTCTCAATTATGTACAGAACCCTTATATAACCCAGGAGAGCGTGGAGAAGGAGAAAGGAATCATCGGTCAGGAGATCATGATGTATCAGGATGATCCCGGATGGCGGGCGTTTTTTAATCTTCTGGGCGCGTTTTACGGCAAGCTGCCTGTAAGAATTGATATTGCAGGTACGGCGGAAAGCATCAGCAAAATTGACAGGGAACTGCTTTATAAGTGTTATAATACGTTTTACCATCCTTCAAACATGGTGATCCTTGTAGTTGGCGATGTCGATCCGCAAAGTGTTTTCAGCAAGGTCGAAGCTGCTCTCGAAAAAAAAGATGCACAGCCCGGGATAAAGAGAGTATTGCCAAAAGAGCCTGATGTTCTGAATAAAAATTATGCTGAACAGTCACTTGCGGTATCTGTTCCAATATTCCAGATGGGCTACAGAGACAACCTCTTTAGAGGTGAAGGCACAGATGCACTGATGCGCGAGGTGGCCGTGAAGCTGCTTCTGGACATGCTCGCGGGCAGAAGCTCCGATTTCTATGAGCAGCTTTACAGTGAAGGCCTGTTGAATTCCAGCTTTGATTTTGATTATACGATTGAGCAGGGATATGCTTTTTCCATGTTGGGGGGAGAATCGCCGGATCCACTGAAGGTGAAGGACAGGTTCTGCCAAATGGTGGAGGAGACAAAAAGGAACGGGCTTGACCCCCAGACCTATGAAAGGCTCCGCAGATCCATGCTTGGCAGGTATATGAGACAGTTCAACTCTGTGGAAAAAATTTCACATACATTTATATCGGTATATTTTAAAGGCGTGAATATGTTTGACTATTTAGAGGTTTATGATAGAATTACTTTTGAGGTTGTAAACGGGGTTTTCAAAGAGCATTTTAACTCGGAAAACCTGGCTCTTTCAGTGATAAGACCCGTTTAGGAGGGGTAGAGATGAATGTACAATTTCCGGGCTTGTGGGGTTTGAATTTTAATATCAATACTTGGGCATTTCAGATATTCGGTGTAAAAATATTCTGGTATGGCATCATTATCGCTCTTTCATTT
Organism: Hungateiclostridiaceae bacterium UBA1305; assembly: GCA_002307275.1. Lineage (GTDB taxonomy): Bacteria > Bacillota > Clostridia > Acetivibrionales > DTU013 > UBA1305. Next base: position 53,845 of record DBTX01000059.1, read on the forward strand.
TTAGCAGCGGTACTTCTTGCAATGAAAAGCTGCAAAAAATACGACATCAAGCAGGATGACATTCTTGATCTTGTACTGTTTACCGCACCTGCGGCTATTATTGGTGCCAGACTGTACTATGTCATATTCAGCTGGGATCAGTTCAAGGATAATCTCTGGGAAATATTCATGACCAGGAACGGTGGTTTGGCTATATACGGCGGTGTGATCGGTGCGTTTATCGTAGCATGGTTTTTCGCAAAGTATAAAAAAATACCGTTTTTACATCTGCTTGATTTTAGCGTTCCATATCTTGCTTTAGGACAGGCTATCGGACGCTGGGGCAATTTTGTTAATCATGAAGCATTTGGAACAATGACTACTCTGCCCTGGCGTATGAATGGTGATATTTATAATGATTACCTGATAAGCGTGTCACAAAACACAGATCTTTTAAAAGCTGGCGTGCACCCTACATTCCTGTATGAATCCTTGCTGGACTTTGCGGTTTTTCTTTTTCTTGCAAAATTCAGAAAAAAGAAGAAAATCACAGGAGAAGTACTTTTCCTTTACCTCATTCTATATGGTGCAGGCAGATTTCTGATTGAGGGCCTGAGGACGGACAGCCTGATGGTGGGTGTAAGTGCGAGAGTGTCTCAAATGCTGTCGCTGCTTCTTGTGATATTGTTCACTGCATTGTTTATATACAGGCGTGCCAAGAAAAAGAAGGCGGAGGATGCGGAGCCGGTTGACCTTGGCCAGAGCCAGTATGGCTCGCTGTTGATGAAGATGAAAGAAGAAGAAAAGCCTGAGGAAAATGCTGGACATCACTTTGATATAGCAGAAGAAAATGGAGGCTCCATCCCGGAAAACGAAGAAGGGTCTGAGGATGCCGAGCCTGATAATACAGAGGATGTGTCAGTAGATTCGGCAGAGGAGAAGGAGTAGCAGGAGTGGAATTGCAGGAGATAAAAGCAGAAATAGAAGCAATAAAATCAGAACTTGGGAAATTGATTGATTCTGATGCCGGTTTTACTGAGATATATGAGACTAGCCTTCGGCTGGACAAGCTTATTGTCATTTTCCACAGGTATGCTCAACGGACACGTATCCAGTAGGACACTTTCAATAATACTGAAGGACTGGCAGTTTAACAATCTAGTTACCACAAGGGTGGATGTAATGTATTTTGTTGAGAAGACCAAGGGTACAAATTATGTAAAGCTATTCGATTATCCGCTCTTTACTGCAATTTTATTATTGTCGGTCATTGGGATAATCGTATTGAGAAGTGCAATCGGGGAAGCCGCAATGACGGATGTATGGCTGAAGCAACTGATCTGTCTGGTTATTGGCGTCGTACTCTGTATTATGATATGCATGATTGACTATAAGGACTTCAAAACACTTGGGATATTACTCTATGTGTTCAGTATTATACTTCTTGTTCTAGTATTGTTCATAGGCAAGGAGGTCAATGGCAGTAAAAGCTGGCTTCCTGTTCCTATTATCAGTGCTTTTCAGCCCTCTGAACTTGCAAAGGTGGCATTTGTAGTCGTAATCCCTGTGTTTTTTGAACGGCTGAAGGATGGTCAGGACACCGCCAGAAATGTTAGAAAGCTGCTTTTTTATAGTGCTATGCCAATCATATTAGTATTTCTGCAGCGCGATGTCGGCACAGCACTGGTGTTCATTTTTTCCTTTATCGTTTTGCTTTTCGTTTACGGTATACCATACCGGTATTTTGTCATAGCTTTGGGGTCATTTGTCGCTCTTGCACCTGTATTATGGTTTATTGTCATACCAGCTAAATTCCCTCATATAAAAAACAGGATACTTACTTTCATGTTTCCGGAAATGGACTTGCAGGGGGCCGGTCTTCAGGTATTTCGCTCAAAGATGACGATTGGTTCCGGGCAACTCTGGGGAAAGGGCTTGTATCATGGCTTGCAGACTCAGAATAGCAGTCCGCTTGTAAGTACGATCAATGTTCCGGAAAAGCAGAACGATTTTATTTTTTCAGTCATAGGTGAGGAATTGGGCTTTATTGGCTCAATGGTTGTCATACTGATTATTTTCTTCATCCTGCTGCGGTGCATGCATATAGCAATGAATTCGAGGGATGCCTACGGATCATTCATGGTTATATGTATAGCTTCCATGTTCGGCTTTCACTTTATTGAAAATATCGGCATGTGTATCGGCGTACTTCCGGTAACAGGCATACCGCTTCCGTTTATCAGCCAGGGAGGCAGTTCGCTGATTACGAATTTCCTGAATGTCGGTATACTGTTAAGTGTGTCAATGAGGCGAAGGAAGGCTATTTTCAACAGCTCGCAATAGGTAGGTATAGCCATACGGCACAGATCATATATTAAGGGACGTTTCCTGTTTTGTTCGAAAGATAGCAGGTACGGTCCCTTTCATTTTGTCCTTTTTTATGTTCTCTTTCTATATTTTATAGGACCATTTACCTATCTTCAATAAATAATTCAATTTGCATCTTGATTATTATTAATTTTTGCTCTAAAATAGAGACAAGTGGTTAGAAATGGGACAAAGTGGTTTGATGTGAACAAATAAGAGGTGAAAATCTTGTTCTATGGTAAGTTTCAACACACGATAGATCCAAAAGGCAGAGTAATTATTCCTGCTGCCTTCAGGGATGATATCAAGTTGAAATTGATGATAGCAAAAGGCCTCGAAGAATGCCTTTTCATTTTCTCCATGGAACAATGGGATGAGATATACACTAAACTAAAGGCACTGCCATTTTCAGACATCAAAGCACGTGACATTACCAGGTTCTTCTTCTCAAGTGCATCAGTTTGTGAACTGGACGGTAATTCCCGCATACTTGTTCCACTGGAATTAAGGGGATATGCCGGCCTTGAAAAAGATATCATTATCATCGGAGTAGGTACCAGGGCAGAAGTATGGAGCAGAGCCAAGTGGGAAACATACATGCAGAAGGATACTTTTGCTCCGGATAATATTGCCGAGACGATGGGGCAGCTTGGTATTTGAAATCTTTCATAATGTGCTGGGAGGAAACTGATGGATTTTAACCACAGACCGGTTTTGCTGGATGAATGCATGGAAAGCTTGAATATAAAAAGTGATGGTATTTATATAGACGGCACACTTGGAGGTGCGGGACATTCACTTGAAATTATCAAAAAGTTGGACAAGGGTACGCTTGTCGGTATCGACCAGGATGATTTTGCACTTGAGGTATCGGGTGAAAGACTTCGCAAGGAGCAGGGAAATGCAGGACTGATATTGATAAAAGGTAATTTCCGGAACATACCGCAGCTTCTCAAAAGCCACGGGATTGAAGGAGCGGACGGCATACTGCTTGACATCGGGGTATCGTCACACCAGCTTGATGAAGCGGAACGCGGCTTCAGTTACATGCAGGATTCACCGCTGGACATGCGGATGGACAGAACAGGAAAACTTGACGCGGCAATGATAGTCAATACATATGATGAAAAGACGATTAAGGATATCCTCAGGGAGTATGGTGAAGAGAACTGGGCGGCAAGAATTGCCTCATTCATCATAAAGGCCAGAGTTGAAAGAAGAATTGAAACGACAGGACAACTGGTTGAAATCATAAAGGCTGCAATTCCGGCACAAGCCAGGCGCGAAGGACCGCATCCTGCAAAAAGGACTTTTCAGGCATTAAGGATTGCAGTGAATGACGAACTGGGCGCACTAAAGGAAGGGCTGGGAAACGCTGTACAAGTATTAAAGCCAGGGGGCAGACTCAGTGTAATAACCTTCCATTCGCTGGAGGATAGAATAGTAAAGAATGAGTTTCATACAAAAGAAAAGCCATGCACATGCCCGCCGTCATTTCCGGTATGCATATGTGGGAAGAAGCCGGAACTGAAGGTGCTGACGAGGAAGCCCATATTGCCTTCAGAAACAGAACTGGCACAGAATCCAAGATCACGCAGTGCAAAGCTCAGGACAGCGCAAAAGGTTGAATACGATACGGTAACTAAAGATTAAATTTTAATATACATTGGACAAGCAAGAAATATACGAAAGAGTAAAAGCAGAGGAAAGGAAATTTACTAAAGATAAAACAAACAAAAGAAAAGGCTTACAAAAGAGAAAGCTAACAAAAGACAAAACTTACAAAAGCTAAAACTTACAAAAGACAAACGAACAAAAGACAAACTTACAAAAGACAAAACTTACAAAAGACAGAACTTACAAAAGACAGAACTTACAAAAGACAAAACTTACAAAAGACAAACTTACAAAAGACAAAACTTACAAAAGGCAAACTTACAAAAGACAAACGAACAAAAGACAAACTTACAAAAGACAAACGAACAAAAGACAAACTTACAAAAGACAAAACTTACAAAAGACAAAACTTACAAAAGACAAACGAACAAGAGAAAGTGAACATTTACGAAAGACAAGGCAACAAGTGGTTCGGATGCATGGGCGAGCAGTTGACTTTAGTCAACGAACAGCCCTTGATTTACCGGGGACTCTCGATAAGGCAGTCCCCGGTATTACTTTCCTGTATTGCATAAATCACTGCAGAGGTGAATACAATTGAAACAAAAGGATTATGAATATGTACAGGGTTCAACTGCAAGACAGCTTGAGCAGACAAGACAGGCTGAACAAACAAGGCAGGTCGAACAAACAAGGCAGCTCGAGCCATATGATGTTTATGAGAAGAACTCCGTACTGAAAGCAAAAAAGCAATATAAAAACAACAGGAAAGTTAAGCTCAAGCTCGTATTGTCGATTCTGGCAGTACTGGTAGCCGCTCTTACAGTAATGTATAGATTTGCTCTGGTTACACAGCTAAGTTATAATATCAACAAGAATGAAATAATTTATAATGAGCTGAGAAATAAAAACTCAATATTAAAGGTCCAGTTAGAGACACAGACGGATCTCGCAGAAATAAAGGAGCGCGCGGAAACCAGACTTGGTATGCAGAAGCCGGATAAAAGCCAAATTATATACATAAAAGTTCCCAGGAACGATTACACTGTTGTAATGAAGGAACAGAACAAGGCAGACGGCGGCGGAAGTATTCTCAAGGCGTTCATTTACAAAGTATCGGGGTTGGTAAGGCTTTTTGAATAAGTGGGATTGCATGGAGATAGGCTGTGGATAATGTAAAATGGTATTTTGCATGGTCTATGGTCTTTTTTATTACTAAAGTGGGATAGTATATCATTTACAGGGGGGATCAATTTGGCTGCTCCAAGTCTGGCGGTAAAAAAAAGGCTGATTTTCATGCTTGCTGCATTTGCGGTTATTGTAGCTGTACTAATGGTGAGACTGGCGTTCATTCAGTTCGTCCAGGGTACAGAGCTTCAGAAACAAGCCTTCGTCCAGCAAAACAGGGGCAGAATAATCAGTCCCATCCGGGGAACGATTTATGATAGAAACGGTAAAAAGCTTGCTATCAGTGTACAAGTAGCTACAATCACCTGCAGTCCCAATGATATAAAAAGTAAAAGTTCAAAATTGACGCCGGATGAAGTTGCCGACGGTCTGGCACCACTCCTTTCTATGGACAGAAATCAAATAAAACAGCTCATCACCAAGAAAACAGATTATGTCACAATCAAACGAAAAGTGGATAAAGAAACAGAGGACAGTGTCAGGAAGTGGATCCAGGATAAAAAGGCGGTTGGAATCAATATTGATGAGGATGCGAAAAGATATTATCCGAACAGCAACCTTGCCTCACATGTCCTTGGATTCACGGGTAACGACAATCAGGGCCTGCAGGGTGGCATTGAGGATGTGATGGAAAAATACCTGAAAGGCGTACCCGGTAAGATACTCAGCGAAGTGGACGCAAAACGCGAAGCTATACCGCTGGATACTGAAAAACGAATAGATGCAGAGGATGGTCTCAATGTTGTCCTTACGATTGATGAAACCATACAATACCTGGCTTCCAAGACACTTGACAAGGCGATCGCTGATTACAAGGTCAAGCAGGGAGGCGTAGCAATTGTGATAGATCCAAAAACCGGAGACATACTTGCTCTTGTTTCAAAACCCGATTATGATCTGAATAATCCATATGCACTTCCGAAAAATGTCGAGGGACTTGATGCAGCCAGCTGGGTCGAGGGTAGTTCCGATACGGTAAATATATTGAGTAAGTCCGTATGGCGCGACAAAGCTATTTCTGATACCTATGAGCCCGGTTCCACCTTCAAGAGTATAACAAGTTCAGCGGGACTGGAGGAAGGAATAGTAACTCCCGATACGATCACGAGTGACTTTCCGATAAAGGTTACAGGCTGGCCCAAACCCATATACTGCTGGAGAAAAGGCAGAGAACACGGCGTTGAGACTTTCAGGGAAGCAGTGATCAATTCGTGCAACCCTGCATTTGTCAAAGTAGCACAGAGCTTGGGAATAGACCGTTTTTACAGTTATGTGAAGGCATTTGGGTTCTTTGACAAAACCGGCATAGAGCTCAAGGGCGAAGGTAAATCGATATTTCAGGCCAAACCAAAGGAAATAGACATGGCAGTGGCTTCTTTCGGGCAGAGATTCACAATTACGCCATTACAGCTTGCTACAGCCTATACAGCTGTCGTGAATGGCGGTAAGCTCATGAAACCAAGGCTGGTCAAAGAGCTGACCGATTCTGACGGCAATGTTGTGAAAAAATACGAACCCGAGGTTGTAAGAACTGTCATCTCAAAACAAACTTCAGATACGATAAGAGGAATTCTTGAAAGCGTTGTTTCAACACCAAATGGTACTGGAAACGGCGCATACGTAAAAGGCTACAGGATAGCAGGAAAGACCGGAACCTCACAAACCACCCAGCAGGATGTACATATTGCATCGTTCTGCGGCTTCGCTCCTGCAGACGATCCCAAAATTATCACACTTGTGGTACTTTTTGATCCGAAGGGCGAATCCTATATGGGCGGTATGATAGCGGCGCCTACTGCAGGTAAGATCATGGAAGACGTATTGAACTATATGCAGGTTGAACGCAAGTATACCGAAGAAGATTTGAAAGCAATGACAAAGGAAGTATATGTTCCCGATGTACGCAAGTTATCTGTCGAAGAAGCAGTCAGCAAGCTTAAAGCTGCAGGGTTGAATTATAAAATAGAAGGAAATGGAAACAATAAGAGTATTGTTGTGGAACAGACGCCAAAGCCGGATGCTGTTATTCCGGAAAAATCGGTAGTAATTCTGTATACCTACAAACCTGAGCAACAGGTGACGGTGGCAATGCCCGACCTTAGGAGCAAGACCATGGCGGAGGCAATAGACGCTTTGAACCGGATCGGTCTCAATATTAAGGCACTTGGTACCGGAACAGTTTTCAAGCAGCAGTATGCAGAAGGTACCATGGTTGAGAAGGGGCAGGTGGTAGAAGTTGATTTCAGGAATACGGAAAATGTTGAGTGAACATTTTGGCTTCAGATGAAGATTTGCTCTACCTGAGGTTTGGAAGAGAACACCCGATTATGAAAAAGGGTGCCCTGTAATTTGATAATCCCGGGAATTTGATCATTCCCAAGGAGGTCATGCAATGTTATTGGCTGAATTGGTCCGAGGACTCAATATTACAAATGTAAAAGGTGAGGGAGATATTGAGATAAAGGGCATAGCGTATGACTCGAGAAAGGTTGGAAAAGGGTATGTGTTTGTCTGCATCGACGGGATGACAGCCGATGGACATGACTATGCATATGAAGCAATGAAAAAAGGCGCTGTTGCTTTGATCGTACAAAAGGATACAGGAATGAATGAAAATGTAACAGTGATGCGTACGGACGATACTCGTAAGGCACTGGCACTTGTATCCGACAGATTTTACGGACATCCCTCCGGAAGGTTCAGACTAATCGGTATAACAGGTACAAAGGGAAAAACAACTACTACATTTATGATAAAAGCCATACTTGAAGCGGCAGGCCGGAAAGTTGGCCTGATAGGGACACTTGGAACAAGAATAGGAGAAAGGGAACTGTACTCCGAACATACGACCCCTGAATCGCTCGAGCTTCAGATGTTGTTTTCGGAAATGGCTGAAGAGGGTGTTGAAGAGGTTGTGATGGAGGTTTCTTCGCAGGGACTTGCACTCCAGAGAGTCGGCGCCTGTGAATTCGATACTGCCGTATTCACAAATCTAAGCAGGGATCATATCGGGGAGAGAGAGCATGCTTCCATGGAGGAGTATTTATTGGCAAAGTGCAAGCTTTTCAAGATGGCAAAAAGGGGTCTTGTTAATCTGGATAGTGCATATGCCTCTAAGGTCCTGGATGAGGCTGAATGTATGACAATGACCTACGGGTTGGATGAACATGCAGACATCAGTGCACATAATATAATAAAAATGCCGCATAATGTAGAGTTCGACATAGATTCGCCGTGGTATGGCGGGAAATTTTCAGTAAATATTCCGGGCAGGTTTAGTGTATATAATGCATTGGCGTCAGCCGGCGTAAGCGGTCTGCTTGGTATACCGCAGGAGATCGTACAGAAGGGGCTCGAACGCGTGCAAGTGCCGGGCAGGGCCGAATTGGTGGACACAGGACGTAATTTCAGTGTTATAATAGATTATGCACATTCGCCGGACAGCCTTGAGAATATACTGTCAACAGTCAAAGATTATGCGGAGGGAAGAGTGGTTTGTGTTTTCGGGTGCGGAGGAGACAGGGACAGGACCAAAAGGCCGATGATGGGTGCAATATCAGCCCGGCTGGCGGATTATACGGTGATAACGTCTGATAATCCAAGGACTGAAGATCCTGATTCGATCATTGCACAGATTGAAGAAGGCATAAAAGGCAAGGACGTAAAATATATATGCATCAGAGACAGGCGGGAGGCCATAAGGCACGCCATGCGAGGTGCCGGAGCAGGAGATGTGCTGGTGCTGGCAGGTAAGGGACATGAAACTTACCAGATATTCAGCGATAGAACGATCCATTTTGATGAACGTGAAGTAGTCCGGGAAATTCTTGAGAAAATGAAAATGGACTAGTGGGATAAGATATGAAATACAAAATACGGGGGAATGAATTTGGAGATCAACTTTTTTACTTCACCACAGGTACTGGCGTTTGCAGCTACATTTTTGCTGTCTTTGATAGCGGGGCCGATCATAATACCGTTGCTTAAACGATTGAGATTTGGTCAGACCATACGGGACGACGGGCCTGCGACCCACTTGAAAAAAATGGGCATTCCTACAATCGGCGGCCTGATTTTTATTATACCGATGATACTGACTGCACTTTATTTTGCGCCAAAGTATCCGCAAATCATACCGATGCTGCTTGTCACAATAGGTTTTGCTATTATTGGACTGATGGATGACCTGATCAAGGTGATAAAGAAAAATAAGGACGGACTGAGCGCCGGACAGAAAACAGTCGGACAGGTTCTGGTATCGGCGGCTTTTGCATTATATGTTGCTTTGGATCCATCACTCGGAACGGGCATGATCCTTCCGTTCCTTGGAATAGATGCTATTTGGGAAATTCCCTTATGGCTCTATATTCCTTTTATAGTACTTATATTGTACTTTTTTGTCAATTCAGTCAATTTGACAGATGGCGTTGATGGGTTGGCTGCCGGCGTCACGCTGATCGTGACTGTTTTCTTTACGATTGTGGCTATGGTCAGAGGCGAATGGGACTTTGTCAAGCTGTTTTGCTCCATCACTGCAGGCGGGTGTTTAGGTTTTCTCGCATTCAACATCTATCCTGCAAAGGTCATCATGGGTGATACCGGCTCACTTGCATTGGGGGGTGTTGTCTCAGCGGCAGCAGTTGTAATGAAAATGCCCTGGATCCTATTGGTAGTTGGCGCAATCTATGCTGTGGAAAGTCTCTCAGTTATCATACAGGTAGGCTCCTTCAAACTGAGAGGGAAAAGAGTTTTTAAGATGGCGCCCATACATCACCATTTTGAGCTGTCCGGCTGGAAGGAAACCAAGGTGGTTACCGTATTCTGGCTTATCACAATCGTACTTTGCCTTATAGGCTTTGCAACACTCAGATTCAAATTTTTCTGAGCGGCAGAATGACTGCCGGATGATAGAAGGACTGTATAATGTACCCTGGATAATGGAGGTAAAAGATGAAGGATAAAAAGCCATTTGATTTCTGGCTTTTCATAACAGTACTGATCCTGCTTTCGCTGGGACTTGTAATGGTCTTCAGTGCAAGTGCGCCAACGGCTCAGAGGGATTATAACGGCGATACCTACTACATAATCAGGAAACAATTGATGTTTGCATTTGCGGGTATCATAGTAATGCTCCTTGCAGCGAACTATGATTACCGTAAATACGGTAAAAAAACTGTTATGGCACTGATGGGCGCGAGTATAATATTACTCATTGCTGTGTTGATACCTGGTATAGGCCATGAGGTGAACGGTTCACGGAGATGGATCAATTTCGGCTCCATACCGTTTCAACCATCAGAGATGACTAAACTTGCACTAATACTATATCTGTCCTTTAATCTGTCAAAACGAAAAAAGCCGCTCAACTCTTTTTTTGGCGATTTGATGCCATATCTGTTTGTGGTTGGCCTGATTTCACTTCTGCTGCTTTTGGAAACACATCTGAGTGCGACAATCATTATGATTTCACTTTCAATGATTATACTATTTGTAGCAGGTGCGAAAATAAGGCATTTTCTCATACTGGTAGCACCAGTAGCGGCAGTTCTGGCAGCGGTCATTTCATTTACCGATTATATGACCCCGCGCATCAACTCTTATTTGAATCCCTGGAGCAGTCCACAGGGGGAAGGCTGGCAGACAATACAATCGCTTTATGCAATAGGTTCCGGAGGATTATTTGGCAGGGGACTGGGCCAAAGCATGCAGAAGTTCCTGTATATTCCGGAGCCTCAAAACGATTATATTTTTGCGATACTTGCAGAAGAGCTGGGGTATATCGGAGTGGCCGCGGTACTGCTGCTATTCATGATATTTATCTGGCGCGGCATTAAAATCGCTGTTCATGCACCGGACACCTTCAGTAGTCTTATTGCTGCGGGTATAACCGCTCTTATAGCGGTACAAAGCCTTTTCAATATCGCTGTCGTGACCAATTCAGTACCGCCGACCGGTGTTTCACTTCCATTCTTCAGTTCGGGTGGGACATCATTGATGTTCTTCCTTGTGGAGGTAGGCATACTCCTGAATATTTCCCGATATTCCAACTATGAAAGAATCTGAACACATTGCCTGAACCTCGCATAAAATATTACGTGTGCGAGGTGTTTTTATGAGCAGATTTGTTGTTTCAGGTGGCGCCAGGCTCAGCGGCGAAATAGTTGTTGAAGGCTCCAAAAATGCTGTTTTGCCAATTTTGGCTGCCTCATTGCTCAATGGTGGTGTCAGTATTGTAAAGAACTGTCCCAGATTAAGAGATGTGGAGGTAATGATAGAAATATTAAGAAAAATCGGTTGCAAGGTAGAAACAGAAGATGACGTAATTACAATCAATTCGGCTGTAATCAGGGAGACACAGATCCCGGTGGAACTGGCTGCGGAAATGCGCTCCTCCATCATATTCATGGGTCCGATGCTGGCCCGATGCGGCAAAGTGACTATTAGCTACCCGGGTGGGTGTGTAACCTTACGGAAAGTTGTAAAAATCTATAGTACAAAGATTCGAATAATTAATGTATAATTTAAATGGTTCACAATCAAGGCAGGGGGTAGCAGGAAATATATGAGCAGTAATGAGCAGATTCTGCTTGAAAAATCAAAAGCCGGCGATGTGGCTGCATTTGAGATGCTAATCGAAGCTTACCAGAAGAAAATATTCAATCTGGCTTTCAGAATGATCGGCAATTATGAGGATGCCGGTGATCTTGCTCAGGAAGCGCTGATCAGAATTTTCAAGTCTATTTCCAATTTTAAAGAACAATCCTCCTTGTCGACATGGATATACAGAATTACCACCAATGTCTGTCTGGATGAAATAAGAAAGAAAAAGAATAGAAAGGTTCTGTCGCTTGATGAAGAAATACATATTGAAGACGGGGATATGCAGCGACAGATCATGAGCGATGATCCACTACCGGACGAACTGATGGAAAAAAAGGAATTGCGGCAGATCATAAACAGCGCCATTGATAGTCTGCCTGAGGATCAAAGACTTGTCATTACACTTAGAGATATTCAGGGACTTAGTTATGATGAGATCGGAAGAGTTCTTGAGTGCCCGGCAGGCACGGTAAAATCACGAATCAACAGGGCAAGATTTGCACTGAAAAATGTATTGATATCAAAACGGGAACTTTTGAATGAGGAATACGTCAAATAACGTGAAAGGAGGGCTGAAGATGATAAACTGTAAAAATTTCAGAGAAAATGTATGTGCATATATTGATAACGAATTAAATATCAAAGAGCGGCTTTCCTTTGATGAACATGTCAGAAGCTGCAGGGAATGCAAAAGAGAACTCGATGAAATGACACAGATAATCGGTTTATGTACGGATCTGCCGCAGCAGGAGCTGCCGGTGGATTTCAAGGCTGAGCTGCATGAGAAACTTGTTACTGTTGCAGACAGGCAGGGAAGCAAGGTAATCAGTATTAAAAAGCCAAATGGATTTCATTTTCTTAGAACTTTTGCAACAATTGCGGCAGG
>DBTX01000059.1:66764-78112 GCA_002307275.1 Hungateiclostridiaceae bacterium UBA1305
TTACTTCTGGTCCTCCTTGCAGGCAGTTTTTATAAATTTGGATTTTTTTCACCGGCAAAAATGCAGGATTCCACAAATAGCGCTGCTTTAGCGATGGAACAGCCGGCTGCAGCAAAAGATGAGGCATTGGCAAATGATTCAGGGAGTGCATCCAGCACTGAAATGGGTGGAGGTTTGGGGGTTCAGGCAAAGTCTTTTACTGCACAGGCTCCAGCGATGGCTGCGCCAACTGCCGGGACTGTTGCTGGAGCCGACCGGTCGGCAGCAGTGCAAAACCGTGAAGCAGCTGTGGGCCAACTGGCAGCAGGAGCAGGAACAGAAACGGTAAACAGCAGGCTTTCGACAATAACAGTATCTGCTGAGGACCCGAATACATTTATAGATAAAATTAAATCCCTGGCAGTGGCAAATAATGCTGAAATAGTTGATAATCAATTAACAGTGACCTTTTCCGAAAGCATGACTGCAGCGAAACAGGCCAATGCTGATCAAACAGTTACAGCTGCAGATTATGCAGGCGGTCCGGAACAGCAGCGATTGTATTTCACTATGCCGGATACGCAGTACGAGCAATTTGCTACTGCCCTGAACAATGAGTTCGGAGCAGCTAATGTGCAGGTTGGAGCATTTGTTACGGAAGATATGACTGAACCTTTGAATCGTGCAATAAAAGAATCAAATGCGCTTGATAACCGCATGCAGGAACTCGAAAAAGAAGACAGTACTAAAAATGCTTCAAAAATGGAAGATCTTAAGGCTCAAAAGGAAGCAGCGGACAAACGGATCGACGAACTCAGGCTTGGAAACGATTTTGTCAATGTCACAATTCTCGTGAACGGGAAATAATTATTTTCTTTAGAACAGTAAATAATGCAAACTGATGCAAACTTAACAAGTAAAATACAATGCAGCCATTTACGGCTGCTATTTTTTTGTGTAAAATAGAGTGATTCCTTTTTAATCCTTTTTGTTAAATGCTGCAAAAAATAAATGCAGTGTAACTGCGTAGAATAATGTACATGGCTATATATCTATCGGAGGGGTTTTTATGAATGCTGACAAATTAATGATCATAGACGGCAACAGTATATTGAACAGGGCATTTTTCGGACTGCAGGGAGCCCAGATGCTGTCAACTTCGGACGGCATTCATACAAATGCTATTTTTGGCTTTCTGAATATCCTCAACAAATTCATTGAAGAGGAACATCCTCAATACCTTTGTGTCGCTTTTGACCTGAAAGCTCCGACCTTCAGACACATCGAGTTCAGCGGTTACAAGGCAAAACGCAAGGGTATGCCTCCGGAACTGGCAGAACAGATGCCCGTGATGAAGGAAGTATTGGATGCGATGAATATAAAACGCCTGGAACTTGAGGGCTTCGAGGCGGATGACATTATCGGTTCCATATCCCAGTGCGCTGAACAGAAGGGAATCCAAACGGTTATAGTCACAGGGGACAGGGATTCCCTGCAGCTCGCATCTGAAAATACCCGCATACTCCTGCCTGTAACAAAAGGCGGAAGGCCGGAAACAGAGGTTTACGATCAGGAAGGGGTAATTGCACGCTACGGCGTAACTCCCATGCAGTTCATTGATGTGAAAGGACTTATGGGAGACCAGTCCGACAATATACCCGGTGTACCGGGTATTGGAGAAAAGACCGCAATTGAATTGATCAAGACCTTTGGGAGTCTTGATAGTATATATGAAAATATTGATAAGGTTGATAGAAAGAGTGTCAGGGAAAAGCTTGAAACCAATCGGGAACTGGCTTTTATGAGCAGGCGCATTGCTACGATCGACAGGAACATGCCAACCCTTTGCGCCTTTGATGATCTGAAGAGAAGCAGCTATGACGAGGCAAGATTATTTGACCTTTTTAAAAGGCTGGAGTTCAAATCACTGATTGTCAAGTATGGGCTGACTCAGGCGGTGTCTGCAGAAACATGCGAACTTCAGGAAATTAAGTATATGACGGTTGATGATCCTATTACACTTGCGCAGATTGTCGCGCTGGTGAAGAAATGCGGAGAGGCGGCAATATACCACCTTCTTGAGCGAACCAATGCTTTCGAATATCGTCTTGTGGGATTGGCACTCTCCTGGAACGGGGAAAATGTATATGTGAAAATTGGCGGAGGTATTGGAGAGGAGCAGTTTCTGCAGCAATTCGGACCTCTTTTCAGCGATTCGAAATTAAAACTATATGGACATGACCTGAAGAGCCTGATCGTCTATTTGAAATGGAAAGGCGCTTCCTTTGACGGGCTCGCCTTTGATACCATGATAGGGGCATATATCCTCAATGCCTCCCAGGATACCTATACAGTTCCTGAATTATCGAAGGGCTATCTGGAACGTTCGATTCCTGATATGGATGAATTGAGCGGTAAGGGCAGGAGCTTCATACCGTATTCCGAAATTTCCGCAGACAAGCTGTCCGAATCCGCAGTCAGATACAGCAGGACCGTGCTGGATTTGAAAAAAGTCATAGGCGGGCTGATTCAGGAAAATGGACAGGAAAATCTTTATTACGGGATGGAACTGCCGCTTGTCGAGGTTTTGGCAGATATGGAATACAGAGGCTTTAAGGTCAATACGGAAGGCCTCATCCAGTTTTCTGCCCGTCTTGATGATAAAATAGACTGTGCGGCTGAAGATATCTATGCACTTGCGGGTGAAACTTTCAATATTAATTCTCCCAAGCAGCTTGGTGTCATCTTATTTGAAAAGCTGGGACTACCTGCTCTGAAGAAAACGAAAACCGGATATTCTACAGATGCGGAGGTGCTCGAACAGCTGGCGTCAAAGCATGAGGCGGTATCACGCATATTGGAGTACAGACAGCTTGTCAAGCTAAAGTCCACTTACGCAGAGGGACTGCTTAGCATGGTGAATCCTGCAACAGGGCGTATCCACTCAAGCTTTAATCAGACCATCGCTGCAACAGGAAGAATCAGCAGTACCGAACCCAACTTGCAGAATATCCCGATCAGGCTTGAGATGGGCAGGGAGATCAGAAAGGTATTTGTGCCTGAGAACAGTGAATTTTTGCTGTCTGATGCGGACTATTCCCAGATAGAACTCAGGGTGCTTGCTCATATTACCGGCGATGAGAATATGATCAAAGCGTTCAGGAATAATGAGGATATACACACTGCAACAGCATCCGGCGTGTTTAAGGTTCCAATGGA
Source organism: Hungateiclostridiaceae bacterium UBA1305 (assembly GCA_002307275.1). GTDB lineage: Bacteria > Bacillota > Clostridia > Acetivibrionales > DTU013 > UBA1305. The sequence goes on from DBTX01000059.1 coordinate 69,963, forward strand.
TCAGGTCACCTCGCTGCTGCGGTCAAGGGCAAAAGCGGTAAATTTCGGAATCGTTTATGGAATTGGTGATTTCAGTCTTGCAAAGGATCTCGGAATTACAAGAAAGGAAGCGCGGCTCTATATAGATGAGTACCTTGAACGATATCCCGGAGTGAAGCAATACATGCATAACACGATAGAATTCGGGAACAAAAACGGCTTTGTCGAGACCATGTTCAACAGGAGAAGGTATCTGCCGGAGCTCAAGTCCAGCAATTTCAACATGAGATCGTTTGGTGAAAGAGTGGCCATGAACATGCCAATCCAGGGCAGTGCGGCAGACATCATAAAAATAGCCATGGTGAAGGTATACGGTGAACTGCATTCTCATAATATGAAATCAAGGCTGATACTGCAGGTCCATGATGAATTAATCATTGAGACCTATACAAGCGAACGGGAGCAGGTGGAGAAAATACTGCAGGACTGCATGCAGAATGCAGTAAAGCTGGATGTCCCACTGATTGCCGAAGTAAAGACAGGTTTAAACTGGTATGAGACAAAATGAAAAGTATTTAGTGATAGATAAGGGTGGTTTTGTTGAAGATAATTGGAGTAACAGGGGGAATCGGCAGCGGTAAAAGTACCGTTTCCAGTACGCTCAGAGATCTTGGCGCCGCAGTAGTGGACGCTGATGTTATTTCACGCAGCGTGACTTCCAGCGGCGGAAGGGCATTTGAAGAGCTTGTGGAGTATTTTGGAAATGAGATAGTAAGTGAGAACGGAGAGATCGACAGAGCAAAGCTGGCTTCAATCGCATTTAATGACAAGGTTAAGCTCCATGCCCTGAATTGTATTACTCACAAACATGTTGCAGATAAGATAGTTGAAACCGTTGAGTTTCTGAAAGGCTCCGGGATATGGGATATCATCGTGATTGATGCACCGATTCCTGTAGAAAGGGGCTTTCTGGATCTGGCTGACGAGGTCTGGGTAGCGGTGGCCGATCTGGAAACGAGAATAAACCGCGTTGTGAAAAGAAGCGGCTATTCGGTTGAGGAGGTTACGAAAAGAATCGGTTCACAGCTCAGGGAAGATGAGTATATCAATATTGCAGATGAAACGATATTCAACAACGGTAGTGTAGAGGAACTGGAACAGATCGTAGTCAAGCTGTTCCTGCAGAAGAAACAGGAATGGCAGCGATAGGGTGGGTGTTTTGAAACAAAACATAAAAAAACGCATAAGATTTATACTTCTTTTTCTGGCAGCTTCAATTGTAATAATATTGATTCTGGACAATGCTGCCATACGGCTCTACCCGGTAAAATACCGCAATACTGTGCAAATGTATGCGCAGGAATATAAACTTGACCCATTGCTTGTTTTTGCAATTATAAAAGTGGAGAGCAATTTTAAGCCAGGCGCTGTTTCGCCTAAAAATGCCAGGGGTCTCATGCAGATTACCGATAAAACAGGAAACTGGGGCGCGCAGATGCTGGATATCGCCAATTACAGCAGCAGCATGCTATACATTCCTGAAACAAATATACGCATAGGTTGCTGGTATCTATCAACGCTATACGATGAATTCGGTGAAACCGATCTTGTACTGGCAGCATACAACGGAGGCAGCGGAAATGTCAGTCAATGGCTTGGCGACAGCCGTTACAGCACTTCCGGCAAGAGTCTTGATCTGATACCGTTCAAGGAAACAGAACAATATTTAAAAAAGATAAAGAATAGTTATAAAATATATAAAAAGCTTTACGAAAACCAATTTTAATGGTATTTTTATACTATAGACAATATATGAAATTGAGTAATTTTTAGTGGAGGACAGAGTATGAATGCAGAGATCCTATTTGAAAGAGACATGCTTTATCCAACCAGCAACGGTATAGAATTCGGCAGTATCCACATTCAGGTGTTCAGTCCTGACAAAAATGCAAGGGTGCCTTTAGTCATAGAAAGTAAATTCGGCCCTTCACCAGTATTGAACATTGATACAATCGTCAGAATTATGCAAAGTGATATATTTGACAGGGTATACATAGATATTAAAAAGAATATTGATATCTATATTAAAGTTGACCCGGAACAATCGGGTAAATACAACAATCACAGCCATATCAAAGTACATTTCATTGGCAATGACGTTGAATGCGAGGGCGTTGACAGGTAAAATCAAGGGCTTGAGCAGGTGGTATTTATTATTAAAGAAAAAACGGAAAATCAAAATACCCTATTTGGCCTAAATAAAAGCAACAATGCTCACGATAAGCACATCGATGTTGTTATGTTGTTTTATCGATGGCTGATTTTTTTATTTTCAGTAATATTATGCTTCACAGGAACGGGATACAGGGAATATGGCTTTACAATCATTGAATCACTAGCAGTTGCGGCGATCTATAATGGGGTTGCTACGGCATACATACTCACTGGCGGGAAGAAAAACTACACCATTCAATATCTTGACATAATAGTAATCATGCTACTTGTTCTGTTTTCCGGCGGCATCAGATCCGAACTTTTTATATTCACTTTCTTTATTATTGGATTCTGCGGCATCGATAATGATGTTGCGAATACAATGAAAACAGGAATCGTATGCGCAATGCTTTATACCGTTACATGCATTTTTTCCGATAAGCTTTATCCGGCAGGTATCAACTATGTTTCTCTCGTCATAAGGGATTTTCTTTTCATGATGGCAGCATTCTCCATATCAAGAGTATGCTATGAGGTAAAAAGATACGATGATATGCGAAAGAGGGAATTCAGGCTGGCACGTACAGACAAGCTGACAGGTCTTGCAAACAGGCATTACTTTGATCAGAAGCTCAAGGAAGAGGTAGAATACGTTGTGAGCAGGGGTTCTGTATTAAATATACTCATGTTCGACCTGGATAATTTTAAAAGCTTTAATGATACATTTGGACACGTTTCGGGAGATAAACTGCTGGTGCTTTTCTCCGATATTGTCAGGCGGTGCGTACGAAAATCGGATATCCCGGTGCGGTATGGCGGAGAAGAATTCATGATCATCATAAGAGATCTGGATATTTTTATAGCTAAAAGTGTTGGTGACAGGATCAGGAGACAGCTTGAGAAACAGCGCATCTACCTTGGTCAGCAGGAAGAAAAGACAAAAGCGACCGTAAGCTGCGGAATCGCGCAGTTCCCAACGCATTCTACCAATATTAAGGATGTCATAGAGTATGCTGATCAGGCACTTTATTATGCAAAGGAAATAGGCAAGAACATCGTTGTCTGCTTTGATGAGATGGGAAAAAGCCGTGATATGCTCGAAAATGATCCTTTGAAGAACTGAAGCTTCTGAAACTTTTATGATCAATGATCATTCTGATTCTTTTTTAAGTCGTTCCAACTCCATTTTAATAATACCGATCTCCTGCGAAAGCGTCTTGACACGGTTCGCGTTTCTTGAAAGCGCTATTGTCAGCGTGAATACGATCAACAGCATGAAAAATATAATAGAGAGAAACAAAGTATTGACAGGCTCAATAATATTCAGCAAATTCGACAGGAGCTTCAGCAGATCCGGAAATAGGGCCGTGGCCAGAAGACAAATCCCTGCAAGAAGCCATGCGAGTGAATACTTCAATTCTATTTTTTTGTTGCGGAGCATCAGAATGATATAGCTGAGGAACAGCAGGGAAGCGAGGATCATGATTATCTGAAGTCTGTTGTTCATGGCCTTTGTACCTCCATTTTACTGCTGCGGAAAAATGATGCGATGATGATTGCAAGACTTACCTTTACCATGTAATAAATGGACCGGGAGCTTGTTATTGATGTTTTTCCGCCCTCACGCCGATTCATTGCAACAGGCACTTCCGATACCTTCAATCCTTGCCTGGAAGCGTTGACGATCGATTCCGGTTCAGGATAGTCACGCGGGTAATCATATGCAAAAAGTTCGATCGCTTTTCTGTCGCAGGCTCGAAAGCCCGATGTCGGGTCTTTTATCCGCTGACCGGTGAAGATATGAATAAGCATGCTGAAATACCTGATACCCAGACGCCTTAATGGTGATGACTGAAAGCCCTCACCATTAATGAACCTGGAGCCGATGCACAGATTCGATTTTTCACCAAGTCCGGATAACAGCAAGCTAATGTAATTTGGATCATGCTGACCGTCGCCGTCCACCTGAACGGCAAAATCATAATTGTGGTACATGGCGTATCTGAAACCGGATTGGACAGCGCCGCCTATACCAAGATTGACGGGCAGGTCGATCACATCGGCTCCGGATTCCCGGCATATTTTGAGCGTGTTGTCGGATGAACAATCATTCACTACGATAACATCATATCCGGGACAGGTGGCCTTCAGCTTGTCCAAAAGCCCTGCAATATTCTTTTCCTCATTATAGGCCGGTATTATTACAAGTGCTTTCATCCTGCTGCCTTTCGCCAGATAAATTATCCGGTATCCTGTTAATATAAATTAGCGCTGGTAGTGCAGCAACACTGCCAATGATGTCTTAAGGCTGGCAGTGTACCAGATAACAGTATATATCTTTTCAACGTCACGGACAATACTGTACGGCTAAATATCCATAGTTCTTCCTACTGCTTTTGCTACCGGTTCAAACTCTTTCATGAGTTGGGCGAATTTTGCAGGCCGTAGTGACTGGGGTCCGTCGCTGAGTGCATTTGGGGGGTCGAGATGTACTTCTATGATAAGACCGTCAGCTCCTGTTGCGATCGCACCCTTTGAAAGTGCCCCAACGTATTTCCATGTGCCGGAAGCATGGCTCGGATCCACTATGATCGGCAGGTGTGAAAGCTCCTTTATTACAGGGATGGCACTCATGTCAACGGTATTTCTTGTAGAGGTTTCATAAGTTCGGATGCCTCGTTCACAAAGGATGATGCTGGAGTTGCCTGCAGCCATGATATATTCCGCAGCCATCAACCATTCCTCAATCGTAGCAGCGAGGCCTCTTTTCAGGAGTATGGGCTTTGAGGTCATACCGACTTCCTGGAGCAGCCTGAAATTCTGCATGTTTCTTGCGCCTATCTGTATCATGTCCGCATAGGAGGCAACAAGCTCAACGTCCCGGGTATCAACAACCTCTGTGACGATTGGCAGGCCGGTGACTTCGCGGGCTTTTGCCATTATTTTCAAGCCATCCTCTTCAAGGCCCTGGAAAGAATAGGGGGAGGATCTCGGCTTGAAAGCGCCTCCGCGAATTATTTTTGCACCGGCTTCCTTGACCTTCTTTGCTGTTTCGAGGAAGTTTTCCTCGCTTTCGATCGCACAGGGTCCTGCCATTACGATAATTTCATCTCCGCCTACTTTAACGCCGCTTACATCCACTATGGTCGGATTCTGCCTCAATTCCCTGCCGGCAAGTTTGAAGGGCTTCATAATCGGGACAAGGTTTTCTACTCCCGGCATGGAGGATATGGCATGTGTATTCAGCAGTCTTTTGTCTCCGATGGCTCCAATTACTGTCTTAATCTCTCCGAAAATGGGGTGCGTCTTGAAACCAAGATCCGAAAGTTTGTGTTCAACGTTGTCAATTTCCTGTTTTGTGGCATTACGGCTCATTATAATAATCATAAAAACCCTCCTGTAGTATATTCTAGGTATAAAACTCTTTTTATATTACAAAAAACTCCAAAATTAAGTTTCTGCGGCATCGAGCCCCACTCGATTTCGGCCGGATTTGCTACACAAATGGCCAAAATAAAAAACTCTTCGTCTACTATGAGACGAAGAGTTATACTCTGCGCGGTGCCACTCAAATTGGTTAAAACCCAGCTCAATAACGTACGAAACATACGTCTATCCCAGTAACGGTGGATTCCCGGCACAGCCTACTGATGAAACCTTCAGCCTGCGGCTCAAAGGGGAACTTCAACCGGTCTACTCCACCAGGCTCCCACCATTCCCGGCTCGCTTGTAATATGAAAGGGTACGTTCCTGCAAAATCTTAACTTAGGAAGGTCTCCAATAATATTGTGTGAGTATGATCCAGCATACTTTCCCTTGTCATTGCCTTTTTCAATAAATTAGATTAATACTAGCACGGAGAAATTTTATTGTCAAGTGTGATTTTTATTCAGAATTTAGTGCAGCATTTTGTCAATTTATGATATGATAATTAACAGGAAATACATCATGGAGGGTAACGGGATGAGTGAACTGCAGGTCGTTGTTTTCAGTCTGAACGGTCAGATATTTGGCGCTGAGGCTTCACAGGTATTTCAGATAATCAGATATAAGGAAGTCACAAAGATACCAAAGATGCCAGAATTTATTGAGGGTATCTTGAATTACAGAGGTTCGGTTCTTCCTGTCATCAGTTTGAATAAAAGATTTGAACTTGGTGATAACGCAATTGGTAAAAAGACAAAAATCATTGTTTCCAATATTGAGGGAAAGCTTGCAGGCTTCATTGTAAATGATGTTATTGAAATAGCACGGTTCAACGATGGGGATATAGAACCTTCTCCCATCTCGGTAAGCTACGGTGCGGCATCATTCCTGAAAAAGGTCGCAAAGAAGGGCAACCAGCTTATATCGATCATTGACCTGAATAATGTGCTGGATGAACCTGAAATAAAGGGACTTACGGTGAAGCTTCCGGAAAGTGCAACACTTAAAACGGAATAAAAGAAAAAACCCGTCTGTATCAATCTGAACCGGCGGGTTTTGTTTACTGGTCATTTACGAAGGTAAGGTATATTATCTAGACATTGAATCTGAATAATGTGACATCTCCGTCCTGCATTACATATTCCTTGCCTTCGGAGCGTACAAGGCCTTTTTCTCTTGCAGCGGCGTAGGTACCGCATTTCATCAGATCATTATAAGCAACTATTTCAGCACGGATGAAGCCTCTTTCGAAATCACTGTGTATTTTTCCTGCTGCCTGAGGAGCTTTTGTGCCTTTGACAATGGTCCATGCCCTGACCTCCGGTTGTCCGGCAGTCAGATAGCTCATCAGGCCAAGTAGTTTATAACTGGCCTTTATCAGCCTGTCCAAACCGGACTCCTTAAGGCCGAGTTCCTCAAGGAATACAGCCTTCTCATCCTCTTCAAGCTGAGAGATCTCCTCTTCTATTTTTGCACAAATAACAAGCACCTCGGAACCTTCCTTCAAGGCCAATGCCTTCAACTCGGCCAGATGGCGGTTGTCTGACCCGGCCTGCAGGTCGTCCTCCGATACGTTTGCAGCATAAAGCACCGGCTTGGAGGTCAACAGGAAGAGCTGATCCACTAAAACAAGCTCTTCAGCGCTGAACTTCATTGCTCTTACCGGCAGACCGCTTTCCAGAGTTGCTTTGATGCTCTCATAGAATTCAAGCTCCGCCAGGAATTTCTTATCGCCGGATTTCATCATCTTGCGCGTCCTGTCAATGCGCTTTTCAAGCATCTCCAGGTCGGCAAAAATAAGCTCAAGATTAATTGTCTCTATATCGCGGGCAGGTCCGATCGAACCGTCTACATGGATGATATTGCTGTCTTCGAAGCAGCGTACAACATGAATGATGGCATCGACCTCACGGATATGCGAAAGGAACTTGTTCCCAAGGCCTTCGCCTTTGCTTGCACCTTTTACCAAACCTGCTATGTCAACGAATTCGACAGTCGTATGTGTGATCTTTTCGGGCTTGTACATTTCGGCGAGCTTGTCGAGTCTTTCATCCGGAACGGCTACGATGCCGACATTGGGTTCTATTGTACAAAACGGGTAATTGGCTATTTCAGCGCCCGCTTTCGTTATTGCGTTGAAGAGTGTGCTTTTGCCGACGTTCGGCATTCCGACAATACCAAGTTTCATTTATATCCGACCTTCCTGATTTCTTTGAATTTGGAAACACGTAAATTATATATTATCAACTCAGGCAATGCAACTGTGTTCTGATTGTTCTGTGTTTCTGACTAACCTGTTTTTTACATTTCGGTCGATCCTGAAACCGTTGCGCTACCATAATTTTCTGATATAATATAGTAGTCATGTTCAATGAGGACTGACATGCAGAGCTGCAGATCCTAACAATGGGGTGGATTTATATGAAAATGATAGAGGCAATAATCAGGCAGACCAAAGTGAGCGGGGTTCTTGACGAACTGAGCAGACACCAGATATTTGGCGTAACTGTGACCCAGGTCATGGGTTGCGG
>DBTX01000059.1:78430-100538 GCA_002307275.1 Hungateiclostridiaceae bacterium UBA1305
AAATCAAAGATCGAAATCGTTGTAAAGGATTCCTGGGTTGATGAGGTGGTCGAAGCCATAATAAAAGTGGCAAAGACCGGGGAAATCGGTGACGGAAAGATATTCATCCGAAACGTTGAGGATGGATTCAGAATCAGAACCAGCGAACGCGGTGATGATGCATTGGTGTAAAAAGGCTGTAGGCCCGACGGAGGTCTGACGACAGCGTGATAAAATAATTAAAAGCGGTTGCTTTTTACCAAAAACCGTGTTATGATTTTATAAACTTTAAAAGGTTTGTTAAGAAGAGATTAGTTAAGAAGAGATTAGTTAAGAAGAGATTAGTTAAGGATTAGTTAAGAAGAGATTAGTTAAGAACAGGTTAGTTAAGAAGAGATTAGTTGAGAAGAGTAGAGATGAGAAGAGATGAGACGGGTTTACACAAATCAGAATGTAACCAGGAATCTTTTCCTGGTTTTATTTAGTTTACGTCATTTGTGCAGCAAATCCGGCAAATGGGCGAATTCGTAAGAATTGCGCCACGAGTGGGTTCGATGCCCTCGAAATTTTTATTTTACCCCACCGTTGGCATGATAACATGCCGGAGTTCTTTCTCATACCTCCCTTCCCAAGATAATGTAAAAAACCGGAGCAATGGATTTTTACAGATGAAAGGGGGAGCGTACATTGTTTTATCCTGAACTGGAGCAAGTCCTGGAATTATCAAAAGACTACAACATCATACCTGTATCTCTGGAGGTCTATGCCGACATGGAGACGCCTATCAGCATTTTCAAAAGGGTGGAACAGAACAAATTCTGTTTTCTTCTCGAAAGTGTCGAGGGGGGCGAAAAATGGGGCAGATATTCCTTCATCGGGAAGAATCCGTTCGTCACAGTAAAGGGGAATGGTGAACTGACCGAACTGAAATACAGGAATGGAAAAAGCAAAACCGTCAGCAGTAATCCAATTGAGGTCATGAAGGAACTGATGTCCAGGTACAAAGGCGCACCGATGAAGAACCTGCCCAGATTCAATGGCGGGGCTGTCGGCTTCTTTGGCTATGACACTGCGCGGTACTTTGAAAAGCTTCCAGATGTGCCGGAGGATGATGTCGGCATACCGGAACTGCATTTCATGTTTACCGATGAAATCATCGCCTTCGACCATTTCAAGCAAAAGCTTCACATCATCGTGAACATGCATGTGGAAGGCAGCGTTGAAAGATGTTACAACACGGCTGTCAGCAGGATCAGGGAAATATATGCGGAAATCCAGTCCTCCAGGCAGATGCTTTCTGAAACTGCAATCCCCCAAATGCCTTCTGCCAGGAAGACCCTTGAGGTCACAAGCAATGTCAGCAGAGAACAATTTTATGAAAATGTCAACAAAGCCAGGGAATACATCAGGAATGGCGATATATTCCAGGTAGTGCTGTCACAGCGGCTTTGCGTCAGGACGGATTGCAATCCGTTCAATGCATACAGGGCTCTCCGCACTATCAATCCGGGACCTTATATGTATTATTTAAAATTCGACGGATATACGCTGGCCGGTTCCTCCCCTGAGATGTTAGTAAGGGTCGAGGACAGAAAGGTCGAGACCTGCCCGATTGCCGGGACCCGCAGAAGGGGTGCGACACAGGAGCAGGACGAAGCTCTTGAAAGAGAACTGATGGCAGACGGGAAGGAAAGATCCGAGCATATCATGCTTGTTGATCTCGGAAGGAACGACATCGGCAAGGTATCGAAGTTCGGTTCCGTTCAACTGAGCAACCTGATGCATATCGAAAGATTTTCACATGTCATGCACATCGTCAGCAATGTGAGCGGAGAGCTCAGAGATGGTGTAAATTCCTTCGATGCACTTTCAGCTGTACTTCCTGCAGGAACTCTCTCCGGCGCTCCGAAAATCAGGGCAATGGAAATCATCGATGAACTTGAAAACGTCAAAAGGTCCCAGTATGGAGGAGCAGTCGGCTACCTGAGCTTTGACGGCAATCTCGACAGCTGTATCACGATAAGGACCATATTATTCAAGGACGGCAGGGCATATATCCAGGCTGGAGGCGGGATCGTGGCGGATTCGGTTCCGGAACTGGAATTTGAGGAATCCATGAACAAGGCGATGGCAACGATAAAAGCGCTGGAGGAGGGTGAAAACATAAGATGATTCTACTAATTGATAATTACGACTCATTCACCTACAATCTGTACCAATATGTCGGTGAACTGGATGCAAATATTGAAGTTTATAGAAATGATGCTCTCACAGTTGAACAGGTCGCAGAGAAAAGACCGAGCCACATCGTTATTTCACCCGGACCGGGATATCCAGCTTCAGCAGGTATTTCCATCGAGGTGGTCAGAACGCTGGGAGCAAAGATACCTGTACTTGGTGTATGTCTGGGACATCAGGGGATCGGCGAGGCCTATGGCGGAAAGGTGGTACGGGCACCGCAGCTGATGCATGGAAAGGCATCGGAGGTGGAGTTGATGCCCTGGTGCCCGATATTCAAGGGCCTGCCGTCAAAAATAACTGTAGGTAGATATCATTCTTTGATCGTAGAGCGCGATACACTTCCTGAGGAGCTTGAAATAACCGCAGTTGCTGCCGATGGCGAAATCATGGGGTTAAAACACAGGAAGCATCCGGTCTTTGGAATACAGTTCCATCCGGAATCCATATTGACGCCGGAAGGTAAAAAGATATTAAAGAATTTTCTGGACTGCTGAAGCTGAGGATTGGATTGAACGGCATTATATGTAGCTGAGATGAGATGAGAAGAGAGGAGTATGAGCATGATAAAGTCAGCGATACAAAAACTATTACGGAGGGAAAATCTGACGGAGCAGGAAGTAATGGATGTGATGAACTGCATCATGGAGGGGAACGCAACACAGTCACAAATAGGCGGATTTCTTACCGGATTGAGGTTCAAGGGTGAGACGGTCGAGGAAATAACAGGATGTGCCAAAGTTATGCGGGACAAAGCCGAGAAAGTGGAGCACAATCTGCCCTACTGCATAGACACTTGCGGAACCGGAGGAGATGGAGCCAATACCTTCAACATATCCACGGCAGCCTCACTCGTGGCTGCCGCTGCGGGAGTCAAGGTCGCCAAGCATGGCAACAGGGCAATGTCCAGCAGAAGTGGCAGCGCTGATGTACTGGAGGCTCTCGGAGTGAATATTAGCTTGACTTCGTTACAGGTAGGAAAATGCATTGAGGATGTGGGAATAGGATTCATGTTTGCACAGCTCTTTCACAAGTCAATGAAGCATGCGGCAGGAGTCAGAAGGGAGCTCGGGATCAGGACGGTCTTTAACATCCTTGGCCCGCTAACAAACCCTGCAGATGTTAAAGGCCAGGTATTAGGCGTATATGATGAGGCATTGACCGGAGTGCTGGCTGAAGTATTGCGCAAGCTTGGCACAGAGAGAGCTCTTGTCGTGCACGGCTATGATGGACTGGACGAGATTTCGACGGCTGCCCCGACAAAGGTAGCGGAATTAAAGGGCGGGGTTATAAATGAATACATCCTGGATACAATGGATCTGGGCATTGCAAAAGCTGATGCACATGACCTCAAGGGTGGAGACGCTGCTCATAATGCAGATTTGATAAAGCTGATGCTTGCCGGTGAGAAGGGTGCCACGCGGGATATTGTGCTGGTTAATGCCGCTGCCGCATTGTACGTGGGTAAGGCGGCAGAGAGCATAAAAGAAGGTATTTCAATTGCGACCGGTATGATTGATTCAGGGTTGGCGGCAAAAAAACTGGAGGAACTTCGCGAGTATTCAATGGCAATTGGCAGAATCGGGGAGGTTTCAGCATGATACTGGACAATATAGTCGAGAAAAAGAGGGAAAGATTAAAGACAGAAATGCAACAGATGACGCTTGAGGGCTGGAAGCAGAAGCTCAGGGGTCCCGGTCTGCACAGACCTCTTGATTTCGGCAGGGCACTCAAGAGGGAAGGCGAACTCTCCATTATTGCAGAAATAAAGAAAGCATCGCCCTCAGCTGGAATTATCAGTGAAAACTTCGATCCGGTCAGTATTGCCAGGGAATATATGCGCTCCGAAGTACAGGCGATTTCCGTACTCACCGAGAAGGATTTCTTTCTGGGGGATGACGATTATCTTGTAAAGGTTCGACAAACAGCGCCTCTGCCGGTTCTACGCAAGGATTTCATCATTGATCTGTGGCAGGTGTACCAGGCAAGGTGCCTGGGAGCTGATGCGATCCTTCTGATCGTTGCGCTTCTCAATGATGAATTGCTCAACAAAATGATGATCGTTGCAAATATTACTGGCATGCAGTGCCTTGTCGAGGTGCATGACGAGAACGAGCTTGAAAGGGCGCTTCATGCAGGCGCAAAAATAATCGGCATCAACAACAGGAACCTGAAAACGTTTGAGATTGATCTGTCGACTACGGAGAAGCTGATAAACAAGATTCCAAGGGATAGAGTCGTTGTAAGCGAGAGCGGCATAAAGACAATTGATGACATGAGGTATATTAAAAAAGCAGGCGCGGATGCGGTACTGATCGGGGAATCATTGATGAGGGCAGCTTCGATGCAGGATAAAATAAAGGAACTGCGCGCGGTGTAAACAGTGTAAATGTTGTAACCAGTGTAAATGATGTGAATAGTGTAACCAGTATTTATAGTGCAAATGGGCAGGGCGTGGAAGACAGGTTCGACATACTGGTTTTTGCTGATATGGCGGTAAGCTGGCTCGACAGTCTGAATTTGGAGAAACAGGTGTGAATGGAATGCCAAAGGTTAAAATATGCGGTATAACAAATAGGATAGAAATCGGCTTCCTCAACAAATTCCTGCCTGATTACGCCGGCTTCGTATTTGCAAAAAGCAGACGCCAGGTGACGCCGGAACTGGCTTCAGAGCTTGGCGCCGCACTATACGACGGTATCAGGAAGGTCGGCGTATTTGTCAATCATGAAGTGAAGCTGGCGGCAAACATCGCAGAACAGGCAGGCCTTGATGTGCTGCAGCTTCATGGAGACGAGGACAAAGACTATATAGATGAATTGAGAACGTTGCTGAAGCCCGGCGTTGAGATTTGGAAGGCGTTGAGGATAGATGCACTTCATATGCCGGAGTCCGGACAGCTCAGCCGGTTGGATGCCGACAGGCTTCTCGTTGATACCTATGTAGCAGGCTCCAGTGGAGGAACCGGAAAATGCTTTGACTGGGGACTTGTTGAGAAGCTGGGATCAATATTGCCGGTTATACTGGCAGGAGGTCTGAACCCTGAAAATGTAAAACAGGCGGTAAGACAGGCTTCGCCATATGCAGTAGATACGAGCAGCGGTGTTGAGCTGGAAGGAATAAAGAATGAACAAAAACTGCGGGCTTTTATGGAAGCCGTCAGGGGAGGCAGGATTTGATGGAAGAGAACAGGAAAGGCAGATTTGGGCAGTTTGGCGGTCAGTATGCGCCGGAGACACTGATGAATGCGTTGATAGCGCTTGATGCGGCTTATGAGGAGGCAAAAAGGGATCCTGAATTCATAGCTGAGTTTGAACGCTATCTCAGGGAGTATGCCGGAAGGCCGTCCATGCTGTATTATGCAGAAAAGATGACAAGGGATCTGGGCGGGGCGAAGGTTTATCTCAAGAGGGAAGACCTGAACCATACAGGTTCACATAAAATAAACAATGTGCTCGGGCAGGTGCTTCTGGCAAAGCGCATGGGCAAGAAAAGAGTGATTGCGGAGACCGGAGCGGGACAGCACGGCGTTGCAACAGCTACCGCAGCGGCATTATTCGGCCTTGAATGCGAAGTGTTCATGGGTAGCGAGGATATGGAAAGGCAGTCGTTGAATGTTTTCAGGATGAAGCTGCTGGGATCTTCAGTAAGGAAGGTAAGCTCGGGAACAGGTACACTCAAGGATGCTACAAACGAGGCTTTCCGGGAATGGTCCGCCAGAGGAAGTGATACATTTTATGTATTGGGTTCCGTTATGGGACCGCATCCTTATCCGGCAATGGTCAGGGATTTTCAAAGCGTAATTGGCAAGGAAGTAAAGCAGCAGCTTCTTGAAAAGGAAGGCAGGCTCCCCGATTGCCTGATAGCTTGTGTTGGCGGCGGCAGCAATGCGATGGGGCTGTTCCATCCATTTATTCAGGACAGCAGTGTGAGGTTCATTGCGGCTGAAGCTGCCGGAGACGGCGTTGAGACCGGCAGGCATGCGGCCACCATTGCCAAAGGGTCGATAGGAGTCCTGCATGGAATGAGATCATACCTGCTGCAGGATAAGGACGGACAAATCCTGCCGGCTTATTCAATCTCGGCTGGACTGGATTACCCCGGGATCGGCCCGGAGCATGCATATTTTTATGAAACCGGCAGGGCGGAATATGTTTCGATTACAGATAAAGAAGCCGTAGAAGCATTCAAATACCTGTCAAGGATGGAAGGAATCATACCTGCAATTGAAAGTGCCCATGCGGTTGCTTATGCAAGAAAAATCGTTCCAACTCTCGCGAAGGATAAGATTGTTGTGATCAACCTGTCCGGCAGAGGCGACAAGGATGTTTACTCGGTGGCAAGGTACATGGGTGAGACGGATGTAAAGGGGGATGCCTGATATGGGCAGGATAGAAGATAAATTTACTGAATTGAAGCAGCAGGGCAAAAAGGCGCTGATTACCTTTGTCACAGCCGGTGACCCTGATCTGGCCACAACGATGAAGATCGTCGGCGAGATGGAAAGCAAGGGTGCAGATATTATAGAGCTTGGCATACCTTATTCCGATCCCATAGCCGAAGGTCCGGTAATACAGGCTGCCAATGCAAGGGCTTTGAAGCATGCGATCAAGATAAAAGATATCATGGAAAGTGTCAGGGAAATGCGTAAGAGTGTAAAGGTGCCTTTGCTGTATTTGCTATATTGCAACTGCATTCTGCAATACGGTATCGACCGGTTCTTTGCAGATTGCGCAGCAGTGGGGCTGGATGGCGTCATTATACCGGATCTTCCGTTTGAAGAAAGGGATGAACTTGGGATAACTGCCGATATGTACGGAATCGTTATAATTACACTTGTTGCTCCGACCTCTGCGGACAGAGTGGAAAAGCTGGCACGTAATGCAAAGGGTTTCCTGTACTGCGTTTCTTCACTTGGCGTCACGGGGGTGAGGAGTGCCTTTAATACTGACTTTGAAGAATTTTTTAGTTTGATCAATAAGGCTGCATCTATTCCGAAAGCGCTCGGCTTTGGCATATCAACCGCAGAACATGTGAGACAGTTGAAAGGATACTGTGATGGGCTGATCGTAGGCAGTGCAATGGTGAAGAGAATTGAGACGGCACAGAGCCCGGAGGAAGCAGTGGAGGCAGTGGGGAGGTATACGGCGGAGCTGAGGGAGGCGATGGATGGGTAACAGGTAACAGGGAATATCTGCTATTTATCCTACAATCCATTTATACTTCAAAAAAATAATCTGTATAATATATTTAGCAGATTATTTTTTGTACGTTCTTTCCTCGCCGAGAGTGTTCCTTACCCAAACTTTTTAATAAATTTCATCAGACCTAAGACTGGAAAATACGTTTAAGTTAATATAGCATTTGTAAATATTATTTTTCGGGAGAGTAACATGAATACTGATGAAGCAATTTTAGATTCAAGGATAAGTATAGAAGATAATGTAAAAGAATATGAATGTGTGGCAGTTACCGATAAAACACAAAAAAAAGATAAGCTCTGGTCGCGCAATTTCTTTTTGCTGTTTCAAGGCCAACTGGTTTCCGTATTTGGAGATGCGGTGTATGCGCTGGCCCTGGGCTTCTGGGTCATGGCGAAGACAGGCTCAACTGCGCTGATGGGAACACTGATGGCGGCATCGACATTGCCAAGTGTACTGATATCACCTTTTGCAGGGGTTATTGTCGACAGGGTCGACAGGAAGAAGCTGCTGATCATAACAGATGCCATTAGAGGTCTAGCTGTCGTCTTGTTGGCGGTCGCGGCATATCAGGATGCTTTGCAGATATGGATGGTATTTACGGCAGGTATTATACTGAGTGTCGGAGGAGCTTTCTTTTCACCGGCAGTCAGCTCTGCGATACCGGATCTGGTGCCGCAGACAAAGCTGGTTAGTGCAAATTCAGTCATGGGCATGCTTAATACAGGCTCCAACATTGTCGGAAGTTCATCGGGAGGCTTTTTACTTCAGGTTCTGGGTGCTCCTTTCCTTTTCCTGTTCAATGGGCTTTCGTTCATTGTTTCTTCAATATTGACTTTCTTTATTAAAATTCCAAAGATTGAAAAAAGAACAGAACAACATTTTATGACAGACATGAAGGAAGGATATAAATTCATCTGGCATTTCAAGGCCTTGCGCTATCTTCTGTTTATTTCGGCAGGGGTGAACTTCCTTTTCTGTGTCGCAATGGTGCTGTACCTCCCGCTTTTCCAGCAGACCCAGAGCCTTGGTGCTGGTAAGTATGGCATAGCAATGGCATTTATGACAGGAGGGATGTTTATTGCCATGGCAATAACCTCACTGATAAAAATTCCTTCCCGAAATAGAATGAACATATTTATGGCAGCCTCGATATCAATGACAGTGTTTTTTGCTGCATTCGGTATCAGCAAAGCCTTCTTCCTCATGGCAGCGCTTATATTCGGCGGCGGTTTCTGCATAGCAATTGTAAATGTATTCGTTAATTCTACCATTCAATTGACTGTGCCGCAGGAAATCAGGGGTAAGGTGTTCTCTTTAATTACAATGGTATGTATGTCGCTGACGCCATTTGCAATGGCTATAGGCGGTGTCCTGGGGGAAATATTTCCTCTGAGGCATATCATATTTACCTGCTTCGTAATACTGTTCCTTAGTTTCATTCCATGCATATTTATAAAGCCGCTTAAGCGTTTTGTGAATTTCGATCCGGAAAAGGAGACGCTCGAGGACATCATGTAATAAAACATGAAATGCAATATTTAAAATATTGGATGTATGTGGTAAGATAGAGAATAGTTCCGGCACTTATGTGTTCCGGGACTATTCTCTTTACAGGGACATAGCGGGGGTCCTGGCCCAAAATTCCAAACGCTCGATGTTGTCAGGATTTTGCGAATTATAAACGAAGTATGCAGTATGGGAAAAATTGAAATACTAGTTGATCAGGAGGGTTGTTTATGAAAATTGGCGTATTTGCAGTTCTTCTTGGAAACAAAAGTCTGGAGGATGCCTTGAAGTATTTGTCCGAAGCGGGTGTGCAGGCTGTGGAGCTTGGTACGGGCGGTTATCCCGGAGATGCTCATGTGAAGCCTGAAAAGCTGTTGGCGGATAAAAAAGAAGTCGCGAATCTGAAGGAACTTGTGAAGAAATATAATGTTGAAATCAGTGCTTTAAGCTGCCATGGCAATCCGGTGCATCCTCAGAAGGAGCTTGCAGATGGCTTTAATAAAGCATTTGAGAACACGGTTCTGCTGGCGGAACAGCTTGGCATATCCAGAATTGTTACGTTCTCCGGCTGTCCGGGGGACGCGCCCGGCGCGAAATACCCCAATTGGGTGACCTGTCCCTGGCCGGATGATTTTACAAAAATACTGGACTATCAGTGGAATGATGTCCTGATTCCATACTGGATAAAGGCTGCAGCGTTTGCAAAGTCCCATGGCGTGGATAAAATATGTCTGGAAATGCATCCGGGCTTCTGCGTATATAATACGGAAACGCTGCTGAAGCTTAGAGCAGCAGTCGGTGATGCCATTGGTGCGAACTTCGATCCCAGCCATTTATTCTGGCAGGGAATCGATCCGGTTGCGTCGATCCGCAAACTTGGTCCTGCTATTTATCACTTCCATGCGAAGGATACGAAGATTGATCCTATCAATTCGGCAGTCAACGGTGTTCTGGATACGAAGCATTACGGTGATGAGATCAACAGGTCCTGGATATTCCGGTCAGTAGGCTACGGTCACGACGCACAGGTCTGGAAAGATATCATCAGCAATCTCAGAATGGTTGGTTATGATGACGTCATTAGCATAGAACATGAGGACAGCCTGATGTCCGTGAATGAAGGCCTGATGAAGGCGATTGTGTTCCTGAAGGATGTACTGGCGTTTGAAAGCAAGGGAGCCATGTGGTGGGCTTGATTCGCGGTTTCTATAAATATTGCAAAAAATTTGTACAAGGAAGAATCCATTTTTGAAATAAAGCACTTGAGGGAATACAAGTGAAAAAACTTGAGAAACCTGAATCTTTTTTTCATTGTATATAGCAACAAATATTCTTTGAGGAGCGGATAGAATGAGGGACACTTTGAATGTGGGGCTTATTGGCTATAAATTCATGGGAAAGGCTCATAGTAATGCTTACAGGAAAATGGGCATGTTTTTCGATCCCTCGCTGAAGGTATCAATGAAGGCAATCTGCGGGAGGGAGGAGCCCTGGGTAAGAGAATCGGCAGAAAAGTTCGGCTGGGATTCTTATGAAACCTCATGGGAAAAGCTGATAGCCAGAGATGATATTGATGTGATCGATATAACGGCGCCAAGCAATGCACACAAGGAGATAGCACTGAAGGCTGCAGAGGCTGGAAAGCATATCTTCTGCGAAAAGCCGCTGGCTTTGAATCTCAAGGATGCGAGAGAAATGCTGGCCGCTGTGGGAAAGTACAAGGTAAAACACCAGATCGGCTTCAACTACTGCTTTGCACCTGCGGTCCAAATGGCGAAAAAGCTCATAGACGAGGGCAAGCTCGGCCAGATATATCACTTCCGCGCCTTGTACCTGCAGGATTGGATTATTGATCCCGAATTCCCTCTGGTATGGAGACTCGATAAGAATGTCGCAGGCTCGGGCTCCCTTGGCGATCTCGGGGCGCATATCATAGACCTGGCAAGGTTTCTTCTGGGTGAATTCGACAAGGTGATGGGCATCAGCAAAACTTTTATCAAGGAGAGGCCGATCGTTGAAAAGATGGAGGGCTTAAGTGCAAAATCGCAGCAAAGCGCTCCTAAAGGCAAGGTAACGGTGGATGATGCCACCTTGTTCCTGACCGAATTTAAGAATGGCGCACTGGGGTCCTTTGAAGCAACAAGGTTTGCGCAGGGTCATAAAAATGCACTGTCTTTTGAAATAAATGGCAGCAGAGGCAGCCTGAAGTTTGAGCTGGAACGCTTGAACGAGCTACAGTATTATTCAGCTGAGGATGCTCCAGGTACACAGGGCTTCAGGACCATACAATGCACAGAGGACGTGCATCCATACGCCGGGGCCTGGTGGCCGGCAGGGCATGTGATAGGATATGAGCACACCTTTGTGCATGAGCTCTACGAATTTGTCCAGTCGATTGCCAATGACAAACCGACCATGCCGGATTTTAATGATGGCGTGAAATGCTCGCAGGTGCTGGAGGGCGTTGAACAGTCGGCAAATACCGGGAAATGGGTATCGTTGGATACACTATAGGGTTGTTGCTTTCCAGATCTGCAGTGAGTTATGAGGGCTGCTGCGAAATTCAAAGGAGGGACGGTTCTTGACTTGAATTTTTAATGTAAATTCAAGTCAGGAACCGTCCCCTCTTTGAATTTTAGAAAATAAAGCTGTCCATTTCATTTTCCCGAAGATACGAATTGTTTTAGAATTGTTCACACTTTATATATTGTTGCTGTAATTTACAAATGTTATGATAATGGTGTGGTAAAGGTATGAACAACAAGCGGACAAAAACATATATGAACAGCAGCTGGTGTAATAATAAGCATGTGGAATAACAGCAGGCAGGTATAAGAAGCGGAAAGGTGGTATGTCATGATAAGCAAGACAAAGGTACTCGTTGTCGATGATGATATGAACATATGCGAACTGATCAGACTTTATCTGGAGAAGGATGGATATGAGGTCAAAACCGTATATAACGGCAGAAGCGGAATCGAAGCATTTGGCGAATTCACGCCGAGTATTGTCATACTTGATATCATGCTGCCCGGTATTGACGGCTGGCAGGTTTGCAGAGAACTGCGGAAGGCCAGCAATATCCCCATCATCATGCTGACTGCGAAGGGTGAGACCTTTGACAAGGTACTGGGACTTGAGCTTGGTGCGGATGATTACATGGTGAAGCCGTTTGAGCCGAAAGAGCTTGTGGCGAGAGTTAAGGCTGTACTCAGAAGATATGAGCACAAGGAATTCGATGTGGAGGAAATCATTTTTCCGAACCTTGTGATCAATCATACGAATTATGTGGTGAAACTCTGCGGAAAAGAACTTGAACTCCCTCCAAAGGAGCTGGAACTGCTTTATTTTCTTGCCTCCAATCCAAACAAGGTTTTCACAAGAGAACAATTGCTTGAACATGTATGGGGGTTCGATTTTTATGGCGATTCCAGAACGGTTGACGTCCACGTGAAAAGGCTCAGGGAGAAGATCGACCTGCCGAATCAGGTGTGGCAGCTCAAGACAGTCTGGGGTGTGGGTTACAAGTTTGAGGTAAAATAATGTTCAAGACGATTTTCGGTAAATTGATTACGATTTTCATAGTAATTCTGATTGTAGCTTTTTCAATCACAGGCATTATGCTGAACATTTTTCTTGACAAGTTCTTTACCGATGAGAAGGCAAAAGCGCTCGAATCTGTCAGCGATCTGGTAGATCTCACTTTCACCAATTACCTATACAGCTATGATATTTCTCCAAATGCGGACAATACAAGGCTGGAAAAATACCTAAACGATTATCTGGCATATTATGGTAGCAATACGTACTCAATCATTTGGATCGTGGATAGCAAAGGACATCTTAAGAAATACAGTAAGATGCTGCCGCAAACGATCATTAGTAAATATTCAGACAGTTCCGGATATGTCAAAATACCGGAACTGTCTGAGAAGTTAGAAACTGCAGGGACAACAGTAAAGGATGTTGGAGATTTCAATGGGTTCTTTAAAGATCCTTATTTTGCAAGCTTGGGAGATCTATGGCTGACAGTCGGAAAATCCTTCACCTATCAAAGCACGGATGGAAAAGATGTGCTTTTCACAGTTTATATACACACGCCGGTACCGATGGTCAAGATAGCCAGGAATACTGTGCTTGAATACTTTCTGCTATCGGTTGGCGTAGCTGTTATTATTGCAGTACTATTGGTGTATATTTTTTCATTGAGACTCTCAAAACCGCTCAAACAAATCAAAAATGCTGCAGCAAAAATATCCAACGGGGAATTCGAGAAGCGGCTGGATATCAAATCAAGGGATGAGATCGGCGAACTTGCCAGGACCTTCAACCAGATGGCGGCTGCACTTCAGAATCTTGAGGAGATGCGCAGAGGCTTCATCGCCAATGTATCCCATGAATTAAGAACGCCAATGACTTCTATCAGGGGATTTGTTGAAGGAATTCTGGATGGGACCATACCTCAGGAGAGACAAAACCATTATCTCACAATAGTCAGGGACGAGACGAACAGACTGAACCGTCTGGTCAATGATCTGCTGGATCTTGCCAAAATGGAAGCAGGCGAAATGAAGCTGAGTCTCATGCCTGTAGATATAAACGAGCTTCTGAGAAAATGTGTCATCAAGCTTGAAACACTGCTTCTTGAGAAGGAACTGACAGTAGATGCCGACTTTGAAGAGGATGATATACTCGTAAAAGCCGATGCGGATGCGATAGAAAGAGTTGTATACAACTTGATTCACAATGCAATCAAATTCACACCCGCAGGCGGCAATATAAAGCTGTTGACCATTGTACAAAAAGACAAGGTTGAAGTGACAGTCAGGGACAATGGAGCGGGTATTGATGAAGAAGAACTGGAGATGATCTGGGACAGATTCTACAAGTCCGACAAGTCGCGCAGCAGAGATAAGACGGGTACGGGACTCGGGCTTGCCATTGTAAGGAACATTATCAATGAACATAGTCAGAAAATATGGGTGGAGAGTAAAGCCGGAGAAGGGACTTCATTTACGTTTACACTTGAACGTGCCTGTAAGTCGCCGGATGAACAGCAAAAAAAATAAATAAGTAAAGTTAACAAATTATTCACAATTTTTTCAAATAGGCAATTTACAATAGTATTATAGGCTTGGATAATGCAGCTTCAACATTTAAGGAGGTATGGGACATGGACGAATTCAATTCGGACAAAAGCGGCTTGAATAATGAAAACAGCGAAATTCATGTGAACGAAGTACAAGTTGATGATATAAATGCAAGAGAGACAGCAGCAACAGAGACAGTAGCTGAAACAGTGGAGACAGCTGCTACAACAGCGGAGACAATCACAGCAACAGAGCCAACGGCAGTAACCTCAGGAACAGCAGCAACGCCCTCAGGAACTTCAGCAGATAATTCTGCCGCAGTGGAGCCGGCTCAGGTTCCTGCACGGCAGGCAGCTTATGTACAGGCGCAGGTCGCACCTGCTGTGAATAGTGCAGGACAGTCAAAGTCTCAACCTTATTATAATGAAAACATAAAGAGGACAAGAACCCCAAAGTCGGGTTCCGGACAGCTGATACTGGTTTCGGTACTAGGCGCATTGATCGGCGCCGGCCTCATGTTCGCAGCAACAATGTTTCTGTCCCCGATCCTTCAGCCTGCAATCGACAATCTGACGGGCAGGACCGCACAAGCCTCCGATGTGGCAACAAACAGTAACAACGGGGTATACAAGCAAGTGCAAATTGAAAAGTCCTCTACACCTGTTGAAGCGATTTCCGAAAAGGTCAGTCCGTCAATCGTTGGGATAAAAGTCACCATAAAGTCGCAAGGCCAGGACTTCTTCTTTGACCTCGGACAGAGTGGTGTCGGAGAAGGTTCAGGTATCATCATCAGAGCTGACGGATATATACTTACAAATAATCATGTGGTTGAAGGCGCACTTGGTGATAACTCAAACAAAATTACTGAAGGTTCAAAAATAGAAGTAATTTTGCCAAGTGACATCGAAAAATCATATGTTGCAACAGTAGTCGGCAGAGACGCCAAGACCGATATTGCAGTATTGAAGATTGATGCTTCAGATCTGCCCGTTGCAGAAATGGGTGATTCCGATAAGGTCAAGTCCGGTGAACTGGCAGTAGCAATTGGTAATCCGGGCGGAATAGATTATATGGGTTCTGTAACCGCAGGAATCATCAGCGGTATCAACAGATCGATACAGATGGAAAATGGCGATATACTCAAGCTGATCCAAACCGATGCAGCGATCAATCCCGGCAACAGCGGAGGTGCTCTCGTCAATTCACAGGGTCAGGTCATAGGGATGAATACTGTCAAGATCGCAGCAACAGGCTACGAAGGACTTGGATTCGCAATACCGATCAACGAAGCAAACAATATAGCAAAGAGCCTGATCGACTTTAAGTATGTGAAGGGCAGACCATATCTTGGCGTATCGATAGATCAGAGATTCAGCGCAGAAATAGCCAAACAGAACAACGTGCCCAACGGCCTTCTGGTCTATGAGGTATTACCGCTGAGCTCGGCTTATAAAGCTGGCGTTCAGACCGGCGATATCATTACAAAGTTCGATGGCAAGACCATTACAGTATTCCAGGACCTGGAGGATCAGAAAAATACCCATAAACCCGGTGATAAGGTAAAGATCGAAGTATACAGGGATGGCAAGACTATGACACTGACAGCTACTCTGGATGAGCAGAAGAATACGGACTAGGAACAAGGGAAATGATCTCCTTTATATAAACCTCCTATTATGAACAATAAGAAAGCAGCCGGCGAGGCTGTTTTTTTATTGTTCATATTTCGAGAATCCTTTCGATATAACAAAAAGGATTGCGGCATAAAGAGTTATTATTGAGTGAGGCAGTTTTTCCGGAATTAGACCGCAACCCTCAAAACTATTTTGCAGAAGTAGAGTAGTCGGCTATATTAGAGAAGCATATCAAAGGTTAACAAACCATTTTGTAGACTTTATGTGTAGAAACAAGTCCTGACTCATTATATAATTGATACGTAATTCTATTTTTCAGTACCAATATGGTGTTTTCCTGGTTGTGGACGAATCCGCCATCTGCTGCAAAGGCCAAATAGTATAAAACCATGAGAAATAATAGAGTACTCGACGGCTTGCTGGCTGCCATATGATATAATAAATTATGCGTGTCTTCTTCAACAGGGGGGTATACAAATGGCTTTTCCCGGTCGTGGCACTGTGATACGTTTTCGAACACAACTTATTTATAAACTGATACCTATAATCCTGTTACCCATTATTACAATTGGAATCTTTTCATACAAGTTATCTTTTAGTGCGCTGCAGAGCCGCTCGTCCAAGGATGTTGAAAGAATTGCTAGCCTTGTAAATGAGAACTTGAATTATATGATCAATGATATCGAACAATTGGCAGTGTCGACGTTGTATGATCAAAACATACAGCAAATTGTCAGCAGCTATAATAGTGACAGGAAATACATAGAGCCGGACGATAATGATAATGTTCAAAGCTATTTACGCAAGATGCTGATACAAAATGAAGCAGTGCAAAGCATTTTTATTTATACGAAAGGGAATACCATTTTTGAACAATCACTGCATGGCGATTTGCCGGATGTGGAATGGAAGAGTAAAAAGTGGTATAAGGATGCATTAAATTCCAGGGACAATGCAATCATAATTCCTACGCATTTTATTGAACGCCGCTCTCAAGCATTAAATGATATAAAGACCTCAGTATTCTCTGTTGCCCGTCAGATAAAGAATACAAACAATTTTAATGTGATAGGGGTAAGTGTATTCAATGTTAAGCTTTCTTCAATTGAAAGGATTATTACAGTTTCGCAGACAGACAGCAATACCCGGTTCCTTATTCTTGATTTGCAGGGGAACTGGATTTATCCGAATGACGAGGATGCTTTCCGCAAAAATGTCGGCTCTGTTGAAGCGATCCACAGTTCGCTGAAAAAGCAGAAAAATAAAATAGCACTGAACAAAACAAGCTATTATATGTCCAGCAATACTTCCGCATACTCCGGATGGACTGTTATTGCCCTGGTTCCCGAAAATTCCATCAGTAAGGAAGTTCAGTATATAAAGTGGACTACGGTCATCGTTATTTTGATTACCTCATTTTTAATTGCTGCATTGTTTTTTTATATAGCAACAGTAATCAGTAAACCTGTGTCGAAGCTGAGAGATTTGATGAAGCATGTCGAAACCGGAGATCTGAACATACAATATGAAGCAAAAGGACATGGCGAAATAGATGAACTTGGAAGAGCGTTCAGTCGTATGATTGAACGCCTGAAGCAATTGATACAGGACAATCTGCAGGCACAAATACAACGTCAGCTTGCGGAACTTGCGGCACTTCAAAGTCAGCTTAACCCCCACTTCCTGTACAATACTCTCGAGGCATTTCAAATGATTGCCATTACGGAAGGAAGCAGTCGATTGGCCAGAATGTCTTATTCCCTGGGACAACTTATGAGGATGGCACTTAATGCGGAAGAGTTTTCAACGATAAGGCAGGAATTGGACCATATAAATAATTACCTGGTATTGATAAAAGAAAGATATGAAGATCGGCTGAATTACGAAATAGTTGCTCCTGAACAACTTATGGAATGCAGGATACCCAAGCTGACTCTGCAGCCATTGGTTGAAAATGCCATTTATCATGGGATAGATAAAAAAGTCATGTCTGGAACTGTTTCAATCAAAATCATGCAAAAGGAATGCGATATATCAATAGAAATCCAGGACGATGGAGCAGGGATACCGGAAGAGAAGCTTTCAGCAATCTGTGCTGAATTGGAAAATGAAGAGAATGTATTGAAAAAGAAGGGGAATATTGGGATAGCAAATATACAGGCAAGAATTCAGAATATTTTTGGAAAGGAATATGGAATTTCGATACGATCAGAAGTGGGTGTTGGAACTACTGTAATTGTGAAAATTCCTATGGGAGAATTCTGAAAGGTGGAATGCAGATAAAAATGAGTAGTGCAGCTGCAAATGTGAAATACAATGTACTTATTGTTGATGATGAAAAATCCATACGGACAGGGTTAGGGTTTCTTATCAGAAGCAATTTTCACACTGTAAATGTTATAGAGGCCGCCAATGGCCTTGATGCATGGGAGTATATCAAACAACCGGTAAAGCCGGTATTGATCATACTTGATGTAAGAATGCCCGGAATGGATGGGTTGAAATTTTGTGAGCGAATGCAAGAGGAAGAGATTTCCATAAAGGTTGCCATTTTATCAGGGTATAAGGATTTTGACTATGCAAGGCAAACCTTTCGCTGCGGTGTTCTGGATTACTTACTGAAACCTGTGAATCCGGCGGATATTATACGTCTGGTGGGTGATGCAATCAGGGAAGGCCCGGATGGATGTGAGGAACAGAGCTTTGAGGATATAAAACAGGTACAGCAGGTTGTCGAAAGGGTTCGTACATGGATCCATGACCATATTGAGAATGAAATCACTCTTGTTGAGATTTCGAATGAACTTCATTATACACCAAATTATCTGAGCACCCTTTTCAAAAAGGTGATTGGAAAAGGGTTTCAGGAATATTTGATTGAATGCAGAATGAGGAGGGCGAAGCACCTTTTAAAAGACCCATCCTTCAGAATATATGAAATATGCCGGAAGGTAGGTTATTTCAATCCGAAGGCATTTTCCATAGCCTTTAAAAAAACATATGGCATTACTCCTACGGAATTCCGTGAAAGATGCGGTATAAACATGGATGATTGACAAACCTTATTGTAGATTCACTGCATTGTTGGTATTAGGGCTCTAAAGTAGAATGGAAATACAAGGAATAAGCGCTTATTTCAATTTTAGAGGAGGAAATAACCAGATGAAACGAAAAATTGCCCTGATCACAATGATGACATTTTTGTTAGTGAGTGTACTGGCAGGCTGTGGAAGCACGCAATCGTCGACAGAGCAGAGTGCGTCAGCAGCAGCCGGGACACTTGAGGCTGCGACAACCGGAGCCGGGACACCCGAAGCAGCAGAATCTACCGCAGAAGTAAAAAAAGATCCGGTTCAACTTAAATTCGCGCTCTGGAGTAATGGCGCTGTAGACAAAGAGGCATGGGATAAACTGGCGGCGGATTATAACAAGCTGCACCCCGAGATTACAGTTGTTAACGAGACATTTGATTCAAAGCAGTATGACAGTATATACAAGGCACGTCTTGCAGGCGGAGACGGTCCGGACATATACGGTGTAAGGCCGGCAGATCTTGATGCTCTGGTTAAGGGCGGATATGCTGCTGATTTGTCAGGAATGAGCTGGTTTTCGGAGTTATATCCCGGTGCGCAAAAAAATCATATCATTGACGGAAAGCCATATGCTTTTCCATTCCTGCAAAGCGGAAACGGTTTCCTGTACAATAAGGATATCTTTACTAAGTACAATATTTCCGAGCCAAAGACCTTTGATGAGCTTCTGACGATTTGCAAAACGCTCAAAGAGAATAATATTACTCCGTTCGCAATGGCAGCCAAAGATAATTGGTGGCCGCAGTTCATACTATACTACGCAACAGCGGAGCATGTCTTTGCGAAGGACCCGGACTTTATACAGAAGATAAACAGTGGTACTGCCACATATTCAGGGACTGCCGGATGGTTGGATGCAATCAATGTATATAAATCACTGCTGGATGCAGGTGCGTTCATTCCGAATCCTCTAGGCGTGGGCTTTGATGAGTGCAAAGCAATGTTCCTGCAAGGTAAAGCGGCAATGTTTCCCGCTACATGGGCACTTGCCGACGCAAGAAAAGAGAACATCAACATTGGTTACAGCAATCTTCCAACAACAAATGATGCAGCTTCAGGCAGCTTGTGGGGAGGTTACTCCGGATCACTTGCCATCAACGCATCAAACAAGCATACTGCAGAAGCCGGTGATTATATAAAATTCATGCTAGAAAAGGACAACTATCATGCAATATGCGCTGCCTGGCAGCTCTTCCCTGTAAAAGACGGTGTAGATGTTTCGGATGTTGACTCGATATTTGGTACGCAGCAACAGGCATGGACAGGTAAAACACTGTATGGCAGCCCAAGTGACAATATGCTGGCAGGTGTTCAGGACGCAATGCTTACAGAATTACAGGTCCTTACAGCAAATAAGTGCAAGCCGGAAGACGTTTTGAAAAAAATGGATGAGGCAAATGCAAAAGCGCTTGAGCAGAAGGAATAAGCAACTATTTCACAATAAGGCAGGGACTCCTGAAAGGGAGTCCCTGCTCATAAAACAAGATATTGGTTGTTATTGACACCTGGTATTGGAAGGATTTATTTCATATGCAAAATTCAAAATTAAGAGGACATTTTCAATTTTGGGGGTTTATAACTCCAGCTTTAATCATCTATTTCTTATTCGGGTTTTATCCTGTATTGAATTCACTTTTTTACAGTTTTACGGTTTATGATGGGATATCAGGTCATTTTCAATGGGTATGGTTTAAAAACTTCATAGAAATGTTTACAAATGACAGTCAGGTACTGACAGCAGCAAAGCATAACCTTATTTGGGCTGTATACTACATAGTTATTCAAAATATACTTGCTTTATTTTTTGCAGTACTTCTGGATCGAAAGATTAAAGGGAAGAACATATATCGTGCCGTGTTCTTTCTTCCCGTTATCATAAGCTCAGTTGCGTCAAGCTTTGTGTGGTCCTTTATTTTAAGCCCCAATATGGGGAGCCTGAATTTCTTTCTGAAATCAATCGGGCTTGGACAATTTGCCTTTGATTGGTTGGGAAACTTTGATCTGGCACTCTTTTCCGTTATGTTTGTTGATTTGTGGAAAAATATCGGGTTTAACATTGTTATTTTTCTGGCCGGGCTTCAGACTATACCGGAGGATTTACTTCAGGCAGCTGATATTGATGGAGCTTCCGGCGTTAGAAAATTCATCTCGGTGACTTTCCCGATCCTTCTGCCAACAGTGGGAATGGTCATGACTTTAAGCGCAAACAGTGCTTTGAGAGCATTTGATACGGTTTACCTTATGACTTCCGGAGGACCCGGGGATTCAACGGTTCTTATTATGACGAAGCTGATCAACGAAGCTTTTTCCAAAAATCGATTTGGATATGCATCTGCAATGGCCTGGGTCATTTTCATTATCTTGCTGCTCGTTGCCGGAGCTCAGTCAAAATTTACGAAAGAGAAGGAGGTGTAAGGCAAATGTTTGCAGGTTTAAAGAAAAAAGCATGGCCCGTGGCAAACCATTGTATCCTTATTCTTTCGTGCATGGTGATGCTGTATCCTTTTATCATTATATTTTTCACAGCCTTCAAAGAGAATTCGGAAGTTTATACAAACCCGGTGGGTTTTCCGCAAAAGTGGGTTCTGACTAATTTCACAGGCGCCTGGGCGGAGGCACATCTTGGAAGACTTTATATCAACAGTATTATTATAACAGTCTCGTGTGTTTTTGTATCATTGTTTGTATGCTCCCTGGCTTCCTATGCGATTACCAGATCCGCTGCAAAGTATAGCGGAAAGGTATACCTGTTTTTTATCAGCGGTATTTTTATCCCTTCCCAATTGTCCATTATTCCATTGTTCAAAATGGTGAAGGATCTGCACCTGAACAACAGCTATGCGGGGGTGATAATGGTATATATTGCCGGAGCCATTCCATTGGGTATATTCATGATTACCACGTTTATGCGCGGACTGCCGAAGGAAATGTCGGAAGCGGCGGCTATTGACGGATGCGGCTATTTTTATATGTACTGGAAGATATACATGCCGCTGATGGGTACCGTTGCCGCAACCTTTGGAATATTGCAGGCACTGGCCGCCTGGAATGATTTTTTAATACCCTACCTTCTTCTTACCGACGAAACAAAACGCACGCTTACAACCGGAGTTATGACCTTTAAGCAGCAGTATTCCTCTAATTGGGGATTTCTGATGGCAGGAATCATGATGATGGTCATTCCAATCATAACAGCTTATTTGTTTCTGCAAAAGTACATCATGAAAGGATTAACAGCCGGGGCTGTAAAAGGATAGACTTCATGAAAAAAACACTGATCACCTTTACTTCGAATGTGAGTGATTTGACATATAGCGGGCATCCGAGCATGGATGAGAATTTTATTGATTGCTCTCCAAGGATTT
>DBTX01000075.1 GCA_002307275.1 Hungateiclostridiaceae bacterium UBA1305
TGCACTTCAAAAATATGTCCTTCCTAATATTTTGGTACTGAAATGGTGCCGTTAAAAAAAATCAAACTTGGATTTGAGATTTCTACTAGCCTTCATGATTTTGCCGTGTTCCCGCTGGCAAGTTCGATTGCATTTTTTTTGCCGTTCCATATCACATCAAATCTCTTTTCATTACCGCTTAACGCGCTGGCAAGGTCACGAAGCTTGAAATAGTTATTGTTATTGATTGTATACGCGTCAAAGGCGACCTCTTTGCCGTCTATCACTACGTGTGCGGCAGATGGGACAGCGGTATAAGTGACAGGCGCTGCCGTTCCCTGTGCTGCCGTTCCCGGCAAAGTAATGATAACACTTTTCCCTGTGGCGGCATCGATCAAAGCCGTAACGCCTTCTTCAATATTGGAGCTGCGATTGCTGGCGTTTCCCGGCAACTTATAGCTGTACGGAACAATTAAGGCCCCATTTTTATCAATGATCCCGAATTTGCCGTCCTTATTATTCTGGTCCTTAACGATAGCGTATCCACCCGAAAAAGGCTGAATATTGCCAAATTCCGTGTCACAGATCAGATTCCCGGAGGAATCCATAAGCTGTCCGTAATAATAGGAATCATCCAGACTATACATTCCCTCTCCCAAACTGCTGATTGATTTGCCGATGGGCGCGGTATAGATGGTCTTGCCTGAGTAATCAATCATCCGGTACTGATATTGGGATAATCCCGAGGCCGTGGAGCCCCCAGGTTTGCTTGTTATGATAACGCCGTTGTCCATTTCAACGGGAGCATCGCAATCGGTCAGGAGCAAGTGGGCGTTTGTGTCATAAATAGCATAAGAATCTGCCTCATGAAAAGTCCACCAGGGTGTTTTTTTCCATATGCTCCAGAAATTCGAGCTTTTTGTAAACGCAAAGCCATCGGTCAACACCTCGCCGTATTCATAAACAAAGGGGATGACAACGTTGCCATTTTTATCGATCAGTCCCATTTTTTGATCTTTGGCGGCAATGGCGTAGCCATTGGAGAATGTGCTTATTTCCCAATATTCGTAAGGGATAACAAGCTTTCCGGTGTTATCAATGGCGCCGACGGCATGGTTGTTGTCGCGCCTGCAGACAATGTCCCGGCCTTCCTTGAAGCCATCTCCGGATACTCCAAAATACCCACTATGTACCCGACAGACGTCGGGTACATAAAAAACGGTTTTACCCGCTTTGTTGATAAAATATTGCTTACCGTCGGTTGTTTCGTTGCAGGCCAAACCCTCGCTAAAATTGTCACTGTTTCCGTCCCATGGCAGGCACTTTTGCCCGTTGACATCCACAAAATAGCCGGAGAGCCAGTTTCCTGCGGAGTTAAGACTCCATGCTCTGGCCATACCGTCATAAAAGCTATCATAAACCTCTACGTCGAGAACCCGCGTTTTCACCTGTTCGGCGGCAAATACCGGTATGGCTGTGCAAAGCAGAAAAGAGATAACGCAAAAAGCTACAACCAGTTTTTTCATATTTTCCTCCTTTTAAAAGTATTGCTGACGCCTTTTATTCCTGATAGTTCTGCGAGGTGTCGACTGTGATGGTTGAAGTGGCCCCGTCCCAGCCCACCGAAATGTTGAAGGTCTTCATCACATCACGGAGCTTGAAGTAGTTATTGCCGCCAATATTGTAGGCGGGAAGAGTAATTTCCTTGCCGTCCAGATTGATTTTTGCCATGTTCGCAGTGTAGCTCTTTCCGATGCGGTCACCCATCGCCATCTCTCCGCCAACCATGGTGTAGGTTTGCTCCGAGGTAAGCTTAATCTCTTTACCGGCATCGTTCCATGTCACATTGAAACCTTTTTTATCACCGTTTAAAACATAGGCGAGGTCACGGAGCTTGAAATAGTTGCTGCCGCCGATTGTGTATGCGTCAAAAGCGATCTCTTTGCCGTTTACCAGCACTTTGGCTGAAGATGTAATGGCGGTATAAGTGACTGGCACGACCACATTCTGTACAGCGGGCAGCTTGCATAAAGCTGCATGAGTGTAGTCGGATTTGTCGTGCAGTACTATTGTTCTCTCCGAAACCTGAGAGTTTAGGTTTTGGGAGGACGGAAGCTCAGTAACCGTTCCCTGCTTATCCATAACACAAACCACACCGTTTTTTATATATGTCCCATAACCATCATAGAACGGATAGCAGGAACTGACAGGCTCCGACAGCAGCTGTTTGCCGGTGGCAATATCAATGTATGTTTCTTCATTGTGCGAGTCTCCGGAAAGAACAACTGTGCCGATGCCTTCGTGCACGCTAGTAATAATGTAGAATGCGCTTGACGTATAGAGAAGTTTTCCGCTTTTATCGTATACTGCGTAGGTGGTCGTCCAGTTTTTGTAGTCATGGGACAACACTTCAGTGAGGTACCCTCCCTCTTTATACCATGGCACTTCGCCGGCTGCATTGCTCGGTACCCCGCTTTGTAGAACAGTTCCGCTGTAATCCAGCACATCGTAGCTGTACCATTCTACAAGGCTGATGCCGGAGGATTTGGTATCGGGGTCGTAGCTCGTGTCATTGGATGCCTTAATGATACCGCCCGGCTCGATAACGGCACTTTCATATTCCTGCCTGAGTAGCCTCTTGCCGGACGGGTCGATCACCTGGTAGCGCTTATTATTCCAGACCAAAGAAACGCCATATTCAAAGCTTCCAACGTCGTCATACTGGCAGGGGATCACTTCCTCGCCGCTTTTATCGATAAAGCCGCATTTCCCCGCGTCATTTCGTACAACAGCCAATCCATTGATAAATGCGCCTTTCGTTTCCTTGAATTCTTCCAGACTAGAGGATTCATAATAAAAGTCAAAATCATCCTGTGTCGCATAGGGATAGTGCGTTTTTAACGCAATATTCCCGTTTTTGCCCAGATAACAGAGCTTTCCGTCTATACTCACAGAGCATAGACCTTCCGAAAAGTTGCCCAGGTGATTGTCATAGGAATACTTGCAGGGTAGGGTCAGCTTTCCCTCCGTATTAATAAATCCAAACTTATAGTTGGAATTATGTACCTGGCACAGCCCCTCGTGAAACTCCGCCCCGGTTTCTGGGATTAAGCCTCCGGAAAGCGCTGTTAATGTATAAGCCGCACCATATGCCGGCTGAATCAGAATTTCCATCAGGAGCACCAAACTTATAAGCAATGTCAGGAATATCTTTTGCACTTTCAATACCACCCTTTCTTAAGCGGCATGACTGCTTAATGCACCCATACCGCTTCTGATGCTACTTCTTCATATTTAATGATTGCGTTTACAATATAGATCCAGCCCTCTCCTTCAATGCAAAACTGTGTTATAAACGTTATTAGTTTTTTGCAGCCATAAGGGACAACATTGCCCGGTAAACCCCATCTTTCCAGTCGGTTAGAAATTCACCGCTGTATTGAAGCGCAATATCGCGGAGAATTTCCTGCCCATAGCTTTTGCGATCACGTGAAGACGCCTTCTTTGGCTCTGCGGAGGCGTTTTCCACCTTGATGTGGAGATAATCCTCTTTTCTTGCCGCCTTTACGGTGATAAATTGCGCTGACTCGGGGCACTCCTTTACAGCACGCACTCCCTCCGAAATCGCATCCCACAGCTGATTGCCTGACAGGAATCTTCTGATTTGATTTGCACGTCCATTCTGCTCCAGTCGCGACTGCAGCAGGTCCAACGCATCTGTTTCATCATTAAAAATTGCTACCCTCACGGTTCCACTCCAATTTTAATTTATACTCAAATTGTACTACACGATCAAAATATAGGCCCCGTAACGGCTTGAGCTTTTAGCTATGAGGGTTGAGATCGGAATAGTCATAACGATTAAATTATAGCAAAAAAATTGGAAAATGGAAATATAACCAATGCAATACTCTTTTATTAGCTAGGACTCAGGTTATTTTTCACACTCCAAACTCTCTGCAATAGCCTAAAATTTAGCCAGCATTTCCTCAGATTAGCGTAACCGTGTAAATCATTTTGAGAAATCTACAGAGAAATAACAACTAATCCAACAAAAATGGACTGTTTATGAGCAAAAACAACCTGAAGAAGCGGGTTATTTCTCTCAATGAACAAAAGAAGAACGCAAATAAAATTGTCATCCACTATATTTTAAGCAACGGCGACAGTAGCTTTGCCCCGGCAACTACCTCCACCCACGCCCAAGCAGCGAAAATGATCGAGTTGCTATTGCAGGGCATCACTTTCCCTTTCAACATGATATATTTTCAATTTGACTATTTCACAAACAACTCTCCACGGTTGTTCGTTGAATGAGTTTGGCGCATATTTTACAACCTTGGCTAAAAAAGCAGCACTTGGGGTCTTCTAAAAAACGGTCAATGGGTTTAATATTAAATCAATCCGCTGACCGTTTAGGTCAATAAAGGAGCAAAAAGCATGAACTCCAAGTATTTTGACTTGCCATCCGAGAAACAGAAGAACTTAATCAATGCGGGGTATAAAGCATTTTCTCTGTATCCGTATAAAAAAGCTTCCATGTCCATCATTGCCGAAGAAGCCAATATTTCAAAATCGTTATTGTTTTACTATTTCAAAAACAAAAAAGAATATTATCTGTTTCTATTTGAAACGGCGTTTGATTTTCTGAAAGCAGAAAAAACAAAGGTGACCGAAGATGAAAAGATCGATCTGTTCGAATTGACAGACAGGAGTGTCAGACAAAGGATTTTAATCATGCACGATTACCCTTGTTTGATGAAATTCGCCGCAAGAGCTTACTACGAATCCGATCCAAACGTCCAACAGGATCTGCAGACGAAGAAGGAAGAAATGACCCAGCTTGGAATACGGGAGATCCTGGATTCTATAGATTATGGGCAGCTTCAAGATACGTCCGACGCAGAAGTCCTGGTCAATATCATTTTATTCATAGCAGAGGGCTGCATGCGGGGCCAGGAAGACCTGGACAGCGAAAAAGTCCTTGAAATACTGCCGCTCTTTCAAGCCATGATGCAGTCTCTGAAAAATCACTATTACAAGAAACCGGCCGAGCGGGAGGAAACCAAATGAAAGAATATTTTCTGACATGCAATCAGTACAATATTGCGGTTTATGAAAGCGGTGCGGGAAACATCCCACTGGTCCTGCTGCACGGCGGTGGAGTGGATTCCGCGATGCTCTCCTGGAGGGAGGTCATGAGCGCCATGCCGGAACAGTACACCATATATGCGATTGACCTTCTTGGATACGGAAAGAGCGACAGACCTGAAGGAATGGAGGGGAAATCGTTTTATGAGAAGCATATCTCGGCGTTAGAGAGCATTGTGGACAAATTGCATCTGGACAAATTCGTATTATCGGGTCTTTCTATGGGCGGAGCTATTTCCATCGGATATGCTTTGAAAAATCCGGATAAAGTAATTGCCCTGATCCCTGTAGATTCATGGGGCCTGGTCAGTAAGATGCCAATGCACGGTTTTTATTATTGGTATGTCAATACATCGCTTTTAAAAACATCATATCGCTTGTTTGCAAAATACCGCTGGATGGTTAAATGGAGTTTAAAATATTCGCTGATAGGAGATGTATCGAAGATATCTGAAATGTTGATCGATGAAGTTTTTGCCCTGTGTCAGGTCCCGAATCCTGAGAAATCCATGCAGGATTATCAAAGGAGTTCCCTGACAAGGCTTGGTACGATACCCAACTACACAGAACGGTTAAAAGAACTTCAAATGCCGGTCCTGTTTATTAACGGAGAAAAGGATTCTCTTGTTAATGTGAAGGTTGCAACCAAAGCATCCCGAAGTGTTAAAAACGGACAGCTGCATATGATGGAAGGCTGTAAGCATTGGTCTCAGAAAGAAAAGCCGGACGAATATGCAGCTGTGGTTGATGCATTTATAAATGGATTATATTCAAAATCGGAATCTGCCGTGAAATAGCCGTTTCTTTGGAAATCGCAAATTCTATTGTCTTTAGCGCTTTGACATAACGTTTTTATGTGGTAAAATAAGAGGCACCATAGGAGGTCATGTATTGCTCATACTATTTGTATACGATTTTCCTGATCGTCTCCGTGGAAAGGCAGTATTCCTCTGCAAGCTCATCAATACCTGCTTTATGAAAAAATTTATTTCTGATTTCTTCATTGCGCTGTTTGTAAAATACTCTTGCACCTGAACCATGCCCTCATTTTTTACGTTCTATGTTGCTTGGAATACACAGGGTTTCACCAGAAGTATATTTTTGCACCTCTTTCAACAGTTCATCCGGAAGAATATCTGATGCATTTCTATATTTCATTGAATGCACCTCTCTAACTATTTTTTGCCAAAAACTAAGTATATAAGCATATGACACTTAAAACAATGCCAAGATTTATTGTAAGAATTTATTACCCAAAAGAAGAAAATATAAGCTGAACTGCTGATTATTAGCCATCTGTATAATTCTCGGAATTGCCAAGCATATGGATGATGGGAAGCCTGCAAGCTACATATATGGTTATCTTGTAAACATAATGGGAATTCCCGTGTGATGTTAAGAGTTAATTACTCCAAAGGGACACCTGTGGTACCCGGCATTGGCTTAAAATATGCAACAGTGCTTTTACACGGTTCAAAGGGCAGCACAACCTTCAGCGTAAAGATTCCATCTTTTGCTTCAAAGGAGCAGTAGCCGCCGTGCATATCCGCTATCAGCTTAATACTTTTTGACCCGAAGCCATGTCCGGGACAGTCGCTTATTGGCAGATGATCTTGAAATACCACTTCTCCTTTGTATGGATTTTCGATATACAGCAATATATGCCCTTTATGCAGTTGGCAGTTGACACGAACATTTTTTTGTTTTTCATCCGGAAGCTGTGCGGCTGCAAGAACAGCGTTTTCAAGGCCGTTTGAAAAAAGGGTGCATAGTGCCGTTTCATTTATGGGAAGTGCATCGGGAATATTGGCTTCTATGGCTAAACGCACACCTAATTTTTCTGCTTTATCCGAAAAAGCAGAAAAGACTAAATTAATCATAATGTTTTCGCAATAACTCTTTGGTGTAATTTGGTCTATATCCTGCATGACTGATTTTATATACCGGGTGGCTTTTACCGATTGATCGCTTTCCAAATACCCGCTGATCATGGTGAAATGATGTCGCATGTCGTGGCGGTATGTTGCTGTCTGTTCTTGTATTTGCCGGAGCACAAACATATCGTTCTTAGCCTGCTCAAACTGCATGGCAAGCATCGCATTTTGCAGCTCAATCTGATTGCGCCGTTGAACCTCGTTATGATAAACCGAGACAAACGCCACATAAAACAGCACCATAGCCGTAGGCAGAAATTCGCTGACCATGGTAAGAGGATCGTATAAAACCGCGGCATATACTCTGGTTATATAATCGAACACATAAAAAAACACCGGGAGTCCTCCAAATAACAGCAAGGATCTCCTGGAATAGGACATAGCCTTGTACACAGGGGTGGTAAAATACCGTTTTAACAGGAAAAATATTGGTATAATAAACAAGCTATAACTGATCTGAAAGGCGAGCTGTGTACCGAACAGCGCCAAGAAGATTGAGGCAATCCAACGTGGGAGCTGGCAACAGAAATAAGCAGCAAGTACACTGCCAACCGCCATACCCAATGGCCTTTTTAAAGCAAAAACCAAGGTGAGGGCAATCGGCAGATGTGCAATCACCGGATAAAAATACCACGTGGCAGTTAAGCCGAATAACCTCAGGAACACGAGCTGCACCAGAAAAGCACTCACACATAGAATACCTGTCGCACGGCGTTCCTTCGGTGAGGCACATCCGCCGGCAAAGCTGATTGTGAGAAAAAATCCATAAACATAAATTAAAATAAAAGTAATCAGCTCTATCAGAGTATTCACTAATGCACCCCTTTTTCCAAAAACAGAAACTTCATATAAGTCTCCTTAACTTCTTCATGCAAAAGCCTGGAAATCGGCACAGTCAGTCCGGTATAGGTGATCAGTTCTCGTGCGGATAACATCTGAATGTATTCCATATTTACAATAAAGGAGCGATGCACCTTTAAAAATTTATCCTTACAAAGTAGCTGATCCTCAAAGTCCGAAAGAGAACCGCGTATTTCCCTGACAGATGCGTCGTTAAAATGAAACATTAATTTTTTGCCCTGTACCTCCACATATTCAAGCTTTGTAAGAGAAAGGCGCATGAAACCGGAGGGCTGCATAATACTAAGGGTTTCCTCTGTCCTGGCTTTCTCCAGAAAAATTCTTTCTAAAATAGGAAATAACTCATCAGGTGTACCGGGCTTGAGCATATAATAGTATGCGTCCACGGCATAGCTTTTTACCGCATATTCAGGGGAGGATGTGAGGAATATAATCCTGACTGCCGGGTCAAAGCTGCGAATTTCATGAGCAGCCGTAAGTCCACTCATCCCAGGCATCAGTACATCTAAAAGTAAGATATCATAAACCTGCCGTTTCATTGCTTCTAAAAGCTCAATGGCATTTGTAAAAGCGTCGTACATAAAAGCGGCGTTTTTTTCTGTTTTATACCGATTCAATAAACCAGAAATGATGGATAGCTCCTGCAAATCATCATCACAAATTGCGATCTTCAGCATTGTGCTTCCTCCTGCGCATAAACATACTCTATTCTACCATAAAACGACTCCTTTTATCTTACATTTCAGGGCATAAACTAGACATTCCAGGCTAAAAACGGTTTTCTTTGAGTTCTCCTGATACTATAAAGGGATAAAAGCATTCTGAAAGAGAGAAGGGAGTTAGCTCCTATGAATGTTGTCATTTCCTATTATATTGCCGGGCTGAGCCTGCTTTCCTTGCTCATGATCTGGTTTATAAGCACCTATAAAGTGCTTTCCCGGAAAAGAGACGCCGTATATAAGGCAGCGGAAGAATTACAGTTGCACAGGGACGGCTATCAGGGCGTACTCAGTCGTCCCGAAGAATCCACAGCCAGGCGCATACTTGACACAAGCGTTCAAATCCATGACCAAATCAAGCTGGTATATAACAGCGCATTAAAAAGTCCCATCTATCGTTTTACCGGTTTTCTGATGGGGTTTAGAAGTATCCTCTGATGACAATCAAAAGCAACACCCAATAATTACATCATACTGGAGGCTGTAAAATGAAAAGATTTGTGAGTATTTTGCTAATATTGACCCTACTTGTCAGCTTAGGTTCAGAAGTACAGGCAGCTAACAACACCGTATTTGCGACTTCTGATATGGTGCCGAAGGACTATTGGTCCTACGAAGCGCTGTCTGCTGCCATCGATACAGGTTTATTGCAGGGAGACATGGGCCAGATCAAGCCCCATGACAAATTGACACGTGCAGAAATGCTCACGATGGTTCTGCGTGCATTGGGAATAAGTAGCTCAAAAGGCCAGGATTTTACCTCCTATCAAGCCGATATCCGTGTCTTTACCGACGTGAAAGAAACCGATTGGTTCAATAATCAGATAGCGATCGCTTATAGGCTAAAGCTCATAGACGGTATCAGCAGCACAAAAATGTTTCCAAAAGGAACCGTAACCCGCGAGCAAGCCTTTACTATCTTGAGCCGCCTGATGTCGCTGAATGGTTCAACTGCGGATATATCCGTACTCAATCGTTTCAAAGATCAAGATACGCTATCCTCATGGGCTAAACCTTATGTTGCCGCACTTGTGTCTGCCGGTTATGTATCCGGTTACAAGGGCCGCCTCAATCCTGGTGATGCGATTACCCGTCAGGATTTTGCCCAATTAATGTATAATCTCTTCCACCGCAATATGATCAGCAGCCAGGAAATAGCCAATACACTTGACCATCAATCCATAACCGGTAATCTGGTTGTCTGCACCGGTGGTATTACCCTTTCCAATCTGAATGTAGCCGGCGATCTTATCATTGGTGACGGTGTTGGTGATGGCAATGTCACTCTGGACCATGTCGTCATTTCCGGAAGACTGATTGTTCGCGGAGGTGGCGAGCACAGCATCTATTTGAGAAGCACTTCTGCCAGCACCGTTATCGTCAATAAGCTTTCCGATGGGGGTATCCGTCTGTACGGTGATGATGGTTCCGAGGTTTCCTATATGGAAATCCCTGATGGCAAAGACACCGTCATAATAGAGTGCAGCGTTACGAATCTAATCCTTTCAAATAATAACCTCGACATTATTGTCAATGAAACCGTCAAGAATATTAGCCTTTCCGGTGACAATGTTCATATTTCAGGTAGCGGCACCGTTGGTACAATAACGCTGGAAAAGGGTGTACGAAAGGTTACACTTGGAACAGCAAACACCAATGTCATTAATCATTCACAAACGGATGTAACTGTAGTCGATAAAAATGGAACACCCGTAATCGTTTCTTCGGGTACATCCATCACCGCCAATACCATCACCACCAATACCATCACCACCAATATCGTAACGACAAATTCAAAAACCCCTGTCACAAAATACACTGTATCGTTTCATTCTAATGGCGGCGGTACCCTGAATCCGCTTACGGTGACCAGCGGATACTCACTTGGTGAATTGCCGGTTCCGCAAAAGGAGACCTCAATCTTTCTTGGTTGGTTCACGGATGATATGACATTTGAGAACGGCGTTACTGCAGACACACCTGTTCAATCAAATATGGATCTTTATGCCTCTTATATGGATAGTACTCCTATGACAGAAAGCAATATGCAAACGACGACCAGCGTTATGGACGTTGCACCGAATTATGTCATTACTATCCTATCATCAGATGCAGCAATGACAGCCGATGCAGTTGAAGCAGGCATAACCCTTCAAACTATTTCCGAAAATGATACGGATTTTGGAGGTATTTCTGTTACAGGCAGTGACGGTACTTACTCGATTACAGCAAAAAACGGCTATACGGCTGCCTGCTCCTACGCAATCATACTGAATAATGATAACCTGCACTTCAAAGATGAAAGCAGCACTGTTCGTACCTACAATCTGAGTGTTGAAATGTCTGAGCCTGTATTGAATCTCAAGCTTAACAGTACTGTTAAATTGATACCGGCGAATGATATCACCCTGGTCACACAGAACGGTCAACCTGTTGAAAGCCTTTTTGCCCCCCTTTATAACACTCAAGACAATACACCCGTTGCCAATCTATACGGAACCTTTGTCTATTCCGGCAGCCAGGGGCTGTCCATTGGTGATCAGCTGGCGGTCTATGAAGGTACCTCACCTGACGAACGGATTGCCACAGAAAACTACACCGACGAACCCATCAGCTATCTTACCATCACCGGCATGAATGGCAGTACGATCAGTTACGGGAATACGGATGCCACAGAGGTCTTATTCACACCGGATATCCTACCCATTCGTTCTGAGGATGACCAGGACGGTGATGCCAACAACAATTCCCTCACCATAGCAGTCAGCAAATTGACTTTCACCGGTGAAGATTTTGCGTCGATGGGTCTCGATGCCTCCACTACCGTGGATTCAGGTGATTTTATCGCCTTCTATGACGGTACGCTCGACTCTGCAGAACTGGGATCTTATGCCAGGATCGTTGGCGTCACAACAATAGGGGACTATTATATCATTCAATATGCTGTTGTAAGTGCGTCCGATGTCCTAACAAGCATGGATATGTCCAGTTCCTCTGATTTAAATTATGAGCAGCTCTCTGAAAATGTAAATCTCGAGGATGAGGAAACAGTGATTAAGCAGCAGGTTGAAGATAGCGGGTTTGCAGAGGCTGCTTCAAACTATTTGGTAGCCCTTGCTCAGGCAGATGAGGGGACCCGGGAGCAGCTCTGTGATACCATTGGTATACAAAACTTTTCCGCCACAAACACTCCCCTTGCAGCAGGTCTACTGTCTGACTCGGCACCGAAAGTAACGGTGAAAGCAACAATCAGCAAAAACCTTGAGCATTACAGCGGAGCTGGTATGCATTGTGAGGTTACGGTAACCTGTGCGGTTGAACTTGGCGATAATATGGCCCTGACGGTATCAGGAACCTTCGTGGAAGAGTACAAGGTGACGTTGAGTATTTCCAGTAAAACAATCTGGAAATACAAATGGAGTATCTTCCCATACATATCTGACTATACCGTATCGGCAAACATCGATCTGTATAACTATACCTATTTAGCACTGAATATGGCTCTCACATCCAATAACAGCGAGGGCTGGTCAGACGGGTTAAACATTAAGGATTCCATTGATGATTTAAAGGATTTAACCAGTAGTTCAAAGGCAAATTCTGAGGTTCAAAGGTTTTACGAGACCTATCAGGCTATGCTGGCACAGGATCATGGTTATTTTGATCTGTTCGACAAGGAAATCAGCAGTGTCACCGGTGGCATCGACCCCCTTCATATCCTCGGATACGGCTTTGGCGTTAATTTTGTTGTCTCCCTGGATGCTGATGTGGCCCTGGGTACAGAATTTGGTTATGAAAAGGCTACGCGCTATTGCTTTACGCTGAATGTGTTTGCTGCAACGGCTACAAATTCAGAAACGACTCTTGTTGACGAGCAATATAATTTTTCTGTATACGCAATGGGTATGCTGGGCATCAGAGCGGGCATCAGGATGAAACTGGAGGTTGGTCTCTTTGATGTTAGCCTCGATTCTATCGGCATCACTGCTGAGGTAGGGGCATATTGGCAAATCTGGGGGTTTGTTTATTATAAACTGAATCATAAGAACAATGTGACCACTACAGAATCCGGCGGTGCTTGTTACATGGAGCTCGGAATTTATTTAAGTATCAGTTTCATTGCCGGAGTTGGAGGCGGCAAACTCGTCGGTTATAACACGACCCTTTATGACCATAGCTGGCCCCTATGGAGTGCCGGATCGCAACACTACACCTATGATTTCAATTATAGACTTACAAACAATGAGGACTACATTCACCTGAAAGGCGATGATTACTTCTACACGATTCCTTCATCTGCGTACTATATGGCTCGTATGGATTTAAAGTCCGGAGATGTGTCAGGCAAGGTATATGATGCCGACAACTTCTCATACACGGTTAAGGATGATCCTGAGCATGTTTTTACAGTCAGTAAAACGGGTATCGTTTTCGTAAAGCAACCGAAAAAAAGTGACATTGCTAAGGCAACCCTTGAAATTACCTGGAGTCAGGGACCCTTGTCCTTTACCTCTGTTCCCATTTCACGTACCTTCACACTGATTTGGGACAACCTTGCCAGCAGCTACATCATTGGCTTTGATTCCAATGGCGGCAGTCATGTCGGCAGTATCAGCGGCGCTTACGGAAGTGCTATATCATCGCCAACACCCATACGGGCTGGTTACCTCTTCGGCGGTTGGTATACCGATAAGGATACGCTTCAGGAACGGTTCCTTGAAACCAGGATGCCGGCGGCCAACTATAGGCTCTATGCCAAGTGGATAGCCTTTAAGGCAGGTTATACGGTTCGTCATTATCAGGAAAATGCAGATGGCAGCGGATATACCCTGGTTGATACAGATAAATACTTAGGAACAACGGAAAGCAATATAACACCTGCAGTCAAGAGCTATACCGGTTTTCAATCACCTGTAACACAGACGATCACCGTCTCTGGTGACAGCAGCTCGGTCGTATCGTATTACTATCTCAGAAACAGCTATACTTTGACCTTTACGCCAGTTAATGGCTCCGGAAACAACGTAAGCTCTCTGAAATACGGCGACGTTATTGCAGCTCCCAACGTGATTAAGTCCGGCTATACCTTTACCGGATGGAATACAACTATTGCCTCAACCATGCCCGCACATGATCTTACCTACACCGCGCAATGGTCTTTAAGCACCTATACCCTCTCTTATGACATTGCCGGTGGCAGCTTGGGTTCTCCAAACCCGCTAAACTTCACCATAAATAGTGCTTCCTTTACTCTGACGAATCCAACGAAGCCAGGCTATAACTTTGCCGGGTGGACAGGCACTAAATTGTCCTCTCCGACGACTACCGTAACGATTGCCAGCGGATCGACCGATAACCGGTATTACACTGCTACCTGGAAGCCTTTAACTGACACCCGCTATTCCGTTTACCACTACAGAGAGGATTTATCCGGTAGCTTCACCATTATTGAAGCCGAATCCCTGAAGGGTACGACAGGCAGCAACACATCAGCCAGTGCAAAAACCTATACAGGTTTTACAGCTGGAATTGTTGCGCAAAAGTCTATAACAGCGGACGAGAAAACATTTGTAGCGATCAACTACACCCGTAATAGCTATACCCTGACCTTTGACG
Source organism: Hungateiclostridiaceae bacterium UBA1305 (assembly GCA_002307275.1). Taxonomy (GTDB): domain Bacteria; phylum Bacillota; class Clostridia; order Acetivibrionales; family DTU013; genus UBA1305. Next base: position 14,261 of record DBTX01000075.1, read on the forward strand.
CCAATGGTGGTGTCGGCGGAAATACAGCCAGTGTCAAATATGACGCTGATATTTCAGCACCTTCCGTTACTCGAGCCGGTTGTGTCTTTGTGGGTTGGAATACACAGGTCCCTCTTAAAATGCCTGCGGCAAATACCACATATACTGCTCAATGGACAGCAAATAATGACACCATCACTTACACCATCACTTTTGATAAAAATGCTGCCGATGCAACAGGAAGCATGAATGACCAGAGCTTTTCCTATGATTCAGCTCAAAGTCTTACAGCAAACGCTTATTCACGAGACGGCTATTTATTTGATGGCTGGAATACTGCTGCCGACGGAAGCGGTACTGATTATGCAAACAACGCAACTGTGACCAATTTGATCTCTGTAAACGGAGGCACTCTGACCCTGTATGCAAAGTGGAAGAACGCAACGATTACATATGGTATCTTTAATGTAAAATACAGCGCCAAGTATCAGGTATTTGACTTTATTATGTACTCCTCAAAAATCAACGGAAATGCCTTTGACCCCTCATGGGGATCTGCTGGTGCATCAAGCGGACATCAGTTTAGTGACCCAATGCTTTCCGGACGCTACTTTACAATCCGTAAAACAGGTGATGATACAAGACCCATTGCACTCTACATGTATGAAAGTAACGGTACGCCTGTGCTAGCAGGTACTTCAGCAAACTTATCTGCAAACTCCTTAATAGGCTCAGCAAGCAATATTAGTTTAACCGCTTCGTGCATGACATCTCTTCAAAGTCGATATGGCGCAGATTGGGCAAATGGCTTGGTTGCAGTCGGAAATATCGGTACATTATGGAGTGAGGGCTTCATGTTTACCAGCTCTAATGGGTTTGGCTTCTTTATCAGTGGAAAGACAGCTTATATGACGACAGGTACACTCACGCTGAATAACATGATTTCAAATCCAACGCTTTCTCAGCTCGATGCCGTTTCCGATTATCTGGAAGGACCCTTAAATTAGGCAAAAAATTAAGAAAAAAGATATTTCAAAAAACGATGTGAAATAAGGCATATTATTACAATCGGATAGGAGGCTACTAATTATTTTAGTAGCCTTAAATATGCTTATAATACTCTTACCATACCACCCGCTGGCTGCTTTGTATATACCTTGGCTTGTGCTCAGTGTGTATCGTAAAAGACAAATGTTAAAGTATCAGCTTTCATTTGCCATGAAGATTAAGAATACTTCCGATAGCATAAAGCGGTAAATTGATCAGCCAATCCTCTTTTTTATAATCGGCCATGGAAGTTCGTTGTGCTTCTATTTTCCAATAGTTTAAAGTCATCTCAATAGAATCCCGTTGAATCTTTAATTGCTGCTGGAGTTTATAGTCAGCAGAAAGTATTCTGGAATAGTCCTCCATATCGCTTATAAGAGTATTCATGTTTTTACCAATACACTAACGAAATCTTTATGTTTTTATACTTTTTGTGATACATGTTGCTTTATCTGTTTTTTTCCGACCGTGCGAAATTAAACGTACCGATTACCAGACAAATCACAGTCAATATAGTGATGGCGATAAAATTTACCACCGGATTAAACAATACGACGCTGCTATATTCCGGCGTTCCGGCGTAAACCACCGCCCTCACCAGGTCAAGGCAGTACGTCATCGGCATTGCATGGCTTAAGACATAGAGAACGCCGCTGGAGTTGTTGATTGGAATGATCGCTCCGGAAAGAAACATCTGCGGCATGGTGATGAGCATCATGGCAATATTGGCAGTCTTGTTGCTTTTGACAAGCCCGATGATGATCATGGCCAGCGCACCCCCGGAAAGGCACATGAGCGGCGACAGGGCGAGAATCATCAGCAGCTGTCCGGGATTCAGGGTTATTTCCATGATGAGCCCGACTATTAATGTGGCTGCCATACTAACAATAGCGCCAAAGGATGAACCAAAGATCTTGCCGATCACTATCGCATAACGGGAGACGGGAGAAATCAGCATCTCCTGGGTAAAATCCGTAGTATGGTCTTCAACCAGCGACGTCATACCCATGGTCGTGATCATAAAGAGCATGTTGACCATCATACCGACCATCATAAACTTACTGTAATCGAAACCGAGCCCACCCGCCATATTCTGGGCGAGACTGCCGCCCAACATACCCATCATGACCAGCGGCATGGCAAGGCTCATGATGATTGCTCCAGGCGATCTGAGTGCTAATGTAATGTCCCTTAGCGTGATCGTGATAACTGCGTTGATTTCACGCCCGAATTTTGAAATTTCTTTTCCTGCTGACAATGCAATTTCACTCATGCTGCCGCGCCTCCCGTCTTGTTAATATATTCCACATAAGCGTCTTCCAGCGATGGCTCATTGATTTCCAGTACTGTAAGTTTTGTCTTAAGCCCCGCGATAATGTCCTGTGCTGTTCTGTTCTGATAAGGGACAATGATATGAGTGTCCTTTTTATGGAACAATTCCAGTTCCGTAAGCTCGCTCGTCAGACCATCCCTGTCTTCGGCATCCAGGATGAGTTCATGCTGCAGAAGGCTTTTTTTCATTTCCTCCGGCGGGCAGCAGCTGGCAATCTGTCCCTGATTGATAATACAAACCTTGTCCACATGCTCAGCCTCGTCGATATAGTGCGTGGTCAAAAACACCGTTGTACCGTGTTCTTTGCGTACATTGTTAATGTATTCCCACAGGCTTCTGCGGCTCACTGCGTCAAGACCCGAAGTCGGCTCATCCAGAAATAAGACGGCCGGTGTGTGCATCAGGCTGCGGATAATCTCCAGCTTGCGCTGCATGCCTCCCGACATCTTTTTAACAGGTTTGAATATGGCGTCCCTGATACCGACGATCTCAGCAAGTTCCATGACCCGTTTTTTATATTCCCCGGGCATAAGGCCAAAGGTCGGACGATAGCTGTACATTCCGTACAAGCAGGCATGAAAACGGATATTCTCTTCTGCTGAAAGCTGCAGATCGAGGCTGGGCTGCTGAAATATAATTCCGATCTTCTCTCTCACCTGTTTTGACTCCTTCTCAATATCATAACCAGCAATCCTGACGATTCCGGAAGTTTTGGACAGCGTGGTGGTCAGAATAGAAATGGTAGTGGTTTTACCGGCTCCGTTGGGGCCGAGGAATGCAAAAAATTCTCCCTCCTTCACTGCAAAACTCACGCCCTTGACGGCGGGTGTTTTGGCTTTGTCATATTGTTTTACCAGTTCTTCCACTTGAATGATTGACATTTAAATTACCTCCTGTTTGTTTACTATAAAAACAGTTTACTGCTGCAATTTAAACGGAGGTTAAATGAAACATAAACACAATGTAAACGCGAAGTGAAGATTGGAGCTTCAGCTGGAGACTCTGCTCCGCCTGAAGTCATGAAATGAAACTGCCACTTTGGGAAGCAGTAGCCTTGAAATAAAATAGAATTCAGTTCCGCATGACGGTATGCATCTTCGGCAAGGTAACCGTAAATGTTGTGCCTTTGCCTATTTCGCTTTGCGGAGCTATATGACCGTCATGCATTTCTACTATCTTCTTGGCGAGGGAAAGTCCGAGCCCGTTTCCTCCGAGAGCCCTGTCACGGGATTTATCCACTTTGTAAAAACGTTCAAATATATGGATTTGGTCTTCCGGGGCAATGCCGATGCCAGTATCGGTAATCAGGCAGGTTGCATTTGTTTGATCGGATTTCAAAGCAACATGGATCACGCCGCCCTCCGGTGTGAATTTTATGGCATTGTGGAGCAGATTCACCCAAACCTGCGACAGCAACGCCTCGTCGCCTTGAATCGTCAACCTTTCCAGGTCCGCTTCCAGCACTATATTCTTGCCTCTCCATTGAGGCTCCAGCATTAGTGCGACTTCCTCCAGTTTCTTGTCCAGCCTGAATTCTTTAAAGGATAATGGCTCTCCGGCGGTTTCCAGCGCCGACAGTTTAAGCAGATTGTCGCTTAAGGAAGACAGCCGTTTACTTTCGGCTTCAATGATACCTAAATAATGTTCTTTTTGTTCTTTTGAAAGCGCGTCGCTTTTTAATATCGCGGCAAATCCACTGATGGAGGTCAGCGGCGACTGTATCTCATGGGACACGTTGGAAATAAAATCCTGCCGCAGTTGTTCCATTGTACCAAGTTCTTTCGCTATTTTATTGATTCCCTCCGCAATATCGTTGTGCATAAAATCATCCCCGGTATCGATAAATACGTCGAAATCCCCCTGGGCGATTCTCGTCATGGCATTTAGTAATTGACCATACGTGCCTTGATATCGCCGGATACCTTTTGAATATCGGCTGGCGATCAGTCTTAAAATGGATGCCGCACAAGTGAATAAAATCAACCCCAGGAGGCTGGAAACAATATGTGTCCAAAACTCGGGGGGAGTGCCGGTCCACTGGTAAATCACCAGCGTAATGCCATATCCTGCAGCAGAAAAACAGCCTAAAGCAAGGAAAATCAAGATCACCGAAATGACGGCATCAGGCCGTTCAGCCCTTTTCACAAGACCACCTCCAGCCTGTACCCGAGCCCTCTGACGGTGGTAATCTTAAAACCGGTCTTCTCCTCCGGAAAACGATCGCGCAGACGGTTGACATGGACGTCCAGCGTCCGTTCGTTTCCCTCAAAATCAACACCCCATATATCTTCAATCAACTGATTGCGTGAAAATGTCTTGCCGGGAAAACCCGCCAGCTTGAAGAGCAATTCAAATTCCTTCATCGGAATATCTTCGTGTAATCCATTCATCGTGATGCTGTAGCTGTTTTTATCGATTATAATATTACCAATCTGGATCACCTGGGATGCATCAATTTTATAACGCCGCAAAAGCGCCTGAACCCGGACGACCAGCTCATCGCCTTCAAAAGGCTTGGTCAGATAATCGTCGGCACCAAGTCCGAAGCACTTTACCTTGCTTGCAAGTTCCCCTTTAGCCGTCAGCATTAAAACCGGCTTGTCTTCATAATAGCGTCGCAAATGGCGGCAGAGTTCAAAGCCATCCATGTTTGGCATCATAATATCGATAATAGCCAGATCAGGGTTTTCAATGACAATTCTCTGCAATGCTTCACGGCCATCTGCCGCTTCACAGGCTTCGAAACCATTGTTTTGAAGCAGGGCGACCACAAGTTCGCGGATGTTCGGGTCGTCATCAATAATCATAATTTTACTCATTTTTCATCACCCGGTGTTTTGTAACACTTCATTCATTAGTCTTTACAGACCGCCTGTGCTAAATTATATCATGCCAATGTAAACGGAGATTAAACAAAATGAAATGTCCCATACTGTCGCCCTACTTCCCACTTGAGTTTTTCGTGGAGGTACACGGGCAGGCAGCAGTCCGTTGGTGGTAAACGGTGAAAACGCTGATTGACAAGCGATGTCTGATTGAAGTCAGGATCAAAAGTGCCGGCTGCCATGATAGCACGGACGACTGGGTTGTCCAACTGGTCTTCTATGTCACAAAACATGCTCTTTCACCATCCTCAAATACTCTCGAATCCCGGCTTCCTCGTTCTGTCGATAAGTGAAGCCAAAATGCGTTGCTACCTCAACCGCCAGCGTGTGGAATAAATCGCACATTGCATCGACTGATGCCCAAATATCATTATAATCGCTTCCGGAATAGGTGGCGGCGTATTGTGCGTACAGTTCCGGCGGCAGATATTTCTTGAAATACTTGCCATCCTTGCCCGTGGAAAGATTGAATCCGTGCTGCGAGCCGATATAATAGTTAATCATATCGTGTAATTCAGATCGAACCACGTCATTCAGCATGTGCATGACATAGGGAAGTTCATCCCGCGCAATACCTTTCGCTACATTATTGAGGCACCACCAAAAGTTATTACAGCAGGAGTAAAAAAATAGCGGCGATGGCGGTTTAATATGCCAGTGCTTATCGCTGGGAACCGGCAGGGTTGGCAAAAAACCGCAGCCGTTATCTTTATCAAGCAGAACAACAGCAGGTTCTCCATTATCTATGTAATTTTTAAACTCAAAGCTCAAGTCAATGCGAACTCCATCGGGATAAACCATCATATAATTAAAGTTGCCATCCCCGCTCGGATAACGCATAGCTTCCGGCATTTGCATAATCAGCGGATTGCCAAAGTGATCTTCCACCCAAGCAGGATTGTTATAAAAGGGAGCAATGTTTCCGACAAAACAGGTGATGTCATAATCCTGGTAACTATCCTTTGGTACTGCAGGGTTCGCCCGTGAACCGACGAGCAATACTGCCCGAATACGCTCATCAGCATGGGCTGCGCTCAAAATCAAATCCATCATTTCCAGCTCGGTTCGCATGATTTTCACCAACTCCTATTCCTTTATGCTCTTCAATATAGCTGAGGACTTTATCCTCGCCACCAAATCGGATTCCGCAGGCTTTATATTTTTCAATCTTTATATTTGTCATGCGATTAAACCTACTTCTATTGCATTTTAGCTAATAAAGAACACGACCAAACATTATTGTTCAATCGTGTTAGTTTTAAAATATTTTGTGTTTAAACTTATTTCAGCAAATCTTCAAGTTGTTTCATTAGTGCCGGAACCTCTTTTTGGGATAAATTCCATACAAGCTCCATTCTTAATTCGCCATACCCGTGTGCTACAATATTTCTAAGGTCAACGATCTTTCGCCACTGGATATCCTTGTACTCTGTCCATAACTCCCTCGTGAGTACGTTGGCATGTTCTCCTATGTTAAGAAGCGACATTGCCGTTGCCTTCTGATAAACATCATTTTCGAAGAACCCTTTTTCACTGATTTCATTTGTATACCTTATAATATCTTTGCATTCGGATATAATCTTTTTCAGTAATTGAATATCCCTATGCTTCATATATCCTTACCTTCTTGTCAATGGTTAAGTAGCTGTTTTCCTTTAAAGGGCCAGCAACCACATCCACTTTTGTGTTCAATTTTTCCTGAATATCAAGTTTAAGTCCTGACATATCAAATAAACTCGCAACTTTTTCATCAAAGTATACAAGCAAATCCACATCCGAGTCCTCTGTGCTCTCTCCATTTGCAAAGGAGCCAAACAAGTCAATGCTAAGTACCGGATACGCAGGTGCAACCTGAACCACCACATCTCTTATATCTGTAATTGTCACGCCATCACCTCTTAAGAACCTTAAATTAAACTTTAAGGCTAATAATTCAATCTCTGACTTTATTATACCCTAAAAACTGGTCACAGTCAAAAACGAAAACGCCCTGGATCGCGTCAATTTACTGTAGGGAAAATAAGAAAAGAATCATCCTGTAATTTTGAGAGTCAGGAATACCCTTGACAACAAGCATCCCCCATATGGTTTGCAGCCTGGGCGGCACCCTATGAGATAGTAGAACTTTGGAGTGTAGGCTGCCGCTTTGCCCATTATACCATATAGGCCATAATAGAGGTACACTGCGAGTCATTTGTATTATATTTCCCCCATATATTTAAGAAGTCTGTACAATGCCACAGCCGCTTCCTGCCTTGTAGTATTGCGCTTGGGATAGAATATGTTATCAATGCCTTTCATAACATCCGTATTCTGAACAAAGTTTGCGGCGGTTTTTGCATATTCGGAAATATCCTGACTGTCCGTAAATATATTTTCCGTGTTTCCCACGGTTGTTCCGTTTTTATACTGGTACAGCCGGTACGCAATTACTGCAAGCTGCTCTCTGGTGATATTTGCGTCAGGGCTGAACGTGTTTTCACCGCTTCCGGTCACAAGTCCCAGATCATACGCCGTCTCCACCGCTTCAGTATACCATGAGTCCGCCGGAACATCCGTAAAAGCACCTTTGTTTTCCGAATGATCCGTATAAAGCGATCTTACAATCAGAGCGGTGAATTCGGCTCTTGTGATATTTCCGTCCGGATTAAATACACTGTTGGACGTCCCATTGATCAGACCGCGTGAAGCGAGCGTTTCCACGTCCTCTTTCGCCCAGTCGCTTGTGACGTCTTCAAAGCTCTTTGAAGCCTCAAAGGCTGCAAATGATGATAAGTGACTCGTTCCGAATGTCAGCGTTCCGATTTCTTTGTTTGCAGTTCCTCCAAGCGCCTGCCAGCTGCCCGAGATTTCATCGTATGTACGGGCAATAACTCTTTCAGTATTTTTAACTTTTGACTGATCAAATGAAATCGTAATTTTGAAATTCTGACCGAGCTTGGCTATCTGCTGACCGCCCGCGGTCAATGTGAAATGATAAATTCCGTCTGAAACCAGTCCGTCCGTTACGCCGTCGCCGCTCGCCGGAGTAATGGTAAGGGTAATGGAATTCCTGCCTTCCGCGTACAGAGATGTAAACCAGGCTGCCGGAATCTTTACATCGCCCTTTCCTGTAATAATTTGCAGAGCCATATTGTCCGATATCAGCCGGTCTTCCGCCGCTTTCGTCAGGTTTATCCGGATACTGTCGTCATTTGTTACTTTGCTTGTCACGTTGACAGTCGCTGTTTCCGTACCGGCAGATTCAGTTTGGGCAATATAATCACTGTCAACGGATATAACTGCCTCAACCCATCCGTTACTTAATGTCTGATGGGTAATCGTGTACCCATCCACATCGCCTGATTCATTATTATTTGAGTCAACATTTGTTTCCTTCGTGCCTTCCGTATCAAAGGTTAAAGTATAATTCTCCTGCTGTATTCCATACGAACTGTTTATAACAGAGCCGGATGGAATCTCGAGAAAATACCCCGTGCCTTTTTCAAATCCGCCGGCAGGATATATATACAGCCATTCTCCGTCAGTGGTTGCGGTTACGGGAACCGTTTCGGAATCAGCACATAATGAAATTTTATCAAAAGACGGCCCTTCCAAAACGCTCTGGTTATATTTCATTTTGATTTTCGCATTTACCGATAGATCCTCCATGTTGGCTCCCGGATAGCTGAATACAACTTCCGGACTGCTTGAAGTGGTGGTAAAACTCACGGTATAATCTTCCTCCATAACATGACCGTATGAATCAACGACGGCATCAGCCGATATTGTAAGCGTATATTCAGTATCGTATTCGAGCGTGGCCTTTGGGGTAATCGTCAGCGTATCGTCAGAAAGCGTTTTGCTTATTTGCACTTCATTTAGATTCTCATCTCTCAAAGTTATCTGATTGAACGCTGCACCTTCCAAGACATCCATATTAAACGCTACACGGATTGCCTTGGTTACATCCACTTTTGTGTCGCCCGGTGCCGGATTGAAATTCTTTATCACAATCGAGGCGGGTTCCGCTGTGAATGTATAGGTGTTGTTATCAAGAGTATTATCGGTTACTCCTTCCGCGAGAGAAGCTGTCAGTTCAATATCTAAGCTTCCAGATCCATTTGCTGTCAAGTCCTTTGACGAAAATACCAAGTCTGCTCCGGTTTTCTCTCCTGAATACAGTTTGTCTATGGTTGCTGTTTCAAGCGTTTTGCCGCCGCTGCATGTCAGAGCTAAGGCAACATTTGTAAGGTCTTTGCTTCCGTTATTATAGACCGTTGCTCTCACAAGGTAACTGTCATTAGCCACATTAGTGCATTCAACATCCGTAATCCCGGCATCCGCAGTCGAAACAGTCTTGCTGACGCTGTTGTCGATCATGTCGGATTCCGTAATGCCGTCAGCCGCTTTTACAACGACGTACAACTCATATTTGTCTTTCTGGTCCGAATTTACATTCCACTTGATTTCAACCTGACTTGAGGAATGAGCAGGTACCGAAGCGTCAGGCGCGGCCTGAGCCACCAGTGTTCCTCCGTCCAACGGATCACCGTCATACAGATATACAGTTGCGTTCTCTGGAAAATCGCCGTTGTTCAATACGGTTGCCGATACAGTCTCGGTAATTCCTGGCAGCGGCATTTCGGGATTAAGCACAAGTCCGGCATCAGAATCCATGGCCAGATTATGCTTAAGCGTATAATCAAGTTTTTTGAGGTCAACCTTATCGCTCGGAACCTGATATTCTCCTCCGTCTATTGATTCAGTGACCATTTCCGCTTGGGTATATGCGACATTCAGTGTGCCGCTATCCATTAAGACTGGGCTGAATGACTGCACATAGGCATCCCCGCCGTCCGTCAGGCTCGTTTCGCCGCTCCATACGTCAGCGCTCGTATCATAAAATGCAGCGGCAAGCGATTTTGTATTGTTATCGCCAATTTCGGTGTAAACCAAAGCGATTGTTCCGTTAGACGCGGTAATTTCGAAATCGTCTCCCGCCTGCAGGCCGGAATTCTCCGCCGAAGCTGCCAGCCCCGCCTGATACATGACGCCGCCATCCTGATTCCATGTAATGAACCAGTCACCGCTGACATATATTGCTTTCGGATTTGCAGCGGTATCCGCAAGTTTTTCCGTTTCTCCCCATGAGCCGTCCTTCCAGGCCCTGGCATACAGTGCCCGGTCGTCGGTAGTCGTTATATCGCCATCAGAATCAAGCGTATATAGGAGCAGTCCTTCTCCGTTGTCGTTCATGGCAAGGCTGGAATCCACAACTGTCGACAAGGAACCTTCGATTTCCAAGGCTGTGCTCCAGCTTTCGCCGTTCCAATAAGAATAATACAAGCCGTCGGTGTTTTTATCCTGAGTATTGTTATCGAAACAGGTGCCACTCAGCTCTTTCGACTTGGTCCATGCGAGCAACGCACTTTCACCGCTCGCGGCGAGCTTCGGAGAATGATCGTATTGATCGTCGTTTGTCAGCGTAACGGTTTCCGGCTGGCTGGCGCCGTCGGAAGTAAATGCCGACTTTGTTACGCTGATCTCAGCATTCGTGGCAAAGCCGCTCGCCTCGGTACTGTCAGGAAGCTCATTGCCCATATTCTCCCACGCCATCAGCACGCCGTTATCCGTTGTAGCGGCTGAAGGGCTGAAATCGGCTGTTCCATCCGTACCGATCCACATGGGAGAAGACCAGCTCCCGTCCTTATACACCGAATACATCAGCTGCGTTCGGTTCATCGAGGACCTGTCCGGATTGTCGTCGGCCCATACCATCCAAAGCTCATCGCCGTGGCGGACAAGCCGAACCTCCGAGTCGGGAAAAATATTGGTTTTCATGGTTTCAGTTTTTTCGGTTCCGGAAGAAGCAAAAGCCATAAGTGTGGCCAGCTCATTTGGAGCGATCCACTCGGACCCCCGCTGCAGATAAGCCCTGGGCATCAACTCAGAGGGCTGGTCTAAAAGCTCGTTCATCATGCTATGGACAGACATCAGTATCGGAGTACCGCCGTTTTCCCATGTTTTGTCAACCAGTGATAATTTAAAAAGCGTCTTACTTATAAACCAGGCTTTTGCCTTGACTCCTGCGTCGGCTGTTGCGGATACTGACACATAGCCCGTTGTATGTATCTGGCTGGAAATGCTGGCCTCCGTAAAACACGATATTTTAAACCTACCGACTCCGGTGGAAACATCGCCTTCGAGTTTCGGCGCAACGTAAAGAACTCCTCCGTAATCGTAATTGACCTCCTCGCTTTTGTTTATAACAAAGGAAGCACCTAGAACGAGCGACAGCTTGAGCTCACCTGTCACGGAAACGTCAACGACAGGAATCGTTATTTTCTTTTCGCCGGACGACTTCAGGGTCGAATCTCGCATTAAGGTGATGTAACCGTAATAGAACTCCCACTTGTTTGAACGCTCATTGTACTTGAGGATAATTTTACCTGAAACCTGAACAGGAAAATTCATACCCTCGGATATCATTTCAGCCAGTTCATCGGGAAAATCATATTTTATAAACCGAGATTTACCGTCGACACTATATGCTGTGACCGTAAACATCGTTTTGGACAGCTCCGCAAGGTTTTCGTCATCATCAAGAAAAGGAATGCCGTCAAAAATATTCGGAGTTTCTTCCAGAAGTTCTTTAAGCTTAAACTCCGCGCTTACATCATAGGAATTGGTCTCGGGATTATACTTGAAGGTAGACCCGTCCTCCGGCTGTGAGATCATCAACACCCCGGCATCCTTCCAGTCCGAGACGAAAGCACCGCTTTCTGATACCATACGGAAGTATAATTTGTCCCCCGAACTTAAAAGAGAAGGCAAGTCCAGAGAAATACTGGGCGAAGAAAACGCCTGCTTATACCTGTCGCCGTCCGGCCCGGAAACCTTATATTCATAATATCCGGAGTTAAGGCCGTCCCAGTCGCCTTCAATTTTAAACTCCGTTTTCGGCCTTTCAACTTCGGTTATATAGTACAAATAATCATGGCTGTCGGAGCTGGAACCATCACCAGAAGTTATCAGATTGATTCCGGGCTTTTTTTCCTTCAAATACAGAATCGCGGGGCAGGTCGCGCTCATATAGTACTCGTCGGTTCGGCGAGACCGCAAGCGACGTACTCTCTGAATCAAAGTTTCCTATTTTTACAGTCTGGGAAAGCTCATAGGTAAAGCCGTAATTATCTTCGACACTAAGCGTTACCGTATAGCTTCCGGCAGACGTATAGTTGTGTTCGGGACTGTTCCCATTTCCGGTTGTACCGTCCCCAAAATTCCAGAAGCATGACCTTATTGAGCGGCTTGCTCCGTACTTGAACGCTTTTTCCAGGCTGTCCGTTTTGATGGTCATCGCCTTATTTACGATCCAATTGGCGGACGGATAGGGCGTAAAGACATCATCGGAGTCAAGTGAAACCTTAGAGCCAGTGACAAAACTAAATGTTATCGCGTCGTTTACGGCTCCGCTTGCGCTTATAAACGCGCCCTCGGGGACGGCGACCGTATAGGACTCGTCCGCGTTCAGCAGGGATGACGGCGTAAGAACAACCTTGCTTCCTGAAGAAGCCGCTTGAAAGGCTGCCGTACTCCCGGAAGAGTTCCTGATCGTAATATCCGCCGCTTTATCAGTCAGCACCGCTGGAGCCGACAGATCAATATTGACCGCGGCATCTATGGGCGAACCAAGGGTACTCCGCGTCGTAAGAGGCGACACGCTTTCAATACCGAGCGCATTGCTCCCAGTCGTAAAGCTCATCTTATAATCATCCAGCATCGAGTTCGACGAGCTGTCCTTCACTAAGTTATGACTCATTTCCAGTGTATAAGCCGTGCCGGGCTTGAGAACGGTCAACGGGCGCAGCAGACACTGCCGGTCGTTTAACCAATATGTATACACGTGAACATCATTTGTAACATTATTATTGCTGTTGTCGCGGAGTGCTATACCGCCGGGCCCGTTTTTGACGTTTTCGGAAAAGGTAATGGCGATGTACTGATTGACATTGACGCCGGTCTGCCCGTTCGCTGGATAGATAGCCGAAACCTCCGGCATCGCGTCGGCACTTGCGACTGCGAACTGTATTGTTTTAGAGCGGTTCTCATTGTTGAACTTGTCTAGAACGGCGTTACTTGGAATAGACAGGGTATATACGCCTCCGGGCTTGAGCGGCTGGCCATCTGCGGAGCTGATTTTTATGGTGTTGCCGTCAAGTTCCCTTGTGATTTTAACTATACTGCCGTCCCGCTCTTTCAGGTAAATGCCGTCGAAGCTGCCGGAAGTAATTAAATTTGCTGAATCCTTGATTTCGCTCCCGTCCTCATATGCAAAAGATAAGGAGATATTGCTATCTGCAATATTATTGGAGCCGTCAGACGGCGTGGAGGAAACAACGACAATGTCCTTATTAATTGCCGTCTCAATTGTAAAGGATAGAATATAGTCCTCCGCCATCTGATTGCCCGAGATATCGGTTACGGCGTCTTTGGGTATGGTAAGTATATAATTACCTCCGGAAGACAGATAGGCGATCGTTATAATCAAAGTGTTACCGATAATGCCCACCGTATAATCCGGATTGCTTCTGCCGCCCTTGAGAGTGATTCCGTAATTTGAATTGTCCGAGGTTCCTCTTTGAATGTTTTCATTAAAGGTGATCGTGATTTCTTTTGTCCTATAGTTGACTTCCGTACTGCCGTTTGAGGGGGCACTCCCAGTGACCTCCGGGGGATACAAATCCGGCTTTGAAAGGACGGTATATTCAATATTTTTCGTCGTGGTGCCGCCAGAACCGGAAATCGTTGCTATCATCGTCACCGCGACATTTCCCTCGCCATATTCCGGTCTTGTGACGGTGCCGCCGTCGGTTATTGCCGCCGTATCGCTTGATTTCCATGTTATCCCCGATCCATTGGGGGTCTTATCCGGTAGAGCAAGATCAAGATATATCGAGTACTGGGACAGATTATTACCCAAGGTTACAGACGCGTCTACCCAGTTTGCATCCTCCTCAAATTTTTCGGCTTCCGTACCGTCAAGCTTTTTGACTGTAACTTTAATCGTTTTTTCAAAAGATTCGTCGCCTTTTGCCAATGTTGCTGTCAGTATGACGCTCTTATCTCCATCAAGATAGGCAGGCCGTTTTACCTTCCCTACAGTGCTCACAATGTTCTCGTTGGAGGAAGTCCAAGTTATCGTACTGCCATTCTGCCCGGCCGAGGGCAGATAAAGATCCGATGTAATGCTGTCAAAAGATGTGTTTCCGTATAATATGACAGACTCCAGCCAGGATGCGTCTGCGGGGATGGCCTCCACGTCGCTCGCGTCCACCGATTTTACCGTTATATTGATTTGCTTGGTAACTATAACATCGCCCTTAGATATCGTTGCCGTCAGAACAACTTTTTTATTGCCATCGGCAAATGCGGGGTTAGTAACCGAACCATCTGTATTGACGACATTAATGTTGGAGGACACCCAGCTTATCGAGCTACCATATTGGCCGGTGGTCGGGAGATTCAGATTCGTTTTGATATTTTCAAGCGCGCTGTTTTCTTTGAGAATAGCACTGTCAAGCCAATTACTATCGGCGTTTACATCAGCGGCATCCTTGGTTTTAATGTTTAGTACTACAGCGAAAGCTAACCC
>DBTX01000055.1 GCA_002307275.1 Hungateiclostridiaceae bacterium UBA1305
TTCTCTTCCGAATCAACGTACTGTGTGACTGCAAACCTGTCATCCTCGTCAAAAAGTTGTGTTATGTTTTTACTGAGGCTGGACTGATCCATATCCAGTACGGCTACCGGCATGTCGTCAACATAGGTGTTCAGATAGATGCAGCCTATGATCAACGTAATGATAATTGGACCTATGATCAATATTCGAAGAATGTCGCTGTCTTTTACAACATTCTTCAGTTCCGTCCACAATATCTTCATGCATGGATCCCTCCTTCCAACTCAAGAGTCTGTCCGTTCGTCCGCTTTTCCCGGTCCTCTTCCGCTGCTTCCGCTTTCCTTCCCGTAATCAGGGTACTTGCAAAAGTGATACACAGCATTGCTGCCGTGAACGCAAGAAACCACAGGATGTCTTTTTCAAAATGGGCCTTTGCCAGTGTGTTCAAAAACAGGTTTCTGACATTGTCCGCATAATGGTAAAGAGGAAGCCACGGAGTAACCATTCTGTAGCCCTTCGGCAGTGATATGAAGGGCCATGTATACCCTATAACCAGAGGGCTTGGAATAAACAATACCGCATTTATCAGGGTGCAGAACAGCTTGTTTCTCATAAAGGAAGAGAACATCAGCCCAAAAGCTGTCACAGAGAATGCGAATCCAACACTGAGGATGACCGCATAACTATAATTCCCCCGGAAGGGGATCCCAAAAAATCTGTACTGTACGGTTATGTTTACTACAAGGATAACTGTTCCGAGCAAGCCATAGAAAAAAAACTTTCCAAGAGCATAACCGATCTTTTTCCGTTTTTTCTTTTCCAGTTCCTCCTGTCTTATGGCGACTGACGCCATAAGGACAATTCCTGTTTGAACAATAGCTGTCACAAGTATGGGGTTCAGGAAAAACTTGAAGCTGCCTGTAGGATTGTAAAGTGTCCTGTTTGTATAGCCTACCAGCTGAACAAGCTTTAAGGCATCCGCATACGGATTGCCGGTATTTGCGGCGATCATCCTGGCAGCCGCACCGCACCTGAGCGTCAGCAGGATCTCCGTCGCCTTGATTTTTGCCAGTGCCGACATGGAAATATGACTTCCGTCATACAACATCAACAATGTTGGTGATTTACTGCCCTTCATATCCTTCTCGAAACCCCTGGGCAGTATTAATCCTACCCTCACCTTGCTTTCGTCCATAAGCTTCTTAAGCATATCCGAATCATCAGTCTCATATTTTATATGAAAGGTCTCGTTTTCCCTGAACTGTTGCACGATCATCCTGCTGGTGGCGGAATTGTCCATGTCGGCAACTGCCATGGGGATTCCGGTCATATGGCCTTTTTCAAATTCAAAACCGACAAATAGACCTGTAAGTATCGGGATGATGATGATTACAATCAAGATGGTCTTTTCCGAAACCGCCCTTTTCCACTCTGCTTTTATTGATTTGAGCATACTCTCAAACATGCTTCTCACCCTTTTCCGAATTGCACGAAAGCAGTCATTCCGGGTTTTATTTCACTCGAACTGTTGCCAAGCCTGATCTTTACGCTATAGGATATGATGTCGAAGCTTCCGTTGTCATTTGTAGCCCTTTTTGTCGCAAAATCCGGTTTTTGATTGATTGTAACAACCTTTCCGGTATAAGTCTTGTTATTAAAGACAGGAATTGTTACGGTAACCTCCTGGTTCAATTTTATGTTTGACAGGTCGGTTTCCTTCACCTTGACCTCCACCCAGGTATCACTTAAATTGCTTATGGTAGCTATGGAAAGTCCCGTTGAAACCAGTTCCCCCTCATCTGAGCTCATGGATGTAACAACACCGTCTATAGGAGCCTTTATATCTGAATCCTCAAGGTATGCATTCACTTCATCCAGAACGCCTTGCGCCATATTTACCTTGTCCTGTGCCGCTTTCACACCTGCCTGGGCCTGCTCCGCCTTGCTCAGGGCTGCCTGTTCCATTGCCTGTGCCTGTGTGACAAGAGCCTCTGCTGCAGTCTTGTCTTCACTTCTCGCGCCTTCTGTGGCGATACTCAGTTGTTCTGTGGCAAGTGTAAGCTGGGTTTGGACCTCATCACGCTTCTGTTCGGATACAGCTCCCTTTTTACAAAGGTTATCCACTCTTGCAAAGGTTTTTACCATCAGGTCGTAGTATGCCTGCGCTTCAGCAATCTCCTGTTTCCTTGCGCCGTTCTCGGCCTTCTGCTGCACTGCCTGAGCGGCATTTACCTGCCCCGCTGCCGCATCATGGGCGGCTTCAGCGGCATTTTCCTCTTTCCGGGATGCTTCAGCCCCCGCCTTTGCCGCTTCCAGTTGAGCTTCAGCCTGTTCCTTTTTTGCAAGCAGCTCTTCACATTCCATCCTGACCAGAACATCACCGGCTTTGACCTCGTCCCCTTCATTCACAAGAATCCTGGAGATTCTGCCGGCCAGTTTTGAATTGATGTCTACGGATTTTGCCTCAACGGTTCCCTGCGAAGTAACCCCTTCCTTATTTTTTTCTGCTGAATCCGCAGCATCCGGACTGGATGCGTATACTCCATATCCCACCAGCCCGGCGGTCAGTATAACCAATGAAATCACTATTGCTGAAGTCTTAATATTTTTAGTAAGTATTTTCATAATGATATATTCTCCTTTCAAATTTGTACTGTTTTTCATTGTAAATATTTTAGAAGATCATTCTGCCCGCATCATTCATATATTTGACTCCTGCCAGCTTGAAGCCGTATGTAACTTCAATTTCGGCTTCCTCCACCTGGGAGAGGTTTTCTTCCGCTGACAGGACTTCCACCATTGTTCCAGCCATACTTTCAAGATTCATCTGTTTCAAAAGACTGTTTTCCACACTAAAGCCTTCCTTGTACTTGTACTCTGCAATTTCAAGCGTTTCTTTCGCCTTTTCGGTCATATCTTTTGACAAGGCAAGCATATCTTCCGCAGACATCGCGGTTTCATAGGATTCCCGTATAGATGACTCGACATCCTGCTGAACTGAACTGAGATTGAGGTCCGCCTGCTGTTTCAGGTTAGCCGCTTCCTTATACTGGAAGGTGGTTTCAACATATGTGTTTTTTACGGAATCAAGGTAAAGCTTGCATATCGTTTGCTGTGCAAGAGCCTTCTTTATTTCCAGCCTGTTTTCTGCACCTGTTTTTAAAGCATCTTCCAGCTTCACTTTATACTCCCCGGCCTGGGTATCATCCACGATTCCAAGCTTGGCTATGAAGGGAAAGCAAAGATTTTTCTTTAGTTCGGTCATCGTATTTTCCAGTTCGCTCTGTGCTTTACGCAATTCAATACGCGTCTTATTCAGGTAAATTCCAGCGAGAAGCATGTCATCCTTTGCAACCATGCCTTCCTTATAGCTGGCTTCTGCATATGCCTGTTGCTTGCTTGCCCGGTCAACCGACTTTTGTTTCACTTCTACTACCTTTTTTGCTTTAAGGGCGTCATAATAGTTTTTTTCAATCAGCATCGCGATCTGGTTCCTGTAAATCCCTTGCGCATACTGGGTTACATTGTAGTTTGTATCTGCCATACTGACGATCAGGTTGGTAGCGTCTCCCAGGCTAAGCTCATTTACATATTGGGTGTTTAGTTTATCGGCTATCGCCTCACGGGCTTTTTCCAGGCCATCCGCGAGATCTTCTATGCCATCGCTGAGCTTATCGGCCGCACTGCTAAGTTTGTCTCTTCCGGCATCTACTTCTTCCTGACTTGCGTCAATCTCGTCCTGAACAGCATTCTCGACCGTGTCAGCTATTTTTGCTGAAGTGCTTTTTGCAGTTGCTGCCACAGCCGCCTCCGCCTTTTCTTCGTCTCCATAACTAGTGAGGTAAGCCTGGTAGCAGGCGGCATAGATGATTTTGTACACTGTGCCATACACCGTATCATAGATATCATCCCCAGCAGATATCTTTATATCGACAGGTAATCCCGTCTGGCTTTTGGACACCGTAATATCCTCCGGCGCCTTCCCGTTGCTAAGCAGGGTATTTGCAGCATTAATCCTGGTCTGAGCGCTGCTTATTTTATTCTTGCCCGATGCAATATCTTTTCTGGCATCAACAATATTCGTTGCCCCATCAATAAGATCAGTCCTGTCCGAATCCGCCTGGTCGTCTACCAACTTGCTCATATCGATCTGGCTCTGCACCTGCTTGAGCGCAATACTGTTGTAAATACCAAGTGCTACTGCTTCTTCCAGAGTCAACGTGACTGCCCCTGAGGATATCTTTGAATTTATCGCTGCAAGTGTTGTTGGGATGGATACCGCAGCCTGGGTTGTACCGGTAATTGCACCGGCGGTCGTAGTTGTGGATGCAGCCGCAGTTGAAGCGGTTGCTGTATCTGATTCCGCAGAAGCGGCATATACCTGGCATGGCATGCATAGAATCAGAACTGATAATATTAATAAAGCAAAACTTCTTACCGGCTTTTTCATTGAAATCATTTCCCTCCTTATTATCTCATATTATTAATATTTGTAATTACGATATTTAGAATTTCAAAATAAATATTTAAAAAAAATCAGTTAGTCATTTGTATATCTAACTCAGCTTCAATTTTTCCCAGTATTGCAAAAAGCCTTTCACGTTCTTCTATTGTAAGAATACCGAAGATTTTTTCAGTCGCCTCGCATTTTAACTGAATCAGGGTGTTATATGCTTCAACACCAAC
Organism: Hungateiclostridiaceae bacterium UBA1305; assembly: GCA_002307275.1. Classification (GTDB taxonomy): domain Bacteria; phylum Bacillota; class Clostridia; order Acetivibrionales; family DTU013; genus UBA1305. Next base: position 4,666 of record DBTX01000055.1, read on the forward strand.
CTTGGACAACCTGATAAAAACCTGCCTTCTGTCTTCTTCATCCCGGATTCTTTCCACATACCCTTTTTGTATAAGCCGATCTATCGTAATTGTTGGGGTTCCGAAGCTTACACCGAGTTCCTTTGCAATATTCGACATACTTTTCATTTCCCCGCAGCCTATGACAAGTATGGTATCTATGTCAATCAGCGTAAGATTGGTTAAGCTTTTATAAATATGCTTTTTACTTTTCAGCCTGCCATACTTTACAATAATTCTATTTAGTATCTCGCCTACCCTATATAAACCATTATCCGGATCGAGCATATTACTTGTCACTCCCTTTATTTCGAATTTCAAAATATTTTATACTTATAATAATACTTCTCTTTTATTTTGTAAATACACAAACAGGTTAATTTTATGAAAGTTTCCGTTGAAAAACCTGCATCACTAACCATTCATCAGGTTGTTGGAGATAAAAGGTATCCTTGGGAACTGAGTTTCAAAACTTGACACCGCGATGCCGTACGGCGCGTGTGTCGACCGACTTTATGTTTACTCATTGACTGGTAACACGTTGCTCATTTTCTTTGCACCATTCCACCGCAGTTCGGCCTGAAGCCCAAAAACTTCGATTTGACTGAGCCATGCGACTGCAAGCCCTTTATTTCTCCTCTGATAATACCTCCCTTGTTTATGATGGCATTATCTCACTTGGATTTCCTTCTTTCTATGTGCTAACTTTTTGACAATTACATTGAGTTCTGAGGCTTAAGGGAAATACTCACTCCGGTTTGCCAAATGTGATTTGGTCCCGGCCGTTTTCTTTGGAACAGTACAGTACTTCATCAGCTTTTTTTATCATATGCTCCATGCCAAACTTTTCGTTGATCTCAATAATTCCTATGCTCACTGTTGCACTGTAACCATCATCTTTTTTACCGCTTTTCAAAGCTTCCATAAACTGCCTGAGAATCAATCGGGACTCCTCGGGCTCGGCCGCCAATATCCCTATAAATTCGTCTCCGCCCCAGCGAGCCGCGATCCCATATGTGCTGGTTGCACTTCGAAGTTCAGCGGCAACCATCGCAAGGACTACATTTCCAAACATGTGGCCATGCATGTCGTTAACTTCTTTGAAATGGTCAATGTCCAGCATGAAAAGTGTCTTTTTCTGTTCACGGTGCTTCCGGATAAATGCCAGATACTGTTTGGAGAACAGCTTTCTATTAGGCAGCCCAGTCAGTTCATCTGTATTCTCCATTGTTACCATACGTTTATTATAATTGGCAAACACAGTCGTTATGACAGCAATACAAACCGTCAGCGACACAAGCATAAAGAGTATATTGCTCTTCATCCTTTCCTGGAATGAGCTGCTGATGGAGTTGGTCTCCATCTCCAACACCAGATACCAGCCAAGGGTCTCATCATATTTTGTAATCAGACATTTTCGCTCGCCGTCGGAGGTAAACCACTGCATTTCAGACATGCCGGACTTTTTCATTTCAATTTCTTCATTAATTCCGGTGTACGCCGACAGATTGTCCTGACTCACGAAAATATCGGTGTCGCCAGTGAAGGAGTTCTCAGCGCCGCCCAAATTTACTATATAGACTGACAGACCGTAGTCTTTTTCATAAGAACGGATTGTATCCTCTATGAAGGAGGCCTGAAGCCCGACTCCAATTACGCCCAGAAGCCTGCCATCGTCCCCCTCTACGCGGAAGTTGACAAACACGGCAAGGTTATTATTATTCGCCTCGTTGGTGTCAACCTGTAAATCGTACTCATGACCGGATGCTATAAAATTATAGTACCAGACATCATGGCCATCATACTTTGAAATCGTCTTGTTCAAGCCGTCCTGATAATAATAGTTTCCGGTCTGGGCTGAAACGCAGAACACTGTCGTATAGTCGTACTTTACCTGATACGCCTTCAGATAACTGTATAGATGTTCCAGATATGCATCGTTCAGGGCACTTTCAGGCTCCTTTGAAAGCCATGACTTAAGGAACTCATCGTTTGCCATTGTCTTGGAGACCATTACCGGCTTGTTCATGGAGTTTTCGATATGATTTGAAATATCTATATCTGCAAGATTAATAATGTTTTCCAAGTGTTTTTCAGCCAGTTGCTGGTATGATTTTGTATCTTTATACACAATTACGGTAAATCCAGCCACAATAGAAAGGATAATGATCATATTACTAATCAGAAGCATATGCTTTTTCATATTAATCTCCATTACGCCACAGTCGCAGACAGCACAAATAGTAATGAAAAAAGGTAGGCGAGTTTCACTAAATGCGAACATTTTTCATTATGAGAGTCTGCCTCCCAAAATATTTTATTCCATAATTTCCCTAACGTATACAGGAAATGTCAAATATCCGGAATCTGAATATAAGAAGCAAATAACTTTGAAGTGCAGTTATATTAGCCGTCCCATGGCTTTTTCATATTTGGGGAGGTGGAGGCAGGGGGAATCATTGTCCCAAAATCATTGTTTGCATCATCACAATATTTTCTCAAGTCATTTCGTAATGATGAGTAATAAACCGTAAACACAGCAACACCTCCCGTGCAATATATGGTACAATAAAAACAGCTAATATTCAAGGCCATTAAGAAATATTACCCCGGCATACGTACGAAAAATTATTTCCAGCGATTATTTTATTGTTAATGACCTTGATTTATCCATCTATGTAGCTTTATTACTTTCTATACTGCATTTAACTCTTATATACAATAAAAATCGACCTCAAATACCTTATATTTAAGGATTTGAGGTCAATTCAGTGTTATTACAATTATACAGATTTATAAAATATTTGCTTCATGCGATTACCGTGATAATCCTTGCACCTGCAATTCCTGACTGCAATGCATTCCTCACATATAAATTCTCCAAAGTGTTGAACACGTCGATTTCCAGAAGATTCGCGCCCTGCTTTGCATAATGCAATATTTCCATATCGAATTCGTGGTTCAGGAACCAGAACGGTGCTATTTTGAAGTCCATGGGAGGTTTTGAAATAATTGTTCCAATTTATCGGTCATTATCTCTGTGTCTCCTTGTCCGGTTCCGGCAATTATAAATGATCAGCAAAATCAACCACTTTGTTCAGATGTGCGGAGTACATCACTGCTTCCATCACCCGCATGCTTTGCATAAGCTCATAATGATTTACATAAGCTTCTTCCTTACCGTCAATCGCTTTGATGACATTACGGTAAAAATCCCTTATATCCGACGGAATCCTTGGCAGGCTGTATTCCCGTATCGTTTCGCTTGTACGGGGCGCCATGGTTTTTGTGAGACCGGCTGCTGTTGCCACCGGTACCGCATCCCTCTTTTCCCAATCGGATACCATAACCATTTTGCCGTTCATATTCCAGTCTTCAATAACTGCGGTGCCGTTTTCCCCCTGGATATACCATCTGGGCAGACTGATGAAATTACTGGTTCCCACTTCGATCTGACAGGTAAGGTCCTTTTCAAACCGGAGTAATATTTTAAACCCATCATCGACTTCTTCATTTGTCACATAAGATAATGAAGCATATAGTGACAAAAGCCTACGGTCCGCGAGCATCCTCAATATCTGGTCGATCAGGTGGACACCCCAGTCCAGCACCATTCCTCCGCCATGTTCCTTCGTGTTTCTCCAGTCACCGGGTATCCCTCTCGATCCATGTACGCGGGATTCTATATGAAAGACTTTCCCAAGTGTATTGGTTTCATAAATCTGTTTTGTAATGAGGTAATCTTCATCCCACCGTCTGTTTTGATGAACGGTAAAAATCACATTATTTTTTGCAGCCATATCGATCATTTCTTTCAGTTCCGCACTGTTCAATGCCGCCGGCTTTTCGCACACAACATGCTTTCCCGCCTCCATCGCCCGGATTGCGATCTCCTTATGGGTATCGTTGGGTGTGGCAATGATGATCAACTCAATTCCTTTGTCCTCCAGAACAGCATTCAGAGATTCGAAGGCATATATCCCCAAATCCATTGCCGCCTGCCGTCTCGAAGGAAGATTATCGTATATTCCCTTTAGCTCTGTTTCCGGCATCGAGTCCAGCTTTGAGGCATGCCATCCTCCCATTCCTCCATAGCCGACAATTGCCATTCCGCATTTTCTGTCCATGAATCTGCCTCCCTGAAATAATTAAGACTATTCATTATGTAATATTAAAAGCCTGTTTAGGCAAAAAACATTTGCAACCGATCTTTTTCCGGAAGGATCAGCAGACTTCCCGGTAAAGTCTTATTCTCGCATATCGTCGAATTTGAACCACGGAAAGTCAGCATATACCGAAAACCATTATACATGTATTCAAGCTTTTCGCCAAATATTTTTATTTCAGGAACGGCTTCACCACTGTTCAATTCATCCCTTCATAATCAGTCTCATGAATTCGACCGGACATTAATGAATATTGGACTTATCCAGGCCATTGCGCCATCTTTTTGCTTCATTCTTACGTAATAATAGTTATGGCCTGTTTTTTGTGCCAAATCCTCGAATGTATCTTCCAGCACATTACCATCCCCTGATTTTGTATATATAATTGCTCCATTTTTCACAATATCCGCCTTTTCTATGTCACCGGTACCATAGAAGGAAAAGCGGATAGATAGTGTCTTTCCCTGTTCTGCTTCTATCTCACTCCCGGACATGGCGCCATCAATGCTGAAATATGCAAGGATTCTTGAGTTGGAGGCGGCATAGCACCTTCTTTTCATGATAGCATCAAATATAGCCTCTCTTGTAAGCTCTTTAACATATACTGCAACCAATCCGTTCATGCAAGTGTTTTCCATGAGCATTGCATTGCCCGGCATACAGTCATGGCCATCCCCCGAGGCGATAAACCCAAGCTTATGCCCCCGGTTCAGCGCATCTACAATATATCCTCCCGGCTCACAGTCCTTAAGGGGCTTCTCTCCGCCAAAGTACTCACTTGACCCGTGGCATGAGTATATCTCAGCCACCGGCATCACTTTTTCATTGTAATTGTTCCAGTCGTAGCCCCGCACACGCTGCGGATACGTTGTCATATGAGGAACCACCATGGCTCCGTGTTTAGCTGCAAAATCAAACAAACAGTTTGCGAAGCTGTCTACATGCCATGGGGCATCATCACCCGGAAAATATACATTGGCATCCCATATTTCACTGTTTTCATAACCCAATAAAGTGACGAACTTCCCCGGCTCATTATACTTTCGTGCACCTTCTTTGACAATTTCCCATTGCAGGCTGTTTGATGCCTGCCTGCCGCCACTGTAGCTGTCCATATGCTCCGAGTGGCAGGTAAAGTCAAGAAATGAAATATTTTTTGCATAATCATAAAACTCAGGTACTATCCCAACCGAGTCCATATAACCAAGGTGAGCATGTATGTCTCCCCAGTAAACCTTGTATTCACCTGCATCAACCGTGCATTTTATACAATTGCTGACCCCTGTAAGCCCATTATCATCCTCAACCTCTATCCTGTATATTCCGGCTTTCCTGATGCTGATATTCCCGAAATGGAGCACTGCCATATCACCGTTTCTGATTTCACCTGCTCCTATAATTGCGGACTCATCCTGCATTTTCATTCTAAGCCTTGAAGAGTACCCAGTTGCCGTATTATGATATCTGTCCTCGATCCGCACACCTACATTAAAGCTTTCATTTTCACGGACCACAGATGGTGCGATTACCGTCATTTTCTTTGCACAACCACCTGATATGGCCACCGTCGGCGGGTTGGGATGCTCAAAATATATTCCGTTTCCTGTCGCATCTACCTGCATAAAAAACTTAAACTCCCTCTGCTGGAAGGTTTGTGCCTTGGAACCGGTTGAACCGCCCGAACGGTCGCCTATAGTAAATACTACCTCATCACCTTGTGCGAGGTGGCCTTGCTGCACCTTTACGCATATATACCAGCATGCATCGATAAATAGAAGCTGCTTTGACAGCACCACTCCCGGAATGGTTCGCACCGACACATATCCCTCCATAGCCGGCTTATCAAGCTGAAACACTTGCCAATCGGTGGAATGGTGGAATGCAAGCCGTATTCCGCCGTTTTCGGCAATGCCCTGTTTTCCTGCCGTATAGGTGCATATCCATGTCCCGGCATCTCCGGCAGTGATATTCCTGTCAGGATTAACTGAGGCACTGCCGTAGCTCCTGAAAAATCTAGCCACAGAGCTTGGATAAGACACCTTTGTATAGTCAATGGTTCGAACGTCAAAGGCATACTCACGGCTTTTTTCCATCAAGTCGCACAGGTCTTTGTTTTCACCATCCTGAAGGTCAATGCATACAGGGCCGTCATATGCAGCACCTGCTGCTTTTACGAATTGCCCGGCCTCGTTGGCATCGGCATCTGCAGGAATGGAAAGATGGTTTGCTGTAAGTTCATATCCGTTGATATGCTCCAGAATATCCCTGAATGCTTCCCTTCCGTAAACAGTGCAAAAGTCAAGGGCAACTCCTGCATTCCTGCTCTGTTGGATGGAAGTATTGATCCGCAGAATATCCTTAAATCCTAATCCTTTCTGTGTAAGCATATCAAAAGAAATTTTTACGGTAGTTTCCTGGACTCCGCCTCCACCCGCACTGTAGGAGGCAAACCTTGACAGGGAGTTTAAAAACCGGATAATGCATTCGTACATACTATCTGAAATGTCTTCTTGAGGCACGGGCTTTAAAATAAGCCTTAAATTAACCGCTGCCAATTTTTTTAGAAGATTTATGCATTTTTTTGCCAGCATTATATCGGTGAACATATTAAAATCCGTATACAGACAAAAGCCGTATAATCTGACCCCTGCATCAGACAGAGTTTTCTTAAATTTTTCAAGTTCATACTCGCCGTTCAGGCCCTCCAGGCTCAACAACTTCTCGCAGCCAACATTGCATTCAACCTGTGTAATACCGTAAGAGACGGCCTTATCAATCAATACTCGAGTATCATATTCTGAGATGCTGTTCTGCATTTTGGCATTTGATAGGACAAAATTCATTTAAGCAACCACTCCTTTCTTGTTTTCTGTATTTCCCATTACCTACCATATTTCAGACATATTGTTCTGTAATGCATATCATTCTCAAAGCCCCTTTTTGACTTGCGCTATTCATCCTTCAAGCACGCCTCCACCAGCTCATCAATCCTGCCAGTTGCCAGGCCGATATTGGTATCTGCCGCACCATAGTAAATTTTCATAGTACCATCTTCCTCAGCAATTGCGTTACAGGTAAATACCACATTCATAACCCTGCCCTTCATCTCATAGTCATGTTCAGGCCACAGGATGAAATTCCTGGTATATCCTATTATTTTTGAAGGGTCCTGAGGTTCAAGGAGCATAGCCTTTAACCTGTAAATAAAACCATTGCATGTGGTTGAAACAGTGTGATAGATTTCAAGCCAGCCTTTATCCGTTTTAATGGGTACTGCCCCCGCACCCATCTTGTGGCCGTCATGAAAAGGCTTCCCTTTATAAGTCACCGGCTTGCTTTTTCCCCAGAAAACGAGATCAGGGGAATAACTCACCCACATGAAACATGGGTTTAACTCATTGCCAAATGGTCTGTCAAATCGCAAATACAAATCATCGATTTTTTCCGGGAAGAGGGCACCATTTCTGTTGCCCAACTCGCTTGCAACAGAAATCCTCTCAAAGGTGTTGAAGTCCTTTGTTTTAACAATGCCAATTCGGACGTCATTTTGGGAAAGGTCGCTGGCATATAAAATAATATACTCATCTCCCATTTTTGTGATCCTTGGATCATAAGTGCAGGTTTCGGAATGTTCGGGGTCAGCCTCAGGCCACCTCGCCGGCCCGGGGTCGGGAATAAAATTATACCCGTCCCTGCTGCGCAGGACCCATAAGCGGTGAATGTCATCAAGCATCGTAACATCCGATAAGATGATGTATTCCCCGTTATGCTTGATAGCCCCGGGATTAAAGGTATAGAGCACTTCTTCGGGCATCATTTCCGAAGTTATAATGGGATTTTTTTCATATTTGTTCAGCAGTCTTCTCTTCATTTATCTCTATCTCAAACCTCTTTTCAGTTTTTTTTGTATTTTATAACATTTTTTCAAACGCGTATAATTCCTGGTCATCTCCCCTGTCTGCAGGTTATGAAAACCTTCAAATGATTCTCTCACCCCTTGACTGCTCCGCTCACCGCACCTTTAACGAAGTATTTTTGTCCAAACAGGAATAAGATAAGAATAGGAGCTGCCATAATCACCATTGCGGCAGACAAGTTTGTCCATTGTACAACTTCAAAATTCTCAAAGGAAAAGAGCGCCACTGATAAAGTCATTGCTTTAGGTTTGCTGATCAGAATCAACGGGAAGAAAAACTCCCTCCAGACATTTAATGAAGTCAATATTAAAACTGATGCTGTTGCAGTTTTGGAAAGCGGGAAAATTATGCTGAAAAAAATTCTAAGTATTCCACAGCCATCTATTATTGCAGCTTCTTCTATTTCATATGGAATAGTTTTATAAAATCCGCTATAAATAAATACCGTCAGGGGCATCAGCATTGCTACGAGAATAAAACTCAACCCCATGAGACTATTTAGCAGATGCATATTTCTTAACATAATAAATACCGGAATTATTATAACCTGAGCAGGGATAATCATTCCCAATAAAAAAAGTCTTAATGCAATTTGATTCATCTTTAGTTTTATTCTTGCTATTGGGTATGCTGCCAATGAACCAAACAGTATTAAAATCGTCTCACAAACTATCATTAAATATAAATTGTTTGGTAATGCATATTTCATATTTGCTTTTATAAATGCATCGACATAATTGCCAAGATTGATTTTTCTTGGTAAACCAATAGGATTCATGTAGAAATCCGATATATTCTTTGTTGAATTAATCAAAAGTAAAAATATAGGGTAAACCACACAAATCACAGTAAACAACAATATTATATAAATAATTGCCGTTCCGATGTTAACTTTTTTCTTCATTCAGGCATCAACCTCCCTTCCCTGTAAAACCTTTAACTGGAGTAATGAAAATAACAATATTATTGCAAGCAGAATCATGGATAAAGCGGTTCCATATCCCATTCTATTTATGCCAAATGCCTGGTTAAAAATTAATATGGTCATTGTTTCAGTAGTTCTTCCGGGTCCGCCCTGCGTCATTAAAAACAAATGTTCAAACTGTTTCAGTGCTCCAATTAATGAAATTATCAAGTTTATTGTAAATACAGGAGCTAAAAGCGGAAATTTTACGTATCTGAAAACCTGCCATGGATTTGCACCGTCTATTGCAGAAGCCTCGTAATATGACTCTGATATTGTTTGCATACCGGCAATATAGATTACCATTGAATAGCCGAAAAATTGCCATACCATTACATTACCAACTGAAAATAAAGCAATTTTAGGATCGGCAAGCCACCTCACAGATGCAATAAAATCAAGGTTTAATGCATTAGCAATATTATAAATTACACCATCCGACGGTTCATATATAAAATTCCAGAGATATGCAACTACGACAGTGCTTAATACTGCCGGAAGATAAAAAACCGATTGGAAAAAATTCTTACCTTTAATATTGCGGTCTAAAAGTTCTGCAAAAAAGAGAGCAATAAAATTCTGAATTACAACTACATACGCAGTCAGTAAAAGTGTTCTGCCTAAAGCTGCTATTGCATCTTTTTCAGTAAAAAACTCCAAATAATTTTTAAATCCAACAAAGGTTATATTTTTCCTGATCCCGTCCCAATCAGTAAAACTGTATATAAAAGCATTAATTAATGGGAAAATGAGAAAAGCTGTAAAGATAAAAACTGCAGGTAATAAAAACATTGAAGACACCATATATTTTCTATACTTCTTGTGCAAAATCGTCATCTCCTGTCATTATCAAGTAAATCCGGGCAAACAGATGATAATTCGCCCGGATCACTCAATAAACAATTACAATAATTTAGTTTCTATTTTGTTCTTTCACTAAGAGCTTTCTCATGTGCTGCCTGTATATCCTTGGCAATTTGATCTATAGACTTGTCTGTCCACAGTTCCTGTAATCCATTGAAAAGTGCATCCTGGGAGGGCTGTTCCAACTGCAGCCTGAAAGAAATATATCCTTTGTTCCCAATAATAGGCTCCCAAAGTTTCAAAAGTGGTTCTTTAACCTCTATACCTTTAACTGTCGAAAAGTACCCGGCAGTATTATAGTAAGTTGTTGCTCCGCCGTCCTTATCACTCATGAAAGTAAGGAAATTCAAGGCTGCTTCCTTGTATTTGCTTGATTTTATTACTGAAACCTTAATTCCCGGAGTTATCGTGGTGTAAATATTACTGTCTCCAAGCGGCATAATAAATGCTCCAATTTCAAAAGGCAGCTTTATATCTTTTAAGGCATTTACCTGCCAGGCTCCCTGAATAACCATGGCGCATTTACCCTGTGCAAATGCCTGCATGGACTGCAAGGGGTCCATTGACAATGAATCCTTGCCAATATACTCCTTGTTTCTTAATTCCTTCGTTTTGGTAAGTACATCTATAAACATCGGGTCTGTAAACTTCACGGAGCCATCATATAATTTATCCACTATGCTGGGATCCTTCACCACAAGCTCCTGAATATAACCAAGGGCATCCAGATAATTGACCCACTTGGTTTTATCTCCTGAAAGCATTGGAACTACTCCGCTATTTTTTATTTTTTCACAAGCTGCAACAAATTCATCCATTGTTTTTGGTATTTCCAGATTTAATTTCTTAAATATATCCTTGTTATACCAGACACCTTCAGCAAATGTTCCAAAAGGTACTGCAAATATGTTCCCATCCTTTGACTTTACCTGATCCAAAGCCCAGTCATAATAATAGCTTAATACAGGGTTTGTGGTCAGGTCCTCCAGATAGTCGGATTGAATGAATGATAAATATGTTTCGTCCCTTACGCTGGCAACATCCAGATCTCCGCCTCCAGCCAGCCGTGTTCTTATAACCTGATTATAGTTCGCAGTATTAATTTGTTGAAAATTCACAGTTGTATTAGGGTATTTTTCATTGAATTTTTTAAATATGCTTTCATCAACCGGACCCCAGTTAATGAAATTCAAACTGACTTGTTCTTTTTGATTGTCTTCCTTCATACCATCAGTTTGCTTTACTGTTATGGTTGTTTCTGAGTTCATTGTATTTTGTTCCATTGTACTTTGTTCCGTTGTACTTTGCGTTTGAGCACCGCATCCTGATAACAAAACTAGAACCAATGCAATTATAATCAGCAATGATAATGATCTCTTCACTTCAATTCCTCCACTTTTTTAATTAGTCCGGACTATAAATAGATTATAGCTCTTTAAGAACATATTGGAATGCAGTGCACAAAGAATAGATAGCAGTAAATTAATCACTTTTTTTAACCTGTTTATTACTATTGTTATATTTTGTTTATAGGATTGCACTAAATCAATATTAATAGGATTTTTTTAATATAAATTCCTTAGGAGTCAAACCCGTCTCCTTCTTGAAGACACGGCAAAAATAATTAGACGTACTATATCCCAGGTTGTAAGCGACTTCATAGGTCTTGCATACGCCACCCGAGAGCAGCATTTTTGCATGATAAATTTTGATATCTGTTATATATTTAGTTATAGTTTCTCCGGTTACTTGCTTGAAAATATTGCACAAATACCCTGAACTAATTGATACATGAGAAGCAAGTTCCTTTATGTCAATTTCCCTGCTGTAATTCATATTTATATAAGCTTTCACCTTTTGGACCATATTACTCAATTCATTACCGGTATCATCACCCAGGTATTTCAAAACAGCTTCCTTTACTCTCATAAACCAATTTATTATTTCATATACAGAATTTATTTTTTCAATTTCCTTGAATAATACGCCGTCCTGCCCGATAATACTGTATAGCAAAGCTTTATCATTCCTTAAATTATTAAAGACCAAATATGTTATTTCATAGCATATTTCAATAGCCTTTTCCCGAGGTGTTTTTTGCTGTTTAAAATAGTTTATGACTTCCTCAAATAATCCATTAATGGATTGAATATCTTCTAAATCTATAGATTTTTTTAATTCCTGCATCAGCTTTTCAAATTCCAGTTGGTATGGAGTTGTTTGGAAATTCTCTTCAATTTCAGTAAAATAAATAATACTGTTGATACCGAAATGGAAACTGTATTTTATAGCCTGGCTGCATTCAATATAACCTTTTTTCAGATCAAGAATGCTTGAAATATTGCTGCTTACGCCTATAACTATTGATACATTAAAGTATTCCCTCATCATTTCAAGGACTCTTTCGAGCATTTCTTTAACTTTAACTTTGCTTTTAGTTGTATCATTCTCAGTATCTTCATCTATCGAAATAATTATGAATACCTTTTCCTGATCCAAATTTATCGTATAGCTATTAAATTCTTCACTGATAATATCATTTGCTATGCCGGTAAATGATGAACAGAACAACCTGGCATATCTGTCGTCCCCTTCCATTTCACTCTCAATAGGATTAAATATTTTAATAAGCACACAAAGAAAGCCTGCTTTATTTATTTCAATATCCAGATATTCTATAGTCTCAGTCAAATCAGGATTTTCAGCATAATCACCTTCAATGAGCTTCCTAAAGAAATCCTGTCGCAGGACAACAATATTCTTCCGTATATATTCATTTCTTTCTTCACTATTATTCAGCAGTTTATTTTCATATTTGATTTTTGCTGAAATAGAATCCATAATCTCAATCAGCACTTTCTGCTGTATATTCAATTTAACCAGATAATCCTCAGCTCCCAGCTTCATAGCCTGCTTTACCAGGTTAAAATCATCATATCCGCTAAGTACCAGAAACTTTATCTCTTTATCAATCTTATGGATGTTCCGCATTAGTTCCAAGCCATCCATCACCGGCATTTTTATATCTGTTATAATGATATGCGGTTTCTGTACAGCAACGATTGATAGGGCTTCTCTGCCGTTTGAAGCTTCACCGATAATTTCAAATCCATATTTATTCCAATCAATGATTGCCTTCAATCCCACTCTGACAATCACTTCATCATCTACAATCAATACCTTTAACATGTTTATCGCCCCGCTTGGTGGTACTTTTTATACGTTTTCATTATCATCTTCCATAGGAATTGTAATAAATATTCTTGTGAATTCACCTTCCATGCTCTCGATTTTTAGTCCATATTGTTCACCATAAGTAATTTTCAGCCTGTCATCCACATTTTTTAAGCCTATCCCGCTAACCCCTCCATCTTTATTATCGTCTTCCCTTAAAAGTACCTGTTCCACTCTTTCCTTTGACATTCCGACTCCGTCGTCCTCTACACATATAACCACATTTTGTCTGTCGGATTTTAATGAAATCGTTATGTGGCCTATACCTTTCTTCGCTTCTATGCCATGAAAAATTGCATTTTCTACAATCGGCTGCAGAGTAAATTTTATGATTTTTTTGTCAAGCAGACTGTCCGACTCTATATTATATTCCAGCTTTACCTTTCCTTTATATCTTATTCTCTGAATGTATACGTAATCATCCAGCAATAGCTTTTCCTTCCGTAAAGTTGTTTTTTCAGAAGGCATTGATGATATATTTCTAATAAGATTCCCCAATACATATACCATTTTGATCACACCCTCGGTGTTTTTGATTTCGGCCATCCACTTAACGGAATTCAAGGTATTATATAAGAAATGAGGGTTGATTTGGCTTTGAAGAACCTTAAATTCCAGGTCACGTTTCGCTTTTTCCTGTTCCACAACCTGTTCCATCATAATTTTTATATTTTGACTCATGTTATTTATTCCCGAATCTATTAAACTCAGTTCGTTTTTTACCTGGATATTGCTTTTTGAATCAAAGTTTCCAACAGCTATTTCCTGTATTTTTTTCAGCAGACTTCTAAGAGGAGCAGAAAGATTTCTATTAAAATATGTAGTAAAAACAGTAATTATTATAATGCTGCTTAAGAAAATAATAAATATAAGCTGTTCTAAAATTTTGTTCTGCTTAAGTATCATTTCACTATATGACAACACTTGAACGATTGTCCAATCTGTTGTCTCTACATGATTAAATACTATTAATTTTTCTTTCCCGTCAATTTTTATATTGAAATAACCGTTATTATAGTTCAGCATGGTCTTAATATAATCAAGATTACTTAAATCCTTATTAATCAAGTCTTCATTTTTTTGAAAAATACATTTTCCAAACTGATCTATAACAAAATAATAGCTTTCCTTGTCGCTGGAATAGTTATTGAAAACTTCTGATATGAAATACTTATTAAGGTTTATAGACATCCATCCAATCCATACATTTTGATAGCTGTGAATGAGAGGTTTTATATATGAAATAATAAAATTCCCGCTCTTATCCGGAACACTGTTTATATAAAAAGGCTTTTTTTGTTTTTCACTGGCAAGTTCCGGTTCATAAAAGTATGTATTTACTGTATCTGATCCTGCAACAATTTTTGTTCCGTTTGCTCCTATAATGGAAACAGATGATGTATACTTATTTAAGCCTAAACTTATGATCAAATTTTGAAGTTGTTGCTCTATTCTATTGATTTCATCATAATTTCCAGTAAATTTTTCATTCTTTTCCAATAAATTATTAATAGAATTATCCATTAATATGACATTCGAAATCTGTTCAACTGAATTTATCTGTTTCAGTATGCCTCCTGAAAGTAATTTCAGGTTTTCATAAATACTGTCAACCGTATTTATTTCTATATCGTTTACGATATTAAAGTAATAAAAAATACTAATAATCATCGTTGGAAATACTGTTATTAAAATAATTGATATAATTAGCGTCTTTTTTATGTTTTGATTGATTAGTTTTGCCATTTGTCACCTGTTCCAGCACGCCTTTTTGACAGCAACTTTAGTATACCATATAATCAATGGAATGATCATCAAAGATATTTTACAGCGACAGCACCAGCATAAATTGTCATTTTCAACATGCAGCACCTCCTTAAACGGCTCTTTTTCTTTTAAGTTCCGCTGCTTTCTCAATGACCGGATAGATGCATGATGAATTGCACAACATTCCGTAAAGCTCCAGAATCAAATTGTATAATACGCTATTCCGGGAAATTCCGCATATATTTTCCAGAATCGTCTCCGGGCTTTCGCCGTTAATGATGTCGTTCACCCCGTCAGGATGAATAACTGTGGGGTCGAACTTCATTGCTGCGGCGATACCCAGACAAATATTCACAGGATTGATTCCATGGGCAAGACAAAGGTTGGCCGCTCCGACAAGCCTGTCATTGGGGGACAATTTTCTTTTTACATCATTTCCCACCCTCTTGATGGTATCGCCAAGCTGCCTGTTGCCAAACCGGTAAATCAGATCGTCCACATGGTCAAGTATAATCTCGAGCTTTACGCCATGTTCCCTGGACAGTGCTATGGCAGAATCCTGCATTGCCTTTAAAACAGCGAGTTTGATAAATGGGTCCTCAATCGCCTCCCATATGTACTGATAGCCCTTTATTTCCCCAAGATATGCCGTAAGCGCATGTCCCATATTGTGTATGAACAATTTCCTTTGAATGAAATAGGCGAATGGACTTGCAGGCCGCAAATTTTCAATCTGAGGGATTTCTCCCTTGAAACCGCTCTTGTCTACCGGAAGCTCGCAATACTCTTCTGCGCAAATCCTGAGGATATTCCCCTTCTGCATTTCAGGAGTTATCACCGGAACCATCCGTCCGACGGATGCTTCCACCAATCCGATCAGTTCGTTAAAATAACCGGTTTGAACCATATCCAGTTCCTTTTTTATCAGTTCCGAAAGATAGTGATCCGCATTCAGAAGGTTTTCACAAATAATGATGTTGAAGCAATCCATCCTGCCCGACTGCCACCGCCTTTTTAATCCTTCGGCTATGGGTTTTGCTATTTTGGGAAGTACATTTACGCCCACCGCGGTTGCCATAATGTCCGCCTCGGCAATTGCTCCGGCTACCCTGTCAATATCTGCTCCGTCAATCCCTCTTACATTTGTGACAACGGTCTCCCTGCATCCTGTTCCTGATAATACGCCAACAGGATATTCTCCGTCACAGTTAAGCTGATTGACTATATTCCTGTTCACATCGATAAAAGTCACTTCGTAGCCTGACTGCGAAAACAACTGTCCGATGAAGCCCCGTCCGATATTCCCCGCACCGTACATGACCGCCTTTTTCATGGCTGCTCCTTTATCCGGGGTGCTCTCTGAATATCCTGATCCGTAAAGATATCCGCTTCATCCCTGCTTTTTGTTGAGAATTCCGAGACAACCGCACCCTCCGGGCCGGCCTGGAACCAGTGCTTTGTATTGGGAAGCAATGTATATTGGCAGCCTGGTTTCAATATAATCTCATGCCTTACCGTATAGGTTCTTTCTCTGCCCTTCGGCAATATCGCTTTAGGTGACTCCGCAGGTTTCCCTTCCACATACAGGTAAACCTCACCCCACCTGCAGCGGAAGGTTTCTTCCTTGCCGACTTCAGCCTCCACAGGCGGATGGCGGTGTTCAGGGCACGTCTGGCGCGGAAGGAGTATGAGTTCCTTTGCGCAGCAGCGGTCTGTGTTTATATATGTCACAAGCTCCAACCCGGTACTTTCAAGTTCATTTAATCCGAAATCGGCAACTTCCAGATTCTCTGTTTCCTCTTCTGTGAGTGCAATTCCGGCTTTTGTGAAATACTCCAGCGCTCTGCTTCTGGCGGCATTGTATTGTAATTTGTTCAGCATGTACCTGATCCTCCTATCTCATTTTCTTCCATGAACTTCAACGTCTCTTCCATACTTTTAATACCCGTGGAGGCGCCTGCAGCCATAACACAGTGAGTGCCTGCGGCATTGCCGAGCTTGCCGCATTCATAAAGACTACACCCCTTTGTCAAGCCTGCAAGAAAGCCTGCGACGAAAGAATCGCCCGCTCCGGTTGTATCTACTGCCTTGAATTTCATGTAGGTTGGTATGAGGTGTTTCTCTCCGTCTGTATTTTTTATAAAGCAACCCCTTTTACCCAGCTTGATTACAGCAGTCTTCACCCCCATTGCCAGGAAAGCATCGGCAATCTCCTCGGGCTCTTCTTTCCCGCTGAGCATGGCAGCTTCCTCGACACTTGGTATAAACAGGTCGATGTATTTCATACAAGGTTCAAGCACCTTCATCCACCGGCCTTTGGAATCCCATGCAGTATCGAGTACAGTGTACTTTCCCATTTCACGCGCCTTTTTCAAAAATTCCGCACACGGGGCTCCGTCAAACCTTGGCATGAGCATTGTTCCTGCCACAAACACGATTCGGGATTTCCCGATGATTTCATCATCGATATCCTGAATGCCAAACTCCGCATTTGCCCCAAGATAATGAAGAAAGGATCTTTCTCCGCTGGCATCAATCGTCACGACTGATGCAGAGGTTCCGGCGATATCATCCACCCTGAGGCCGTCCACATTGACTTTTTCCTCCTTCAGGGCAGCTGTCATGAATTTCCCGAAACCGTCATTCCCGACCTTTCCAATAATCGCCGCATTCAAGCCCAGCTTAGCCATGTCTATCGCCGCGCTCGCCGCACAGCCTCCGGTAAATAGATCTATTTTATCAACCAGTTGAAGCTTTCCGCTTTCAGGAAGACCAGTTACCGTCCTGGCAATTGCATCTGCCACCAGTATCCCCACACAAGCTACATCGAACATTTATTGTACTCCTCCTATTTAGTAAATCTATTTTACTAAATTAAGTATATATCCACATTTACTATCATTCAATAGTAAATTACTTATATTTTATGTTTTTTTCAGGATAGAATTGACGCTGATATCAATAGATAGTATATTGATAAGTAATACAGCAAGATTGGGATTTCACTCGGAGGTGTGCCTTGACAAAAGCAAAAAGCAGAATATTGGGTGCAAACAATCAATCGACAAAAATGCAAAACCGTGCATTGGTATTAAAAATGATCTGTACAGGAACCAATGTTTCGAGAATCGACATATCAAGACAGACCGGGCTGAGCAAGATGTCCATAACCAATATTGTCAGCGAGCTGATAAGCGAAGGCTTGGTCGTAATTCAACCCGAACAGACGGATTCCTCAAACAGCAGTGCTGCTATCGGCAGAAAGCCCGTATCCCTGGCTCCGGACACCGGTCATCACATCGTATTGGGCCTGTATATAGCCAGAGACTATGCCATCGCCACTCTCTCCAATTTGAAATGTGAAATGACGGAAGAAAAAAAATGTACTTTCAGTTTCGAAGAATCCAATATATCCTTTACGGACAAGATCAAAACGTTGATTCATTCCATGCTGGATGCCGGCATGACCGAGGGCAAAAAAATACTCGGCATCGGAGTCGCCTCCATCGGCCCGCTGGACATCGAAAATGGAGTAATTCTTGAGCCACCGAATTTTCACACATTAAAAAGCATCCCGATCAGGCAGATACTCGAAAGTGAATTCCAGTGTTCCGTTTATATAGATAACGACATGAATGCATCCGCTTTGGCGGAAAAGCTCTATGGCAGCGCGAAGGATGCGGAGAATTTCACTTACGTAGGCGTAACGAATGGTATCGGCGCCGGTATTATCACTGACAGCGAGTTATTTACAGGGGATATGGGCTTCAGCGGTGAAATAGGACATATGACGATCAACTGCGAAGGTCCGAGGTGCGCCTGCGGTAATACAGGATGTCTGGAGCTTTATGCCAGTATCCTTGTAATTGTGTCCCAGGCGAAAAGTACAATCGCGCTTGGAATGGATTCGGCACTCACAGAGCTTGCGGTAATCGACTGGAAGGATATCGTAAAATATGCCCAAATCGGCGACAAATTTGCCCTTAGCCTGATCGACAGACTTTGTCTGTATGTCTCCATCGGGCTTGTCAATCTGATTAACATGTTCGATCCGCTAACCATATATATCGGTCACGATATAGCACTTGCGGGCAGCCTTGCGGTACAAAGGCTGCAATCCTATACGGAGGGCAGAACCCTCAGCAGCAAGTACAAGCGTGTCCCGATAGAAATCTCCTCGTTCGGCGATAAGGCTCCCGTATTCGGATCCGTCGCCATCGTGCTGAATCAATTGTTCCGGTAGCCAATTAACTTGCCGCTTTCATAAATGCGCTTGTTTTTCACCAGCCTATTATGCACCGACAAAATATGCCTTCAGCTCTTCAAACCGCAACTTTTCCTCTTCATCATATACAATGATATCTCTGTATTCTCCCGGCAACAGGTCAAAATACTCGTCCGACAACCGTAAATCGTCTTGCAGCCTGAAATGCACGGCATGTGTAAAGGTCTTGCTTTCCACGGTTAGGATGACCTGTGCGCCGCTGCGGATTGCAGCTTTTATGACCGGCGACGCAGGCGGGATATCAAGCTCTCTGAATGGCAGCTTCCTTAATGTCGCAGACGTTACTTCCGAGCTGTTTATTGCTTTCACAAAATAAGTCCCTTTTCTTGCGTCAAAATCCAGCTGATCAAACTCCAGCACAACCGACCTGGAATACGGTTCAAGAACCAGGGCGCCTGTCTTTGAGCTCTTGTAACCCCCATCAAAGGCTACAAATCCATATTCCACTTCCAGTTCTTTCTTTCCAGGCCCGTCATTACAGCCGGTTACCTGCACCAGTCCGCACTTTTCACGCAGAATCAGTTTGACCGGCTCAAAAGCCCTCTTCACAAAATAAAACGGGATTTTTCTTGTCATGTAATAATCAATAATCGTCCAACCCGTCTCACCCCAGCAATCGTTGTACATCCAGAACAACGCACCACTGCACTCGGGCTTGAACCGCAGTGCTTCCAGCGAGTAGCCGTACATTACTCCCTGACAAAGTCCCGCATACAGAAGATAGCTGTCAATGTCCATTGCCTCCGTATCCCTGTAGTGATACTTGATTCCCGCAAGTACCGTGTCCTTTTCAAAGGTGTTGTTGTGATGCTGCCATACATCTCCGTCGATATCAAGCGGGGCTCCATCCATATATTTTTGTATGGACGCTTTTTTCAGCGGACCTACATAGCCATACTCGGAAACAAACTTGGCTCCGACTTTGTCGAATTCCTCCGGGACAATCCTTTTTTGCATATCCGGATTCATCATACAGTCGAACCAGTGGTGGCGGTCACCCAATTCAACACCGTTCGGGTTCTCACCGCCGCAGGGTGATCCACTCCAGTAAGGTACACCGGGACAATTTCTCCTTACTGCTTCAGGTGCAATATAATTATAGATTTTCTGTCCATAATGGCCATTATACCCCCAGTCATAGAAGCCCCAATCGCATTCGTTATTGCCGCACCACAGTGCAATGGAAGGATGGTTTCTCAATCGTTTTGTCTGGTAATCCAGTTCTTTCTCCACTTCTCCTGCAAACCACTCCCGGTCATCGGGATATTCGGAACAGGCAAACATGAAATCATGCCAGATCAGTATCCCATTCCTGTCACAGGCCTCATAAAACACATCCCTTTCGTAAAGGCCTCCGCCCCAAATGCGAAGCATGTTGAAGTTGGCCGTTTTCGCTTCCCGGACAAGGCCTTCATATTTCTCATCGGATACGGAGGCATATACCGCGTCTGCCGGAATCCAATTTGCCCCCTTGCAAAAAATTCGTACCCCATTGATGCAAAAGGCAAAAAGACGTTCCCCCGCCCTTAAAACAGGCATGTCCAATACAATGGTCCGGATGCCGTATTGGAAAGTTCTGATACTTGCAGACCCCTCGACTTCCATACGGACCTTTACATTATAAATCGGCTGATCCCCCATGCCGTTTGGCCACCAAAGCTTCGCATCCCTCACAGGCACCTCAAGTCTGATATAATTCATACCGGAAATCAGAAGCTGGTCAAATTCAAGTCCGGCTGCTATTTCATCATTCAAATCAAGCCTCACTTCAAATAATGCTTCCTTTGTAGAAAATACAGTCAGGCACTCCACTTCGAGTTCAATGTCGAGGACTACTTCAGGAGAAAGTGTTTTTACAGAGATATGGGCATCGCGGATAACCGCCTTTTTATGGCACTCCAGCCAGACACCTTTCATGATTCCGCATGTTGCAACTCTCGGGCTCCAATCCCATCCGAACGAATATTGAGGCTTTCTCAAAAATGCCTTCCGTTTGTCTCCCCTTCCGGTTCTTCTCTCCTCTTCGCTGCTCAGTGTATAAGGTTTCATGCTTTCGGAATCCACTCTTTCAATCCCTGTCGTCAATCTGATCAGCAGCTGGTTTTCGCCTTGCACCAGACTGTCTTGCACATTCTGCCTGAAGGGGTAGAAGCTGCTCATCCTGCAGCCGATATGCCGGCCGTTGAGAAATATGTCCGCGCCGTAATCAAGGGACTCCAGGACTAGCTCAGCAATGTCCTCCTCCAGCAATTCCTTTTCCGTACGGAATGATTTCGCAAACCACCAGGACTTTTTTTCAATCCACTCGCTGTCGAAGCAATTCAATCCTACAAGAGGATCCTTGATGATATCATATTTCAGAAGGATTCCCCTGACATCGCATGGAATCTCCGCTTCAAGCCAGCCATCTGTCCTGTTGGCAACATCTTCCGCCTTATCAATACCCCATTCCAGTTCCTCATATCTAAGCTTCCAACCGCTGCACAAATCAATCTTCATTTTATCTCAACCTTTCACACACATTCTAAAAAGCTCATTCATTCCATGTGGCAAATCAATTTAAATTCAGTATATCAAGGTATCTTTACTTATAGAAGACGGATGGATCAATCTGTCATTTTTGAGCAAAATAACATCATTTTTATATATTTCTTCTCTTAAATTCCTTCAATACAATGAGCATATCACATAGATTAGCGGAGTGTTATGAAATAAAAACGTTGAGATTGGATAAAAACAGTTCTTCCTTGTACGAAACAAGCTTGATGGAGGAATAGTACAGTGAACCCGCTCCGCTTCACTGAGTAAAAGCAGGAGTCAATCCGCAGCAGGCCTCTGATGTCTGAATTCACTTGGCGTCATGCCCGTTTTCAGTCGAAAAAGACGGCTAAAATAGAATTGGCTTTCAAATCCGGCTTTAAAGGAAAGCTCCTTAATGCTGTAATCGGTATTAAGGAGGTATTCCTTTGATTTTTCTATCCTGATCTGATTTAAACGTTCCAGTATTGTATTCCCTGTTTGTTTTTTATACGTCCGGGCTAAATGTCCGTAACTCATATGAAGAGATCTTGCAATTGTGTCAACGGTCAGTTCTTTTAATGAACTATCATTCAAAAGCATTTCCACTTTACGAACCAGACTGCTTAGTCCAACATCTTTTTTGTACATCATAGCGGATTGGCCGGAACAAAGTCCAGCCATGACAGTAATAATCTTAACCATAATCAACTGGAGACTTACCGGATTGTAAGGATTTTCAGCTTCTTTAAGTGCTTTTTCAAAGAGATCGGAAATCCCATAAATATCTTTCATTGCATGTGGCTTAGCATTACTCAATTTGTTCAGAAAATCAAGAAAGCCGTTCCCCTCGGATTTCGGTAAAGAATCATTTTCCCTGAGGATCCATTGCAAAACAAAACACGCATATGGCTTAAGGGGATCATAGGTGTGATAATGCTCTATTCCCGGGGGAATCAACAGTAATTCATTCTCATTTACCCTGAAAACATCCGGACCAACACCTGTAACCATACTGTTTTCTGTTGTGTAGTTCATCTCAAACCACGTATGTACGTGCGGTGCGCAGTAACTTTCCCTGCCGGTGGATACGTAGTTTATTTCTATTATATCAACAGCGGCATCATTAATAAGGATAGGAGACAAAATACTGTTCTGCAGCATTTGTATCGGTAATTTTATCATTTCAATATTCATTGACTATATTTCGCATTCTTTCATATCCGTTTTTACCAATTTCTGCATTTCTCTGATCCTCATTTCTTCATGCTTCAATTCCTCAGATGCTTTCAGAAGGATCTTCTTGCCATAGGTTTCCTGCATCCGTGCAAAATTGCCGTTTACATCCGCCTTGAGCACCGTCGCCACCGAAGGATGTACCTCAACCTGGACTGCATTTGCAATGGTCTGTCCGAAATAACGTCCTACTTCCTTCTCAACATTTCTCGCCACAGCCTGGGGAGAAAGAATCTTTCCCGTTCCCTCACAGTGGGGGCAGTCCGTATGCAGGACTGTGGACAGCTCCTGTCTGACCTTCTTCCTTGTCATTTCAATAAGGCCGAGACCCGTCATATCAACAACGGTAGTCTTGGTTCTGTCCTTGCGGAGCGCCTGTTTTAAAGCATCGAGCACCATCTGCTGGTGTTCATGTTCATGCATGTCAATGAAATCTATGATGATAATTCCGCCGATATCCCTAAGCCTGATCTGTTTTGCAATTTCACGCGCCGCCTCGATATTCGCCTTCAGTACAGTGTCCTCAAGGTTGGTGCCTCCGACAAATTTTCCTGTATTGACATCGATTACCGTCAGCGCTTCCGTCTTGTCGATCACAAGATAGCCTCCGCATTTGAGCCATACTCTCCTTGCCAGAGCACGGGCTATCTTGGTTTCAAGCTGATAATATTCAAAAAGATCATAACTCTTGTTGAAATATTCGACCCGGTACTTAAGAACTGGAGAGATCATGTCAACCAATTCCAGTACTTTTGTATACTGCTGTCTGTCATTGATCACGAATTTATCTATATCTACCGTGAATAAGTCCCTTACCGCCCTGTAAACGAGACTCAAATCCTTGTGAATGCAGCGCGGTACCGGGCCGCTTTGCTCTTTATTCCCGATACTTTCCCATAGTTTCAGCAGGAAATTGAGATCCTGTGAGAAGTCTACCTCTTCCAATCCCTCCGAAGCCGTTCTGAGAATAAGCCCCATGCCCCTGGGCTTTAACTTTTCGGCAATCTTTTTCAGCTTAGCCCTTTCACTTTCGCTCTCTATCCTTCTTGAAACGCCTGTATATTCTGCATTCGGCAGCAACACCAGATGCCTGCCCGGCAGCGTGACATGCGTCGTCACCCTTGGCCCTTTAGAGCCTATTGGTTCCTTAATGACCTGTACAGTCACTTCTTCTCCGGTTCTTAGCAGTTCGCCGATGTTATAGCCCTTTAGGTCCTGCAGGACCTCCTCTTCTTCATCGCCATATTCCTTTTTAGCCACCACGTCCGCAACGTAAAGAAAGGCGTTCTTTTCATAGCCTATATCTATAAAAGCAGCCTGCATGCCTGGTAATACGCTGCTCACCTTCCCCCTGTATATATTGCCCACCATTCGTTCAGCGCTGGGTCGTTCTATATATATCTCTACAAGCTCCTTATCTTCGAGAAGCGCAACACGATTCTCCCCTGTTCCGATGTCTACAATCAATTCATTTCCCAATATTACACCACCCATATACTAGCTTTAGACAATTTGCCATTTTATTATACCTGCCCTAATACTTCCTTGTCCATTGGGTCCGTCAGGGTTCCCCTGCTTTCAACATAAAGAGCTCTGCGGTGCAGTCTGCTTGCCGCCACGGGAAGTCCTGCTTTTTCAACCAATGCCTTCACAAAAAGCTCCGGTCTGAGATTAGCTGCACTGCCGGCCCTGAATTGCGTATGTATTACAAATGCGGAAGTGAAGGTCTCATAGCCGAACGGCAGTTGTCCTGCCGCCTCAATATCAGCACTGCAGATCAAGGGACGAATATCCACTTCCTTTGCCGCACCCTTGCCTTCCTTCAATACCATTATGCTTTCCATAGCCATCAACGCTTTCAGCTTTGAAGCAGCTTCGTCCAGTGAAATTGTCTCATTCAGAAAAATGGACAATGTATAGTCCGCACCGGCAATTGCAGCCATAATGTTCGTTTTGGACAGCTTCTCCCCGGCCGCTGTGATTCTGATAGCTTCAGGGAGTGAAGCATTCAGCACATCCATGAACTGCTGCGGCTGTATCTGCCGTGTCAGTTCAAAATCCGCATATTCTCCATCGCTTGTCACACCTACGGACAAAGGCAACCCAAACACCAGGTGCGGATGGGGATTAAAGCCCTGTGAATAAGCGATAGGCAAGCCCGTTCGTCTGACAGCACGTTCAAATACCTTCATCAGATCCAAATGGGATATGAATTTGACATCTTCGCCTCGTGTAAACCTGATACGTATGCTGTTCAAATACATCCCCCCCTGCTGTTTCCGGGTATATTACCTGCGACGGATGCGCTGCCCGCGCCTGCTGAATGATCGCTCTGCCCGTCAGCTGTCATAGCGCCTGTCTTTTTGACGGCCTCACTGCAGATGCCTTCGTTAAAGGAGGCTGCGCCGCAGCCCGAACACGATTGCATGCAGTTGGGCGTGATCTCGCCTCTTTCCGCCTTCTGGTTCTCTTTCATCAGATAGTTCTTCGAAACACCTATGTCAATATGATCCCATGGAAATACCTCGGAGAAGCTCCTCTTCCTGTTCGCATAAAACGCCGGGTCGATTCCGCAGTCCTCGAACGCGCCAAGCCATGCATCATATTTGAAATGCTCATTCCAGCTGTCAAATTTGCAGCCCCTTTGCCAGGCTCTGAGGAGTACTTTCCCGATCTTTCTGTCACCTCTGGCAAACACCGCTTCCAGAAGGCTTACTTCAGAGTCATGCCAGCTGTACTTCAAATGCCTGTCCTTTATATGTCCTTTTAGAAAACGCTGCTTTTGTGTCAAGGTATCCATCGTATCCTGCGGCTCCCACTGAAAAGGCGTAAAAGGCTTGGGCACAAAGGACGAAGTGCTGATGGTAACTTCCATGCCCTTCCCTCTCTGTTCCCTCGGAACTTTGAAGTATTCCTCGACCACTTTCATTCCAAGAACCGATATTCCTTCCACATCTTCCATGGTCTCAAACGGAAGACCTATCATAAAGTACAGCTTTACTCCATTCCAGCCGCCTTTGAAAACCATGCCGACGGAATTCAGCAGATCTTCTTCCGTCACACCCTTGTTGATTACATCTCTGAGCCTTTGCGTGCCTGCTTCGGGTGCAAAGGTTATGCCGCTTTTCCTGACCTTCTGCACCTTCTCCATAAGCTCCAGCGAGAAGGAATCGATACGCAGGGATGGAAGCGCAAGGTTCACCATTTTGGGTTCCATCTCTTCAATAAGGTCTGAGGTCAGCTGTGGCAGGCCCGAGTAATCGCTTGTGCTGAGAGAGGTCAGAGAGATTTCCTCATAGCCGGTACTGTTTTCTAATTTCTTAGCCATTTCCGCAAGTCTTTCCGGTGTTCTTTCCCGTACCGGCCTGTAAATGAAGCCTGCCTGGCAGAATCTGCAGCCCCTGCTGCAGCCGCGGAACAGCTCGAGCATCACTCTGTCGTGTACGATTGATGTATAGGGTACAATGATTTTCTCCGGAAAATATGTATTGTCCAGATCACCGATAATTCTCTTGCGTATTTTTGCCGGATATGCTGCATTCCTGGGTTCAACACCTTTTACAGTACCGTCGCCGTTGTAGGAAACATCATAAAAGCCAGGTACATATATCCCCTCTATACCAACTATCTTATTCAGAAAATCCTCACGCGACACACTTTCCTTCTTCCATTGGCCATAGGCGTCCATGACTTCATTGATGATCTCCTCGCCCTCTCCGAGCATGAAGAAATCAACAAAGTCGGCCAGAGGCTCGGGATTGTAAGCACAAGGACCACCGGCACACACAAATGGATGACCTTCCTTCCTGTCCGCACTGAGGAGCGGGACACCGGCCAGGTCAAGCATATTGAGAATATTGGTATAGCTCATTTCGTATTGAAGTGTGAACCCTATAAAATCAAAATCCTTCACAGGTTCACGCGTTTCAAGTGAAAATAGCGGAATTCCGTTTTTACGCATTTTATCTTCCATATCCGTCCATGGCGCAAATACTCTCTCACAGCTGGTATCTCTGCGCTCATTGAGCAAATGATAAAGAATACGCATACCCAGATGGGACATTCCGACCTCATAAGTATCGGGAAAACAGAAAGCGAACCTGATGTCTACCGATGACGGCAGTTTTTTAATACTGTTCCATTCGCCCCCCGTGTATCTCGCAGGCTTTTCCACACTTTGAAAGATATCATCTCTAATTGCTACTGGCACAAAAACCTCCATAAAATCCTTATTTACATTATCTATAATATACCCAAATGAGCATTATTTAGCAACCTCAACCTTGAATTCGGGAAGATTGCGGGCCTTCCACCATCTAAACACATACAGCAGCGTGGCGCACACCCTGAACACACCAATAATCCCAAGTGCCAGAAAAATATTGGTATGATTGTATAACCATAACCCAATAAGAGGAGCAATAAAGCCGGTAATATTGGTAAGCGTATTAAAAACCGAAATGTACACCGTTTTCCTGCCATCAGGCAGTGTTTCAAGCAAGCTGCAGAAAAGAGACAAATTGAAACCCGCCATGAAGACGCCTAGAAAAACATTTATCAATAATATTACGGGAAAGCTCCATAAAACTGTAAAGATAAGCGGACTGGACGCCATGCCTGCGGCGCCGAAGATGATCATAAGCCTGCTTCCCTTTTTATCAATAAGCCTGCTCCAGACGGAATACGAAAGAAACTGAGTAAGCCCATACGCAACATTTACGAGACCAAACTGAAACTCATTAAGTTTTGCATAGTCGACGTAGTAAATAAAATATAAAGGCCATCCCATCTGCCATGCCAGATGGAATGCAAAGCCGCAGACACAGAATATTATAAAAGGTTTGTTTGATAAAATTTCTTTGATATATGACCTGTTAAATACAGCAGACGCTTTTAGAGTTACACCTGCTGCGCCTGTTTCCGCCTTAAGCCGTCCGCCTGTATCCAGTTCCGGAGAGCCGTCTGTCTGTGTTGGATCGGAAATACCCCTGATGAATATTCTTGAGAAGAAAAACAGCTGCAGTAGAGTAAGTGCAAAACATACGCCATAAAAAATCTGATACATGAAGAGTCTTTCCCCGTCGGATTTGGGGATCACTGTCAGTAATAATCCCGTTACCAGCACCGTGAGCAATCCGAATAAAGTGCCGTATTTACTCCGCAGCGAATAAACCCTGTTGGCATAGGAACCCTTGAAATGATCTGCAAAGAAAGACTGCCAGGTGGTGAGGTAAAGTGCCCCCGGCCAGTTCATAAGACCGATCAGTACAACATATGCCATCACCTTGGACTGGTGAGGTATTGAAGGGATGAACGCAATAGCGGCATAAAACAAACTTAAAACAAACAGCAAAACCAGTACTGTTTGTTTCTTCCTGTTAATACGCTCAATCAATATTCCGCACGGAATCAGGACAAAAACCGCAACCAGCGGAGGCACGGCGTTCAGCAGCGCAATATGAATGTTTTGTGCGCCCATCCGCTTTGCAAACATTTGAATGAACGGATTATATAAATTCAAAACCATAGTAAAGACGATTCCCTCAAGGATAAGGAACATCGCCCCTGAATTCCTGTTTTTAAAAAGTCTCATGTTGTTTTCCTTAAAAATTATTAAATACAATCAAAAAGGGACGTACCCCGGCTGTAAACCTCGAGGTGTGTCCAAAACGCTTCAGCGTCAAAAGGGACATTCCTCAGGCCCTACAGCTATGCTTCCTGTTGAG
>DBTX01000037.1 GCA_002307275.1 Hungateiclostridiaceae bacterium UBA1305
AATTAATTAAAGATGATGTCTATCGAGATATTATGAATAGGATTAGAATCGAGTTTGAAAGAGGGGGATGATAGTACGGGGCTTGAAAAAGCGGTCATAACAAATTTACAAACAGGAGAGAGAGTTTTTGTGATGTTCAATCCTGAAGAATACTCACTTGACCTGGGTAATAACTTTGCTGAAATCGCAATACCTGGTCTCAAAACTCCTCCTATTCAATATGTGCGGGGTAACATTCGGAATCTGAAAATGGAACTTTTTTTTGATACGTTTGAAAAGAAAAAAGATGTAAGAGAAGAAATTCGTAAGATTACATCCCTGCTTGATAAGGATTTAATAACTCGAGTTCCACCAATCCTCCTCTTTTCTTGGGGAAAATTCAATTTTAAATGCGTTTTAGAGAGTGCAGGACAGCGTTTTATCATGTTCCTGCAAGATGGAACGCCTGTCAGGGCAAAATTATCTGTTAGTTTTAAAGAGTACGAAGCGGTTGACTTCGAAATCAAACACGGGGTTTTTCTGGGTCCTCCAACCGTACGCAATGTCATAGAAGGTGAAAATTTGAGTGGCATTGCTGGTGAGGTATTAGGCAATCCGGGTGCATGGAGGGAAATAGCAGAAGCAAATAACATTGATAATCCACGCAAGCTCAAGCCGGGAATGACGTTAATTATACAGCCAAAAAAAAGCAGTTAAGGCCGAGGGATTCAATTGGATCGATATTATGCACCTGATTTTGAGGTAAAAATTGCAGGTTTGACAATGGCTGCTGATGTCACAAGCGCTGTCATGGAACTGACGTACGATAATAACCTCGATACCGCGGATATGTTTACATTGCGGCTCAATAACGCTGAGCTGCGTTTTACAGACTCAGGTTTATTCAATGTGGGCAAGGATGTTGAGGTTTACATGGGTTATGCCGGAGACCTGCAACCAATGATGCTGGGTGAGATCACGGCAATAAATCCATCTTTCCCTCAAGGTGGAGCTCCGACAATTACAATCACAGGGTACGATAAATCCCACCGTATGCGGCATAATAGTCCGTCGAGGTTTACCTTCAAGTACGTGAACGACAGCCTGATTGCTGCCCGGATTGCAGCTGAAAACCTGCTTATACCGGTGGTTGACCCGGCGTTGACCACTCCCAAGGATTCTGTTCAGCAAACCGGGAGTGATTGGGCACTTTTGAAAGAGCTTGCTGAAAGGAACGCTTTTCATGTGTATGTTCGCTGGGATAAGCTCTATTTCAGACTTCCACGCCCCCAAACGGAAATGGTAGTGCTGGAATGGGGTAAAAACCTGAGCAGCTTCAGCCCCCGCTTATCTACTTCCGGACAGTTCGGAATTCAGGAAGTCCGCGGGTATGATTATAAACTTGCCCAAAATATCGTTGCCATATTGCCTGCGATTTCTCTCGGGTCTGACCTGGACGATATTATTGAACGGCTCGGCAGTGATTTTGTCGATCAACTGGTAAAACTGGGCAGAAATGTTATGCGTGACAAGCCCGTGGATAATTATCTTGATGCAAAAGTGCTTGCCAAATCGATTCTCATGCAGCTCCTTCAGGGCCTGTTTGAAGGTTCCGGGAGTACTATCGGTAACCCCAAACTCAGAGCAGGGAAGATGGTTGAAATAAGGGGAATTGGCAAACGTTTTAGTGGAAAATATACACTCAGCAGAGTAACACACACAATAAATGAGAGCGGCTATACAACACAGTTTGATGTTTCCCAGAAATATACCAGCACACTGCTCCAGAGCCTGAGAAATAAAATTTCGGAAATGCCTCCTCCAAATGAGCAGAAAAAAATTCAGGGTGTTGTCATAGGTAAAGTAGAAAATAATATCGATCCCGAAGGATTGGGAAGAGTTCAATTATCATTCCCTCACCTTTCAGACGTCAATTTGAGCAACTGGGCCCGTATTGCTGTTTCTATGGCAGGAGGTAATAAGAATACTTCATGGGGAACCTATTTCTTGCCGGATATCGGTGACGAAGTACTGGTAGCATTCGAACATGGGGATGTCAACAAACCTGTCGTTCTTGGCAGCTTCTGGAACGGAGAGAAAAGGCCGCCTGAGGTGAACAAGGGCTTAAACGAAAAGAAAATTATCAAGACGAAATCAGGAATGCAAATAGTGTTTGACGAGACACCGGGATGCGAAAATCTTCTTTTACAGGATAAAGCAGGATCGATGATAAAAATGGACTCTGCAACGGGAAATATGATTATTGAGGCAAAAGGTAATGTTACAGTTAAAGGAAAGGAAATACATCTAAACTGATAACGAGGGTTAGTCCAGTACTGAATTTGAGCATAATTCAGAATGATAGCTGTAATTTCAAACTAAAACTTTACTTCAATTGTAATTTAATGAAATTTGGAAGGTTTGATGTATATGGCAGAACCAGCAGCAAAAGAGGGCGATGAGATCAGTTCAGATGGAACTAGTCAGGTTTGGGTTCAGTGTTATGAGCCTTCTCAACCCCCATATAAATATCAAGCAGTTGCTTTCAGTTATGAAGGTAATATTGACAGTGAATCTAACTCAAGCGTTTTTATTATGAGCAAGCCTGCGGCAATGGTAGGTAGTACAGCAACCAATTCGACACCTCCAGATACTCAAATAGCAGTTACTACAAAAGGTAAAGTGATAACCGTTGTAAACAATGCTGCAACTATTACGACAGGTAGCTCTACAGTTTTTATTAATGGACACAAAGCGGCCAGAAGCGGAGATATAGCAAAGACTTGGGATTATTCTACACCACCTCCGCCTGGAAATAATAATGCTAAAGAGATCGAGAATGCAAAAGTCAAAGCTGAAGGCTCCGTTTATGTAGGGGATTAAGGAGAGTTAACATGAACACCGATTTTCTTGGCAAAGGTTTCGCATTCCCGCTGCAAACCAATCAACGAGGCGGGATTAATGTATCGAAACAGGAACAGAAAATCCGGGAGTCCATACTGATTATTTTAGGGACTCAGTATAATGAGCGTGTAATGAGGCCAGATTTCGGGTGTAATTTAAAGAGTCTTGTTTTTGCACCGAACAATGCTGCAACTGCTAATCTGGCACGGCATTATGTTGAAGAAGGATTGACAAAGTGGGAACCCCGTATCGCTCTGGATGAAGTGCTTGTAGAAAACGATAATTCAGAAGAGAGATTAATAATCCAGGTTTATTATAGAATAAAGTCTACCAACGAGACGGGAAATCTTGTCTATACCTTTTATTTGGACCGATAGATTCGGAGTAATAGTCAGAGTTATGCTTCTTTACCTTACTCGTAGCAGCAGCGGCTGTTTGTGAACGCGGCT
>DBTX01000085.1 GCA_002307275.1 Hungateiclostridiaceae bacterium UBA1305
TACTTTTGGGGACATTCCTCATACTACAGAGAACTTCTCCCTGCTGAGGTGTGTCCCCTTACATTATTATTTCCAGCTGTAATCCTTATGTTCAAATGTTGTGAAATATGTCATGTCCCATTCTGTTTCCCATATGCGGGACAAATCTTCACACAAATTCCGCAGACAGAGCCTCTGCCGATATACTTGAAATTTTTTATCATATAATCGCTGCAGGCTTTGGGATCCACAAGCTCTTCACGTGTGATGCCAGCCTTCCATTCCCTCCCTGTGAGTGCCATCGCCGGGCACGCATCAACACATCTTCTGCAGGAAAGACAGCCGGATTTCTGCACAAGTTCGGCAGAAGGAAGTTCCATATCCGTCAGTATGGTGGCAAGCCTCACCCTTGGCCCATATACATCATGAATAAACAGCCCATTCTTTCCTATCCGTCCCAATCCAGCCAATACGGCGGCAGTTTTATGCGGGAAAATACCCATATATGGACCTGCAGCATCGTTAACCGTCTGGGATGCCGGTACCGCAACAGCATTAAAGCCCTTCTGCTGTATGAACAAAAGGCCTCGAAACGTTATCTGGTCCAGCAAGGTATTGGCAGATCTGTAATGATGGAAATAGGTGAAAGTCGGTTTGTCGGAAATCTCGTCCAGAATAGCATCGGATAACCGTAACCCCACTGAGACTGCGAAATGGAGTTTGCTGAAGCTGCCTTCTGCTTTACCTTCAACATTCGCGAAGCCGACAAAGGTAGCGCCCATATCTTTCAGCAGTCTTGCCAGTTCTTCATGATTCTGCATGATGTGTCTCCTGTTTTATTTATAAATAATAATACCACATCAGAAGACATTTTAACCACATATATGCTAAAATAGGATAGGGTCGATAGATAAGGAAACCAGGCTGTACATACCTGAAGAACCGGAGGACATGGATGAATTCGCTGGGCAGCAATAAAGAGATCGTTCAAAACAAGCTGATTATCATGTATATCGTCGACAGGCTGAACATTCCTGTCAGTAATAATGCCATAACAAGGCTGGTACTTGAGACCCGCCTGATGAATTACTTCATATTCCAGCAATGCTTCAATGAACTCCATGAGGGCAAGCTTCTGCTGCTTTTTCCAGTACGCATGGGCGAGCAGCCGGCAAAGTCAACGACCAACCCCGAAGCGAACAGCCCGCAAAACACAAAAAATTCAAACGGTTACATGCTTTCCGACACAGGGAAAAACACACTTCAATACTTTCTGAATCTTATTCCACCGGGCATAAAAAACCAGCTGGATAAAACGATAACCGGCTCACGCAGCGGAATACAGCATGATTCTCTGGTTACAGCCGATTTTACTCCTGAGAGTGAAAATAATTATTCTGTGGTGTGCAAAATTGATGAAAAGGGCTTTCCTCTAATAGAATTGAAGGCTGCCGCAGGTTCAAAAAAAGAGGCCCGTGCAGTCTGTGAAAATTGGAAAAAGCATTCTACAGAAATCTATGGTGAAATAATGGAGTCATTGATTAAAAAAAGAGATTAATATTGTCACTTCATTTTGATTTTAGGGAATACGCCTTTGTAAGCCTTCTTTGTCTTATTATACGACATTTTTCCGTTTTTCTTGGAGTCCTGCACGAATTTCTTAAGGGCATCGGTATTCAGTGTCGTCTTTTTCGATGAACTGCCACATGAAGCAATCGTAAATGCAATTACCAGAGCGAGAGCAATCGCCATTATTTTTCTCAACATATGTCTCCCCCCTCTAAAAAATACTTTCATGAACATCTACTTACATAATACCACAATTTCCAACAAAAAAATACCATGGATAAATCAATTGAATTCAGGGTGCGGACACGCAATGCGCGCCCCTACAGAATACCTGTTTCCATTTTTCAAAAACATTTATGCGCAATATCAAGCCACCACACAATCAGCATTTTATTTTCACCCCTGAATAATTACGACTATTAAAGATCAGGAGAGATGATGTAAATAATATTCTTTGCTGAATATTTATTGAGTGAATGAAAATAATAACTGTGAAAAAAAGTCGAAGGGAGAAGAATTTCATGTCACAGTTGAATCAACAGGAACTTCAAAATTTAAGACATCTGATCGGCGCTCATGACACTGCATTTCAGAAAATGACAACCTATGCACAGCAGTGCACTGATCCGCAAGCAAAGGCATATTTTTCAAAATCTGCCCAGGATGCCCAGAGAACAAAGCAGCAATTGCTGTCATTCTTAAGTTAGAGGAGGATTTTATGGACGACAAGATCATGGTAAATGACGCACTGGCCTCGGTAAAAAGCAGTTTGACAACCTATGCAAATGTCATTTCCGAGTGTGCCAATTCTGAGCTCAGAACAACGATCCAGCAGATCAGGAACAACTGCGAAGCATCCCAGTATGAACTCTTTACGCTGGCTCAATCAAAAGGTTATTACAAACCTGCCATTATGGCTGCGAGTCAGGATGTCCAGCAGGTAAAAACACAATTGGGCAGTTAAGCTGCAGTATCTGATGATTCAATGCAGATGATCATGTAATAATTGTGAATTTCAAACAAGAGCTGCCCGCTGGTATATTCCCAGTTGGCAGTTCTTGTTATAACGTATCGGATTAAAATAAAATTTTTCGATTGCAGAAAAAAATTTGCACCCAGCTGTGTTTCAACGAGGCTGGTCGCAAGCTAAGCTTGCTGCTCGCCCATGCATCCGGGGCGGGGGACATCTTTCGCCTCATTAAATACTTCGTCTGCCCAGGTGTGGGCAACCTGAATGCTATGGCAGAATGATTTCCTTATGTTTTTGGGATTCCTTGTACAAAACGAATTTACTGCCAATTATCTGCACTACTTCAGCCCCGGTTCGACCTGCAATATCCTCGCAGATTTCTTTGACGCTTTCGTCTGCATTTTTCAGAACTGTTGCTTTTATAAGTTCCCTGGCCTCAAGTGCATCATCAAACTGCTTAATAAGATTACTCCCAATACCGCCCTTGCCAACCTGAAAAATAGGTTCCATGGTATTCGCCAGACTTCTGAGATGACTTCTTTGCTTACTGTTAAGCATATATGACCCTTCCTTATTTTAAATATTCAAACTCTATATCGTAAATTTTAACTGTATCACCCTCAGTGATTCCAAGCTTCTCCAGTGCATCAATAACACCCTTTGACTTGAGGGAACGCTGAAAATACTGAATCGACTCAAATACTTCAAAATTGGTGGAGCCTACGACCTTTCTCACCCAATTGCCTTCAATAATATAGGTGTTGCCTTCCCTGCGCACCTTGAATGGTTGTTCTTCTCCTGCAGTATAAACAACCTCTTCCTCAATATCTGCAGTCAATATGACCTCTGGCAGTTCGTCAAGCATGGAGCCCACATAAAACATAAGTTCTTTAACGCCCTTATTGGTGGCGGCGGAAATCGGGAAAACCTTATATCCCTTTTCTTCAACCGCTTTCCGGAAGCTTTCGAGATTCTCCCTGCCCTCCGGCAGATCCACCTTATTCGCCGCAACGATCTGAGGTCTCTCTGCAAGCTTCGGATTGTACTGCTTCAGTTCGGAGTTTATGGTTTCAAAGTCGCTTAGAGGATCACGTCCATCGACAGCTGCAACATCGACAACATGTAAAAGTAATCTTGTTCTTTCAACATGCCTGAGGAAATCATGTCCGAGGCCTACACCTTCATGCGCCCCTTCGATAAGACCGGGGATATCGGCAAGCACAAAGCTGCTGCCCTTGTCAAGGCTAACCACTCCGAGGTTCGGTTCCAGCGTCGTGAAAGGGTAATCCGCTATCTTGGGATTGGCTGCGGAAACGATGGATAGGATTGTTGATTTGCCCGCGTTTGGAAACCCTACCAACCCTACATCTGCAATAACCTTCAGTTCCAGTTCCACATGAAATTCTTCGCCCAGATTGCCTGCACGCGCAAAGCTTGGAACCTGCCTTGTAGGAGTGGCAAAATGCTGATTTCCTGCACCGCCCTTCCCACCCTTCGCAATGACCAGCCGCTGGTCAGGTTTGGTCATATCGGCAAGAATATGTTTTGTGTTTTCATCCCTGACAATTGTTCCAGGGGGTACTTTAATCACAAGCTCCTTGCCGGCTTTCCCGGAGCAATTACCCGCTCCTCCGTGCTCGCCAGGTTCTGCTGCATATTTTCTTTTATATTTAAAATCAATCAAGGTTCTCAGCCCGTCGTCAACAAGAAGCACAACATCTCCCCCCTTGCCGCCGTCTCCACCGTCAGGCCCTCCGGCAGAAATATATTTCTCCCTGTGGAAGGAAACTTTTCCGTTGCCGCCGTCTCCTGCTTTTATATGTATTTTCGCTTGATCTATGAACATATTTACTCCTTCTTTGTGTACTACCATGGGAAGATCTCCGGGGCGTCGAGCCCCACATAACACGATTCTGCCAAATTCGCCTGCTTAGTCAAATTTGCTTCGCAAATGACCAGTGGTAAAAAAAATCCCGGCAGTTGCGCCGGGACTTATTTTTTGCTTATTAGACTATATCTATACTAACTTGTTTTTTGTCCTTGCCCAATCTACCAAACTTAACCTTGCCTTCAGCCAGAGCAAAAAGGGTGTCATCCTTGCCTATTCCTACATTATCACCAGGATGAATCTTTGTACCTCTCTGTCTAACAAGTATATTGCCAGCCAGTACATACTGCCCATCGGCCCTCTTGACGCCGAGTCTTTGTGCCGTACTGTCACGGCCGTTTCTAGAGCTGCCGACTCCCTTTTTGTGAGCGAACAGCTGGAGATTAATTTTAATCATCAGATTACACCTCCTCTTCTAACACTAAAACATATTTACCATATGATAATTCTATCTGTTTGAAGCCGATTGCTGTTGTCTCAAGTATGACCGCGGCGGTTGATTCCTGCTGAGCCGACATTCCATCCGGCAAGCCGATGATCATATGCCCGTCACTTTCACTGAAGCAGCGACTTAAACCTGCGAGGTCTTCCAGTGCACCGGCCGCCGTGTAGGCTGTCACCGATACTGCCGAACAAATGATGTCATTCCCTGCATCTGCGTAGCCTGCATGCCCTGTTACATCAAAACCTCTAATAGAACCTGCCTGATCCTTTTTTATCATTACCTTGATCATTTTGTCAGCTCAATATAATGAAAAAAGATTTATGGAACAGGCTTTTTTCAATTATATTTCCTTAAAACTATTTGCAAAATTTTTTCTGCAAATTATTTCTGCACCTCAAGATCAAATATTGATCTTATTGATCTGCACCTTCGTATAGGGCTGTCTATGTCCTGTTTTATTCCTGTAACCCTTTTTGGCCTTATACTTGAAGACAATGATTTTCTTTTCTTTTCCCTGTCCAAGTACTTTTCCATCTACAATTGCATTATCTACAAGGGGCTTTCCAAAAGTCACACTACCTTCATTTGAAACTGCGAGAACCTTGTCAAACGTCACTGCAGCGCCATCTTCAGCATCCAGTTTCTCGATGAAGACGATATCGCCTTCCTGAACCTTGTACTGCTTTCCACCTGTTTCTATAACAGCGTACATTATTATTACCTCCTGTTAACAGACTCGCCGAACCGATAGGCAGCAACTGCTGTTGCATTTAGAAGCCCCGTCCGAGCGGTTACCGAAATATTCTAACACACAAGTGTAATGATGTCAACGTCTCCGCTTTGACTAGGGTGCATAAAATAATCGTGCAC
>DBTX01000034.1:0-4691 GCA_002307275.1 Hungateiclostridiaceae bacterium UBA1305
GCGGGAAGTGAAAAAAGGATATACATGATCATGTAGCTCATTGAAAACAAAGCCACACTCATGCTGTCAACCCCGTAAAAGCTCTCCGCCATACTGGATATCGGCGCCAGTGAAAGCCACATCATTTCCGTCGAAACAATAATCGGGACAATTGCCAGAAGAATAAGCCAGCGATAGGGTGAAAGACCGTTTTCCCTTGACATGTGCAGCACTCCCTTACTTATCTATATACAATGAAAAAAAGAATTGGAATCATCAGTTTTTTCACTTGTATTACAATTGGTGCCTTGTTGAAAAAAATAAAATTATTCCCTTATACAAAATCTTTTTCAACTTATCTATTTATTTTTGCCATCATACAATGAAAGGAATATTTGCTGATTTCATTTTTAATCTCTGTTTTTAGTCTCTATTTTTAGTTTCGAGTACTTTTTCATATATACGAACCGCATTAGGCAACACTCAAACCAGTTTATGGGCTTTACCCTGCCGAGTAAAGCAGAAACTGCCAGGGTTTTGCAATTCTTCTCCAATACCATGCCCACTGCAAGTGCGTCTTCTTTGGTATTGCCGCAGCACAGTGCCCCATTGTTTTGCAGGAGAACAGCCGAGGCGCTTTTCAGTGCATTTGTAATTTGGTATGAGTTCAATTCGACATTTTTTACTGAAGTTCCTGCAATTTGTGCAAAATCGTCAAGGAACGGAAGGAGCTTGATCCCGGAGCAGGACACGGCCATAATGCCAGGTGTGCCCGCATGTATGATATGGTTGATATTCTTATGTTTTTTATAGATTTCAAGATGGATATCCGCGATTCTTTTATCAGGAATTTGTGGTCTAAAGCCATATTCAGTTCTTTCGCTTTCAGTTTTTTCACTTTTAGTCCTTTCACTTTCATAAGCTGGAAGAGGGGCGCCAGCGTTTGCCGGGATTACTTTTCCTGTCAGTTTCGAAAGCGCAAAAAACAGTATTTCTGAAATATCCGTTGCATGCTTATTGCTGATTTCGGCATATTGATCCTGTATAAAGCGTTTACAGGCATTTTCAAGTTCATGTGCGACCCTGAATGCTTCTTCATAATTCGTACCAAAGCAAATCGCGCCGTGATTTTTCATGATAACGGCCTTTCCTTTTGAACAGGACAGAGCTTCCGCTACACTGCGGCGCAGTTTTTTTGTTCCCGGCAGTCCATAAGCGGCGCAGAGGACCTTGCCGCCAAGAGAGGGGAAATCCTGTGAAACACTGATGGTATCCAGCATGAGGGCACTTACTGAAGAAGCTTGTTCCTGATGGGTATGTATGACGAAATTTATTTCGGGATGCTGCTTGTAGACCTCGGCATGAACGCCTTTTTCCGAAGAAGGTTTGATACTGCTGTTATAGCTGCAGTCGGAAACGGCAACTTCGACGATTTCCTCCGGTTTCAGTGATAGATAGTCCCTGCCGCTGGGGGTAATGACAAAATGGCTGTCACTGATCCGGCAGCTTACATTTCCCCATGTGCGGGCAATCAAACCCGACTCGACAAGTTTTCTGCCTGCCAATACAACTGTTTCCCTGGCTTCTTGTGCCGTCATATCAGCACCCCTTGCATTTATGCTTTAACTGCCACATTTGAAAACACCCTGTCGAACCGGGCCAGAACATCATCAATCATCTCATCCGTATAGGCCGCGCTTGTATAAAGCCTGCTGCCGGCAAGAGTTACGATACCCTCTGCCATGTAGGCTGCACCCATATGTTCCATTTCCTTTTTACGCTCGGAGGTTGCCTTTAGCACACCCGGAATCTGCCAGGGCTTTGACCAGTTGATGGAAAAGTGTACGGTTCCTACTGTTTCAAGATGGCAGATGGAGCCCTGATTGAAAGCGACAAAGGGCAGGTTATGCTTTTTAATGAGGAGCTGCAGGCCTTTTATCAGCTTATCGGCCACCAGACCTGCTTTCTGTGCGGCATTGTTCTTCTCTATTTCACATAGTGTATAATACCCGGCGACGCAGCTCAGAGGGTTGGCAGCCATGGTACCGCCGATCAGCGCCTTTTTATGCTTGTCACCGGACTGAATTCCTGCAGCAAGGTATTTCATGTACTCTTTCTTGCCGCCAAGGCCTCCCGCACCCGGATAACCGCCTGCAACCACCTTGCCGAAAACCGTCAGATCCGGAGACACGCCAAAATATCCCTGGGCTCCGGCCATACCCATTCTAAATGCGGTAACCACCTCGTCAAATATAAGCAGTGCGCCATATTTGCGGCAAAGTGCTTCAACCCCCTTGTTGAAGTCTTTATCTACGGGACGTGTTCCGCTTTCCGGGCCCAAAGGTTCAATCAATACGGCCGCCGTCCCGCCGCGCAAACGGTTTGTACGGAGTTTCCTTTCAAGGTCATGCAGATCATTCGGGAAAAATTCTTGTGTATTTTTAAAACAGAAACGGGGAACGCCGTGTGCCTGAGTCCATTTGGAGCCGGGAATACGGATGCCGTATGCCAGTTGATCGCTCCAGCCATGATAGGCACCACCCATTTTAATAATATATTTCTTTCCGGTGGCAAGGCGCGCGACCCTGATGGCGGCCATACAGGCTTCTGTGCCGGACCCCAGCATTCTGAACATTTGAACGGTTTCAAAGTTTTCCGTGATTTTCCTGGCAAGTTTATACTCAAACTCATGAAAAAGGCCTGTTGAAGGACCGCAATCATTCAATAATTCAATGACCCTGCTGCGCACTTCGATTGGATTGCTTCCCAGGACTGTGGGACCTCCTGCCTGAAGGAAATCATAATACCGGTTTCCGTCCATATCATAGAGATAGGCACCTTCTGCTTTTGTAAATGCAAGAGGGAAGGGATAGTTGAAAGCTAGATTGTGCTGAACACCGCCGGGAATGATCTCTTTGGCTTCGTCGATCATCCTTTTCGATTGAGTGCATTTTTTTTCATAATATTCTTCAATGTAATTTTTTAGAGCGTCAGACTTAATGGTATAAATAGGCTTCTGAATCAAATCATCAAGTTGCTTTACAACTGCTGCAGTATCAGGGTATTCAGAAATGGCAAATCTTTTATCCATAAATCCTCCTGACATCACGTCAAGCCGCCTGAAACCAGTAGCTTAACAGAGTATATCTATTATTTTGTATAATGAGTGAATATTCACTCATTATTTTTATTATAGCTATTTTAGTGGAAAAAGTCAACAAATCAAAAGGTTGCTGTTGAAAAATATTTATAGTGTGATACAATATGAGTGAGCATTCACTCACTGTAGGAAAATAATTGGAGGAATATTACGTGAAGCCAGATTATTTTAAGGAAGCTTTTAATAAAATATCCGATGAAAAAAGAAAGAAAATTCTGGATGCCGCTATTATGGAGTTTTCTGAGAGAGGCTTTGAAAGTGCCAATGTTAATAACATAGCTCAGAAAGCCGGCATCAGTGTCGGTTCTGTTTATAAATATTTCAACAATAAGGAAGACCTGTTTCTGACCATTATCCATTTCGGTGTTGAAATGCTGAAAAGGGTACTGCAGGAAATCATGCAAAGCAATGAGGACCTGGAAAGCAGGATCGAAAAAATCATCAGGGCCATACAATCCCATTCCCGCGGCAACGCACCCCTTACCAGGCTGTATAATGAGATGGCTACCGAGAACCGTTCCGGTTTGGTATGGAAAATCGTATCCGATATGGAGAATGCAACGGCCGGTCTTTACACAACCTTTATTAAAGATGCACAGAAAGCCGGAACGGTCAGAGCTGATATCAATGCGAACCTGTTTGCCTTCTATCTCGATAATCTGTTTATATTATTGCAGTTTTCCTATGCCTGTGAGTATTACAAGGAACGAATGAAGATCTTTGTCGGAGAAGATGTTCTGGATAAGGATGAGCTGGTGGTTGAGCAACTGATGAAGTTTATAAAAGGCGCATTGTTTATGAAATGATCTTCCTATATATGAGAAATATGTAAGACAAAAAGATTTGACCCGGAACGAAAAGGATATGGAGGTTCATATATGTCAACATGTATCATTGCATATGATATAGGGACAACCGGAATAAAAACCTGTATATTCGAAATTTCAGATACAATAAAGCTAGTGGCCTCGGCAACGGAGGGCTACGAGCTTTTTGTCACGGAGAACGGCGGCGCGGAACAGGAGCCATGCAGCTGGTGGAATGCCATGTGTAATACCACTAAAAAGCTTATGGAGGAAGTCAGCATTTCTCCTGACAGCATTCAGGGAATTTCATTCTGTTCCCAGATGCAGGGGCTTGTACTGGTTGACCGTGAAGGCAGGCCTGTGCGCAGGGCAATGAGCTATATGGATCAACGTGCGAAGGATGAACTGAAGAGGGGTATCGCACATGGCATGCAAATTGCAGGTATCAATGCCTTTAAACTTGCAAAATCTCTGATTATCAGCGGCGCAGTAGCGGCAAGCGTGAAAGATCCGGTATGGAAATACAAATGGGTTGAGCGTAATGAACCCGAGAATTTTAAAAAAGTGTACAAGTGGCTGGATGTGAAGGAGTTTCTAATTTGCAGATGCACCGGCGAATTTGTCATGACGCCGGACAGCGCCTATGCCGCGATGCTCTATGATACACGTAAGGGGAAGGAAGGCTTCAGCAAAGAGCTTTGCAAAATGTTCGGCGTAAATATGGAGCATCTGCCGCGGATCATACG
>DBTX01000034.1:5031-55195 GCA_002307275.1 Hungateiclostridiaceae bacterium UBA1305
ACCTGTATTCGGAGGCGGCGGTGACGCTTCTCTGATCGGTATTGGAGCAGGCGCCGCTGAACCTGGTGATACACACATCTATTCAGGCACATCTGGCTGGGTATCGACAGTCGTAAAAAAGCAGGTGGTGGATACTTCTTCAATGATAGCGGCAATCGTCGGGGCCGACAGTACTTCCTTCAATTATTTCGCCGAGCTTGAGACAGCGGGTAAATGCCTGGAGTGGGTGAAGGATCATCTGGCTCTGGATGAAATCGATATCTACCTTGAAAAACAGAATATATCAGATTCCAGGGAAACCATTTATAAAAGCCTGTATGACTACATGATGCATGCCATCCGGAATGTTCCGGCAGGCAGCAGCGGGGTGATTTTCACGCCCTGGCTTCATGGCAACCGCTGTCCCTTTGAAGATCCCAATGCCCGGGGTATGTTCTTCAATATTAGTCTGGAGACAGGAAAAACAGAATTGATCCATGCCGTCCTTGAAGGAATTTGCTAT
Source organism: Hungateiclostridiaceae bacterium UBA1305 (assembly GCA_002307275.1). Lineage (GTDB taxonomy): Bacteria > Bacillota > Clostridia > Acetivibrionales > DTU013 > UBA1305. Next base: position 5,534 of record DBTX01000034.1, read on the forward strand.
CACCTGAGATGGCAGTTGGAAGCCCAGGAGAAAAAGGTAAAGACCTCACAGGCGATACGTTTTGTCGGAGGCGGCGCTTTGGCGCCATTGACCTGCCAGATGCTTTCCGATATGCTGGGCCGTGAAATAGAAACAGTGGAAAATCCACAGAATGTGGGAGCGGTCGGCGCGGCCCTGGTTGCGGCAGAAGGGCTTGGCATCATCAGCAGGCTTGGAGAAGCAAAGAAGCTGACGAGGGCTGTTGAATGTTATAAACCGGATATGAAGAACAAAGCAGTATATGATCAATACTTTGCTGTGTTTAAATCTCTATATAAAAGGAATAAAAAGAATTTCAATGCATTAAATGAGTATAAATCAAAAGGATTCGGGAGGTAGCATGATGGCAAATATTAAAAGTATCCTCGATCATCAGAGAAGTTTTTTTGCAAGCGGAGAAACACTTGATATTGCGTTCCGAAAGAATGCCCTGATAAAGCTGGGGAACGTTATTCGTGAAAACGAAAGTGAAATTCTTGGCGCCCTGAAGAAAGACCTTAACAAAGCTCCCTTTGAAGCCTACATGACAGAAGTTGGAATGACCCTGGAAGAAATTAAATATGTGGTAAAAAACATCTGCAAATGGAACAGGGTCAAAAGGGTCCCGACACCGCTCACACAGTTCAAATCTACATCTTATATTGTTTCAGAGCCGTATGGTATAGTTCTGATCATGTCGCCCTGGAACTATCCGTTTCAATTGACACTTGCACCGGTGGTAGGAGCGATTGCCGCGGGAAATTGCGTAATCATCAAGCCTTCGGCATACTCACCGGCCACCTCCGCCATGATATCGAAATTGATCGGAAGCTGTTTTGACAGCAAATACATAACTGTGATAGAAGGTGGAAGGGACGCCAATCAGGAACTGCTTGGAAATAAATTCGACTACATATTCTTCACAGGCAGTGTGAATGTCGGTAAAACCGTCATGGAGGCAGCATCAAAGCACCTTACTCCGGTAACGCTGGAACTGGGTGGAAAAAGCCCCTGTATCGTAGACAAGAATGTCAATATAGATATTGCCGCCAGAAGAATAATCTGGGGTAAAACCATAAACAGCGGCCAGACCTGTGTCGCACCGGATTACCTGCTTGTGCACAAGGATATAAAGGCTCAGCTGCTGGCTGCAATGAAGAAATACATCAGGGAATTTTACGGGGAGATACCCTGCATGAATGATGAATTTGCCAGGATTATTAATGAGAAACATTTCAACCGTCTGAGAGAGCTGCTGAAAGGGGTCGATATAGCAGCGGGAGGAGATTCGAATCCGGCCACGCTTCAGATATCGCCCACTATTTTGAACAATGTCAAATGGGATGATCCTGTCATGCAGGAAGAGATATTCGGGCCAATACTGCCCGTAATTGAATTTGACAATATAACACAGGTGATTGATGCGGTGAATTGCCGTCCCAAGCCTCTCGCGCTTTATCTGTTCACCAGCGACAAGGATGTTGAGAAGCAAATTGTAAAAAGGATCTCCTTCGGAGGCGGATGTATCAACGACACGATCGTCCACCTGGCTTCCTCGCGCATGCCTTTCGGCGGCGTAGGCGAAAGTGGAATGGGTTGCTATCACGGCAACTGGAGCTTCGACACTTTTTCGCACAGGAAGAGCATATTAAAGAAGTCTTTTTTGATTGATATAAAAACCAGATATGCGCCTTACGGCAACAAGCTGAAGTTATTAAAGCTGCTTATGCGCTGACAGCTGCGCGAAACCCGTATGTAAAGTGCGTATGAAACCCATATGATGCCTGTATGAAGCCCATATGCGAAAAGCGGATGAGTATACGGACTGCTGCTGTAATTTTTACCGGCAATATACCGGCAGAAATGTTAGCAGATTACATATTTACTATTTTTCATTGTCTGTCCCACTTGATGAATCGGCAGTCGATTCATTATCAGCCGATTCATCTGCAGCCGAACTTGCAGCTTGCACGCTTGATTTATAATCTGACGCAGCTTTGAACATGGATGAAAATCCTTTGGCCGAATCACTTAACGATACTGCAAATAAAAGAGCAATAGCAAATGCAGTAATAATAGAATAAGAAATCCATGCTTTCGGGGAATTAAATGCATAATAATTTCTGTTGACACAGCGTGATTTCCACTTTACTTTTTGAAAAGAATAATTTACACAGCAAATAAAGAAAAAAACACCAAGTATAACAACTCCTGCAACTAAAAACATAATAAATCTCTCCATTTTAAAATTGTATGTTTACTTAAACACTATACTTATAATATACCATTTCATACATTTTGAAAACAAACTGCTTCAATTGGATAGATACATTACACTGTTATGCCATGCAATACATTATTTGTAACAAATGTATTGACATAATATGGGCATAATGTTAATATTGAAGCAAAATAAATACATTTCACAAATGTATTAGCAAATATAGGCAGTATTTAAAATGATGCGTTGAAGTATAGTCAATATCTGGGCACTTTGGATTATACGGAGCGAGTGGTGCAACCGGCTTTTTTTTATTGTCTTTTTTTAGGTTTACCGGCCTATTGAACTTTATTTCAATATTAGTTTTGGAGGTGGAGTGTTTTATGACGAAAAAGTGTACTAAAAAAGTACTTTCGATGTTATGCCTGATTGCAATGCTGCAAAGTCTATTGTTTGGCAACAATCTTTTTTCATGCGGTGAAAGCCAGACGCCTGATGAATCCGGTCCGGGTCCGGAATCGCAAGTGACGATGGAATCATCCGATGAATTATCCATACCTGAGTTTACAGATGCACTGATAAGCACCACCTCCGTTTCTTTAGCCTGGGAAGCTGTCTCAAATGCTGCAGCATATGACGTTGAAGCAGATGGCAGCATCATTTCTGATATTCCGGATACATCATATACCCATGCAGGACTGACTCCGAATACGCTGCATACTTATAGGGTCAGGGCTAAAAATGAAACTGCGGCAAGTGACTGGAGTCCGGAGAAAAGTGTAACAACCGCAGCGTTGAGCGTTCCTCAAGTTAAACTGCAGATGTACAATGCCAACCGGGCGGATTCCATCAACTCCATTTATCCGCGTTTTAAACTGTATAATACCGGCAATGAGCCGCTTGATCTGTCTGAAACCAAAATCAGATATTACTATAAGGTTGAAGGAATCGAATCCCAGAAATTCTGGTGTGATTGGTCCGGCATCGGAGGAGAAAATGTTACCGGCAGCTTTATTCAGCTTTCCAATCCCAAGGAAGGCGCCGATTATTGTCTGGAGATCGGCTTCAGTGATAACGCAGGATTTATCCAACCGGGCCAGTCTGCTGAAATGCAGATAAGGTTTGCAAACACGGAATGGTCAAACTATACACAGACCAATGACTATTCCTTTAACAGTACGGATACGGATTTTGCGGATTGGAACAAGGCGGTAGTATATTATTCCGGTACGCGGATATGGGGAGAGGAACCTTCCACCGATGTTCCGGCTTTGAACGAGCAGGATGCAAGGCTCCAAATGTACAATAGCAACCGTACAGACACAATTAATACGGTCTTCCCATGGTACAAGCTGTTTAATACGGGCAGTAAACCAATTGAGCTCGAAAATGTCCGGATAAGGTATTACTTTACAGCAGATGGCAACAAAAGTCAAAACTTTTGGTGTGATTGGTCGCCGATCGGAAGCGGCAATGTTACCGGCAAGTTTTTAAAAATGTCAGCACCGATAGAGAATGCCGACTATTGTTTTGAAATGTCCTTTAAGGACGCGGCGGGACAATTGCTGCCCGGGGGAAGCATGGAGATCCAGTCCCGTTTCGCAAAGTCCGACTGGTCGAACTACTCCCAGGCAAATGATTATTCTTTTAATAGTTCATCAAGCAGTTATATAGATTGGGATAAGGTTACGGTTTATATTGGGGACGATCTGGTATGGGGAAACGAAATCATGCTGGAGGTTCCAGATAATATAACCGTATCAGCGACTGAAACAGATACCACTCTGACGTGGGACAGTGTATATGGAGCTGTTGAGTATGATGTTGAAGTGGACGGCGCCATTATTGATGCCGGCGCATCCACGACTTATACCGCAAGCGGTCTTAACGCCGGGACGCTGCACAAATACCGGGTCAGAGCGCGAAGCAATCTGACCGAAGGCCTTTGGTCAGACACTATTGAGAAGTGGACGCTTCCGGCTATACCCGGAAATATAGAGGTATCTTCGGGCAAAAACTCCATCATGATTACCTGGGATGAGGTGAATGGAGCGACAGGATACGATATTGAGGTATATGGAACAGCTATAGATAACAGCTCTGAAACATCCTATTTGCATACCGGATTAAACCCTAATTTACAGCAAACTTACAGAGTCAGGGCAAAGAATGCCAGCGGCGCCGGAAAATGGAGCGCTATTGCGGCTGGCACAACACTTCCGGGAATCCCCGCAAATCTTAATGCAACAGCCTCTGAAGATTCCATTATTCTCGGCTGGGACCATGTGGCTGGAGCAACGGCATATGACGTTGAAGCAGATGGGAACATCATTTCGGATATATCGGAACCTTCCTTTACACATTCTGAGCTTGTACCAAATACTGTCCATACTTATCGGGTAAGGGCAAAAAATTCCGACGGGATTGGTGAATGGAGCAGCCAGATAGCAAAATCAACCCTTTTGCCCGTTCCGAAGAATATCGGAATGACAGTAAGCAGTACTGATGTAACACTTATGTGGGATAAGGCTGATATGGCGGAGAGCTATGATATTGAGGCGGACGGTACCATAAAAAACAATGGAAATAAAACGGAATACAAACAGGAGGGCTTGGAACCAGGCACCAGTCACATCTACAGGGTCAGATCCGTCAACGGGAACAACACAAGCGCCTGGAGCAGTGAGCTGTCTGCAGTTACACTGCCGGATATACCCGGAAACATCATTGCAGCAGCTTCAAACAATGAGATAACAGTTACCTGGGATTCCGCAGCCGGCGCGGACAGCTATGAAATTGATGTTGACGGAAACGTGCTTGACAACGGAACTAAAACCACCTACATACATACGGAACTTACAGCGGACACAGGACATACCTACAGGGTGCGTGCCGGAAATTCTGCCGGGGCCGGGGAATGGAGCGGCTTGATATCCGCAACTACTGCCATATCGGTGCCTGAAGGACTGAAAGCAACTGCAACCAGTACCACCGTATCTCTTACCTGGATTCCGGCGCAAGGTGCAAAAGGCTATGACCTGCTAGTTGATGGTACAGTTACGGATGCGGGAAAGGAAACTGCCTACACGCACAAAGAATTGGAGCCGAACAGCATACATGTTTACAGGGTCAGGGCAAGAAAAACGGACGGGTTCAGCGCCTGGAGCGCTGCGGTTGTCCAGTTGACCATGGTTGGCGTGCCGTCCGGTTTTTCAGCGTTTGCGAAAAGTGAAGAAATTTCATTGTCATGGAATAAGGTTGAAGACGCAACAAAATACGAAATAGAAGCGGACGGGGTACTGACCGATGTGGGTGAAAAAAACTCTTTTGTACATTCCGGTTTAGTGACAGGCGGCAGGCATACTTACAGGGTCAGGGCGGGAAACGATAACGGAATGGGAGATTGGACCGATGACCTGACCGTAAGGACAGCACCGCCTGCGCCGCAGAACCTGAAAGCCGAAGCTTCCATAAATGAAATCACGCTGACATGGGATGCCAGTGCGGGTGCGAACGGATATGAGGCCGAGGTAAACGGAGTTATCGTAAAAGATATAACGGATATGAAATATGTCCATTCAAATCTGGAACCAAATACCAGACAGGCCTATAGAGTCAGGGCCGTTTATGAAGACGGTACCAGCGAGTGGAGCGGACTGCTTGAAGCAAACACTCTGCCGGAATTGATGATAAAGGTGGCGGAAAACACCAGTTTCAACTTTGTTGTAGTGGTCCCTGCAAAGAAAGAGGTTGAATCCAGAACCATCAAGGTAAGCTACGACCCGGATGAGCTTGAGGTTGCGGACCTGTGTGCCAATACTCCCGGAATCGAGCTGCAGGCAGGAGTTGTGGAAGATACGGATATAAGCGTTATTGAGTTTACACCAGGGGAGATTGTGTATGAAGTAAAGAATACAAGCAAAACGATAGTAAACATCATCCGGTTTTTATCGAAAACGAATGATAACGCCAATGTGAGCTATACGATTGAGTAGTACGCGCATCGGCGGATCTCATCGTATCGTTGGCCGGCTCTATTGTATAGTGCTTAAGACAGAGTATGGAGGACGAAATTATGAAAAGCGGAATAAAAGCAATAGCTTCCATGATGGTAATACTATTCATTTTTATGAACGTTTCTGTAAACTTTGACGAACCGGATAGAAATGGACATATTGTTCAAATAGGAGCGGATAAAGCTTATGCGGCAAAGATGAGCACCTATAATAAGTATAATGTAGTATATTTATCAACGTATACGATCTCTGAACCATATACGATTGATGATGAAGAAAATGGAGGTAGTGGTACTTCTGACTATAAATACTTATATAAAAGTTTTGAGTATAGTGCATCCTCTGGGTTTGGGTATATGGGGACTGGAAAATATTATGGGAAAATACCTGATTCATCATTGGATTCTTATATAGGAGCGTATTATTGCACTGAATGGTTTGCTTATAGATATTTTGGTACTAAACATAATTCACGTGAAATATTCCAAATAATGTCTTTTATAGAACATTATATAGACTATAAATCTGATGAACGGGTAGATCATTATGTATATTCAATCCGCAAAATCACTGCTGATTGTGAAAAAGGGACACTGGTAGAGTCAGGGATAACGGCAGAGGATGGCACATATCCGGAAAATGGGGTGGAGAATGGGTACTGGTATGTAAAAAAAACACCGGAACTAAGTATACTTAACCCTGTGCAAGACAGTAAAATAAATACGTCTTTCACTCCAAGCATTTCCGTATCCGACTCTGTTGGAGAGACGCTGACCTGTTCGTATTATCTGGATTCGGAAGCTGCGGCAAGGGAAACCAAGCAGGTATCAAATGCTGCCACGGCGCAGAATGTCAGCTTTCAGACACTGGATATCGGTACATTAGGCGAAGGCGCTCATACTATCACCTTTGAAGCCTACGACGGGGGTACTGTTTCCGCAAAAAAAACAATCGCTTTCACTATCGACAGAACACCGCCGGAGATCAACCCGATAACCTATACAGCTTCCGAATCGGGCATTACGATCACGGGCTCCGTTAAAGCAGGTACTTCGGACTTGAATGCGCTTCCCTACCGGTATACGATAAACGGTGTACAAAGTGACTGGACCACCGATACTTCCTACTTATCGGGTATACTTTCTCCCAATACCAAATATTCTGCAAAGTTTGAAGCCAGGGATGCCCTTGAAAATATAGCTTTAGATCAGAAAGAAGTATGTACAAAAGCGCAGAAGCCTTCCTTATCTCTAGCAGGGGCTGCAGAGACAACCCTGGATTTGAAAATAACGGACTCAAACCCTGCAGGTACGGAGTATCAGATTACTGCAGGTTCGAAATATGTAAGTTCAGATGGTACGCTCACGGGAACGGCACAGTGGAATGCTTTAACCAGTAAAACCATCACCATAAAAGGATTACAGCAAAATACAGGGTATACCGTCAGTGGCAGGACCAGAAATGCCGACCTTGCAGAGTCGGATGCGGCACAAGCCAGCAGTACGACTCTGGCCAAGTCGCCGGACATTACCTTCCCCGAAGTCAGCCAAACGGTAATAAAACTGGCGTGGAATGCCGTATCGGGCGCTGCATCCTATGAGGTGGAAGCCGACGGATTCAGTATTGGACAAGTTACCCAGTCGGTTTATGTCCATAATGGCCTCACAGCGGAAACGGAGCACAAGTACAGGATCCGAGTAATCAACGCAGGCGGTACAGGAAACTGGAGCAGCTATTACAGCATGGCAACCGCTCCGTATCCTCCGGCTGTACCGACGAACATCGAAGCCATAGCAGACCAGACCACCGTTACCCTCACTTGGGACAAGACAGCTAAAGCAACCTCATATGAAATAGAAATCAATGGCGGTGCGACACCCGTTAACGTGGGAAACGTGCTGACCTACACGGATAAAGGCCTGGTGCCCGATACGGAATATAAATACAGGATCAGAGCAAAGAACTCCGGCGGAGTCGGCGATTGGAGCGGATATATAACAATAGCCACTCTGCCGGAACCTCCTCCGACGCCCTCGGGAATAACGGTGAAGAAAACCAACACCTCCGCTACAATTTCGTGGTCGCCTGCTGAAAGAGCGGAAACATACCGAATAGAAGCAGACGGGCAGATTATCGACAACGGAACGCAGACATCCTACACGCACGAAGGCCTTACCTCCCTGAGCAGTCACAAGTACAGGATCAAGGCGGTGAACAAAGGCGGCGGCAGCGGGTGGAGCGACATGATCTATGTCATCACCAATCCGGACAAGCCTGAAACACCTGCAAATATAATAGCTACATCGGATACGGAGTCAATCAGTCTGACCTGGTATAAGACGCTGTATGCGGAAAGCTATGAGGTCGAGATAGACGGCTCTTCTACCACATATACAACCGGTGCGGCTTTCACACATGACAGCCTGGAACCGGACAGTTCCCATACCTACAGGGTCAAGGCAATCAACGTCACGGGCGTGAGTGAATGGAGCAAGCCCCTGACCATATCGACATTCCCGGAAGAATCCGGTGAGACGGAAGACACAAGCCTTACAAATGTCATTGCGATTGTAACCAATAATAACATCCTGCTTTCATGGGATGACGTAACAACAGGCGGGGCATATGAGATCGAAGTCGACGGAAAAGTTACCGATAACGGTAAAAGCACTGTATACAACCATACGGGCCTGACTGCCGAGACCTACCATACCTATAAGATCCGGGTCAAGGATGCTTCAGACAGTGCCGGCACAGCGGATACGTCCGATTGGTGCGCCGTGCTCACACTTGCAACTATGCCGGATATACCGGACGCTCCGACGGGCCTTTCCGCAGCGGCTTCCAACAATTCGATCGAAATCCGATGGGAGAGGGTGGAAGGCACAATGGGGTATGACATTGAATTGGACGGAAAGGTTGCAGACGCAGGCGAACAGGAAGGGTATATACAGGAGTCCCTGGATCCCGGTACTACCCACACATACAGGGTAAGAGCCAGAAATATCTCAGGTGTTACGGCATGGAGCGAAGCAATTTCCGAAAGCACAACAAATCCTATATATACCGTGGAATGCATAAAGAACGGGGAGTTCAGCCTGTCGCTCACTGCTTCGGATGTGCAGGACTTCACCGGCTTTGCGGCAGTTGTCACCTACAACGCTGATGAGCTTGATGTGGTTGACTTATATGGCTTCACGCCGGAAATGGATACCTTTTCGGAGGGAACAATAACCGGGACCAAAGTCAAAGTGAAGTATGAACAGGGAAGAATCATCTTTACGATGGATGAAAACATCACTCCCGGCACCATGTGGTCGGGAGAGATCTCCAATATTATATTCATGTCCAAAGTTACCGGAAAGACGCAGATCAACTTTTTGCAGGAGTAGATTATTGCGGGAATAGATTATTGCGGGAATAGATCATTGCGGGAGTAAATCATTACAGGAGTAGACCGTTACAACAATAGACTATTTCAGCAATAGAACATTGCAGAGAGTAGAACTTCGCAGAGAATAAATCATCAGCAATAGACAATTACAGAAAGGATGGACACAATTTATGATGCCAAAATCATGGAATGCAAAACGGTTTGCCGCATTAGCGGTTGCAGCGGCGTTCCTGCTGACTGCGGTGCCGCTGACCGTATTCAGTCTCAAATTACCGGCCGTTAAAAGCTTGAACTATTTCAGCGATGAGGAAATGAAAACGGCCAGTGACATATCAAACCTTACAGGTGGGGATGTAGAAGATATTCTTGCCATGAAAGATGCAGGAAAGACCTGGAATGAAATATTGGAAAAGCTGAAGAAGAGCAGCGGAGCGAACAGTGCCGAATCAAAAGAGGAAAGAAACGATCTTTTGGCGCAGTCAGGTCTTGAAGAAGCCGATATCAAAGAGCTTAAAAAGGAAGGATTCTCTGAAACGGAGATCACGGATGCAAAGCTGTATGCGGAAAGAATTACATTTGAACTGAATGAAATCGTTTCAGCCAAACAGATGCAATCCCAAAATCCATCGGAAGGACTAAACCTGCAAAGCACTGAAAATAATGACTCTCCTTATGCCGAACTTGCCGGCAGGCTCGATGAAAAGCTGGCGGTGACCTTCCTGCTTAAGCTTAATAATGACTTCGGCGGACAGGAACAGGTCATGGACGAATATTTATATTCCATTCAGGCCGGTCTGAACCTGGAAGAATATATTGCGGATAAAACCGCCTACCAAAAGGAGCGCGACGAACAAAGCGCCGGCATGGATCAGTCGGCGGTAATCACAGTCCGCAGGATTGAGGAAAAGATGCTGGAAGTGATTCAAAATTCCAATAAACTCAATAAAACCGACAAGTTAACGGAAGTAAAGTCAGGACAATTGGAAACAGGGATCGACAGCAATAAGGAAGGCCCGGAGGAAAGTGCGGAAGGCAGCGGGGCGGAAAACACGGATGCCTGTTCGGACTCCGGTTCGCCAATCAGTGCAGGTACTGCTTCCGGCAAGACTTCGGTTGACTTTAGCGGAAAGAGTATTGAAAGTATCATACCGTCGGATATTTTACCGGAAAACGAATCGAAATCCGTCCGTCCGGAGAATCCTGCCGATGCCGCAAGGAATGAAATCAATGGCTTGAATCCGGAATTGAATTGATAAATGGGGGGATCGCACATGAGAAAATCCATATATTTCAAAGCAGTATTGGTTGTGGTATTGATGGCCTTTGTCCTGGAAGCGGGACTGATGGCATATAGCATGATAAATAGAGATGGCCGGGGCTGGTCAGGTATGAGCCGGATTTTGTCCGGACAGGGTATATTGCTGGCGGCTGATACGCTTGCAGAAACAAACATAGATGAAGCAGCGGATACAAACGGAGACAGTACATCCACATCGGAGGATACCACTTTATCTGTGGATACCGCTGCATCTTCGGATACTGCCACATCGACTGCCTCCTCGGTAGTAACAATATCTGCAGAGGTATTGGAGCTGATCCGGACATCGGATCCGGCAGCGTATGATAAAAATGTCGCCAATTATAAAGAGCTGCTTTCAGAACTGAATGTGCATGAGCGGTATCAAAGCGAGATGGAAAACATGCTCAAGGCAGGGAAGAAGCTGCCGGATATATTGATCGCCTATAGCTTCGTAAATGACAGCTTCGGTACGATTGACGAAGTAAAAAGCCTTGTGGATGCCAAAGAAGCAGGCGGCAATTGGCGTGCGCTGTTTGACGGGTATCGTGAGAGCAATCCCGATTTTACGCCTCAATCTTTTGAATCCGGCTATCTTGAGGAACTGCTTAAAACGGAGGGAATCACAAAGGACGACGTCATGATTGCCGACAGAGCGGCACAAAAGCTTTCGGTTCCATTTACGGAAGTTATGCAGAAAAGAATTGGCCTGAAAACATGGAAGGACATCAACGCCGAATACGGTATCGTAAATGGCCAGATGGAATTGCCCAATGTGGAGGTTGCTCCGGAAAAGGTTGAAGCGTTGGTAAAAAGCAGCGGATTAACCGAACAAAACGTGATTCAGGCGTTTGTCATAGCTTATAAGTTGGATGCCGACGCGGAAACGATCATCGGAAAATTCCGTTCGGGATATACCAAAACGCGTATTTATGCTGAATGCCTTGAAAGCAAGTATAAATAGGGATATGAGGGGGTCAAAATGGTGAGAAAGCTTTTTATTAAAATAATTATTGCATTTCATATATTGATTCTTGCACTCTTGCTGCCGGCTCAGATTGTAAAGGCGGAAACCCTGGAAGAACAGCTCAATAATCTGACAGGACCGAAAAAACAATATAATACGGCTTTATCTCCGGTCTACCTTCGCAACAACGCGTCGGAAGAATCCATCAGCACGCAAAGCGGCGACTTGTCGCTGAACCAGACCGACTATGTCCTTCCCGGGAAAAACGGCCTGGATCTGGAAATAAAAAGATTATACAAAAGTGGAATTTCCAATGTACAGGAGATGAAGGTAAAGTATGTGGACGGAGCATGGGTGGATTATGTTTATTCCGACGCCAATACGACGTCTTTCTATGAAGAACGCTATAATCTGGGCATCGGTATGCGGTTTTCCTTCCCGGCCATGGAATTTAAAACAAACAGCGACGGTACCAGCTACAAATACCTGCATACCGAAGCGGGCGACGTATACAGGTTAGCCGACCCGACGCCAACCGACGGGGTTGAAGCCTACGAGCCCGAAGGCCAAACCGTCAAGGATGTTGCGGTTACGCTTTCCACGAATTTCAGCAACGGGCAGACCGATGGGAAATCCAAATATGTTATGACCGGCAAGGACGGCAGGAAAACCTACTTTTCCGACGACGGGAGAGTACTGGGAATCGTGGACCGGTACGGCAACACCATTAAATTTGAATATGATACGCTTTCCTATACAGCCGACGGTACAACAAAAACCAGAAAGCTGGCAACACGGATTACGGATACGGTTGGGAGAGTTGTAACAATAGAATACAAGGAAGATGCGTCCTATACGGTCGGCCCGATTAAAAATACCGTTTACAGCGCAGACGAGAGCTATAAAAACTCGCAAAACCCCAATACACTATATTCCGGCGACCTTGACGGGAAGTTTCAGGTCATTGTTCACCTGCCGGACGGTAAAAAAATCACATATGATAAAACCGCTGTTCTTGTCAGCTCTGCGAAGCACGTGCTTAGAACCAGGCTGCAGAGGGTTTACGACCTGGACGGCAAGCCAAAATACCATTTCTGGTATGAGCAGCCGTCTCTTGGCTTCAGCTATACGGAAAAAATCACAGGAAAAGAAAAAACCGGTAAGGCTTACAGCGCTTACAACACCTATGAAAATCTGGTTCAGGTGGATTATTGCAGGAATAACAGGATAAAGCGGTATACCTACAATACCAGTACCAAAAGTCTCAGCGACGGCAGCATGCAATACCGGAAAATATTTGAGAAAAAGGAACTGGCCAAAACAGGCTATGATACAACCAAAACGGATTTCCTCGACCGGTTTGTATGCGAGGTAAAGGACAGGTTGAGCTACAGCTACACCAATGAACCGGACGGCTACGACGTTACCGGGTATCAGGAAAACGACGACACTTACCTTAAAAACGGTTACAAATATTATACAACAAAGACCGACATGAACAGCACAACGGCCAAATACACTTACAATGGCAAACATGAGCTGGTCGTCGCCGAAGAGACGGGCACAGACCACAAGAAAGTAACCGCGACGGAAAACGACGAAATGAAATTTCCGAAAAAAGTGGAAGAAACCCTGTACAATATTACAAACGGGCAGGTTGGAACACAGTATTCGAAAAAAATTGAAAATTTCCGGTATGACCAGTACGGGAACCTGACCAGCTATACAGGCCCTCTTGCAAAGAGAGATACCGCCGGTTATCCGGTTGACACGGAAAATACGGTGATCTATTCGTATGCCTGCGACAAGTTCCACACTCTTTTGCAAAAAACCTGGAAACAGGATAAGGATACATCCTGCCAGATCATCAATACCGTTGATGAGAAAGGAAATATTACAAAGGAACAAAAAGTCAATACCGGCGACCCGTCCCAATGGGTCAATACTGATTATCAATACGACAGCAGTGGAAATGTGACACAAAAAACAGTGAATTCCCAGGACAATACCTATATTACAAAGTATGTCTACGGAACGGATGCCGACGGCGGCGACCACAAGGGAGCCTACCTGACGAAGGAATATAATACGGTCAACGGGGCGGAGCTTGCAAGGCAATATGTATATGACCACGATACGGGCAACAAGCTGGCTGAGATTGATGAAAACGGAAACCGGACCGATTACGGATATGACGAACTGGAGAGAAATATAAAAATAACCTATCCGGATAAGACATTCAGGGAATATGTGTACAAGGATTACTCCAGTGCGGACAGGGAAGTGGAATATCTGGATCCCAGGGGGACGAAATTCCTCTTTACCTACGACATCTTTGACAACATTGTCCGGTACAGTGTGAAGGATGAAGGCTTGTGGAAAACGCTGGCCCAGTCGGAATACGATTTCAGGGGCAATACTGTTTCTGAAACGGATTCCAACGGAAATAAAATCACTTTCGATTACGACAGCAACAATAGGCTGATTGCTAAAAATTATTATGAAAAGAGCACAGTAAAGAAAGAAAGCATCAAGCTGACCTATACCCTCGGCGTCAGTGACGATGTACCGCTGCTGCTGACACTTGCGGATGAAGACGGGTATGTTAAAAGATATTACTATAATGCCGCCGAGCAGCTTGTCAAGTATGAAGAAACGCCTGGTAATAAAGTCTTTTATACTCAAACCTATGCCTACAATTACACCGGCGCCGTGAGCAGCGAGACCGACGCAAAAAGCGCAACGACGACTTACCTCTATGACAATCTCGGACGGCTCAGCAGGAAAATTGACGCGCTCAATAATGAGACCACCTATACGTACAATAACCTTGACGATGTCCTGACAGAGGAAGCGCCCGGCGGAAAGATCACCGGATATTTCTATGATTCCGCCGGAAGAAGGACAGAAGCAAGAACCTATACAAAGGGCTCCAATGACTACTATTATGAAAAATACACTTACGACAATGCCGGAAACATAACAGCATCCGCGAAGGGCAAGGTTGAAAACGGGCAGGACAGCCTCTCCGCGAAGTCGGAATTCACATACGACAACATGGACAGGGTCACCGATGAATACAGCTCTATTGAAGAGGGAAGAAAATCGCATATCCATTATGTCTATGACGCAGACGGCAACCGGATCGAAACGGATGAATACGCCGATCAGGCGGGGGACAAGCTCCTCAAATACACGTATGCGTATGATTTTGCCGGTGAATTGATCAGCGAGGACGGCATTTATACCGAAAACGGCAGTCAGGGCTCAGCCGCAACTCACGGAACCTATATGAAAAAGTACACATGGGACTGCGAAGGGAATCTGCTCAAGGAAGAACAATATGATGGAAGTGGCTTTCAGACAACGGAGTATGCCTATGATTACAGGAACAGGCTTGTGCTGAAGACAGAGCCCTATTCCTCCGACGGAAAGAATAAGCAGACAGCCTATACCTATGATAAACGGGGCAACACGGCTTCGGAAACCGTTACGATACAGGGTACGGCCTGTACGACCGCCTTCCGGTATGACGGGAGAGGAAAACTTGTTCAAAAGACGGATGCCATGAAGCATACGACTACTTATCTGTATGATGAAAACGGAAACCTGAAAAAGGAAATCGATCCCCGTTATTATGGTCAGAACGAGGACGGCGCTCCCGGCATGGAATACGAATACGACAGCCTCGGACGGCTGGTAAAGGCGGCAAGCTTCGACGGGACGAACCGGGAAGTGGTTTTCTTCAAAGAATATGACGGACGCGGAAATGTGATAAAAGAAGCGGACGCGATTGGCTATGACAGCAATGAACCCACACTGTCGACCGGAAAAAAATACGAATACGACGCTGCCGGCAATGTGATACGGTATACCTCTGCGCGGATGGCGAAGGACGGAGGATCAAGCACCGGGTACACCAGGATATATACTTACAACGGCTCGGGAATGGTAACCTCAGAACAGGATTCCAATGGCGAAAAGACGGTAAAGACCTATTACCTGAATGGCCTTTTGAAGGCGGCAGCCTATCCGGACGGCAGCAGCGAGGCCTATTCCTATGACGATACCGGAAAGGTCTATATATTGGAGACCGACCGGGGCGGCAACAAAACCGCCACATATAACAACATATTCGGCAAGCCTTACCGGGTCGAGTATCCCGACCGGACCTCCGAGACCTTCGAATATACTGCCGAGGGCTATGAAAAGGAAAGCCGGGACAGGAACGGGAATATCACGCAGTTTGAGTATGATCCTGCGGGAAACATGACGGCGCGGAAAGAATACGAAAAATCCGATGCGGATACGGTTGCGGTATACTACAGACTCACCCGCTTCAGCTACGATGAAAACGGCCAGGTGTTGAGCAGTGAAACCTTCAGCCTGAAGGCCGCAAAAGCGGACGGTCGGGTATTATCCTCCGTATCCGCGGGAGACAGGACGGAGAGCGTCTACGATAAAGCGGGAAGACTTGCTGCCGCATACGGCCCGAATGGACGTGAGACGCTCAACAGCTATGACGCGGCCGGTAACATTACCGCGGTGAAGCAAAAGGTATCGGACAAGGAATATAAAGTGCAGAGATTCACATACGACACCCGTTCCAGGAAGGTGAGCGAAGCCCTTCTCCTGAACACGGCCGACCTTGATAAGAAGCAGCTTCAGGGAGCTACATTCGACGATGAATACCCGACAATGGTATTATCAACGACAAGCTATACGTATTATGCGAACGACCTGATAAAGTCAACGAAGGATGCGGCAGGGAACGAAACCCTCTTCGAATATGACCTTGACGGGCAGCTGGTTAAAAAAGAGGAGCCCTTGCATATTACGACAACTTACGCCTATGACACGGAAGGAAACCTGATACGGGAAACCGACGGCAGGGGCGTAACCTGTTATTACGAATACGACAGCATGGACAGGATGATCCGGCAGAAAGCCCCCGCGTCCGGAGGCGGACTTGCCGTAACACGGTATATCTTTGATGCCATGGGCAATCTGCTGAAAGTCATCCAGCCAAACCGTTATGAGGAAGCCAAGGATACGCAGAACCAGGCAAACGGCATGCAGGGCGTTTCCTATACCTACGACAGCATGAACAGGCAAACGTCCATAATAGCGCCGACTGGGGAAACAGTGCAGTATATTTCCTATGACGCCGGTGGTAATGTGAAGAAGAGCGTGGACGGTCTCCGGTATCAGGGAAGTACCGGAGAGGGAAGTACAGTAGAGGGAAATACCGGAGAGGGAAGTACCGGAGATTCAAAAGGAACCGTTTATGAATATGATGGACTCAACAGAGTTGTACGGGTAACGGATGCACTCGGCGGCATCACGGCTATGGAATATGATGTTCTGGATAACATCACAAAGCAGACCGATGCTCTGGAACATGCCACAAGCTACGAATACAATCCGGACGGCACTTTGGCGAGAGTAACCTATCCCGATCAGGGAACCGTCTCCTTTACCTGTGACCTGCTCGGCAGGGTGACAGGCAGAACCGACCAGAGAGGGAACACATCGGCATATACATATAACGCGTTCGACAAGCCGAAGGAAGAAAAGGATCCTTACGGCAGCAGCATCGTGCACAAATACGACTTAAAAGGCAATGAATGCGCAACTACGGACAAACGCGGCAGTACGGTCTATACAAGCTATGACGCACTGGACAGGCCAGTGGAAAAGAAGACGCCTCTGGAGCAGGACGGGACAGGCAACCTTCTGTATTCAATAGAAAGCTACACGTACGACGAAGCCGGCAACCTGCTGACCAGAACCGTGACCGGCCCGGAAAGCGGATTTTCACCCAGGATTATGGCCTGCACCTATTACGGCAACAACCTGCTGAAGAGCGAATCCGACAATAACGGCGCCTATGTGATATACAGCTACGATAACAACGGCAACCTGACGAAGAAGGAAACGCTCCGGGAAGTATCCGGCGGTACTGCTGAAGGCGATACTGTTGAAGGTGATACCGCAGATGGCGGCACGGACAGTAATGGTGCGGACAATACCAGTGCAGGCAATACCAGCACGGACAGTAATGGAGCAGACAATACCGGAACGGACAGTAACGGCGCAGACAGTACCAATGCAGACAATACCGGCAGCGGCTCCCGGTACGATACGGAGTTGTATGTCTACGATGCCATGGACAGGCTTACGCAAAGCATACGGCTGGCGGACAGGGAAGGCCTGTATAACGTGTCGGATATTGATAATCTTGAAAGCCTCATCGACAACAAATACCCTGGAAAAGTAAAGCTCATCACAGGGTATGCATATGATATTCTTGGAAACAAAACAGCGGAAACCTCGCCGACAGGGTACGGCTTTATCGAGGGAGACGACATAAACCGGGAAAAGTACACGGTCAGGTATTCCTATGATGCGCTCAACAGACTTGAAAAGGTAACGCGCAAATACAACGGAGCCGACGTGTCGGTCCGCTATACCTACGACGCCGCAGGGAACAGGCTCGAGGAAGAAAATGAGCGGGGGTATGTCACGAAGTATGCTTATGATGTAATGAACCGCTTGACGGCTATCACCGATCCGGACGGGTACACCCTGACCTACGGCTATGACCTTGCAGGCAACCGGATCACCGTTACCAACGCCAAAGGTCATACCATCACCTACAGCTACGACCTGCTGAACCGGGAGGAAAACGTCACCGACGCCTGCAGTGTTATCATAAGCAGAAAGCTGTACGATAAAAACGGAAACATGATAAAGGCAATAGAAGCAAAAGGGTATCTCTCTGCATCCGGCGACGATGCAAGGTATGGCACAGTATACACGTATGACCTGGCAAACCGGCTTACAGGCATGGCGAAACCGGAAGCCGCCGCGCAGGGGAAAACTACCGAAACATATAAATACAATGTATTCGGGGAACAGATAAAAGTCACTGACGCGCTTGGAAATGCCACCGCCTATGAATATGACAACGGCGGCAACCTTGTCAAAGTCACCGACGCCCTCGGCATCACCACAACATACGGTTACGACAAGGCGGGCAGCAAGCTGTATCTGACGGACGGCAGAGGGAAGACGACGAACTACAGCTACAATTCCTTAGGCAAAATGAGCAGCATGACGGATGCCGAAAACAGAACCGTCAGCTATCAATACGACCTTGCGGGGAACCTTGCCTGCGTAACCGACAGGAATGACACCGTTACGCTTTACACCTATGACAGCAGGAATCTGCTGCTGGAAAAGAAGATTAATTCCACTACCGACTGCAGCGTAACCTACACCTACGATGAGGTTGGAAACAAATCCGGCATGACGGACGAAAGCGGTAAATATATTTACAGCTACGACGCGGAAAACCAGCTGGCGAAAATATCGAAGGCCGGAAACACGCAGATCGCCTATACCTACGATGAACTGGGGAATATCGCTTCCATTACCGACAGCCTTGGTTTCACGACGGACTATACCTTCGACAAATCCAGCAGGATGGAAACGGTCACCTATGCCGGACAGACGGTAACCTATACCTATGATAAGAACGGTAACCGGGAGTCCGTCACCTACAGCACGGGAGTAACGGAAGAATTCAAGTACGACCGGGACAACAAGCTGCTAAAGATGACGAACAGCAAGGCGGACGGCAGCATATTGTCCTCCTTCAGCTACACATATGACCTGACCGGCAGGCAGCTTACCAAAAAGGACAGCTATGGAACTACTACCTATACGTATGATTCAGACGGAAGGATACTCAGAGAGGAGACACCCGGCAGAACAGCCGTATGTGCCTACGACAATGCAGGCAACAGGGTGACCCTGAACGAAACCTATACGTCGGAGCAGCCGACAGGTTTCATTGACAGCGCCTCGGAGAAAGAGATAAAATATATCCTGAAGAAGTCGGAATATGTTTATTCCGCTTCCAACCGGCTCATGAAGCTGGTGGAAAAGCTGTGTGAAGCAAGCGGCAAAGTACTGCTGACCAAAACCACCATGTACCTGTATGACGGAAACGGCAACCAGCTGCGCCAGAGCACGAGCTACACCGCCCTGAGCAGCATAAAGGCAAGGCAGACACTGAAAGGTACCTCCTATGGAGACAGCCTCAGCAGAACCATTGACCCGCTGATTAACCGGACAAGCAACACCTTCGACGGCTTCAACCGGCTCAAGAAAACCGAGCAGATTCAAAGCGGAGTGAGGACACTTGTAGAGTACACCTACAACGGTGATGACCTCCGAGTGAAGAAAACAGTCAAAAAGTCGGACAACGGCTACACCCCGGATGTGACGGTATTCCTCTACGACAGGCAGCATGTCATCCTTGAAACCGAAGCCGACGGAAGCCTGAAGACGAGGTACATCAGGGGAATCAATTACCTTGCGAGGGCAGGCAGCTCCGGCGGCTACAGCACGATCCTGTACAACGGCCACGGCGATGTCGTCCAGACAGTCAACGAAGCCGGAGATATACAGAACAGCTACGATTACGACATCTGGGGCAACCCGACGCTGACCCTGGAACAGTACAGCTTCAGCATACGCTACGCAGGCGAGTTCTTTGACAAGGAAACAGGCCTGTACTACCTGAGAGCCAGGTACTACAACCCGTATATAGGACGTTTCATCAGCGAGGACAGCTACTGGGGCGAGGATGAGAATCCGCTGAGTCTGAATCTCTATACGTATTGCAGCAATGATCCTATCAGATACTTAGATCCAACTGGACACAGACAGGCTGGAGATGAAAAACTGAGTATTACTGATCGTGCGGCAATTGCAGATTTAACCTATACTTACAATGAAGCCAAGGCTAAAAGTGATATAAAAGGAATGGAAGCAGCCCACCAAGCAGCTGAAAACATCAGGAAAAATGCTGCAAATAATAAAGATTCTGATGATTCCGACGACGATTCTTCTTCATCAGGAACAAATGGCAATGATTCAGCCTCTACCGGTGAGAAAAATAAAACAAGTAAAAAAAGTGGCAGCGGTAAGGTAACAATGTTCTGGGAAGGCTACACGGAAACAGTTGACGCTGATGAAGTGGATTTTTATAAGGAAAGAGGGTATTCTGTAGTTACTTCTGATAATATTGAAGGCTGTATGGACGTTATCGAGCAGCTTGGCAATAAAACCAATAGCAAGGGTAGCAGTCAGCAGGCATTTGCCGGCAGCCTTCTCGTTGATCTAATAAGCTCATTAGTTCAAACTTATGGTTCAGGTGCTGATCAAAAAGAAAGTGGCAGCAATGTTGAAATAGGAAGTATGCTTTCAGACGACATCGTTGATGACAATATCATTTCCAGCTATAAATCTGCAATAATGATGAATGGTACGATCTTTGCGTCAAGAGATTCAGATGATATATCAGGCTATGTAAATAAAGCTAATGATAATTATAATGCTGCCTCCATTACGAAATATTTTATTTTAGGCATAATGGAGGCAATGAAAGATACAATTACCGACGCCATATATTCACTTTCACATATTAAAGAGACAGTTATTGGTATAGGATTTCTATCAGAAGCCTTAAAAAATCCCAATAGTCCTGCGGGTATGATTCTGCAGCAAATGATTATACAATCGTCGAAACAACTATGGAATGAGTTTAGTACAGGAGATGCAAATAAGAAGGCTCGCATTATCGGAAAAGCTACTGGAGAGGTTTTAATAGCAGTAGTAGGTACAAAAGGAGCTAGTGCGGCTGGAAAAGTAATGAAGTCAGGGTCATTATTCAAAAAGTTTGCTCCTATATTAAAAAATACGAGCAAAGCAGATGAAATTGTTGAGTCCATAATTAAGTCGGAAGGAGCTGCTGTAACAAAGGGAACGAGTAATGCTATTGGTCGTTACTCAGGTAATTTGGTCCAAGTAAACAAGGCTGATGCGGCGGCTGACGCCCTAGCAAACAGGATAGGAGGACAGTCACGTGTGAAGTTCGTGAATGATTCTGTTGGAAGGGAATTCGATGTTGTAAGTAGCGAATACATAGGACAAACAAAACCAGCTTTACAGACAGTTAATAAGAGTGTTAGAGATCAGATGAAAGCTACATTTGAAGCAGCGCAGGAAACAGGAAGAAAGGTGTATTACCACTTTGAAGGTCAACCTGCACAATCTGTAATTAATAAACTAAATGAGTATAGCCAGAGGTATGGTATTGATGTGGTTATAGATACTAATCCATTAATGAAATAAGGAGAGATAAAATGTTTGAATATCATGGTTGGGCAACAATAAGAGTATCATTTTCAGAGGATTTTGACGAAGCAAGAGTTATTAATGAGGTTAAGATGTTTATTAATAGCTTAAATTGGCCAACAGGGGTATTGGATTTAAGAGCAGTTAATGGTGAATACCACTTGTGGGTAGCAGGTTTTGATAACCATAAACCTCATAATGATTATGACCCAGTTCAAGTATATGGATATATTTGTAAGATTGCGCCCGCTTCGTATGGAATTTTATATGTTAGAGATGATGAAGATATAAATGGGCATGAAAATGAATTTAGGATTTATGCCATGGCGAGAGGAAAATTGACTGAAAAACAAGATAATTTATTGTCGCCATTTATACCTACAGTTGAAGACGAGTATAAAGAAGAATAATTATAAATCATGGTCACACAGTTTCGGCTGATGTGACCTTTCTTTATGCTTTCAAACGTGCTTACATAATCCAACTCCTGTTGTGATCCCGCTTTGGACCTCCTTTTTCTGCGGTAAGTGAGGTTTTTCTCGCTGCATGACCCCGAAGTCGACCTCAAGGGGCAAATTCCGACCCCTATACCAAATGCCTTTCAGCCCGCATTGCGGGCTGATGTAATCCGAGGGGAGGTCGCTTGCGACCACCCCTCTTTAACCTGCATCATTTTCGACCCCTAGGTTCAGCATAATTTGTTCGGAAAAGTATCAAAACAAACAGTCGTCAAATTGCCCTCAAATTCCTTCTCAATCTGTGCATGGGTTCGTACCCCAGAGTCGCTTGAAAATCGAAACAGAGGTAACACATCGCCACACAGGGGCAGGAGATTTCATGATTGAAATATGCTGCATCGATCAATTTCTCCAGCCCGGTTTTTACTCAGTTCATGAGGCACAACGCATCCCCCATGGTTCATGGTGAACCATATCTTGACCAGTATTTTTGTCCATGCTAAAATGGGGGCAGACGGGGGTTTAAGGGGGAAAACTTCCCTCGTCGCTTTCATAAAAGCACATCATAAAAACACAGATACATGCAGAGAAGAAAAACTATAACATTTTTTCTTCTCTGTTTTTTGTTTTGTCTCTATTTCTCAAAATCTACTTGCAATCCTTCTGTACCAGAGTTAACATCACACACAACGTAAGAATGAACCAAGGCCCGTGATGCCAAGCACTGAAAAACAGTGCAAATCACGTAATTTGTCACACTATGAATGGATAGGTTGGCGTTCCCTTGCGAGGATTAAGGTCAAGGGACACTTCTTTACAAGAAATGTCCCTAATTTAATCTAACGCTCTTAAATTGAGGTTGCCGGTGTGAGTGGTGGAGACATTGAAAAAGGAGAGGATGAGAATTTATCAGAAAAGAAATACCTGCTTTATTGGAATCGACATGCATAAAGACACGCATTGCGCAGTGGTTATTGACTGCTGGATGAATAAACTCGGAGAGGTCAGCTTTGAAAACAGACCTTCCAAATTTCCTGCATTCGTTGAGGATGTAAGGAGAATATGCGGTACAAAGGAATTTGTATTCGGCCTTGAGGATACCAGAGGCTTTGGTAGAAATTTAGCCGCCTATCTGGTCGGCAGGAGGTTTGAGGTAAAACATGTCAATCCGGCTTATACCAGCGCCGTAAGGCTCGCAAATCCCATCATTCACAAGGATGACTCCTATGATGCCTACTGTGTGGCAAGGGTACTCCGGGATATGGTTGATACTTTGCAGGATGCCAGGCATGAGGATATATTCTGGACTATCCGGCAGATCGTGAAAAGACGGGATTTAATTGTGAAGAGCAATATCATGAACAAGAACCAGCTGCACAGCCAGCTATCTTACAGCTATCCGTCCTACCGGAAGTTCTTTGCCCTGATTGATGCCAAAAGTGCCATGTGCTTCTGGGAGAACTATCCTTCGCCGGAGCATGTGAAAGCAACAACTCCAGAAAAAATATATGAAACCATAAAGCCAGTCCATACGATACGAATACCTTTTGTGACCAATTCACGGTTATCTATGACACTGAGGTGGATTATGATACACTAAGCAAAGTTGAAAATGAATTGTTTAACGACTTGTCTACAATTACAGCAAGGTTTTCACCCTACGACGAAGATTTAAAAATGCCAAATGTTTATTACAGTGAGCAGGAAGTAAAAACCAAAGTAGATGAGGTATTGAACAGATTGTCAGAATAAGAATTATATACGCATGTCGGCTATCTCAAAAGGTAACCGTCTGTGTGGGAATTTCTGAAAACTACTTTAACCGATCCGTATTTTTCAGTATAATAGAATTAGAGGATAAAGATTGGAGATTTGCAAATGAAAAAACTGAAAATATACCTTGACTCTTCAATAATAAGTCATTTGTATGCAGAAGATGCACCGGACAAAATGAGAATTACAGAGGAGTTTTGGAGAGAGATTGAAGAAGGATTATATGAAGCCGTAATATCATCGTTTGTAATTGTTGAATTAGGCAAATGCCAAGAACCAAAGCGTTCCTTGATGTTAAATAAGTTACAGCAATCAAATATTATTGAATTAGACGTTGACGAAGAAGCGGCATACTTGGCATCGAAGTATATTGAACATGGTGTTCTGTCTGAAAAACATTATGAAGATGCTTTTCATATTGCAGCAGCTACTGTATCAAAGTGCCAAGTTTTAGCATCGTGGAACTTCAAACATATAGTAAAGGTAAAGACTATATTAGGAACAAATGGTATTAATAGGGTAGAAGGATATGAAGAAATCCAGTTGCTTTCACCCGATGCATTAGTAGAGGAAGGTGATGAATAATGCAGGAATCATCGGCAATGACTGAAATTAGAAAGATTAAAGATGAACTTTCGGAAAAGGCAAGAGTAATGTCAAAAAGAGACTTCTTAGATTTTATTAAAAAGGAAGCCTTGAATGTAAAGGAATCTATAAAAGTTAGCTCAGTATCGAAATAATATAAGACACAATTGGGGAATTACCTGTTTTTGCATATTTCAATCAAAAGTCGTAGGGGTCATCCTTGACCCCTACGCAAACCTCTGACAAATGCATGAAAGTATAAAGTATGACCCCGCTCATGACCTCGTCGCGCCAAATCCGACCCCGATCTTGAAATTCTCACAGCCCGCACTGCGGGCTGATGTGAGCCGTGTGTGGCGAGGGTGCTGCGGGATATGGTGGACACCCTGCAGGATGCCAGGCATGAGGATATTTTCTGGACTATACGGCAGATAGTGAAAAGACGAGACTTGATTGTAAAGAGTAATGTTATGAACAAGAACCAGCTACACAGCCAGCTTTCCTACAGCTACCCATCCTACAGGAAGTTCTTTGCCCTGATTGATGCCAAGAGTGCCATATGTTTCTGGGAGAACTACCCTTCGCCGGAGGCTTTCCTCGAAGTAATGCTCAATGATGAGCCATGGTCCTATTCCTGCATCTTCCGATACTCTCTCGGGGAAAGTCCCTTTACTTTTTTAAAGGCTTTTGAAAACATAAGCGGGTCTTCGTAACCGACGGAACGGGCAATGTCTCCAATGGTCAGTGTGGGTACGTGCATGAGATCGCCGGCTTTTTCCATACGGAAGCTGATCAGGTATTCCTGAGGGGAGGCATTGACGTATTCATTGAAAAGGGAGTAGAGGTAACTCCTGTCGAGTCCTACATTCGCAGCGATTTCAGCAATGCTTATCTTTCGGGAATAATTCATGGTGATATATTCAAGCGCTTTTTTAACATGCTCCTCTTTTGCGCTGCTCTTTTCAGGCTGACTGTACTCCGAGGTTTCAACAAGCTGTGAAAGAAATTCATACAGCAATCCCAGAAGTCTGATTTCCTTACCCTTCGAAAGCTGTTTTGTGTCAATCATTCGAATCAGGCAATCTCTCAGGAAATCATCCCGATCATATCTGAAAATCGGGTTATGGCTGCCAAGGCCGGCCTGCTTGAGGTATGCTCCAGCCTGGAATCCATGAAAGCCCACCCATGCGTAGCTCCATGGCTCATCCTCATCCGCTTGGTAATATACCACGGTGTCCGGACAAATCAGAAATCCGTCAAATTTTTTGAGAATATGGGTTTTGCCTCCGACAGTGAAGGCTCCTTTACCGCCAAGGATGTAATGTACGATGTAGTGATCCCTGACGGCAGGACCCCAGGAGTGTCCGCCGCTGCAATCTTCCATACCACAACGGTACATGTTCATATCTGTATGCTTTGGTTCGTTTATATAGATTTTCTCAAGCATTAAGCTACCTCGTGCAATATTCTGCAATAGTAAAGGATATTATACATACAACATTATACCATGCTTAATTAACATCAGGCTATTTACTTTGAAGACGAACCATGTAATATTATCCTAATAAGAAGATAACATAAAGCATACTATCATTACAGTACCTTCCACAAGACCCCGCATGTGCCTCCAATAAGTAAAACATCTCTATTTGAAGCGATTATTTTACCAGGTTTAGTTGTCATATCGAAGTATTTTTTGAAGTGAAGTGGAAGTGCTGCGGGAGTGCTGGAGGCTATAATAAATAAAGCATGTTGACAGAACAATTTACAGGCAATATCATTAAATCGATTGACAAATATGAAATAGTAGAAAGAAATGAAATTTTATGAAAAATAATGCGACAAATTCTGCCTTTATGAAATTATGCAACAGACGATTGATACTGAATATTGTCAGAAAAAAAGTGGTATCCAGAGCTGAACTGGCAAGAATGACAGGCCTGACACGGGCAGCAGTTACTTTGATCGTTGATGAACTGATAAAAGACGGTATTATCAATGAAATCGGTACAGCAGAGGCAAATTACGGAAGAAAGCCGGTACTGCTTGATCTGGACCCGAACAGCCTTTATGCTGTTGGCGTATCGATTACAAGGTATGACTGTACTATCGGGATTATGAATATAAAGGGAGAGCTGATAGAAAAACGGAAGGTTAATATCAGTTCTTCTATTGATGCTTATATGAACATAAACGCAATCATGAAGGATGTTCAGATCATGATTGAGGATTCGGCGGTACCGGTTGGAAAGATATCCGGAATCGGAATCAATACACCTGGACCTGTAGATATTCATACTGGAACGATCCTGGCACCTCCCAACTTTAACATATGGCATGGCGTTAATATCGTTAGTGAATTTAAAAAGGACTATGATTTACAAGTTTATCTTGAGAACAATTCGGCTTCCCTTGCACTTGCTGAAAAAAACTATGGCAGGGGATTGGAGTACCAAAGCTTTATGCTTTTGGTTGTGGACACCGGAATAGGTACCGGTCTGATTATCAATGATAATTTATATCGCGGAGTCGGTGGATTCGGCAGTGAACTGGGTCATACATCTGTTGATATCAACGGCAAGCCATGCAGCTGTGGAAATAGAGGGTGCCTTGAAGTTTTTGCTTCCATACCCTCGCTCCTTGAGAATGTACACAGAAGCGACAAAACGATAAAAACATGGAATGAACTGATTGACAGGGCCTTGACTGGTGACGAAACCTGCAGAAAGGCTGTTGAAAATGAAGCACTATACTTGTCGGCAGGGATCGTGAATGCGATGAACATATTGGAACTGGAAGCCGTTATATTGACCGGTGACATACAATACAAGCCCGAGCTGCTTTTGGACTTAATACGAAACAAAGTAGAAAGCATTGCGATCAACAGACATATTCGAAAATTACCTATAATGATTTCCTCCATTGTCAAAGATTCAGAGGTTATTTCTGCGGCATCCATTGTACTGGAGAAATACTTCATGGGAGATGCCGGTACGCATTCTTCTGTCTGACTATTCAGGCATTCCCGAAACATTGTTCAAACTGTTACAGTTGAATCGTATAATGGTTTAATTGCACATCAGTTTAATTTCACATCAGTTTAATTTCACAACGGCTTAATTTCACAACAGCTTAACTGCACAACGGTTTGATTTCACAACGGTTTGATTGCATAAATATATTGTTAAACGAATTGACAATATGTGTTTTGTGGTAATATAATCAAATCAATTAACAATATTATATGGAGGTGAGATGGTGGTTTGAAAAGTTATTTGCTTGGAATTGATATTGGGGGCACAAAATGCGCGGTTTCATTAGGGCGTTGTAATCCTGAGACAAGCTGCGATATAGAGATTCTTGACAAAATCATGTTTCTCACGGAAACACATAAAGGTGTTCAATTTACGTTGGAGCAGTTGTTTGAGAATACAGATTCCATTATTCGCAAAAACCATTTGGAAGCAACAGATATAGCATGTATCGGTATAAGCTGCGGTGGGCCTCTTGACTGCAAAAGAGGCGTTGTTTTATCACCGCCGAATCTGATCGGTTGGGATAATATACCTGTTGTTGGGCTGTTCGCGAAAAGATACGGAGTAAATGTGATACTTCAGAACGATGCAAATGCCTGTGCACTTGCAGAGTGGAAATTCGGGTCTGCAAAGGGCTTAAGCAATGTGATATTCCTGACCTTTGGGACAGGTATGGGATCCGGACTGATTCTTAATGGCAGGCTCTACAGCGGGACAAACGGTATGGCCGGTGAGATTGGACATATAAGACTATCTGAATATGGACCAGTCGGCTTTGGAAAATCCGGTTCTTTTGAAGGCTTCTGCAGCGGAAGAGGGATTGCACAACTAGCCGGGATAAAAGTACTGGAAAAAATGCAGACAGGTCAAAAGGTTTCTTTTTGTGAAAGTATGGAAGATTTGAATGATCTTAATGCAAAAATTGTTGGCGATGCTGCTGAAGCCGGTGATGAACTGGCTAGAGAAATATACCGCATCAGCGGAAGTAATCTGGGTAAAGCTCTGTCCATATTAATCGATACTTTAAATCCGGAAATGATTGTCATCGGAAGCATCTATGCCAGAAGCGAAGAACTGTTTCGTAATTCGGCAATGGAAGTAATAGAAAAAGAAAGCCTTATACTTGCAAGGAGTGTATGCAAAATAGTTTCGGCAGGATTGGGTGATAAAATCGGAGATTATGCAGCACTTGCGGTAGCCATGTATGGAATTGAAGATAGCGTAAAGTGAGATGTGAAAAACAGAGCTATAAAAAAGAATTGAAAAGGAGGGATATGGGAATGAAAAAAGGTGTTGCCGATATGCTGGACAATTTGCTTGCAAGGTATTCTGAACTGGATGGATGCAGGAAGGATATTGAAGCTGCATTTTTGCTGTTGAAGCAATGTTACGAAAACGGAGGAAAGGTGCTTGTATGTGGGAATGGCGGAAGCGCTGCCGATTCGGAACATATCGTCGGAGAGCTGATGAAGGGTTTCCTTTTAAAACGTAAAATATGCGCAGAAGATGTGGAAAAACTGAAGGAATTGTTTCCGGAGGAGAGCGGATATCTGGCTGACAGCCTGCAGGGAGCCTTGCCGGCTATTTCACTGGTAAGCCAGTCGGCTATTTCATCAGCTTACATAAATGATATTTCGGCGGATATGGTTTTTGCCCAGCAGGTATACGGCTATGCAAAAGAAGGAGACATTTTGATCGGATTGAGTACATCCGGCAACTCCCAAAATGTAGTAAATGCCTTAAGGGTCTCTAAAGCGTCCGGAATGAAGTCAATCGGTATGACCGGAATAACAGGAGGCTCCTTAAAAGAATTATGTGATGTTGTTATATGTGTTCCTGCGACGGAAACCTATATAATACAGGAATATCACCTGCCTATCTATCATGTGCTTTGTGCCATGCTTGAGATTGAGTTTTTTGAATAGTATGAGTGGACAATCTATATTCATAAATTGGAGGATATATATATGAAAAAAATCAAATGGGGGATTATGGGGCCCGGGAAAATAGCCCATAAATTTGCGCAGTCTCTGCAGCTTCTTACATCCGCAGAACTTGTTGCCATAGGCTCAAGAAATTTGGACAGGGCGAAGGTGTTTGCGGAAAAGTATGATGTGAAACGCGTTTACGGAAGTTATGATGAGTTTATTATGGATCCGGAAGTGGATCTGGTTTACATTGCGACAACAAATCAAAGCCATTTCGAGTGCGCGATGCAATGCCTGAAGGCAGGGAAAGGGGTACTTCTGGAAAAGCCCTTCACAATCGGCGCGGAGCAGGCAAAGATACTGGTTGATACTGCCCGCGGGAATGAAGTGTTTTTGATGGAAGCCATGTGGATGAGGTTTCTGCCTGTCATGGCAAAAATCAGAGAATTACTTGCTGAAAACACAATAGGCGAGGTCAGAATGGTAAAGGCCGACTATGGCTTCCAGGGTGCATACGATCCGGAGAGAAGGCAGCTCAATCTGAAGCTGGGCGGCGGTGCATTGATGGATGTGGGTATCTATCCACTTTCATTTGCGGCAATGGTTCTCGGTGTGAAGCCTGAAAAAGTGATAAGTGCGGCCTTTATCGGGGAAACAGGTGTCGATGAGCAGTGTTCGTTCACACTTTCCTATAAAGGCGGCGAGCTTGCGGAATTATCATCTGCTGTAAGAACTTATATCCCTGATTTTGCTTATATATTAGGCACTGATGGGTACATTAAAATTCCCGAGTTCTCCCATGCAAATTCATTTGAGTTGAACATTAACGGTAAGAGTGAGATTTTTGAATTGCTGCATGGCTCCAATGGATTTACTTATCAAGCACAGGAAGCGATGAAATGTTTTTCGGAAAGAAAAATGGAAAG
Source organism: Hungateiclostridiaceae bacterium UBA1305 (assembly GCA_002307275.1). Taxonomy (GTDB): domain Bacteria; phylum Bacillota; class Clostridia; order Acetivibrionales; family DTU013; genus UBA1305. Next base: position 36,361 of record DBTX01000034.1, read on the forward strand.
TGATATTATGCCCCTTGATGAGACTGTAGATATAATGAAAATAATGGATCATATCCACTCCCAATGGGGACTTGAATATCCGGTCAAATAAATTGTCAGCAGATGTATTTTAAGGAACCCTCTTATTTCAAGGAAGCCGCCAGAGATTAGTAAAACAATAAACACTTTTTTTGATATGGGATGCTTTTTATTGATAATAAGCAAAGGGCATTGTAATTGCAATATTGCTTATGTTAGATTTATTTTTGTCCCGATGATATAAAAATTTCAGAGAGAAGGTGGCATGAATGCAAAAAGAGATACTTATGAACTACTTTAAAGAAAGATCCTATGAATGCGAATCAATGGATGATTTTGAAAATAAGGTTGCAAGAGCTGCAGAACTTGGTGCCGCACAAGTTTTCATTGAAGATATACCGAAGGATCATACCTATCTTGAATGTTGTCCCGGAGATCCATATCCGAATTGGGGGATGCTTCTTACAAATCTGTTTAAAATCATCGTACCAAATAAACTCAGGGAGTTCCTTCCTGTTGAATACGCTCAAAGGAATCTTGAATTGCTGAAAGAGCGCGGTAAAATATTGGAGAAGTATGGACTGAAGGCAGCTCTTGTCCTTGTTGAGCCGTTCTATCTTCCGGAATCGGTCTATCAGGCTCATCCTTCCTGGCGGGGGCCGAGATGTGACCATCCGCGGCGTTCAAAATATATGTATTACTGCCCGTGCATCGACAATGAAGAAGTCCGTGAAATGTATACGGAAGCGATGGAAAAGCTTTGCCGGCATATTAATATCGGGTATATCAGATTGTATACCAATGACAGCGGCGGGGGATTGTGCTGGAGCAGCGGACTGTACAACGGAGCGAACGGACCCGCAGCTTGCAGGGACATTGGTTTGCCTGAAAGGATACTCGGACTGTTTGATGCCTTTGAAAAAGGTGCTTCCAAAGCAGGCAGAAACATTATGCTGGAAATAACCAGCAATATCGGCTTTAAAGAGAATGAACACACGATGGACGCCATGTGGCCTCTTTTAAAAGATAATCAAATAGTAAACGGTAAAAACAATAAAGGGCAACAAACTGTTTCCCATATCGTACCGGAGCTTTACGAAACGGTTCGTCCATTTTATGGTCTGCCACTCATGGCGGATTTTGCAAATCAACTGGAGCTGGCATATTTTTCGGACAGCAGCATTGTTGATGTGCAGATTCTGGAAGGCTATAGTCAGGAATACTGCAACTATCTTGAACTGTTTCTGAAAAATCCTGTGAGTGGGTTTGCCGGAAAAATCGCACTTATGAGCAGCCTTGCTGAAAGCATCTGCGGTGCAGGCAAAGCGGAGCGTCTGGTAAACGCATGGTTTCATGCGGATGAAGCGATACACCGCCTGAAGGCGCTGTATATGGACTGCATCGTCATGATGGGACACCTTCACCAGAGATGGATTAACCGCCCGCTTGTACCGTTCCCTCATGAACTGAATGCAGACGAAAAGGATTACTATAGAAAATTCATATTCCAGGCAACTACCGAGACGCAAGCGGATGATCTGATGAACTTCCAGGGCATGGATTTCATCAGGGGGTTCACTGCCACAAGAATTGCAAGGCATAGTGTAACGAAGGCGGTTTCTCTACTGTGCACCGCGACTGAGGAAATGAAATCACTGGAGCATGGCGGAATGGATATTGTAGTCAAACGTATGTCTGCCTTTACATGTATGATGAAAACTTTTATGCATGTGGCTATGTACCAGGAGGTTCTGGACAGAACGGACTATGGGAGTGTTCCGCAGTTTGTTACCAGATGGCCTTATAGCGCTGACGAAAGGCTCCTTTCCCTTGACAGGATTTGTCGGGATGAAATTGACAATACTTATGAGTTGATATCAATACTGGGCAACCATGCAAATGCATTTCTACCTGTGGCTCAAAGACCTGAGGATGAGGATGCAACGGTCCTGGGACCGGATATCACAGCACAGATGCATAAAAAAATTCAAACAATGTTTACACATATGCGTGACGTTGACCGGCTGTATGAGAGCAACAACAAATAATTGGCAGCATTCTCTAGAAATACCCGGTATTGCTTGTCTGACGCATGAAAATTGACGGGATGGAGGACTTATTATGGATATGAAACAATTACTGGTAAGTGTGGCGGATAAAACAATAGAACATCAATACAGGGAAACCGATATGAATTACCACATATGGGACTGGCAGGAGGGTGTCGGGATGTATGGCCTGATGAAAACCTGCGAGGTCACCGGTGATAGCAGATATTTGAATTTTGTTAAAGAATGGGTGGACTATCACATTGACAAGGGCCTGCCCAAAAAAAGCATTAACACCGTGATCCCTTTCACCTCCGTCCTTGAGTTATATAAGGCCACCGGACATAAGCCTTACCGCTGGCTGTGTGAAGAGACGGCCCACTTCTGCATGTGCCAGGCCAAAAGGGCAAACGAGGGTGTTTTGGAACACACTGTACTGGCAGCGGAGTTTGAAAGTCAGATTTGGGCGGACACTCTTTTTATGGGGACTGTATTTTTAGCACGGTGGGGTAAATTCACAGGCGAGGATATGTATATTTATGAGGCTATACGGCAGCTGAATCTGCACTACAAATATCTGACCGATCCCTCCAACGGACTGATGTTCCATGCATACAACTGTAAACTGCGCAGCCACATGTCGGCAATACACTGGGGAAGAGCCAACGGGTGGGCTGTATTGAGTTCTGTTGAAATTCTTGACATGATACCGGATTATATCATCGAAAAAGAGATTGCAGTGGATAATCTGAACAAACACGTGGCGGCTATAATGAAGTATTGCAATGAAAATGGAATGTGGCACACCGTTCTTGACCGTCCGGAAACCAATCCGGAGACTACGGTCGGTGCAGCCCTGTATAGTGGTGTTTTCAGAGGCATTCATGCAGGGTATCTGTCCGGATGCTTTTTAGAACAGTGCAGTATGGCTTTGCAGGGATTGATTAAAAATATTGGACCGGATGGACAGGTGCTGAACGCTTCGGGAGGTACCCCGGTGATGAATTCCGCAGAGGCATATAACAATATTCCATGTGTCATGTCCTACTATGGACAGGGTCTGGCATTAATGGCATTATCTGCAATGCTGAAGCAGTAATATGTCAAATTATTATTATGTTAACATAAATTATCACTCATTGTCTCAAAGAAAGTAGATATATCGAAAGAATTGTTTATATGCATAACAGGAATATGCCTTTATACTTTACTTAACCCAAATGCAGTTGCTTCATGAACTTCTTGTACAATCAGCAAAGAATCAGTATTAAAAAGAATACGAGTCATTAGAAAGGAGCCCTTGTGAAATCACATGCAACCATAGAAAATAATACCTTCTTCAGCTTTTTTAAAAGCAATTACGGACTTTACTTAATGCTTATACCGGCAGTTGTTTACTACATCATATTTCAATATATACCAATGTTTGGCCTGGTTATTTCGTTTCAGGATTACAATATCTTTCAGGGCGTATTTAATAGTACATTTAATAATTTTGACAACTTTAAGGAATTGTTTGCCCATCCGTATTTTTGGGATACAGTGAAGAATACACTTGTATTGAATTTGTTGAACCTTGTTTTTACTTTCCCGGCGCCGGTTATTCTGGCACTTTCATTGAATGAGCTCCGTTCGCAGAGATTAAAACGTATTACCCAGTCTGTTTTGTACCTGCCATATTTTATGTCCTGGATCATTCTTGCGGGAATTATGATTAATACGCTTTCTCCCCAGTATGGTATTGTTAATACCTTGCTGCGCGTAATGGGATTTGAAGAAATATACTTCATGGCAAATTCAAACTGGTGGATTGTCAATTATGTACTCTCAAGTATCTGGCAGAGCGCCGGATGGGGATCGATTATCTACATGGCTGCACTGACGGGTATCAACCCTGCGCTCTATGAAGCCGCAATGATAAGCGGTGCGGGACGTTTCCGCCAAATGCTCCATATCACTCTGCCAGGTCTTATGCCTACCATTGTTATGATGTTTATTTTAAAGATGGGAAGTATTGTGTCAATTGGGTATGAGCAGCCTATGGCATTGTATAATTCGATTGTTTCAGATGTATCCCGGGTGATAAGTATTTTTATTTACCAGGTGGGCATTGAACAGGGAAGATTCGCCATTACGACTGCAATGGGCTTTATTCAGTCAGTGATCAATTTGCTGATGATTGTCAGCGCGAATTACTTAAGCAGGAAATTCACTGAACAAAGTATTTACTAGGAAATATGCCACAAGGGGGTTCATATGAAAAAGAAAAAAATCAAACATTCTGCCGGAGATAATATTTTTAATGCAGGCATACTGATTTTTGTCCTATCCTTCGCATTTGTTTGTCTCTTTCCATTCCTCAATACTTTTGCAAATGCTTTTTCAGATAATCATGCAATTATGTCCGGTAAAGTTACCATCTACCCTGTTGGGTTTCAAATAGATGCATTCAAATTCGTGGTGGGCAGCAGTGCTGTCATCAGGTCACTCTTTGTAACTGTTTTTGTAACGATTGTCGGGACTGCGCTAAATATGATGCTTACGATACTGACGGCTTATCCCGTATCCAGGAAGTATCTCCGCGGGCGTTCGCAAATTATGATGTTCATTATTGTCACCATGCTGTTTTCGGGGGGTCTTATTCCAGGCTATCTTCTGGTTAAGAGCCTGAACCTTCTTGACTCTGTATGGTCGATTATCCTTCCTACTGCCTTGAGCACCTTCAATCTTATTATTATGAAAACCTTTTTTCAGTCGATACCCGATGAGATTGAAGAATCGGCAAAAATGGACGGCTGCAATAATGTCAGACTATTGATAACGATGTACATTCCGTTATCCATACCGGGAATCGCCACACTTTCACTGTTTTATGCGGTAAACCATTGGAACAACTATTTCAATCCCATGCTGTATATCAGTGATCCGGATATTTTCACCCTCCAGATTAAGCTGAGACAGATACTGCTGCTGAGCCGCCAGAGCGAGATACTTGATGGGCTGTCTGACGCATCAAGAGCAGCTGTCATGGAAGAATCCCTGAAATCCGCCGTGGTTATATTTTCAATGCTGCCTATTCTATGTGTCTATCCATGGCTCCAGAAGTATTTTGTAAAAGGAGTCATGATCGGCGCAGTTAAAGGATAAGGATACATATTATTTTAAGGAGGAACAAATTATGTGCAAAAAACTTTTGGCCTTACTGCTGGCTGCTGTCATGTGTATGTCGATGCTCATCGGCTGCCAGTCGTCCCAGGAGAACGGTAATGCTCCGACAGGAGAAAATGCGGCCAACACCCGGACTGCGGTGGATGCATCCGGTGATGCCACTTCGACGGCTCCAGTCAAGGTGCGGGTCGAAATGTTTGACCGCAACAGTGCTCCGGAAGGCGCGGGTACAGCAATCGACAATAAATGGACGGATTATATCGAAGAACATGCATTAGCCGAGGCCAACCTTGATGTTGAGTTCGTAGCGTGCCCTCGTGCCGAAGAAATCACAAAGCTTAATGTATGGATGGCATCCTCAACTGCTCCCGACATCTCATACACATACGATTTCAATGTTTTGTACGGTTATGCCGATCAGGGCGGAATATATGAACTGACCGATTACATCAATTCTCCGGAATCAAAAATCAAAGAGTATTTCGAAACTTCACTGCCCTGGGGCATCTACAGGGGCAAACAGTATGCCATACCGGCAGTACAGGGGGAATTTGGCGGAAATACCGCTTTGTATGTACGCCAGGACTGGCTGGACAAGCTGGGAATGGCCCATCCTACGACTCCAGACGAACTTTATAATATGTTGAAAGCCTTTAAAACCCAGGATCCCGGCGGAGTCGGTAAAGATAACGTTGTACCGTTTGCATTGCCGGCTCCCGGATTAACCGGCTTACAGGGCTTCTATCTTGATATTTTGCTCATGTTTGGCGTTGAATTCGATGGACCGTATATTCCCTGTATGCCCACAGGTAATTATGAAAACGGTATATTCATGTCTCCTGTTGATAATCCTTATGCCAAGAATGCATATGCTTATCTGAACAAGCTCTATAACGAAGGGCTTATCCATCCTGAATTTGTAACTGATATAAATGGCGCCAAATATGACCAGCATGTTTTCTCCGGTATAGCGGGACTGGTCAATGTCAATCCACAGGTGCCGGGAACTGCAAAAACGCTTAATGTAGAGACGAAAAAAGCTGTTGCCGATGCTTACTGGAAGCCTATCAAGCCGATTGCCAATCCAAATGGTGAAATAATCATGCAGGGACCGAGGAAAGGCGGACTCCTCTCATTTGTACCCAAGAGCAGTGAGGAACCTGAAGCTGCGCTGAAATATCTGGAATGGATGAGAGAAAGCGGTATTGACAAAACACTGAAAATCGGCCAGGAGGGTGTTCATTATAATGTGGTGGACGGTGCGATTGTGTATCCGGATCAAGCGGCCTACGCCAAGGATATCGGCTGGGTTGGAGGTGATCTCGGCATTACAAGCGCCGACCTGTGGACTACTACCGATATGCTGAAGAAAAGATTCCCGGGTCAGGAGGGTGAAGATTATTTCCAGTTGATGGAATGGTCAAAAGAATTCGGAAGGACCTATGAAGTAATTACGGAGCCGCGCCCCAATACGCTGAAGAATGCGTCAGCCCTGAAGGACTATATGTTTGAAGGCGCAGCGAAAGTTATTGTTTCCAAGGACTTTGAAAAAGAATATGAAAATTATGTAAGCGGTTGGAAAAAGCTTGGTGGCGACTCATATGATGCGGAAATTGCCAGTGCGCTCAAAACAATGGGTAAATAGCAATTGCTTTAAATTGCCGGGGGATGATCTTCATGGTCATCCCCTGATAAAATAATTTCCGGATTATTTACGAATTCATTCGGAAGGAGACAGGAGTTGACGCGATGCTAATGCTACGTATGGACGCAGATAACGTTATGGACAGAACGAAGCATTTTTATGCCTCTGAGGAAAAAGGGGCACTGATACAGGTCAGGAATATCCGTTCAATCCGCAGTACACCGGACCGGTCATTAAAAGGGTGGAACCTCCCTGATAATTTAAAGGAATATCTGGATGCTTGTATTGATACATTTACGGATTACTGGCTAAGCCGCCAATCTGTGGATGACGACCTGATACCGGCGTTGTCACCATGGTATGGAATTTCTGAGCATACCGCGTTTATCGGCGGAAGTGTTGAGTTCTCAGACACCACCAGTTGGCATAAACAGTATTTGACAGACTTCAATAATTTGTGCATGCTTAAATTGGAAGAGGATAACGTATGGCTTCGTGCTGTAGCTGACGGAATCAGATACATGAAGCAAAAGCTTGCAGGCAGGGCGGCAGTCAAGCTGCGCGGGGGGAGCTGCCCTTTGGACATTGCCAATGCTCTGAGAGGAAATGAAATATTTACGGATTTCTATGATGATGAATATAAGGTACACGAGTTATTGGAGTTTTGCACAATTGCTGAAAAATGGATGTTCGATCATCAGCTTGAAGCAGCCGGTGATTTTTATGGCGGTGTTATTTCCGGCTTTGATGTGTGGCTGCCGGGTCATTCTGTCGGACATCTGGCTGAGGACACGTCCTGCCTGTGTTCACCGGATATCTATATGGAATTCGGACTACCTTATACAAAAAAACTTCTGGAAGGCTATGATTGTGCTTTTATGCATACGCATGCATTGGGCAGACATAGCCTAAGCCATATCGCATCAATAGAAAAGATTAAATTTATTGAGATATCAAGTGATCCGAATTGTGAACGGGCTATCGAGATTTATAAGAAGATGGCAGAAGTCCTTAAGGACAAAATAGTAATTGTGGAATTGACATATGATGAAATAAAGGACAATCTTGAGTTTCTGAAAAACTCACGTACTATTATCTGGCATAGCGCAAGAGATATAGATGAAGCGATGGACACTGTAAAGCTGGTTAGAGAGCACCTGAGCATATGCCGCAATTAAACCGGTATTGATGAAAGGCTGTGCATAATGAAACGATCAATTTTTTTCAAAATGGTTGTTGCATTTTCAATTATAAATGCGGCGGCACTGTTTTTTGTATCTATAAAAATATTTGAAGGGTCAAGTTCCATAGTAGAGAATGAAATCGCTTTAGTTGACAAAAGCCTTCTGGGCAGGGCAGCGGAAGTGGTAGATACAATCTCCGATGAAATTGAAAAAGATATCATTCAACTGGCGATGGATGAAGATCTTAATTCACTCGTTAAGAATACTTCTGCCGATATAACACCTGAATTTGTCGGGGATTTCTACTCGACGGCTGATAAGGCCTTCCTGTTTAGCAGCCTGAATAAAAACGTGGATAGAGTAATTGTATACAGTGAAATCAATCATACTGTTATTACTTCAGAAAAGGAATTCCATCAGATAGAACTTGGGGATCAATTTAATGAGATACCCAACAATACATGGTTACTCTATAATGGAGGCGACCAGTCTGTAGATGAATTATTCGGCGCGGATTCTCTGATTTATGCAAAGGGGCTGCCGATTTTCGGCACTATTTCTTATGGAAGAGTATTTGTCGTGCTGGATAGAAAAATGATCGGATCTACAGTAAACAGCAATCTGGATCAAAATGACAGCGGAATCTATATCGTGGACAGGAATATGAACCTGATTGATTCATCAAGACAGCTTGACCAGCATATTTTATCCGGAATTTCGGATGTGCTTTCAGATAACAAAAGCGGTACGGGGTTTAAAATAATAAGTAAGGATAGCAGTGAATTTGCGGTTTCCTGGAGCTATTCTCCAAAAATGACATGGTATTATGTGAAAGTAACTCCACTTGAGAATTATTTTAAAGATATTGAATCAATGCGCAATACTATTATAATGATAACCTTGATTACGGTTGTAATCAGTATTGTTTTTATATGGATTGTCTCAACGGGTTTGTACAGTCCAATAATAAGGCTGATTAAAAAAATTACGGGAAGCAATGCTTATTTCAGAGAGATGCTCCATAGCGGCGAGATGCAAATCATCAGTGAAGCCTTTGATGCCATAAATCTTGAAAGGGATAAAGTTTCCGAACTGCTTTGGAGCAACGGAAAAATCATCAGCAGCGCATATGTTATAAAATTAATGCGCGGCGTACTTGCGCAGAATGAGGAAGGACAGGTATTGGACAAGCTTGCCGGGTTTGGATTTATACCCGAATATCCGAATTACTATGTTATGCAGATATCATTCGACTATTACACGGATTTTTGCAGTATATATTCCCAAACCGATAGAGATTTGTTTGCATTTGCTGTTGAAAACATATCGGAAGAACTGCTCTCCACAAGAAGCGTCACAATATCCTGCAAAGGCCCAAACAATGGGTTGTGGATACTGATCAATACAGAAGAAGCAACTCCGGACAGCTTGATGGAAGTTGGACATGATCTGATAGACACGGTATGCCGGAATTTTGAATTTTCCTTATCTGTTTCAATCAGTCAGATGTTTCATAATGTGTTAAATGCGGACCGTGCCTGTAGTGAAGCGACTGAGGCCATGACTAAACGGTTCTTTCTGGGTTCGGGAATGGTGATTGTCGCATCCGGAGACAAGAAAAGCAATGAATCCATACCTCCTCTCAATCCTGATTTGATTGTGTCGGTAGTATATAATGCATCTGCAGACATTTTTGTTCTGGCCGAAAGTATTTGCGACCATATCCGCAGGAGCGGTGTAACAAATCAAACTACGATTCTGATCTGGTTACTTGAACTTTTAAAAAGAGCCGAACAGAAAATTTCAAATAAAACAGGTAAAGAGTTCTACTTTATCAATGATGATAATGAGCTTTCCATGCTTTCAAATAATGAAACGATCGAAAGGCTTTATCTGTTTCTGTCAACAATCTTCAGCAAGGCATGCGATCATTTCAACCAGAATAACGATAAGTGCAATTACTACATCAAAATGGCAGTGGAACTGATTGAAAAGGATTATTCGAAGGATATATCACTTGATACGATTTCTACAAAAGTCGGATTTACAAGCTCATATTTTTCAACGCTCTTTAAGCAGGAAATGGGAGATACCTATATCAACTATCTGAGTAAATACCGAATTTCCCGCGCAAAGGAAATGCTTCAGGAGAAAAACGCAACGGTATGTGATATCGCAAAAAAAGCAGGTTTTTCATCTTCATACTCGTTTATTCGAAGCTTTAAAAAGTATGAGGGCGTTACGCCCGGAGAGTACAAGGTAATGCTGTAATAATAATTGTAAGGAGAGGCTACATGAACAAAAATTATGAATTTATTCTTGCCGGCGCAGAGAAAATTACAAAATCAGTATTGCAAAATTTAATTATGGATGAAAACAGTCCGGATTATGGTGGCGTTGATTTACCGGAACCAGGTATTGTTCATGATAAATCTTCGCTTATTGCGGAGCCATTGTTATGCTACTTCAATCAGTACAGCAAATACTTCAGGGACGCCTCCGTCCTGAAAGCTGTTTCCGCCATGCTTGATTTTGCCCTTGCAAGGCTGCATGACGACAATACATGGAACCTTTATACCTGTAATATGCGCTCATCACCGGATACGGCATTTGGAACGATTATTCTTGCGAAAATGTACAAGATTTCAACCGGATTTGCAGAAACGGAACAGGAAAGATTAATAAGCGGGAAGATATATAATCTTATTGAAAGATGCTCTTCAGGAATTTCAGCAGGAGGTTTCCATACGCCCAACCACCGGTGGGTCATATCGGCTGCACTTGCTCTGTCCCGTAATATTACAAAAAATGAAACGCTTCTTCCGGTCATTGAAAGATACCTTGTGGAAGGGATTGACTGCAACGGGGACGGGGAATTCGCCGAACGTTCTGCCGGAGGGTACAATTATATCAATCAATATGCCATGTTTATTCTGGCGGAGGAACTCGACCGGCCTGAATATAATGAATATGCTCTGCGCAACCTGAGGATGATGAAGGCGTATTTCGAACCTGACATGACGGTGTTCACGGGTAATTCCACAAGGCAGGATTACGGTACGCAGGTCTTTGCGGATAAGTATTATCCGATGTATCTTTATGGGGCCAGCCGCTTGGGTGAGCCGGGTTTTGCCGCTATAGCCGGAAAAATCATCGGAGAATGCATGTCTGGCAATCGTAACGCACCGGAATGTCTGGATTATCTGATGCTTTATCCTGAAATCACGGAGCTGGACTGCAGCGGGGATGTGGATTTTACATGTGATAAATATTTTAGTGATTCCGGTATTGTAAGGGTCATTGAGGATGGCATGAGCCTTACCCTGCTCCGTAATAATGCCGATTTTCTGCATATCCGTATGAATGAGTTATCTCTGTTCATGCGCATGAACATCAGCTTCTTTAATGAAAGGCACTTGATGGCAAATGAGATCGCTAAAACCGATGCAGGGTATATATTGAAATATAAGGGGTATGGAAAGTATTATCTCCCATACGGCGCTTATCAGGGTACTTCAGATTGGTGGAGGATGGACAAGTCGCAACGTCCTGCGACAAAAAACATGGATATTGCCATTGACATACATATAAATAGGACGGAGGATGGGTTTGACCTGAGTTTTGAATCCACTGGATGCACAGGCGCACCTGTCAGGCTGGAAATCAATATTGCGAATGCTGTCCGTATGGAGCATGATGCATTTTCCATGCCATGGAAACCGGGAATTGGCATGGTCGTTAAAAATGGAAGCCTTTGTGCCCGGACCGGCTCTGAAAGTATTACAGTCGGACCTTGCTTCGCAACACATAATTATATTTGCGGTCTTTTTGGCAGTGTGCCGCAAAGTGATGGACATATGCGGTTTTATCTTACGGATCAAACCAATTTCCAAAGAAAGCTTTCAATCTTTTGTAACAAGTGAATGGGAAGACAATGGATATAACTATTGGATGACAATTTATGCATATTAAATTATTGATTTGGAGAGGAAGGAATGGTATGGCTAAAAAAGAATACGCATCGTATCTGGTCAGTCTTGCAGATATACTTGCAGCAGAGCAGTTTCCAGGTTTTGAAGAGGCAAGGAGAACATTTTTTTCTACGGGTGATTTTAACGGGCTGAACTGGCTTGGACATCTGATTGACATGGAAGGTACGTTATATTTGTACAATAGAGATGAAAAACATCTGCATTCATGTAATAAGGCATTGTTCTTACTGTTTGAGGTACAAGATGATTTAATTTGTGAAAAGCCTGTTTTTGCCGAGAGCGGCAATACATTCATAGAAGCGGTGAAGGGTTCGGGTTTCACAAAGGATTATACTGTTATGCCGGTAATTGAAATTGCTTTTTCCTTCGGACCCGCACTCAAAACCTTATGCCGGCTCTTTAAGGCAGGTGTTTATAATGCTGCGGAGAGAGCGCGCATCGAGAAGTTATGCATTTGTGAAATAACCTCCCTTTTCAATGAAGCGGAATGGGGTACGCACAACCGTTGTGTGCTTCGTGGAGTGATGCTTAATTGCTTCTCGGAGATGTTCCCGGAAAACGCTATGTCTGAGATGGCTGCAAACTTGTCCAAACGGCTTTTCGAACAGAATGTGGGACGCTGGTCCATTGAGGATGCAAACGGCTACTCAGCCATATGGATTAATGCTCTGTCGGAGTATATCGTTGCAAAAGGCATATGGCATGTCTCTGTTGATGCCGTGATGGGTTATTACGCGAATTATTTCGCTTCGCTGATTCTGCCGTGGGGAGGATTCCCGGAGTATGGAGACAGCCGCTTTGATATGGGGACGGATTCACTTCTGGCACTGTCCGCAATTGAACTGGTTGCTGCACGTCACAAGGACGGTTTTTTGAAATATGCGGCAGAGAAGATATTTAAAAATGTATCGGAAAACAAGACGCTCGATACTGGTTTTCAAGCTACCAGAGGCTTGACCAATGCGCTTTTGTGGTCTGATGACGGTATTTCTCCGACTGAACCGGAATTTTTATCCTGTGAAGCATTATGCGATATGATCGGGAAAAAGATTGTTTACAGAAGCGGATGGGATAAATCCGCGCACTACCTGATGTTCAATTACCGTGATATTGGCCCATATGGCAGGCTTGGCCGGAAATATCTCCAGAAAACCATACCTGTACATGCAGAAAAGCCTCATCACGGGCATGCGGATGAACAATCCATAGCTGCATTGTGTGCTAATGGCGCGGTTTTCCTTCGTGACGGGGGATACCGTGACGCATTTACCACTAATGGACATTACCGCGCAGATTTTTACCATAATAGAGTGATCATGCGAAGTGGAAGGATGTTCAAGGAAAAAGGCCTGATTGAATATGCTGAGAATATTGGGGATTATCTGCCTGTTACAACGGAAAAGCTGTATTTTGAGCGTTTTTCATTTGCCGAGGTTTCACGTACGAGGCTCAATAATCCATGTGTTGGCATGGACTGTGACAGGAGTATCATTTATCTGAAGGATGAAAGAGTATATATTATTATAGACAGTTTAAGGGCACTTACGGAAGGACCCAGAACTACAGGCGTCCTTTATTTTGCTGAAACGCTGCAATCTGTTGCTGAAGGTGTTTACCGGATTGAGGAGGACAGTCCTGAAGGACTTTACATGTTCAGAAAGGATAAGGATGAACTATGCGCCGGCTCAAGAGCCGGAACAGGGGCAAAACAGAGCCTGCTTGTCGCTTTTGCCGGCAGGGACCGTGCATATTCGGTGGAGGAAATCCGGCGGAACTACAGGACGGAGCAGGGACTTTCACAATATGTAAGCCGTTACTTTAAAGAGAATGAGTTTTATAACTTTGTATCCGTGCTAATACCCGAGACCGGGAACAGTGAAGAGGAAACCACCGCAGCTAGAGCCAGGGCGGGGAATATTGCCGCAAGCCTCAGCCTTGTACCGGTTGAAGGCGGCAAGTGTGTATCTGTTTCACTTGCGGTTGACGGCAGCACTTATACGATTGGATTAAAGAATGATGATTCATTTGGTATAGCGGATCTGAATGCCCGTCCGGTATACACCTATGAAGCGGGTAAAGCAGGTTACGGAGAATTTGAGACGGATGCTCTCCTGCTGGTCGGCAGGGAAAACGGTTCCGACGTACGGTATGCTCTTGTGGAGGTGACACAGGCCAATTTCCGCAAACGCAATCTATTTGCTGCAAAGCCGTATCAAAATTTGCAGATGGATTATTCCAGAAAGATGGGCGTGTGCTCCTGGGGAAGTATCGAAGGCAAGGCGTAAAATGATTTAAGTGCTGCATTAAGTCTCCGTGTAGTAAGGGGAAAATCTGCTTATCATTCCAATCTGGGAGTACATGTTTTTTTAGGTAAATCTGCGAACTGCTAAAAGATGAGAAAGAATTGGAAATGGAGATAGAATGATGAATTCCAAAGAAAGAGTGAAAAGGACAATAAACATGAAAACTCCTGATCAAATTCCTTACGGCGAATTCAGTATTGATTTTGATACAGTTGAAAAAATACTTGGGCATGAAACATATCTAAGAGCTAAAGCCAAAAGCCAGATTGCCTTCTGGGAAGGACGGCGTGATGAAGTAGTGCAAAGCTGGAAGGAGGATACGGTCCAGTTGTTCGGCAAGCTCGATTGCATTGATATCGTTAATTTATCCGCTATGGCATCCTCCATTGTTCCACCTGCAAATTATCAGCCTGATTCTCCGAAAAAAATTGATCCCAGTACCTGGATCGACGCTGATGGAAGAGTATATAAATATTCGGACACCACCCAGGACATTACAATGATTAACGACCCGAACACCTGGAACTATGAATACAATCTGGAAGACTATGTTGAAGAAAAAGAAATTTGCAAACCGGATGATTCTATTTTTGAAGTCGTAGATTATGTAATAGAGAAACTTGGTAGTGACAAGTTCATTCTGGGACCTTCCGGAGAAGAAACCGGCATGCTGTTTCTGGGTGGGATGGAAAGGGGATTGACGGAATATATATCCAATCCCGGGGTTGTAAAAGCTGCTATTAAGCAAGCAGTACATGAAGCGAACCAAAACGATTTTTTTTATGTCAGGAAGGGTACCGATGGCGTTTTCTGGGGTCAGGACTTTTCATATAAATCCGGCCCCATGATGTCTCCGCAGATGTTTGAAGAGTTTGTATTTCCGGCATTAAAGGAAAGAGCCGGACATATACACAACCACTTTAATTTACCGGTATTCAAGCATGCATGCGGAAATAACTGGAAAATTATGGATATGTTTGTGGAAATTGGATTTGATTGTTATCAATCCATTCAAGCATCTGCCGGCATGGATATGAAAGAAGTGAAGGATAAATATGGAAAAAAATTGTGCTTATGGGGAGGAGTTCTTGTTGAGCATCTTGTCAGCGGTACAAGGGAAGATATCAAAAAGGATGTGAGATATGCAGTTGAGTCTGCCGCCGCAGGAGGAGGTTATATTATGGGAGCAAGCCACTCCATAGCTGTCGGTTGCAAATATGATAATTATATGACCATGCTGGATGAGTTTGACAGACTTAAATTCTGTTATTAGTCTACCTTGTGCAATTTTTGAACAGGATCCACTTCTGATGCGACTTTGATTGCTGTATTTTTGCGGAAAACCAACGACTTGCTATTGACTGCTTTTTGAAACGGGCCATCCTACCATGGTATAATGATGTATGCGTCGACGTTCATACAACATTATACCATGTATTATTAACATCGGGCTATTTACTTTGTTACTGGACAGTGTAATATAATCATATAAGAGAAAACATAAAGCATATAGCATATCAAAAAATGATTGTTGCAGAAACAGTACGGAGGAAGGTTTTATGGCTGAATTACGCTGGCATCCATTGATCAAGGACTGGGTGATGATTGCATCGCACAGGCAGAACAGACCGCAGATGCCCAAGGATTGGTGCCCTTTTTGCCCTGGTTCAGGGAAAGTGCCTGACAATTATGAGGTTTACAAATACGATAACGATTTTCCCGCTCTCTCGCAAAACCCGCCGGTTCCTGATGATGTACCGACAGACCTGTACAGGATGTCCGAAGCTTATGGCAAGTGTGAGGTAATTCTTTATTCTCCCGACCACACCTCTTCGTTTTATCAGTTCTCGACGGAGCATATCCTCAAAATCATCGACCTCTGGACTGAACGATTCGTGGAACTGCGGAAGGATGAGAAGATAAAGTACATCTTCATTTTTGAGAACAGGGGAGACCTGGTAGGTGTAACAATGCCGCATCCTCATGGGCAGATTTACGGTTACTCCTACATACCGAAAAAGCTGGAATTGGAACTGGGATCCTGCAGTGAGTATCACGAGGCCAATGGAACGTGTCTGATCTGTGACATGTATAAGGATGAAAAAAAATACGGCGACAGGGTGATATTTGAAAATGAGGACTTTCTGGTTTTTTTGCCTTTTTTCAGCGAATATCCCTATGGAATGTACATTGTCAGCAGGAATCACAAACAGAATCTCACCCAGTTCAACGGAAGGGAAAGGCTGAATCTGGCTAAAGCACTGAAGGAAACTACCGGAACACTGGATGCGCTGTTCGGGGAAGTAATGCCCTACATGATGTGTATGCATCAGGAACCGGTCAACAGCGGCGATGTCAGTGAATATTACCATTTTCACATAGAATTTTTCCCGCCAAAGCGTTCAGCTGACAAGCAGAAGTTCAATGCCTCCAGCGAAACGGGTGCATGGGCGCATGCCAACCCTACAAAACCGGAGGAGAAGGCGGAGGAGTTGCGCCAGGCTTATAAGAGGTTTATGGAAAGCAGTGCAGGAAAATAGTGCTGTAATGTGAATATACCTGGGCAGATAAAAATGATGCGGCTCCTATGTGCTGCAAAGTGAATCTGTATTGTAATGAATATATTTCGGGTAAATGATAGAGCAGGATGAAAACAAGTTTGAAATAAGAGAGGTTTCTTATGAATATTTCAGAATTGAAAAGGAAATTTATTGAAATTTATCAAGGAGAAGAGGATGGAATACGGGTATTTACCTCACCTGGCCGTGTAAACCTTATCGGAGAACATACGGATTATAACGGAGGTTATGTATTTCCGGCTGCACTGACGCTTGGCTCAACTGTCATTGCCAGGCCGAGGGAGGACAGGAAAATGAGACTGATCGCGACGGATCTGGGCATTCAGGTCGAAGGCTCTCTCGATCATCTGGAAGAGTACAAGTCCTTGAAATGGGGCAACTATCAGCTGGGAGTGGCGGATGAACTGCAGAAAGCAGGATATGAACTGACAGGCTGTGATCTGCTGTACCATGATACGGTTCCGCTCGGAGCCGGTCTGTCATCTTCGGCGGCAATTGAAGTAGCCACAGCCATCGCACTTGTCTCTCTTGGCAATAGCGCAAACGGGCTGATGCAGCCGCTTGACATGGTGAAAATGGCGATGATCTGCCAGAAAGCGGAGAACCGCTATGTAGGGGTCAACTGCGGCATCATGGATCAGTTCTCCTCGGCCATGGGCAAAGCTGATCATGCGATTTTCCTGAACTGCAGGGACCTGAGCTTCATGCATGTTCCATTGAACCTGCATGGCTACAGGATCATTATTGTAAATTCGAATAAGAAGAGAGGCCTTGCAGATTCGAAATATAATGAGAGAAGAAGCCAGTGTGAACAGGCTTTAGATATATTGAAGCGGTTCATTCCTGATGCAACGTGCCTGGGCGAGATATCACAGGAACAGTTTAACCGGTTCAGGCATGAGATCCATGATGAACTGGTGAGGAACAGAGCGGAGCATGTCATTACCGAGGATGACAGGGTTCTGAAATCTGTTGAGGCTTTAAAAAACGATAATATGGCGCTATTTGGGAAATACATGATCCAATCGCATGCTTCAATGCGGGATTTGTTTGAGATAACCTGTGTTGAGCTTGATGTATTGGTAGAGGAAGCGTTAAAAATTGAAGGCGTTGCCGGTTCGAGAATGACAGGAGGGGGTTTTGGCGGCTGTTCGGTAAGCATAGTACGGGAGGAAGCGGTCCAAAACTTCATTGATGAGGTTGGAAAGGGCTATACGGCCAGGACAGGGCTGACACCTTCATTCTATATATCGGATATTGGAGATGGGGGCAGGGAGATTATGGATATTTAATTCATGATAAACTTGCGAAATGTCATAAATTTTTTGAAAGACTGCGAGGATTGAAAGATGACATATCAGTCCGCCCGGTCTTTTTTTTCTGTTCCGTGTATGATAGAATTCATATGCTTGAAATATTTTCAATACATATGGCAAGACTGAATTACGGAATATTCTAAATGGCGGATCGAACGCCATTTTGGCTTTTGGAGGATGTTGCAATGCTTTTGGCTGAAGATTGGAAGGATTATGAACTGATAGATACCGGCGGCGGTGAGAAGCTCGAACGCTGGGGGAGTTATACGCTGCGAAGGCCCGATCCGCAGGCAATCTGGCCGGTGATGGGGAATGAGAAGGCCTGGGCAGGCGCTGATGCGCATTATCACAGGAGCAGCAGCGGGGGCGGCAATTGGGAATATATGAAGAAGCTGCCGCCACAGTGGACGATCAGGCACGGCGAACTGGAATTCCATGTGGAACCCACAGGCTTCAAGCATACGGGTATTTTCCCTGAACAGGCTGTGAATTGGAATTGGATGGAAGATAAAATAAAAGCGGCCGGAAGGGAAATAAAGGTTCTTAATTTGTTTGCATACACTGGCGGCGCAACAGTTGCTG
>DBTX01000050.1:0-611 GCA_002307275.1 Hungateiclostridiaceae bacterium UBA1305
AAACAATACAACACACATTATTGTTATATTATGTATCTTTTGTTTCTTTTTTTTATATTCTTCTTTTTTTTTTGTTTTTTTTTTTTTTTCCTTCATGATTTAGCCCTGCATCTTTCAATAGTTCAGCAAACTCATTTTTCGAAAAATCGTCTTTGTTACTATGTACGCTAATAGCTTCAATAAAAGCGTCTTCTTCCTCTTTTATTATCGTCAATTCAGATTCTATACTTTCATTATACTTCTTTATAGTATCTCGGCTATAAGGTTCTGCTCTTTCTCCATGTCTTTCACATTTACCAGACATCACTGTAGCAATATCATGTAAGGTTGCAATAAGTGATGCCTTTTCAGGGTCTATTTTTCTTTTTACTGCAAGCAACTTTGCCAATTGAGCACTAGTATACATATGCATGATATTCCATTCAATAGGCAAATCCCTATTTTCATTTTTTAGGTTTTTCCACTCATTAAATAGCATTGCTTGCAAATAACAGACTCTCTCAAACATACACATAACTCCTATTGAAGGCACCAGAGCCTTTCATCAATTTCCGCGCCACGATGGCGCGGCCCTTTGCATGCGGTTTCATATAACGTTCCGCTGTCGCGAC
>DBTX01000050.1:897-1912 GCA_002307275.1 Hungateiclostridiaceae bacterium UBA1305
CGGACCCGCGAAGCCTTTCTCCCTGGCGGTGCTCGCACCCGGTGAAGGAATGTGGTGTACTGATGGGACTATTATTACAGGAACTAAATCAGGGACTCAGACCTTGTACACCCCTGCGCGGACAGCTTTGTTATGTGCAGTAGGGGGCCCCGCGAAGCCAAGGTCGGCACGGACGCCGACCCCCTAATATTTTCTTATGGTTTTTTCGCTTTCCAGATATATCTCCATTCTTTTAAAGAAAGTCTGCCATCTCTCATATTTTCTATTATTAGGTTATCAAGTTCTTTTCGGTTCTCCTGCAATGTGTAATCAGGATTGCCATGCATTGACGAAAGATGCTTTGCAAATTCTCTTTCATTAGGAAATAGAATCAGCGCCTCATCATACTCTTTAACCTCTATATCAATAAATCCGTTCGCCTCTAGGCGTTCTAATACTTTATTCTTCTCCGCAGAATGAATACCGAAAACCGCACCTCCGGAACGAAGAATTCTACTATGGTTAAGTATAGAGGTTGGCCCTCGCCTATCATATATAAGATCAAACTGGCCATCCTTAAAAGGAAGCTCACCTTTTGTAGATGCATAGATAAACCTAACATTATCAAATTGGTGATGCATCTTAAGTGATTCGGCTATTCTAATAAGTTCAATTGAGAAATCTATACCTATTAAGTCAGTAGCATACTTAGCCATCTTCAATGTAAATTCTCCATGGCCGCAACCTGCATCGAGAACCATTTTATAGTTAGGAAGCATACTTACTAGTTTTTCTTCAAATACAGTTTCTCCCGAAAGCCCTTCTACCGAATATATCGCATCACTCTTGTACCCGCCATTTCTTTTGGCTATCATATCATACCACTCTACACTCATAATGCCTCCAAAGGATTATAAATTTGTGTATATGTGCAACCTCTCTTCAATAATAAACAGCGGAGCTGTTCTACATGTTTTACCCGCGCCACGGACGGCGCGGCTTTCAGCCCCCTATTGCATATAACGTCTCGCTGTCG
>DBTX01000050.1:2272-2674 GCA_002307275.1 Hungateiclostridiaceae bacterium UBA1305
AGGAACCAAATCAGGGACTCGGACCTTGTACACCCCTGCGTGACAGCATTGTTAGGCGGAGTGTGGTGCTCTGGTCAGCCGTACGGCGGAGCTAGGCTGACCATCTGCGAAGCCTTGCCCTAACAAACGAGACCTCTTGCTTGATCCCTGACAAACGAGACCCCTTGCTTGATCCCTGACAAACGAGACTTCTTGCTTGATCCCTGACAAACGAGACTCCTTGCTTGATCCCTGACAAACAAGTCCCTTTATTCAATCTTTGATAAAACTTGATCTTGCCACTCATTAATAATATGCGATATTCCACTATCTTAAGCCATTTTATACCATTGTTTTGTATCTTTCAACTGATTACACCCGACGACCGGAGGCCCGGGTGTCGTCACTGAGCACCACATTTCG
>DBTX01000050.1:2924-25543 GCA_002307275.1 Hungateiclostridiaceae bacterium UBA1305
CACTGAGCACCACATTTCGTCTAACTACTCATTTCCCGAATTCATTTCGGGAATGCTTCTCATTTGTGGGGATTGCCGAAGGTGCTTCGTGAAAATCCATTATAGCCGTATCCATAAAATCATCCATAGGGCTGCGAATCCTTTGAATATCCTTTTCGCACACGTGTGTATAAATCTCAGTTGTCTTGGAGCTGGCATGTCCCAAAAGCTCCTGGATATAACGCAAATCCGTTCCATTTTCCAAAAGATGCGTTGCAAATGAGTGACGAAGTGTATGTACTGTATACTTTTTTAAGATACTTGCTTTTTGGCAGGCATCCCGAAACACGTTCTCAACGGAGCGTTCCGTAAGGTGTTTTGTCTTATCAATACCCGGGAACAACCATTCCTCTGGGCGATACTTCTTTATGTACTTTTCAAGCATCACGACTGTTATATCCGAAAGTATTGTATATCTATCTTTACGTCCCTTGCCCTGTTTTACATGTACCAATCTGCGATTACCATCTATATCGCTTATATGTAGCCTTACCACCTCTCCTACCCTTAGCCCGGCAGAGTAGATAAGCATCAGCAGAGATTTATGTTTTAAGTTTAATACAGCATTTAGTACAGAAGCAACTTCATATCTGCTCATAACCTCTGGCAGCTTTTGTTCCTTTTTACTGTATGGAATTACATTACTCATCGGATTGTTTTTTAATACATTCAACATAAGAAATTTCAATGCACTCAATGCTTGATTTGTATATGCGTGAGAGTGATGGCGATCAGTTAAAAGCATTAATATATACTGGCGCACATGTTCTGATGTTACTGCTTCAGGTTCTATCTGCAAATACTCCAAAAATCTTCTCACATGACCAATATAGCTTTTGCAGGTCTTTGAGCTGTAGCCTTTCAGCCGAAGTTCACCATCAAGCTTATGTAATATATCTGAAAACCGCAATCCAGCAAACGGTTCATGTTCAGCACTGACAGAATGCTCAATTGTATTATCAACTATTGCAGCATTTGTATTATGGTCTGTCTCTGGCAATTTTAACTGTTCACTCAAAAAAAGGTTTTGAATAAGCAGTCTGGTTTTCTCATCAGAAGGAACAGTCCAGTACTTCTGCACAGGGTGCCACTTTCTTCCTTCAACAAGGTGTATTTTTTCAACTGCTTCTTTAGAATATGGAAATTTAATTATTAAGCAATTTCCAATTCCCTCCTGAATGTCAACTGTCATAAGTACACCTCCATCCTTACAATATTATACATATAAAATATATTGTAGTAAACATAAATTATAAGGAAAGAATGGTTCCCACAAATAACCCCGTTGATTATATCATAAGTATCCATGAATCCTCAGTCGCATATTATCTATATGTATAGATCAGAGTCCCTTAAGCAGCTTGTCATCAAGGAACGGAGGTGCTGTTTACGAAGGTTGAATGACCGCTCAGAGGCCAATCTTTTACAATAAGTCTGCAAACACCGCTGACACCTCTGCCGCCAAGCCATCAAAGCATGCAGATCTGGCAACCTCGCCTTTTTTGTACACCTCCATTTTATCGAATTGGCAATCCTTAAAATCATATATTGTTATCCGCTGGTTATCCATGTCAACAATCCAGTATTCACATACGCCGGATGTCATAAATGAATTCAGCTTGTAAACCATATCCCTGCTTCTTGTACTTGATGAAAGGATCTCCAATGTCAGCGTGGGTGTCCCGGTATACCTCTTGTTTTCATTTACACTGCTTTCCAGATCACATAAAACGATCAAATCCGGCTGCAGTACGTCAGGATCCTTGATATCCTTTTTCCTGAAATGAACATCAAAAGGCGCCAAGTAGGGCCTGCATTTCTTTCCTTTAAAAAATTCCCTGAAAACCATGTGCAAATTTCCCAGAGTCTCCTGGTGATTGATATCGGGCGAACTCATGATATAAATCTCGCCATTCAGGAACTCCATCCTGACATTGCTTTTGGCATAGATTTCCATAAATTCCTCATACGAAACCGTTTTTTTGTCGTAATCGTAATTAACTGCATTTTCCCGGATTGTAAAATACTTTTCTATGTCGGATATATAGGGCACAAGCCTTGCGACTCTTACATTGTTTTTTGTGACGATGATTTCTCCATCCTCATCCGTAACATGCTTCAGATACAGTCCGAATTTATTCTTCATTTCGCTTGCGCTTGCAAACACAAAACCACCTCCTGATCATTCTATAACTACTATTATATGGCATTTTTCATGGCGTAGTCAATAAATTTAGACATTTATATGTACATTTTATTCCAACTTATGTCCAATTCTATGTCTATTCTATAAAAAATGCTCTTCATCATATAGCCATTAGCAAAATTTATGATTTTTAAGCTTTTAATCTACAGAATAATATCAGTGTCAATACCGAATATATTTATAGAACATCATTCCGCAAAGATATCAGCCAGCATCAATTCCAAACCATTGAAATGTATTGATTTCAGAGCGTCAGAATGCCCATATGTGAGCATTTCAACGAGTTCCTTTTCTACAAAGTGATATTGTACCACCTTCATCTCTTTGGGGTCGACAATCCAGTATTCACTGACACCACCTTGCATATATACATTCAGCTTTTTAACATGATCACGGCTTCTGGTCTGAGGCGACAGGATCTCAACAACCAGGGCAGGGATCCCGGTGTACCGGTCACGTTCATTCCTCTGCTCGTTATAATCGCAGGATACCAGTATATCTGGCTGGACAACATTCTTGCTTTCTATTTCCTCGCCCAAAAGAGTCACATCAAAAGGGGCTGCAAACACACGGCATGTCTTCCCCTTAAACCAGATAAGCATACTCATAATCATATTGGAAAGGATAATCTGGTGCTTTATGCCTGGCGACGATAGCAGGAAAACCTCTCCATCTATATACTCATACCTCTCTTCATTTCCTTCGGTAATCTTCAGAAATTCCTCATAGGTCACCCGTTTGCCTGAAAATGTCAAGAGAATTATTTGAAAAAAATAGAAAAAAATAATCTACCCGTAGAAATACATCCATGAGTAGATTATTATTTGACTAAATTAACAATGCAGGGGCACCGAGCCCTGTCTGGCGCAATTCGCTTACAAATCCGCCTGTTTGTTCGGATTTACCTGTAAAATATAAAAGCCCGGATTCTCCGGGCTCATGCATCTGGACTTACTTTTGTTTGACCTTCTTGTCGAGGGCCTTACCCAGACTGTACCATGAGTCCCGCAGTTTGAATCTCATTTCCTCATCAATCGTGCGTTCAATGACATCATTAAGATTATGCCTCATCTCAATATACTCAATCATATTGAATTCCTGCTTGTTAAGCAGCTTTTCGATGTCAACTATCCAACTAGTGATGTGATCCATGCCGATAAATTCAATTTCGGGCAGCTTCTTTCTCAGGTGTGCGACGACCAGCTTGACTGCCTTGCGTTTCACATCGAAATCTGACTGTACCTTCTTGATTGTTTTCTTTGGCACTTTTTTTTCTTTCTCAGCTACTTTTACCGGTTCATTCGGTTTTTCAACAGCCATATGATCCACTCCCCCGCTGCAATAATGACCTGTCCCTTCAGGGCTCAGGCCGTTGCCGTTAGGCTCCCACAACACGCGCCTACACTAACAATTATATAATAATATGGTTATAATTGCAAACTTTATACTTTTACTTGCCCTTATACACTCTTTAAAGCTTTTTTTCAATATTTCACCGGTATATTTCGAATCCGCAATTGTGGCCCTGGGATCAGAGATGCAATGAATTTTGCTGCAAATCAGCCATTACGCCTTCTCAATAATTACCCTGCTGCCGCCATTTTGCAGTGTTGGAGGCTCGACTATCAGACGCCGTCCGATCCTGCTCTTCAATTCAGGTACATGGCTGATCAGGCCGATGACCCGTTCCCGGCTGCTTAACCGTTCCAAAGCGTCGATAACTGTATCGAGCAGATCCGCATCCAGTGTACCGAAGCCCTCATCCAGGAAAAAGAACTCCAGCGGACTCTGCCCCTTCAGTTGGATCTGCTCGGACAGCGCCAGTGCAAGAGAAAGCGACGTCAGGAAGGTCTCGCCGCCCGAAAGGGAGGTAACCATGCGGTGTGCGCCTCCATTGGCATTATCACGTATGATGAAGCCGGCTTCCACATCAAGCTGCAATTCATACCTGAATTTCGTCATAACACCAATCGTTTCTGAAGCTTTGGCGGCAACATAACGGAGCCGCTCCTCAGCGATATAGTCAATGAAGCTATTGTCCTTCCTGTGCTCTGCCTTCAATATCTTCTGTATCTGTTCAAACAGCCCCTGTTTATGACTCAACTCCGAATATTCCTTACTGAGTCCCACCCATTTGTCATGCTTTACCTTCAGTATTTCATAACTGCTTCTGGCAACCTCGCTGCGTGAAACACTCTCCTGCTTATGGGCTGACAGTTCTGTATGAAAGATGTTGATCCGGTTCCACTCCTCTTCGGTAATCGTCCTTGATTTCAGCTTTTGTTGAAGTAGCTGCTTCTGTGCATGGATATTTGATAAAGATTGATCGTATTCATTGATCCCGGCTTTCAATTCCGCCTGTGTGTCCGCAGGAAGTACCGAGCCTTGCACCTCGGCTGCATCCGCAAAGCCTTTTTCAGCAAGAGCAGACTTTAGCTGCAGTTCACCGGTTTTCAGATTTCCGGCATAGATATCCTGCTGGTTTTCAAGAAGTGTTTTCCGGGTAACATACTCATTATATTGCTTTTCCATGCTTTGAAGGGTCTGCAGGAATTCGCCTTCAAGCTTCGGATACTCCTCCAGTTTTGCATCGATCCGCTTGATTTCCGTCTCGATATCTGCTTCTCCGGCCATTTCCTTCAGCTTCATTTCCCTCTCCAGGCATTGACCTCTCAGCCCGCCGGCATCTGCCTCAAGCTTGATTTGGTCGGTTTTCTGAAGCTGTAATTCTTCTCTCAGCTTTTCCAGCTGTGCTTTCTTATTGTCTGCCGACTCCCGGGTCTGCTCAAGCTCCTTTTGGAGCACATGCAGCTTGCGATCGTTATCGGCAAAACGTTTCAGTTCCCCGTTGGCATTCTCAATTGAGTATTTTTGTAAAAATGCAGTGTAAATCTCATTCACCGCATTGAATGCTTTCACTGCATCAGACAGTGAGTGTTCAAGCTGTTCAGCGCTTTCATGATTCAGCTTTCGTTCAGTGACAATGCCGTTTTCTACAAGCCGGTGCTCTGCCAATGTATTATTCAGCTTCTGCAGGCTGTCCCTGTATTCGCCCTGCCTGATCTCCCAAGCATCAATGGTTTCAAGCTTTTCTGCATATGCTTTGTTTGCCTTTTCCACTTCCTCCTGAACTTGCTCCAGCTCCAGTATCCTCAGCTTTTCGGGCAGCTTTTGCTTTTCTGCTTCGAATTCAGCAGTTTTAACTTCCAGATCTTTTGCCATCTGAACATTCTGTTGTACCAGCGTTTTCATCTGTTCACCGGCAGTTATTGCTTCCCTCTCCGCGGCTTTGAATGTCTTTTCCGCATCTGCAAGCTTACCCTTTGCAGCCTCTGCCTTCTGCTCGATGCCAGTCATATCGATCTCTCCGGTATGAACCGCGGGCAGCGGGTGCTGTGTCGATCCGCATACAGGACATGGTTCTCCTTCTGTAAGATGTTTCGACAGGATGTATGCGGAGTTTTTATCCATTTCATTAATTGCGTTCTCAAGTTCCAGCCTGCATTGCCCGTTTATTTCCCCGGCTATATTCATTGCTTGCTCCAGAGAAAGTACCTTCTGCGCCATTTTGGAGATATTCTCCTGCTGTAGTCTCAGTCTGGTCTTCATCTGATCCAATTCATCTTTTCTGAGCTTCAATATATTATGAAGTCCCTGTACGGAATGAATCCTTTCAATCGACTTCAAAATGGAATTTCTGTCGCCAGGCTTGGAATCGGCATGTTTCTGACTTTCTGCCAACCCTTCATTCAGAATCTTCTGTACTGTTCCAATGGTTTCCTTGATTTCCTCCAGTTTATGTTCCAGACCTTCTCCTGAGCTTTTCAGCAAAGCTCTCTTTTCTTCAAGCTCTTTTACATTCCCTTGCAGTACGGAAACATCATTCTCCAGCTTTGCGCCATCCTGGATATGCTGACGGTACTCAGGATCGATTTTCAAAGGCTCCATTTCATGTGTTAACTTGTCCAGTTCCTGTGCAAGCTTGTCAAAGAAGGATATCTCATTTTGCAGTATTGCATTCTTTTCTGCTATTGCAGTATTTAAACCAGTGAGGACAGTATTTATTTCATCAAGCTTTCCGGATATATTGGAAAGCTCGCTCTTTATCCCCAAAGCGTCCACAAGTCTTGTCCGCAAGCCCACTAGTCTGGGCTGTTCTGCTGCCGCTTCCTTTTTGAGGCTCTCAACCTTTTGCCGCATCTCATCCAGTCCGTCGGAAAAACCCGGCAAAGCAGCTGTCACCTCACCAAGTTGTTTTTTTGTTTCATTGAGTTTATCACTCAGATCCATGTTCGTTCTGATTGATTCCAACAGTCCGACAGCTTTTACTGCCTTATCAAGCTGTACTCTCTTTGCCGCAAATAACTCTTTTGAAGCAGCGAGTTCCGTTTCTTTCCGGTTGAAGCCGTCAAGGTCACGGACCAGGCCCCATACCTCTCTGGCCTCATTGAATCGCAGCTCAGACTGCTTTAATTCCTTTTCGATCCTGCTTCTTTCTGCGAGTGCCGTCTCCGAAGCTTTTTGGGCGGTTTCCAACGCATCATCGGAGGCATCGGCGTAACCCATCAATTCTCCCGACATGATGTCAAGCCTGCTCTTCAATCCGGCCATTTTGCTTCCAAGCTTGTCCAGGAGCTGCTTACCGTACTCCTCAAGATAGAAGATCCGCTCCAGCATGCCGCGCCTGTCGGAATTGTTCAAAAGCAGGAACTCCTGGAAGCTGTTCTGCGGCAGTACGACAGCCCTTGTGAAATCCTCACTGCTCAGACCAAGCAAATCCTTGATATAGTAGCTGACCTCCATCGCCTTGTCACACAGTGGGATATCCCCGGCTTCCGTGACCTCGATAAGGCGTGCAACCTTCGGTTCGCAGGCGTTCTGCGAGTTTTTCCTCCTCTGGTAGGTCCTCTCGACCCTGTAAACCGTTCTTTTACCGTCCCGGACCAATTCAAAGCTGAACGAAACCCTCGCCGTATTCCGGCTCGAATTGATGATCCCCTGGGTACCGCCTTCCGCCCTCTTTACCTTGCCATATAATGCAAAAGTGATGGCATCAAGGATGGTCGACTTGCCGCTTCCGGTCGGCCCAAAAATACCGAAAATACCGGTTTCGCCCAGCGTTTCGAAATCTATCCTCTGAACATCCGTAAAGCTCTGCAGACCTTCTATTTCAAGAAGCTTCGGTCTCATCAGCCGTTACCTCCCTGTACATAACATTTTTCACACTTTCTGAACCTTTGCCTTTCTTTCGGCTATCCGTGCTTTGCTGACTATCATTATTTACCTGGCTATCATCAGATTCACGATTTGCGGCATTCTCCCCATCATCTTCTCCACTGTTATCGTTTAATACTTCAACGAACGCCATCATCAAATCATCCGGGATACTTGCTCCCATCCTGTATTTATAATAATCGCTGAACAAATCATCGATTTTTCTGCCTTCCCTGCTCGGGGAAGTAAGAATTTCAGCTTCTCCCAGCTTCAGTCTGGGGCGGATGTTGATAATACCCGGGTGCAGACTCCTTATATTTTTCTGTTCATCTGAAGTCAACACCCTGTCCGTTACGATCTCAAGATCAATCCAGGCATTCGGGTCCCGGCCTTCCTCACACCATTTTATCGCCTGCCCGATACCTTCCTCCGCGACCCATTTTCTCAGCGGTTTCCCGCAGTCCAGGTAAACGGGCGTCACAACAGCCTTCTCGCCTGGTTTGGCATCTACTATATAAACTGCCTTGCTGTAATCTGATTCTGAAAAGCTGTATGCAAGCGGCGACCCTGCATAGAATACCGGACAGGGGGCATTGCGTATCTCCTGCGGCCTGTGCAGATGGCCCAGCGCAGCAAAATGTGTCTTATCCGGCATAACCCCGGGGTTCACCGTCATAGCTCCGCCCACCTGCAGTGTCCTCTCGGAATCGGATGTACTTCCTCCCATCAGGAACAAATGTGCGACGATCAGGTTCACCGTATCGTCCCGAAATTTTTCCCCAAGATTGGCAAAGATACCGCCTATCTTCTCGGAATACGCCCTCTGTAAACTGCCTTCATCCGCATCCTGCGACAGCACCTCTTCGAGCCGTGCCTCGGAGGGATAAGGCATCGTGATAATCACTGCATGATGCCCGCAGCCCGGAACACTGAGTTCCAGCCAACCCGGTCCTGAATCGACGATTTTTATGTCAATATCTTTTATTTTATGTTCACCCGCATCACTGGCAGGATAGCCCAGCAGTATGATGCCGGACTTGTACGTCAAAGCGCTGGCGGCACAGAGTCTTTCAGGATTGTCATGATTCCCGGCAATCACCACGACTGCGCGCCTCCCTTTATCATTGAGTCTCTCAATAGCTTCGTAAAAAAGCTCCTCTGCTGCTGCAGAAGGATTGTAGGTATCATATATGTCACCGGCAACCAGAACAAGGTCTATCTTCTGCTCTTCAACCGTCGTGCACAGGCAGTCGATGAACTCCCTCTGCTCGCTGATCCGGTTAATTTGCTCAAGACTCTTCCCCAGATGCCAATCTGAAGTATGTAATATACGCATACTGCGCCTCCTGTTATCTGCATATGAAAACCAAACACCGGCAAAAAGTTGCCGATGCTCTAAAAAATACTTCATGGCTTGTTTAACCAAAACCATGCTTTTGATTTGTAAAATATAATAGTTTATTATATCATCTTTGGATTTAAGACGGTATAGGGTGGAAGAACTATATTGGAAAATAAAATGTATGGTCAAAATAGCATTTGAATGAGTTTGTTGCGTAATACATAAAGTATGCGCAATGAATGGGATGTAATGTGCGTGACAAGCGTTACAAGGGACATCCCCCTGTAACGGTCGCGGTCGTAAACCAGAGGAACCGTCCCCTTGGTTCACGTCCCCTTGGTTCATTTCATTTTTAATAACACATAGCCATCCACAAAACCGGACTGCATCTGTTCTGAAAGATTACCTGGCAGGTTGCCTTCTATACTTGTCAAAATCACGCGGACATCCATACTGCCTGAAGCACTGTCAAAAGTCAGTTCATCTGCAGGAAGTGCCTGACGGTCGCCCGACGGATATTTGTTATATAAAGATTTTAACACTTCCTGGTAGTCTTTTGAATAAACCTTTTGCTGGTTAACATAAATATCAAGCGCCAGATTTTCCAGGTTACAATTAACCGCCAGATTGCCGGGCTGTACTATCCCTGCTGAATTATTACGCAGCGGAAGCATGTAATCGTACCCTGAAATCGGGAGGGATAGCGCATTGTCATCAATATAATAAGCAGCATAGTTCATTTCTGAAGGCCCCGATGCAGAACTATTGTAATCAAATCCAAGTACAGTCACGGCCTTGTCAGGAGTGAAATCCTCAGGAAGTGATCCCAGCATGCTGAGCTTATGGTATCTCTCAAAATATTGCATAACAGATATCAGATCACTTTTATCAGCTTCCGGTATTACATTCGCCGCAGGTACGACATGGTCTTCCTTCAGCATCCCATTACGGGCCAATATGGCGTCAAACCGTTTCTCCTGGCTATACTCAGATACGGAATACGCGCTGATGGGACCGAATACCGAAAGGATTGCCACCAAAGCAAGTGAAACCGGAAGGACTGTCAGGTATTTACGTTTTACAAAAGTATAATAAACCATTACTCCAAAGCACCATAGCGCAAGGATGAAAGCAAAATAGCGAGGCTCTGTAAAGCCATATTCATTTAGGCGGACACCAAGAGCTGCAAAAAGTATTATGAACAATGGCAGAGCTGCGCGGGGATACCAGTCGGTAAATATCTCCGCAATGCGATTCCCGGACTTGACCGGAATCACCAGGAACATCACGAGTATGCCTACGGTCACAAAGCTCAACACCAGTGTGGATACCAGGCCTTCCGGCCATGCCATGTTGATCAGTATCCTGGCTGAATACGCGTACAGGATCAGTGCGTATACCGTAATCAGCGGAACAAGAATGTAAATAAGCAGGAAACGCAGTGTCAATGGTGAATTGGATAAAGCCGGTTCTTCTTCAACAGGCGGGATGGCGGCAATGAAAAACGTAGGTGCGAAAGCTGCCCATACAAGAATTGACGTATAAACATATGATTTATCTGTAATGTTAACCCCTAATAGCTTATCGAGGGTAAAAAGTATTGCAAACAGACTTAGCATGAGTATTCCTGAATATAAAACAGTAATCAGCAGTTTTATCATTAATTTGGTTGCATATAATGCAAACCCCTGCCTCCGGAAAAAGAAAGGCACAGTTATGAAACACAGGACCAATGCACCTGCCAGCAAAGAATAACGTGTCAATGGAACCATCTGAAAATCAGGTATCATATAAATTCCATAACCAACAAGGGCAAGCCCGGAAACAATTAATACAGCGCCCTTCACTGCGATGGACACAGATTTCCGTTCAAATGCAAGCTTGATTCCGAGAAAAAGCGGTATTCCCATACCGCAGGTCAGACTGATGCGAACCAGGGTATCTCTGGCTAAATTATCCAATATATAATTACTGTTCAATACCAGCAAAACACCGGTCATAACATATGCAAGCAAAAGCGAGACTGGAAATCTCAAAAAGCCTGCGCTAAGACTCAATATTGTTTTTATAATACGATGAATGAACTTCATATGCTTACCTCAATTCCAATCCGGAAGATTACCGTACTTGTCTTTCTCATTATATACCCTTTATATTGTTAATTATTCGTATTTATGTTTAGATGCACATTCTTCCGATAAGTTCCATCGAATCATTGAAACTCTTCCGTATCCGCGCTTCTTCCTTGATTTGTGCCTATATTCGAGCTATAATTTATTTCATGAATAAAAGCTATAAGGGATACATCAAAAAAATCACATTGATTTTAATAGGAAACACGATCTATGCGCTGGCAGTTACCTCATTTATCCTTCCGGATGGCTTGATAACAGGAGGTTCTACCGGATTGGCGCTGCTTGCTTACCATCAGCTTGGTATACCCATCACTATTTTCGTTTCAATTTTTAACGTTGCCATGTTTGCCTTGGGAGCAGTTTTCCTTGGAAAAGCCTTTGTACTTACCACAATGGTCAGTACATTTTACTTTCCATTTATCCTGGGCCTCCTGCAAAAGTTCCCCCAGTTGCAGGATTTGACCTCCGACCGTCTGCTCGCTGCACTTTATGCCGGTATCATGATCGGCATCAGCATCGGAATCGTCATTAAGGCAGGAGCTTCCACAGGCGGGATGGATATTCCTCCCCTCGTATTGAATAAAAAGTTTGGCTTTCCGGTTTCCGTATCATTGTATGGCTTCGATTTTATCATTCTGCTGTCGCAGATGCTTTTCGCCAATAAAGAACAGGTGCTTTATGGTATTTTATTAGTGCTGACTTATACGGTGGTATTGGATAAAGTATTGCTGGTCGGACAAGCCCGTACACAGGTAAAAATCGTCAGTGAAAAGTACCGTGAAATTAATAAGATGATTATCGACCGCCTGGATCGGGGCTCCACGCTGATTCACGCAGAAACGGGATATTACCACAATGAAAGCCTGGTTGTCCTTACCGTCATTTCAAACCGTGAACTTCCCAAACTGAATGAGCTTGTCCTGTCTGTGGACCCGAAAGCCTTCATGATCATCAGCCGTGTGAACGAAGTTAAAGGACGCGGCTTTACGATGGAAAAAGTGTATAAGGAGCATTGAAGTTTTAATAGTATTTGTATTTATTTATAATAATTCCAGTATCTCTACTGTATATTTTTCTGTTGGCGCATTAACCTCAACGACATCTCCGACTTTTCTGCCTGATAATGCTTTTCCCAAATCCGATTCTATGCTTAAACGCATATTTTTAGGGTCTATATCCATCGTTGTTACCAATGTTACAATAGCTTCATCCGCATCCTCAACAAATCTGATCCTGGCTCTGCTATTTAATCCCAATATCGATTTATCCAGATTTTTCTCATTGATTACAGTAGCTGTTGAAATCATCGTTAATAAATGCTGAATTCTATTATCATTATTTCTATAATTTTCACAAGCCGCTTTGTATTCTGCATTTTCCGACCTGTCGCCATGTGCGGCTGCTTCTAATTTTTCCTTTGCAATTTCAGCTCTTTTTACGGTCATTCTATATTCTATTTCTTCTCTTAATTTTTTAATATTTTCTTCAGTTAATGAATTGTTCATAAGAAACTTAACCCCTTCATTCTATCATTGCCCTTCTTCATTAAATATAGCACAAAAATAGTCATCCAACCATACCCCATTCGTCATAAATGAACGGTTCCATCTGTTCTGTTATTTTAAACGCCCAATAATAAGTCACTCGTGCTATTTCTTGATTAGTTCATATTATTTACTGGTGTATGCACACTCAAAACACAGCATCACTGATATTTGCCGTATCAAAATTCTTTAAGTCGACCAGCGTCTTTTTGCCCCTGTTGATGATCTGCACAGTGCTTTTGCCGCCTTCGATACCCTTTGTAATGCTTTCTTTTCCGGTAGAAAGATTGAAATCCTTCGTCGTATACTCACCAGTGCCGGTATAAATGTTGTACTGGGTTACGCCAATCAGAAACCATCCGTTGTTCTGGAACCTGAATTTATATGTATACCCCCAGCGATAATTGCTCCCGCCATAAAATCCAAGCGACAGCACTCCGCCTTTAATAGAAATACGGTCGAACGGGTCGCCGAACACTCCACCTTCATCCGCCTTCAAAACAGTCGTTAGCGAGCTGATACCCAATTTAAAAGAGCCATCCTTTTGCTTTAGCAGGATAATCAGGATGCGCCCGGGAGCATTCCCGAAGTCCTGTATCTCCCATCTTCTGTCTTCTTCCACTACTGCGGCAGTATCTGCCAGACCGTCCTTGTTCAAGTCCCCCTCAGCCTTTTCAAACAGCTTCCAGCCCTTCGGTATAAAGCTTTGCAGCGTTTTCCCCGATAACGGAACGGTAATGCTTTCAAAGCTTTCCACCTTCATATCGAGTATTTTGGCGTAACCCGAATATCCGATCCGAACCTCTTCCAGGTCAAACCTGATCTTCAGGTCCAGGAGAGTTTCTTTCCTGTCCCTGGACTGATATTTGAAAATATAGCTGTTAAAGCTTGTGCCGGTCAATTTCGCTTCATCAAAACTGTAATCAAGATTCTGGTACCGGACAAGTTCGAATCCGGTCCCAAGCCGCCGCATATCCGTAATCAGCTGTTTTTGCCGGTCCAGGATCCCACTGCTGCCGGAGATCTCCTTCAGTCTTCCGATATATAGAGAATTTACAGCGTCAACCAACTGATAGCTGTAAGAATTCCCGAAATCGTCAACATAATATCCGTCTGTTTTTACTCTTCCTTCAGCACTTTCCTTATATGCCTTATAATCGCTCCATTTCGCAATGGCGCCTATTTTCATGCCCTTGGCCGTCTTATTAACGTCATAGATCCAGACATACTCATTCACTTTTTTTGCCTTACCCGGTGCGCTTACCTCAATCTTCTCCACAACATAAACCTTATACTTGTCCTTAAGGTACTCCGCTCGTTCCAAAGAGTAGCCAACAAGCTTTTCCCCGATCCCCTGCCTGAACAAACTGCTCACCAGCGTCTTCTGCTGGGAGTAAAAAGCGGAACCCGGGGTGATGTACGGTTCGACGGCCTTGAAGTCTCCTTTGTTCACAGCATTCACATAGCTATTCTCGTAATTTTTAAGAACCGCTTGAATATCTGCCCACTCTTTATCAGAAGCACTTTGCTCAACAAATTTCAGAGCGGCAGGGGAAGCCGTGCTTGTATCTGTTCCATAGGCAATACTGCTAAAGCTGATGCTCAGTAGTAAACCAACAATTATGAAAAGAATTAAAGTTAATTTGCGCATAATGCCTCCAATTATTTCTTATCTTCCCAAAATTCTGTCAAGCCCTGCTTCAAAACTACAACCGTCTGGATTTCAGCAACATCATATCATCAAGTTCAACTGTCTGCAACAGGGTATCTTCCACCCCATCAATTCTAAAAAATTTTTCAGTTTATTAACTCTTGACTCAAGACTGATAAGAGCAGCTCAAAAAGCAGGCGTTATGGTTATACTTGAAGAAAACTCAGAAAGCACCCCTGTATAAGGTACTTTCTGAGTATGTGGAATTACCTTGCACCCTGGAATATATTTTGCAGTATATTGTTTACCATCGAGTTATACTTTTGTTCACAGGCTTGTAAACAATAATCAATCACTGATAGGTAATAATTGTAAACACCGTATCGAAATAAGATATTATACAAACTTATTACACATTGCAAAAAGCCGGTCTCAAGTATTGCCTGCAACCGGCTTTTTGTGTGAAACGGAATTCGATATTACACTTTTATGTCAACTACAGTACCTTCAGTGCTGCTATCCGATGCGGTGCTGTTCGTCACAGCTGCACCTGACGGCGGCGGTCCTGATGGTTTCTGCTGGCTGCTGCCCGTACTCCCGCTTTCCGATGAATTTTCCTCCGCCTGCAATATCTGCGTTTCAAGGTTTTTAATCTGTACCTGTATTTGTTTTTTTACTTTTTCATCCTGTGTATTCTCAAGTTTCTTTTCCAAATTAGCTTTTTGTTGTTGCAGTAGCTTTATCTGCTCCGAACTTGAACCGGAAGACGAACTGGATGTTATGCTGCTCATTGATGAACTAGCTGAAGAAATTGCTGATATCCCCATAATCTGCCTCCTTTGTTATCCCTTTTAACCTTATTCTAGATTGTTATGATATATATATCGGAATCTCTATTTCGTAAATCGTGGCAAAACCTCGGCATTACGTTTTCTGCAGCAAACCATATCTATTGCTATTTTCACTGAATAAAGGAACAACAAAACATTCAAAATGGAGGTCACAAGCAGAACAGGACCATAAGCAACGGAATTAACCCCAATGCAAGTCTCATATAGTACATAATAGGTGTTGGCGAAAATGGTCATACTGAATACTGCCGCAAGATATAAGAACCTTTTGTCTTTTGCATACACATATGCCAGAATAGCCAATGCTACAGCAGGGAACAGGTATCTTTCATGCATTCTCGTCGAAAAATCGAATACTCCTGTAATCAGGACAAGCGCAGCAACAGGTATAACCATTCCTTTCCGTCCCTTGAAAATCAGGAAGCCGGCAAAAACAGTTATCAGGATGATTGCCGCCATACCCCACTGATGATAACTGAAAATCAGGAAGGTGGAAGAATCGTCTTTGAAATTAGCTCCCAACAAGCTGAAGAAATTAAACGCATTGACCGAAGCATACCGATATTCGCTCAGGGTTCCCGTATATAGGCTGATAATCCAGAACGGGCCATTATGCAGGGCAAATGGCAGCACAACCGCAACCGCCGCCAATAAAGCAGAACCTGCAGCTTTCAGAAATGTGACAATATTTCTTTGCTTCAGGAGCGCAAAGAGAAGCACCGGACAAAAAATAATGCCCTGAGGTTTCATAAGTACCGCCAGGATAAAGGCCGCACAAGCCAGTGCGGTTTTCTCTTCCGCAAGCAATAGAACTGCTGCAACGATAATAAGCGTGAAAAAGGAATCTACCTGGCCCCAAACCGTCGAATTCACCAATATAGCAGGGTTGAACAGGTAAAATGCCGATAAAATGACACCTGCCCCTGGAGAAACTATCTTCTTTGAAAGCCGATAGATCAGGCAGGAAGTAATCAAGTCCGCCAAAATGGAAGGCAGTTTGATCAATACAGTAGAATAGGAAGCGAATGCCGAAATATGGGTTAATTTACCTGCAACCCATAAAACATACATATATGCGGGGGGGTAGTCCACTCTGCCGGAGGAATATACCTGCAACAAATTATCGGCAGCACTGGAGGCCCAATTTTTAAATATGTCAAGGTCATACGGATGTCCTTCAAACAGCATAGCCGTTACCAGCCTAAACAGAAGGCCGGCGGCGAGCATCACCAGGAGTATGTTTCGTGCCTTGCCTGAAGCAATATCAAACTTCTTTTTTACATGCAGATACAAGATAAAAAGAAAGACTCCAAAAAAAAGTGCAGCGTACACAAGGATTGCTGTAGAATATTTTATAATACTATTCCCAGCAGAGTCGGCACGTTCGTTCAATCCGCCACCCGAACCTCCGCGCATACCGCCGTCCTGGCCTCCGCCCGGACCACCTCCCGTAAATCCGCCCTGAGTGCCTCCCGTAAATCCGCCCTGAGTGCCTCCCGTGAATCTGCCCTGAGTGCCTCCCCGGTCGCTGCCTTCGAAACCTCCCTGTCCGCCTCCCCCCGTAGAACTACCCTGGTCACCTGTCTGGTCACTTCCGGAGCTTTGGATATTGTTAGGGGCTTGTTTGCCATTTTCTGCGTAAATATACAAAGAGGTTGCAAGTAGAACTATTATGATCGATATTGCAAAACAAAATATCTTTTTTTTCATACCCACCTATATTCATAAATCGATTGATCCGGTACGACAGACCTGTACCATTATGCTTCTCTCCCGGTACAGGATCTGAATACCACCTGCCTGTAAACTACATAACCATAGCATTGCCTTAAAAATTAATTCAAAACATATATTCTTCTTCAAGGCCTCGTTCATAACCTGCACCCATGCAAGAGGCATCCCGAAGGTAAACAGATTAATAGCCAACCACTCATATTCTGTGCTGAACTTTCATAAAAAGCCTTCCTTATCCCCTACAATGTAAAGCGGCCTGCCTTTCGTCTCATCGCAAATCCGAACGATATACTCGCCTATAATGCCAAGCATAATAAACAACAAACCATTAAAAAAGAGGCCTATTGTTATAAGAAACATCAAATTTTGAAAAACTCCGGTCGCAGGCCGCGTCTTCACAAGCCCGGCGACCAGTATCAGGAGGCTGAAAACGGATATGGCGGAACCGATATAGGTTGCCAGCTTTAAAGGCTTGTATGAAAAAGATGTAATTGCATCCAAAGCGAATTTGTTCATCTTTTTCAAAGGATATTTCGTCTTTCCGGAAAATCTTTCCTCCCGGATAAACTCCACCCCTGTTTGCCTGAATCCAAGCCAGCTGATCAATCCTCTGACATAGCGATTTCTTTCTGGCAGCGTTTTCAACGCATCACAGACTTTTCTGTCGATCAGCCTGAAATCACCTGTATCTACCGGAATGCGGATATCCGTGATTTTATTGAGGGTTCTGTAAAACAGCTTTGCCGTAAATTTTTTGAAACAGGATTCCCCTTTACGTTTTATTCTCACTCCATAAACTACATCAAATCCCTGTCTCCACTTTCCAATCATCTGGAGCATAACTTCCGGCGGATCCTGTAAATCCGCATCGATCACTATAATGGCCCTTCCGTCGGAGTAATCCATTCCGGCCGTAATTGCTGCCTGATGCCCGAAATTCCGGGAAAAGCTTAGAAGTTTTACATTTCTGTCCTTCCTGCAGATCTCTTTAGCTATTTCTGCTGTTCCATCCTGGCTGCCATCATTTACAAAAATGATATCGTACGTTTCCTTCGTAGAATCCATTACGGCTTTCAGCCTTTGATAGGTTTCTTTTATAACCGTTTCTTCGTTGTATAAAGGAACAATAATCGAACATACGATTTCATTTATCTCCATAAAGACACTCCTTTCTGCGAAAGCTTGCTTCCATTTCCTACAGATGTCTATTGAACGGCACCTGCCAGATCATATACCTGCTCCGAGCTGTTCGCTACTGAACTGTTCGAGTCTGAGTTGTTCGTGTCCGAGCCGTCCGAAGAATCCCCGGAAGCATACGATACCAGTTTCCCGCTTTCCTTCACCCAGGTCATAATCTCACTTCCCGAACCGCCTCTTTCCTTGCCCATGCCGCCGCTGCTGTCAGCCAGGACATAACGTATTTCCCCATTCTTCACCTTCTGTTTAAATTGATCCAGACTCATAACCCTCTCATTCCCCATAAAGCCGCCAAGGGATCCGACGTAGAGGTCGGTATTCAGTGTGAGGCTCTCCGAGGTATTAGCCGATGTTACAACAATCTGGCTCTTCCCATTTACTTTGTGATTGTTTAAAAAACTGACCAAATCGGCAATACTGTCTTGATTACTGTTTTCTCCTCTTTTATCCCTGTTTGCGCTGCTTCTTTCTGCGATATTCCCGCTTCCGTCATTTCCATTATTCTGCCCTATACCGGCTGCCAGATTTGAAGGCAACAGTTCCAGACCAGCTCCGGGAAAGGAGGAATTTACCGCTACAAACATTGCGGCGGCGGAACCGGCCGCAGGTGTCACCAGAATTCCAGCCACTGCAAAACCGATAAACACCGTTTTAATTTTTAACCGACTGCCTTTGACAAGGTTCATTGCAGATAGCACAATAACAGATAGGAAACACAATGCAATGAGCAATCCCATTAATATTACAACAATCCGGGAGGACTGATAGAAGTAAGAAAGCATCAGCATCTGTACCGCACCGGTTGACAATAACGCCACAGGAAGGAACCAGGACTTCCATCCGCCTTTCTTGTACATATTCCACATGGAAACAATTCCGATTCCTGCCATCGCAGCTATCGGCGGCGCCATCATCGTCAAATAATAGGAATGGAATAGTCCCGTATTATAACTGAAATAGATGAATTCCGGAAGGAACCACATAAACCACAGGACGATTGCCTGTTTTCTGCCGTTATCCAGCTTTATCCTCAATTTTTCCCGTATCGCTGCAGCGATAAAACCAAACAATGCCAGCGGGATAAACCAAACGATCTGATCAGATAGCACGTTTTTCAAAAACAGCCTCGTGATGCCTGCAGGCGTTTGATTTCCAAAGGTACCCGTCAAACCGCCGTTGCCTCCGCCTCCAGGACCTCCTCCGGGGCCTCCGCCACCGAATCCTCCGCCGTTTCCGCCGTTAAAATTACCGTCCGGCATAACTCGGCCGTTTTCGTCCGGTACATTTCCGCCGTTTTCGTCCGGCATGCCTTCGCCGTTTTCGTCGGGTATCCCTCTGAAGTCTCCATACTGCCGGCTTCCCATTCTTCCGTCCTGGCTGCCCTCATCAACGGACCCGTCCTGACTATTCCGGCCTTGACCGGGCGCTTGGCCTCCCATGCCGGATCCACCCATACCGGTTCCTTCCTGGCTGTTCCGGCCTTGACCGGGCGCTTGGCCTCCCATGCCGGATCCACCCATGCCAGGTCCGCCTTGTCCGTCCCGGCCTTGACCTGATTGTCCTTGATTTCCGTTTTTGCTGAAAATGTTCAGTAAATTGCCGAGACTAAGCCTTTCCGCACCATTATGTCCTGTAATAAGACTCATAACCGTATTGTTACTGCTGCTTCCAATATATGGGCGGCTATCCGAAGGTATGGAATCCACGATCAATGCCCATGATAAAGATACTGCCAGCAAAATCGCGGAGCCGGCAATCAAGTGGAGCACTCTTTTCGGAATGGATATTTTATTGGAAAACAAATAGACAACAAAGATTGCCGGTAAAATCATATAAGCCTGCAGCATCTTGATATTAAATCCAATTCCGATCATTAGCATACAAACGGCAAGATACCGGAACTTTCCCTCGCGCACCGCGGCCAGTAAAGCCCAGCATGCCAGCACCAAGGCAAAAACCACCTGATTGTCGACAGAATTGTTTCTGCTGACAGCAACAAAAACCGGCGTAACCGACAGGAATAAGGCTGACAGCAAACCTGCAGCACCGCCGAAGAATTTTTTGACAATAAGATAGATCAATATCACGGACAATACTCCTGCCAGAGCTTGCGGAACCAGGATGCTCCATCCGCTGAACCCGAATAACTTAGCCGATATTGCCTGCATCCAGTATCCCAGAGGCGGTTTGTCGACAGTAACAAAACCAGCCGGATCCAATGTTACAAAAAAGAAGTTTTTCAAGCTCAGGGTCATACTCTTGACGCCGGCTGCGTAATATTGATTCGAATATCCTTCAATCCCTAAATTTGCAAAACTAAACAGGATAGACATGATCACAATGGCAGCAAGGCAAATTTGCTCTTTATATTTTTTAACTTTATCCATTTGGTATATCTCCATGTATTTCCCCAAATTATGGTTTTAACTATTGTATAAAATGAAGATTAGAAAATGTTTAGAAAAGTTCACGAATAAGTTAGTAAATTAAGGCAGAAATGAAATTTCGCTAATAAAAC
Organism: Hungateiclostridiaceae bacterium UBA1305; assembly: GCA_002307275.1. Taxonomy (GTDB): domain Bacteria; phylum Bacillota; class Clostridia; order Acetivibrionales; family DTU013; genus UBA1305. Next base: position 23,356 of record DBTX01000050.1, read on the forward strand.
ATATCATAGCAACGAAATATATTATAAAAGTAAAAAGATATAAAAAAGTACATTGATTAAATATTAATGAAATGTTAATGTTATTAATAGGGAAATAATTTAATAAGAAATGGGTGATAGATACGAAGATTCTAAAAGGGAAAAACGGTATCATTAAACCTATCGAAGTTTTAAATAAGCTAAGAAATTTTAGGTATTTAAAACAAAATAAAACCATTTCGCTAAACACATCTGCTGGAAAATCTATTACAAATGGTCAAAAAAAAGGTACGACATTCTGGAATAAACTGCAAAGCATTAAAGTTCAACTTTTTATTGGACTATTAATTCCAATTGTTTTTCTGGCCATTTATGGTATCGTATCTTATAAAAAATCAGAAGAAGCTATTATTAGTAATTATGAAGCCAGTGCATCTGACACAATGGATGCAATCAGCAAATATATGAATTTAGGCTTTAGTATGATTGAAAAATCATCTTTGGAGATAACACTCGATATTAATTTTAAGGAATTTTTCAATTTAAGTGCTGAAGAAGCCCTAAGCAGTATTAAATCATATGATGATATAAATGATAGAATATCTCTTAACGCAACGTCCAATAACTTCATTTCCAGAATCCATTTAATTGGCAAGAATGGCCTGGGAATATCTACTCTGGGTGATATCAACAGTAATCTGTACGATTTGATCACACAATCCGATATCGGTAAGGAATTAAAAGAAAAAAAAGCTTCATTTTTATGGATTGGTGAACATTCCGAATTGGATCAGGCAATGCCAAAAGGCACAGAGGTCTATAATCCGGATAGCTACGCAACTTCTATCATCAGGAAAATGAGTGGCGGTAAGGGTTATATTATCGTTGATGTTTCAGCCAAACAGATTAAGGATATGTTCTCCGCGTACGATATGGGATCAGGAAGTATTTTAGGATTTGTCACAGCGGATGGTAGGGAAACATTGACAAATATGAACGTAAAAAGTATATTCACGGGTTTAACCTATTATAAGAATGCAATGAAATCGGATAAGCAAAGTGGTTATTCCTATGAAAAGTATAATAACAAAGAGTATTTATTCATATATAGTAAATTTAATGGTATGGATGGGGCTGTTTGTGCTCTGGTTCCAAAAAACACAATTTTAAATAAAGTACAAAGCATTAGAGTGTTAAGTATTGTATTCGTAACCGCAGCATGTATTATTGCCATATTCGTAGTATTTTTAATAGCCGGTGGAATCAGCAGAACGATTAGTGCTTTGAAGAAATCCATTTTTCAGGTATCCAAGGGTGATTTAACTGCGAAATTCAATACAAAGAGAAAAGATGAATTTCTGGCTTTGTCAAATGGGATATCTGACATGGTGGAACATATGCGCACCTTGATTGGAGAAGTACAAGAGGTAGGTGGCACAGTCAGTGGTTCGGCATTGAGCCTGACAAGCACTGCAGGCGATTTGCTGGACGCGACCACGGGAATATCGAGAACAATTGAGGAAATCGGGCAGGGAATTGTTCAACAGGCAGGAGATGCTGATCGTTGTCTGATTCAAATGTCCAATCTCTCGGGTCAGATTAATCAGGTATATAGCAATACAAATGAAATTGAGCAAATTGCAAATAGAACCCAAACCGTAGCATGTGAAGGGCTGAATATTATCGGTGAGTTAAATAATAAATCAAAGGCAACCTCCGAAATTACACAGGATGTTATCCGGAAAATTCAGGAGTATACGGCTCAATCCAAGAAAATTGAGGGCTTTGTCAATATAATCAATAGTATTGCATCTCAAACAAATCTCCTCTCCTTAAACGCTTCGATAGAAGCAGCAAGAGCAGGTGAAGCGGGTCATGGATTTGCAGTGGTCGCACAGGAAATCAGAAAATTGGCTGAAAAAAGCGTAAATGCTGCAAAACAAATTCAGAATACCGTAAAAGACATCGACTTACAAAATAAAGAAACCGTAACTACAGCAGAGAGAGCAGAAAACATAGTAGCTTCTCAAACAGAAGCCCTAGCTAAGACGGTAAATGTATTTGATAATATTAGTTGTCATGTAAATAATCTCGCCAATAATTTAAACAATATTCTAAAACGGCTAAAGACAATTGAAACAGCAAAAGATGATACATTGATTGCAATTCAGAATATCTCCGCCGTTACGGAACAAACATCAGCATCTTC
>DBTX01000019.1:0-20406 GCA_002307275.1 Hungateiclostridiaceae bacterium UBA1305
TACAGAATACATATCTAGCCTGTTTACTTCGCATACCTCAACGAATGCGCATACCTCAACGAATGCGCATACTTCTACAATTGCGAAGCATGATTAAAATAAAAAGACACCCTGTTTCACTTAACAAAACAGGATGCCTCCAAATATGATTTACACGAATAAAAAGTTACAATACTAACCTTTTTGCAATTCCTTGCACCAGGAATCCTTAAGTCCCACTGTCCTGTTGAACACCAAATCCCCTGGCTTTGAATCCTGGTCGGTACAGAAGTAACCCATCCTGAGGAACTGATAACGGTCGCCAGGCTTTGTAGAAATGAGATTGGGCTCAATCTTGCAGTCCTTCAAAATCTCCAGCGAAGCAGGATTTATGATGGAATGCATATCCTCCGCCGCACCGGGATCCGGTACGGTAAACAAATGATCGTACAGGCGGACTTCAGCATTCAGGGCATGTGCGGTGGATACCCAGTGCAGAGTACCTTTTACTTTTCTTCCGTCAGGCGAATTGCCGCCTCTTGAATCCGGATCGTAGGAACAATGCAGTTCTGTAATGCTGCCGTCAGCATCCTTCATTATACGTTCGCATTTTATGAAATAAGCGGTTTTCAGCCTGACTTCGCGTTCTGGAGCCAGCCGGAAGAACTTGTTTGGAGGATTCTCCATGAAATCCTCCTGCTCAATGTAGAGCTCCCGTGTAAACGGTACTTTTCTTGTGCCCATATCGGGATTTTCCGGATTATTCTCACAATCGAACCACTCAACCTGACCTTCCGGGTAATTGTCAATAACAACCTTGATCGGCCTTAGTATTGCCATCATTCTGGGTGCGTCCGCATTCATGTTTTCTCTGATGCAGTGTTCGAGGAGTGCAAAATCAACCATGCTGTTCGTTTTAGCGACGCCGATCCTTTCACAGAAATCCCTGATGGAGAAAGGCGTATAGCCCCTTCTTCTAAGCCCTGACAATGTAGGCATCCTGGGATCGTCCCAGCCTGTTACGAAACCTTCGTTGACCAACTGCAGCAGCTTACGCTTGCTCATCATGGTATAGGTGAGGTTCAGACGTGAAAACTCGATTTGACGCGGTTTGCTGTCCAGTCCGGCATTATTGACAACCCAGTCGTAGAGCGGTCTGTGGTCTTCATACTCCAGAGAGCACAGAGAGTGGGATATATTTTCTATCATATCCTCGATCGGATGTGCAAAATCATACATCGGGTAAATGCACCATTTGTTGCTGATCCGATAGTGTTCCACGCGCATGATGCGGTAAATTACAGGATCGCGCATATTAATGTTAGGGGAGGCCATATCGATCTTCGCCCGAAGAACTCTGGCGCCCTCGGTAAATTCTCCCGCTTTCATCCTTGCGAGCAAATCGAGGTTTTCTGCCGCTGAACGGTTTCTGAAGGGGCTTTCCCTGCCAGGTTCGGTCAACGTGCCCCTGTATTCTCTTATCTCATCAGCGCTCAGGTCGCAGACATAGGCAAGATCTTTGTTTATAAGTCTGACGGCGCATTCATACATCGTATCGAAATAGTCGGACGCGTAATAAAGGCCGTCCCAGTTGAAGCCCAGCCATTTGATGTCCTGCTGCATGGATTCGGCGTACTCGACGCTCTCCTTGATGGGGTTGGTGTCGTCGTATCGCAGATTACAGTGGCCCTTGAACCTATGTGCTGTCAGAAAATCAATACATAGAGCTTTTGCATGCCCGATATGCAGATAGCCGTTAGGCTCCGGCGGAAAACGCGTTACTATTTTATCTTTTTCAAATCTGCCGCTTAAAATATCTTCTTCTACAAAGTCGAATATGAAATTCGAGACAGTTTCCGGAGATTCATTACCAGCTGCATTTTCATTTAAAGGTTCATTTGTCATATCATAACCTCCCGCCAAGCTTCTCAATACCTTTAATAATCCTCTTCAGGGATTCATCCCTTCCAAGGATCTCCGCCAGCTCCGTAGCGCCTCCTGGGGTAACATCCTTGCCTGAAAGGGCGGTACGTATGGGCCAGAGCACCTGGCTGTTTTTAATGCCCAGACTCTGGGCGAATTCTGTCAGGGTACTGTAGATCGTATTGTTTTCCCACTCCCTAATACCTTGAAGAACCGGCAATACAGCTTTGAGGTTTTCAAGAGAATTATCAGGGTTCGTTTTCATTTTTTTGTTCTCATATAAAGCAATATCATAATCCGGCAGTGCAGCGAAAAAATCTATGCTGCCAGGTATTGCAGACAGAACCTCAGTCCGCAGCTGCAGCAGCCTGCTTATTCTGGATGTGTCTATTCCCGAAGCAACCAGCTCTTTACTGTAGAATGGAGCAGCAATCCTATGGAATGCCTCTGGCGTCATTTTGCGTATATATTCGCCGTTCATCCAGTTCAGCTTATTTGTGTCGAACACAGCAGGTGATTTGCTTATGCCGTGTATGTCAAAAGCTTGTTCGAGTTCTTCCAGTGAGAATATCTCCTGAGTAGTACCGGGGCTCCAGCCAAGCAGTGCGACGTAGTTCAATATGGCGTCAATCAGGTATCCCAGAGATACAAGGTCTTCAAAGGACGGATCCCCGGAACGCTTTGACATTTTGCGCCCATCCGGCTTGATGATCGTCGATACATGTACGTAGGTGGGGATTTCCCAGCCGAAGGCCTGATAAAGCAGGTTGTATTTCGGTGTAGAGGAAAGGTATTCATTCCCTCTGACTACATGTGTAATACCCATCAGATGGTCATCAATTACATTCGCAAAATTGTAGGTGGGCAGTCCGTCTGATTTGATGAGCACCTGATCTTCAAGTTCATTGTTGTCAACCGTGATCGTACCATAGACAGCATCATCAAAGCTTGTGCTGCCGGTATCGGGCATCTTCTGGCGAATAACAAAAGGTTCGCCGGCTGCAAGCTTCGCGTCAATTTCCTGCTTGCTTAAGCCAATGCAGCACCTGTCATATCTGTAAGCCTTGCCTTCCTTTTCATACTCCTCTTTGAGAGATGTCAGGCGTTCCTTTGAACAGAAGCAGTAATAAGCTCCACCGAGACCGACAAGTTTCCTTGCATACTCCATATAAGAGTTCTTCCGCTCGCTCTGTACGTATGGTCCGTATGACCCGCCAATGTCAGGGCCTTCATCGTGTTTCAGGCCTGCCATCTTCAAAGTATTGTAAATGACCTCTGTAGCTCCTTCAATAAACCTGTCCTGATCAGTGTCTTCTATTCTAAGTATAAATTTACCGCCTAATTTTCTGGCGATCAGATATTCATATAAAGCTGTCCGCAAATTACCGATATGCATATACCCTGTCGGACTGGGCGCAAATCTTGTTCTGATTTCAGCAGCCATGCTCTTCTCTCCTTTGCATTGCAAACACAAGGATTGCGTTGAATTTCCTTTGATTATATTATTTACAAATATATTAGTCAAGAAACAGGGTAAAATGACTATGTTTTTTTAATTCATTATTCTGCGACCTGAATTTTGTATTGTATTTGACGTGTGAATGGAATAATATATTAGTATTGTAAATGAATGTTCTGCTGAAGGGAGAGATTATTGTGTCAGTACTGGATAATTTTACAAAAAAGGTTACAGATACAGCTAAAGCCGCAGCGAAGAAATCTGGAAGTGTAGTGGAAGTGACCAAATTGAACATGAACATCAACACTGAAGAGGATAAAGTCAGAAAGGTTTACTCAGATATAGGCAAGCAGCTTTACGAGGATTACACCGAGGGGAAAAGTGTCGGAGATAAAATTCTGGAACACTGTCTGAAGATAGACGAGATCATAAAAAACATAGACGAGATGAGAGAGAAGATACTTGAACTTAGAAATGTAAAGGCGTGCCCAAACTGTGGCATGGAACTCGATATTGAAATGGAATACTGCTACAAATGCGGAAGGAAGCAGGACGAGGCCGAAACAACGGAGATCGTGCAGGACCACGAATAACGGATTTCAAAAAGCCTTGCTTTCAGAACGATAAAGCAACGGCTTTTTTTAAGGCCATTTAGGCGAATTCGTAAGCGAATTGCGCCATATGATAAACAAATCCGGTCATAATCGAATGGGCTCGATGCCCCCGAGATTTTACCAAGGCCATTTATTCAGATTCGTAAGCGAATTGCGCCATAGAAGAAACAAAATCCGGCTAATCATAAGGAGGATACAAATGCTGCTGACAAAGACACTGGAAACAATAAAGGGATTGGACAGGAAGGCGCAGGAGCTCGCACAGGAACGGCTCGACAGCCTGACCAAGCCATTGGGCAGTCTTGGCAGGCTGGAGGATATCGTCAGGCAGACTGCCGGTATCACAGGCAAGGCCAGACCATGTGTGGATAAAAAGACAATCATCATTATGTGTGCCGACAATGGGGTTGTGGATGAGGGAGTGAGCTCCTGTCCCAAAGCTGTCACCGCCACTGTTACGCAGAATTTCATGAAGGGTATAACCGGTGTGAATGTGCTTGGTTCACATGCAGGCGCTGATATTGCCGTAGTGGACATCGGAGTTGATGCGAAGCTTGAAGCTGAAGGGATCATCAACAAAAAAATCCGCATGGGTACCGGAAATATTGCAATAGGCCCTGCAATGTCACGTGACGAGGCGATAAAGGCCATTGAGACTGGAATCGAGGTGGTTTTCGAACTGCATCGAAAGGGAGTCGAACTGTTTGGCACAGGTGAAATGGGCATAGGAAACACTACTACCAGCAGCGCGATCACTGCGGTTTTGACAGGGAAACCGTTGGAACCGCTTGTTGGAAGAGGCTCAGGGCTTAGTGACAAGGATCTGGACAATAAGATAAAAGTGATAAAGAGAGCAATAGAAGTAAACAAGCCGGATCCTGCCGATCCGATCGATGTCCTGTCAAAGCTTGGAGGACTTGATATCGCAGGCTTAACGGGCTGCTATATCGGAGCGGCCGCATGCAGACTGCCAATCGTGATTGACGGCTTTATTGCTTCAGTAGCTGCTCTGGTCGCAGTCAGACTGAAGCCTGAAATCAAACAGTTCATGTTTGCCGCCCATGGATCGGCTGAACCCGGAAGCAATGCGGTGCTTGAAGCAATAGGGCTGGAACCGCTGCTCCGACTCGGGATGAGGCTTGGAGAGGGCACAGGTGCGGCAGTTGCATTCCATATTATAGATGCAGCTTTTGTAGCCTATAACGGGATGGGCACCTTCGGAGATGCGGAAATCGAGCAATACAAGCCACAGGAGTAAAATTACGGAGGCAATATGAGGCATACTGTAACCATACACAAAAAAGATGGATCGCAAGCGGTAATGGTGGATAATGACGCCAATCTGCTGGAATTGCTCAGGCATAATTCAATTCCGTTTGATACCCCATGCGGAGGGAAAGGCACCTGCGGCAAATGTGCGGTAAAAGTAGTCGGAATTCAGGATCAGCCTTCCGATAAGGAAAGGGAGCTGTTAGGCGCTGCAAGAATTGCCGACGGTTACAGGCTGGCCTGCAGAAGCATTATTACTGCCGATCTGGATGTATATCCGGAGGACACTGCAAGAGAAGCCTCTATTATAACAGGGGGATTGAAACGCAATATCAAGCTTGTACCGTCTGTGACAAAGCAATATGTTGAACTGGCGGTACCTGCTTTAGATGACCAGCTTCCTGATCTGGAAAGGGTGCTGTCTGCTGCTGAGCCGGAATTAACTTCATATGATACCGCTTTACTGCAGGAACTTCCTGAAGTACTGAGAAAGTCAGGCTTTCAGGTAACACTGGCAGGTATTGATGGAAAGCTGGCTGCAGTAGAACCTGGAAATACGACAGATGAACTGTTCGGAGCTGCATTCGATATAGGCACAACTACGGTTGCAGCCTATCTGCATGACCTGACAACGGGTGAATGCCTTGCTGTAGCCTCCCGGCTCAATCCCCAACGGAAATACGGCGCGGATGTTATTTCACGGATTTCATATGCCATGCAGTCCAAAGAGGAAGCAGGTGTGCTGCAAAGCCTCATTATCAGCTGCATAAACGAATTACTGGACGATTTGGTGCAAAAATCCGGAATAAAGCATACCGGCATCTATATGTCTGTTTTTGCGGGCAACACCACAATGATGCACCTGATGACAGGCCTGGACGCATCAAATATCGCTATAGCTCCATTTATCCCTGTTACGACGGAAATGATGCGTTTCGATCCGCGGAGCATGGATCTGCATATGAACAAAAGTGGGGTGGGAGTAGTTTTCCCAGGTGTTTCCGCTTATGTAGGGGCTGATACCGTCGCTGCCATATTATCCAGCGGAATGTATGAGGACGAGGAAATATCGCTGCTGGTGGACATCGGCACCAACGGTGAAATAGTACTCGGCTGCAGGGATTGGATGATGTCGTGTTCCACTGCGGCGGGTCCGGCCTTTGAAGGCGCCAATATCAGAAATGGAGTAGGCGGTGTAAAAGGAGCAATTGACAGTGTCGGACAAGCGCCTGATTTTAAATACACGACAATAGGGGATAAAAGCCCGGTCGGGATCTGCGGCTCGGGAATAATTGATGTGATCGCAGCCTTGCTGGATGCGGGAGTGATAGATGAAACGGGCAGACTTGCGGATGAGGATGAAACAGACCTGCCAGAAGAGGAATACGCACACAGGATTGTGTCCATTGAAGGTATACGCGCATTCCGGCTCACAGCGGAAGATGATAGGGGTACTTCAGTACAGATCGTAATAACGCAGAGAGATATCAGGGAGCTTCAGAATGCCAAGGCAGCAATCGCAGCTGGAATTGAGACACTGGTCAAACTGTCGGGTGCTGGTGCTGAAGCTGTGAAAAAGGTATATCTGGCAGGTGGCTTCGGCAGCAGTATCAATATGGAAAGTGCATTGAGAATTGGGCTTTTGCCGCGAGAGTTCGGAAACAGAATTCAGACGATAGGTAATGCTTCAGGTGCCGGAGCGGTTGAAGGGCTTTTGTCAAGGCATATGCTGGAGCTTACAAGACAGATAAAGAATAAGGTAAAATATGTTGAATTGTCTGCCTCTGTAGATTTTACAGAAAGATATGTAGAAAATATGCTTTTTTCAAAAGAATAAGAAAACGATAGTGATCCCCAATTTTTTTAATTGTGTATATTTAGCAAACAAGAAAAAGGATTTTTTGCGAGTTAAGCGAATACTATATTTATATTCATAGACAGGGAGGTGTATTTTTGACTTCTGATAATAATCAACAAAAAAAATGTGGCTTCTGTGGTGAAAGCATACCAGCTGGAGCAGGGCGCTGTCCATATTGCGGAAGTATTCTTGAAGTTACCTTTGATAATAGCTACAGGATAGACCCTTCAGAGGGAAAACCGGTCAGTGATGAAAATTCCGGACAGGTAAATATGGAACAGCAGGTCGGGCAGGATGCCAATACGGTTCCGACCGTTTCAGAAAATCAAAACATGGGAGAGCAGGGAAATCCAGAACCATCAGGAAGCATGGGCGAGCAACTGACGAAGTCAACGACCAGCCCCGGCATAGTACCGCCTGTAAGCCAGCCACGACAACAGACGGAATATTCCGCGCAGATGCGAAATGAATACAAGCCATACACTGGCGGCGGTACTCCGCCAAATTACAATTATGACGGAGGCATAAAAGCACCTTTGAGCAATGGCATGAAGGTATTCCTGACAGTACTTTTCACTCTATTGCCCGGAATAGGACAACTTGCAGGAATTATTGCCGCAATTGTCTTTATGAATTCGGACGGCGACAGTGACAGGAAATCATTCGGAGTGGCGCTGCTGGTTGCTTCCCTTGTTATGTTTGTAATTTCCTGTATTGGTTGCTTCATACTTATCGCATTATCAGCAAACCTGACGAATTTTAAATATTAGGCGATGCAAAGATTCGAGGATTTCTTTAACCTGGTTGGTTCGCTCATTTGCCATCAATTGCCTTCAAGATCCCTCTACGCAGGCCTTACAGTATTGCCGGTCTGTGCCAGGGATACCGGCATATATGCCGGCATTTTTACCTCAATGCTTTTTCTCCTGCTGACACGCAGACTCAGGTCTGATAAACCTCCAGGCATTGCAGTGACAGCTTTTATGTGCGTTCTAATGCTGCCGATGGTTTTGGATGGTTTATTATCCTACACCGGTGTTATCGGTACGAATAATACTACGAGACTGCTGACAGGAGCGTTTTTTGGACTCCCGATCCCGCTGTTTTTAGTGCCTGCAGCGCATTTCAGCATAGAGGGCGCCAATGAAAAAAAAGTTCTTAAGAGTATAGTCGAACTGATACCGCTATATTCATTTTTGCTTGCTTTATGCATTCTTTATCTGAATGGACTGGTACCGTATATCATAGCCGGACTGATCTTTATTTCTGCGTTCCTGTTCCTATTGTCGAGACTTTCCTATACGGTTCTTGTGAGAATTCGCCGCTTCAGGTCCGTTTCCCTGTATGCCGCTACCATTGGTGCTACAATGTCCATATTGGTTTTTCTATATATGCTTTCTACATTTGTTTTGCAGCCTATTAAGGCTGCACTGCTTGGAGGTTGAAACGGCAAATGGAATCAAAGGATGAAATACGCAAAAGGGTGTTGAAATTGAGAACCGGTCTTAGTGCGGAGGAAATCCGAAGTAAGAGTACAGCAATTTTTGAAAGGATATATGCGTTAAGACAGTATAAAGAGGCTGCAACCATACTGGCATATATGGATTACAGAAATGAAGTCATGACAGGCGAATTCATCAGAAGATGTCTGCATGACGGAAAAAGGGTGGCGCTGCCAAAGGTAGTAGTGGAGGACGACATTAGTGCTTCGCCACTTCCAGACAGAGCACATGGGAAACTTGAGCGTGCTTTGTCAGTCGCTGAGAAAGTCCCTGCTTTGTCAGTTCCAGATAAAGTCCCCACTTTATCAATATATGAAATAAACGACATCAATAAGGACACGCTGCCCGGTTATAAGGGGATCCTTGAACCGGACAGCACGGTATTGGAGCTTCTTGACCCCTCTGAGATCGATTTGGCGGTGATCCCGGGAGTTGCATTTGATCAGGTAAAAAACAGGATAGGCTATGGAGCAGGTTATTATGACCGGTTTATGCACAAACTTAGGACAGACTGCCTGAAGGTGAGCGCTGCATTCGACCTGCAGCTTGTAGATATAATTCCCGCAGGCAGGTATGATGTTCCGGTTGATATGGTTATCACGGAAGAGCTGCTTATAGAATGATTCAAGTACGGTTCGATTATTTCTTTAGTTGGAAGGAACGCTTTATGAATAAAAAAATTACATTGACCGGAGCAAATATTGTATTTTTTATTTTCACCGCCGTATTCATATTTTATCAGATTGTACTGGCAGTATTGCTGGGACAAAAGCTGAACAATTATATCTATCCGATCGTCCTGGTAAACGAATTTGTAATGATTCTGGGTCCGGTGCTTATCTATTGTTTTGTGAAAAAGATCAATATCAAGGAAGCTTTCAGATTCAATAAACCGGGACTTATCCCCATGCTTCTTGTAGCTGTAATTTCTGTACCTGCCTATTTTGTCGCATCAATGCTCAATAATGTTTTTGCCTATTTCTTGCAATTTATTGGTGACCTGCCGGTACAAGCCATACCGGTTCCGAAGAATCTGTCGGAGCTCGTGGTAGGGATTTTGATTATAGCTGTTTCGCCGGGTATATGTGAAGAAATAATGCACAGGGGATTCATGCTCAGAGCTTACGAAAAGCGGGGATCCTATAAAGCTGTTATTTTTGTGGCGATATTATTCGGTATTTTCCATTTTGACATAACGAATTTCTTCGGACCTGTATTTTTAGGGTTGATTATTGGCTACTATGTCATCAGGACAAATTCTATTTTTGCCGGAATGCTGGCGCATTTTTTAAATAATGCAATTGCAGAAGTTCTGCAGTATTTTTCAGATCAGGGGGCACAGCCGGATAAACTGACAATATCGTGGCCCGAGCTGCAGGGGGTCCTGCTGTATGGTTTTGTGGGACTGATTTTTACAGCCGGATTGTTAATATTTTTCAAAAAAGTCACAGAGGGCAAGTCACAGATTATTCCGCCGATTTCAAAGGTAAGCAAGGATATCAGGGCTATTTTTACACATTGGCCGATCATATTGATTGTGGCAATCTATATCCTGATGATGCTTCTTTATTTTATGGTAATCGTAGTAACAAAGTATTATAGCTTTTAATATCGATTTTAATTGCCCTCCTTCATGAAAGTCATTGAAAATTACTTTTTGAGATACAATCAATATTGGTAGATGTCCTCAGTCTAAAGCGCTTCCGGTGTCTATATAATATTATATAACCCGTTAGCGAGGTGAAGCCTGCTTGGACTTCAACTTAGATTTTAATCTTGTACGTTCACAAAAGCTGCTGCTCATTCCTCAGTTGAAATTAGCCCTTGATATACTTACAATGGATTCCCGGGAATTATTTGACTTTTTGGAAGATCAACTTGGGACCAACCCGGCTCTGGAAGCGGATATGGATGTCAGATCAATACAGGATAACAATGAGGATGAAACGGATGCACAGATGCAGGAAGAAAACGAAAGCACAATGTCGCTCAAACAGCACCTTATCATTCAGCTCAACACCATGCATTTGGACAAATCCAGCCTCATGATTGGAGAATATCTGATTGACAATACAGATGACAATGGCTACCTGAAGGTGGATATTTCAGAGGCGGCAGAATTTTTCGACGTTCCTTTGGATAGAGTGGCTGCAGTTTTGAACATTCTGCAGTCACTCGACCCGCCGGGAATATGTGCAAGAACTCTTGCCGAAAGCTTGCTGCTGCAATTGAAGCAGCTTGACGATACGGATGAAGATGCAGTGAAAATAGTCGGAAAGTATCTTGACAGGATCGCTGCTGACGATGTCAAAACTGTATCGGATGAGACAGGTCTGACTATGGAAAGGGTACGTGAAATCTTTTGCAAGGTGAAAAGCCTTGAACCCAAACCAGGACGGGAATTCTACAATGATTCAGCTCAGAGTCCGGCACCTCCCGATATCATCATCAAGGAGACAAGTGATGGATTACAGGTGTTAAATAACGATGAAGCAGTACCTGACATTTGCATATCCGAAAGCTTTCGATTGGGTGCATCCCTTCTTGCTGAAACAAAAGGGGGCGAATATGTCCACGAGAATGTTAAAAGTGCAGTATGGCTAATCAAATGTCTTGAACAGAGGAAAAATATCATTTATGATATTGCATCAAGGCTTTTAGCCTGCGAACCGGATTTCTTCAGGAATGGAAGCAAGTCGGTACAAAAGCTGGATAAATCATCTTTTGCAGCATATTTAAGCATGCATGAATCCATATTTGAAAAGGCATTGAATGGTAAATTCCTGCAATGCAGATGGGGGACTTTTGATTTTGGGTACTTTTTTAACGAAGGAGAAGAGGATATTGGAGTTGGCCTGTTCTAGAATTGATTAAAATTGTTAAGGTACATAAGAGGGGAGTTTCGCATGTCAGGCGAAAGCTCCCCTTGCGTCTAGAATGGCCACAATGGCTTCCCAGGGTTGCCGTGATCTACTTTCAGGTATCCTGGAATGCCGCGGGTACCGAAATGTTCTCTTTCAATCTCAGAAATCTGTTCTTTTGTATAGTAATTAATTTCTCCAACCTTTTTGACATTCTCCGCATATTCTCTTAAGGCGTCAATTTCCTTGGGAGAGAGTACTGCCTGACAATCATCTGAATTCAGTATCCTGTTTAATTCGGATGCGTATTCAAAACCGTCATCAACATCCTCAAGCGCGGTTTTCAAAAAGGACACAAGCTTTTGAGGAATCTCTCTTGACATATCTGTCAACCTCCCTTCAGCATAAGAATATTATACAACTTTTAAAATCGAATAAACATATTTTTCAGCAAAGTTAATTTAAAAAATAGGATCATTTTGAATAAATCATTTTACGCTTAAATAATATGGGACAAATTTTCGGCAATATAATTAAACAGGAGTGATTCATTGATAGAAGAGCCAAGTCTCAGTATGGGGGAAATGCTCATATGGCCGGAAGACGTGAGGTTAAGAGAAATTTGGTGAAGAATTACACGGGAGAGGTATCCGCTTTGGAAATAAGGTACAAGATACTCAGAATTCTGCTCGAGGAACGGGAAAGGGGCAGTGTGTTGCATGCAGGTTTACGGGGGCAGCATGATAGGGATATATGTAAGGGAGAGCAGGGATGATAACGGTGAGAATTATGAAACCATAGGGAACCAGAGAGATCTGCTGCTGGATTATGCCAAAAGGCATGAACTTGGTCAGGTCCATGCTGTTTATGAGGATGATAATACATCCGGTTCCGGGTTTGAGAGGGCAGGGATAAAAAGGCTCAAAGAGGATGTTGTGAATGCACGTATTGATATTCTGCTAGTCAAGGATCTTTCAAGACTAGGCAGAAATAATGCCAAGACTTTGCAATTCCTTGATTTTCTTGAGGAGTACGGGATCAGGGTATTGAGCAGTGACGGCAGGTATGACAGCAAACTGGATAATGACATCGTCGGTATTGAAACCTGGGCAAATGAGCGGTATATACGGGATATTTCCCGAAAAATCCGATCCAGCCTGCGATTCAAGATACAGAAGGGAGAATACATAGGTCATGCTCCGTTTGGCTACAGAAAAACAGCGGGAGAAGGAAACAGGCTTTTTATTGATGATTCTGGTGCTGAAGCAGTACGGCTCATATACCGGCTTTACCTTTCAGGACTGGGGTATACCTCCATTGCAGAAATTCTTGATGAAAGAGGATATCCGTCTCCGGAAGGTGGTAACTGGAACAGGATCACAGTGAGGAGAATTTTAATTTCGCCCGTATATATAGGTAACACAATACAAGGTGTCAGTGAACGGGTCAGTTTTAAGAATAAAAAGACAAGACGTCTGCCGAAGGAAGTGTGGGTGACTACAGAGGGTACTCATGATGCCATCATCACCAGGGAGGAATTTGAAGAGGCGCAGAAACTGAGAGCAGGAAAATACCATGGCGGAAATCCGCACAAGGGCATCGTTCATATACTGCGCGGACTAATCTGGTGCGGAGGCTGCGGGAGCGCCATGTATGCAAAAAAAACAGATAAGGGTGTTGTATATGTTTGCGGTAATTATTGCAGAAATGGCAGAACTGCTTGTAAAAGCCACTTTATTTGTGAAAAAGAGGTAGCGGGGATTATTTGCAAAGAACTGGAGACCATGTTTGTTGACACTGATTGCCTGCAGGAACTGGAACAGAGGTTCACAACAGCTTATTCGCCGGATGCCGGCGTCAGGGCAGCTCTTGAAAGAGCGGAAAAGCAATTGTCCGTTTGTCGCAGACAACAGGAAATGCTTTATAAGGATAGGCTGGAGGAACGAATTTCCGAGCAGCTATTCGACAAGACGAATAAAAGCCTGGAAGAACGCCTTCGAATTCTTGAAGAACAGCTGACCAGATCAGAACAGCAGAGAATGGGCAGAATAAATTTAGATCAGCTCATTCAGGAGATGATGCCGATGCTCAGGAGCGGAAAGCTTACAAATGAGATCGCTGGAGCAGTCGTTAGCAGGGTCACTGTATTTGACGAGGGTGATCCTCTGCCGCCGCAGTATTTATGCAGTATGGACGGGTATGTAAAGGGTGGTACAGTTGTAATTGATTTTTGTATGAAGTAAAATGGAGAGGGGACAAGGGAAAAGCAGAAACCAGAAACCAGAAACCAGAAACCAGAAACCAGAAGTCAGAAACCAGAAACCAGAAACCAGATTTATGAGTACTTCAAATTTGTTCTCTGCAGTTCCGGAATGTTCCTTTTTGACACTAAAGCAACACAGTTATGGAGGCTGGAAATGGATAAAGTATTATTAATATACAACCCGCTTTCCGGGAATAGAAGTATTCCCAAGAAGCTTGATTACCTGATCGGACGTTTTTCCGATAAGGATTTGATTACAATACCCTTCCGCATTGAAGGCGAATGTGAAAACAAGCTGAAAAGAATCCTTTCAGAAGATGTTTACAAATATGCTGTTGTTTCCGGCGGGGACGGAACTGTGAATATGACAGCCAGCGTACTGCTGAAGTCCGGACTTGACATACCTATGGGCATCATTCCTGCAGGCACCTGTAACGACTTTGCAAGAAGTCTCAATATACCGATGGATATCAGGAAGTGCATGGATATCATTATCGATGGGAATATTGCGCATATTGATGCGGGTTTGATCAATAATACAAAGTATTGCCTTAATACATGTGCAGGTGGCAATTTAGTGGATGTTTCCTATAATACCAGCAGTGAATTCAAGAAGAATTTCGGTCCGCTTGCCTATTATATCAAAGGCTTGGGAGAGTTCGCAAACCTGAAGCCCGTATATCTTAAGATCACAACAGATAATGAGATCATCGAAGACGATTTTTGGCTGTTCATCATAATGAATGGCAAGCATGCAGCGGGATTTTCCAACCTTGTTGAAGCGGATCTTTCAGATGGATTCATGGACATTCTGCTACTGAAGAACTGTCAGCCAATAGAGGTTGCCGGTTTGCTGTTCAGAGCGCTGAACAATGATTTCATAAACGACAGAAATGTGATGTGGCTCAGGACACAGAATTGTTCAATCGAAGGCGATGCGGGATTTTCACTGAGCATTGACGGAGAAAAGTGGAACAGTCTTCCCATAAATATTAAGTTTTTACAGATGATTCTGAAAGTGTTTGTGAATAAATCCGTTTGATAGGTTATTCTACACGATCCCCACTTCTTTTTTGTAATAATAACCCATTACGGACATATATTTATATTGTGAACCGGGAAGAGGACACACAGGCTATGTTATAGAGCTGCCCTCTTTCAATTGATGCTCGGAACGCTTTGCTTATAGATTAAGGGGGGTTAGCGCGTGGAAAAATACAGCATATATCAGCAGATAGCTGAGAGGACGCAGGGAGATATTTATATAGGTGTCGTTGGGCCTGTAAGAACAGGCAAGTCAACGCTGATAAAAAGGTTTATGGATTTGTTGGTCATACCGAACATAGAGAACGTATACAGCCGCGAAAGAGCTAAAGATGAACTTCCGCAAAGCGCTACAGGCCGTACGATCATGACGACCGAACCAAAGTTTGTGCCCAATGAAGCGGTTGAGATCACACTTGACGAATCGTTGAAGCTGAGGGTGAGAATGGTTGACTGTGTCGGTTATCTGGTTAAAGGTGCGCTTGGCTATCTCGAGAACAACTCCCCGAGAATGGTTTCCACTCCATGGTATGATTATCAGATCCCTTTTGAACAGGCAGCGGAAATCGGTACTAAAAAGGTTATAAATGATCATTCCACGATTGGACTGCTTGTGACCACAGACGGCAGCATCACGGATATTGCCCGCGAAGATTATATCGAGGCTGAGAGACGAGTTGTCGGCGAGTTGAAGGAGATCAACAAGCCCTTTGTGATCGTGCTTAACACGATCAGGCCGTTTGATGCAGAGACTGAGCGGCTGCGCCTTGAATTGGAGGAGAAATACGAGGTTCCGGTCATCAGTGTCAACTGCGCTCAGATGCGTAATGAAGATATGTCGGGAATAATGGAACGTATCCTTTATGAATTCCCGATCTGTGAAATTGGGATCAATATCCCCAGATGGGTTGAGACACTGGAAACAGATCACTGGCTCAGGGTCGATATGCTGCAGGCCATAAGGGACACCTTCAGGGGCGTTCAGAAGATCCGTGAAGCCAAGGACAATATTGCTAATTTCTCCGGCTATGACTTTGTCAAAAAAGCCAATATATCGGAAATTAATGCCGGAGTGGGCAATATGATGCTCGATATCGAAACGCCGGATAATTTGTTCTATAAAGTGCTCAGTGATACGACCGGGCTGGAGATAGAGGGCGAACACAGGCTTATTACTCTCATCAAGGATCTTGCAAGGATTAAAAAGGAATATGAAAGAGTGGAATTTGCATTGCATGAAGTAAGAGTCAAAGGGTATGGAGTCGTTACCCCGCAAATGGAAGAGATGACACTGGATGAACCTGAAATTATCAAGCAGGGGAACCGCTTTGGTGTTAAATTAAGGGCTTCGGCACCCTCGATTCACATGATCCGGGCAGATATAGAAACTGAAATAGCACCACTTGTTGGCACGGAGAAGCAGTCGGAGGAACTGGTCAATTATCTGCTTAAGGAATTCGAGAGTGAACCGGGCAAGATCTGGCAGTCGAATATTTTTGGCAAATCGCTGCATGAACTGGTTAGCGAAGGACTGCACAATAAGCTCAACAGGATGCCGGAGGATGCGCAGCTCAAGCTTCAGGAAACGCTGCAGCGGATCATCAACGAAGGCAGCGGCGGGCTGATCTGCATTATACTGTAAAAGGTTAAGAGTTAAAACAAAAAGGGGACGGTTCTTGCTTTGAATTTAAAAAATTCATGATAAGAACCGTCCTCTCTTTGATTTCTGCGTCTTTCGGGATGTTTCGCAGGATTGAAATAGTGAGTATAGTATAGGGGCCTTGCATGAAAAGAGCAGGGCTTTCAAAATCTTCATAATTTGTGGTAAAATATATAGAACGGAAAAAAGATTTGGGTGCTGCTCGCCCATGCATCCGGGACACCAACATATTTAGTCTAAGGCAGAAACATTAATTGGAGGATATTTATGAATAGCAGGACAACATATGATTTTTGGAGAGGGAACGATTATTTCAATGCTGAAACGAGGAAGGAACTTGAGCAAATTAAAGATAATCCAGCTGAAATAGAGGAAAGGTTCTACAGGGATCTCGAATTTGGGACTGGAGGCTTGAGGGGCGTTATTGGCGCAGGCACCAACAGGATGAACATATACACCATAAGGAGGGCATCCCAGGGCTTGGCGAACTATATTTCAAAAAACGTGCAGGATGCGCATAAACGCGGTATCGCCATTGCATATGACTGCAGACGTATGTCACCGCAATTTGCTGCTGAGGCGGCCGGCGTGTTTGCTGCCAGCGGAATTGTCGCATATCTTTTTGATGAGCTTCGACCTACCCCGGAGCTTTCGTTTGCAGTCAGATATTTGAAGGCTGCTGCAGGCATTGTCATCACTGCCAGTCACAATCCAAAACAGTATAACGGTTACAAGGTATATGGCGAAGATGGCGGTCAGCTTCCGCTCGAAGGCTCGGAAGCCGTATTCAGTGAAATCGCAGGTATAACGGATATGACAGCAGTAGTGCCCATGCCGGAGAAGGAGGCTATTGAAAAGGGTCTTCTTGTAATGATCGGCAAGGAGATTGATGATGCTTATATCAACAGCCTGAAGACTTTGGTCGTAAACCCGTCAGTTATTTTAAAATCTGCCGGGTCAATGAAAATCATCTATACTCCGATCCATGGCTCCGGCAATAAACCTGTCAGAAGGATTTTAAACGAAGTTGGGTTTAAAAATGTATTGGTTGTCAAAGAACAGGAATTGCCCGATCCTGAGTTCACAACAGTCAAATCTCCGAATCCGGAGGAAAAGGATGCATTCAGGCTCGCAATCGAGCTGGCGAAGAAAGAGGACACGGACCTGATAATCGGTACAGATCCGGATGGTGACAGGGTTGGCGTAGTGGTCAGAAGTTCAGCCGGCGAGTACATCGTGCTTACAGGAAACCAGACCGGTTGTCTGCTGTTGGAATATATACTTTCTCAAAAGAAAGCAATAGGTAGCCTTCCAGCCAACGGGTTCGTAGTCAAGACCATTGTCACCAGCGAGCTTTCGCGAAAAATAGCCGCAAATTATAATATTGAACTGATAGAGGTTCTGACGGGATTCAAATTCATTGGTGAAAAAATAAAGGAACTCGATGAAACAGGAAAGAAAAAGTATCTTTTCGGATTTGAAGAGAGTTACGGTTATCTTGCAGGAACCTTTGCCCGTGACAAGGATGCGGTTGTCGCAAGTATGCTGATCGGAGAGATGGCTGCATACTACAAATGCCGTGGGATGTCTCTCTACGAAGGCCTGCAGGAGATTTTCCGGAAATATGGCTATTTTATTGAAGGAATCACCTCATTCACGCTCGAAGGCAAGGAAGGTGTGGAGAAGATCAGTGGTGCGATGAATGCCTTGAGACGGCAAAAGACGGGCGATTTTGGCGGATGCAAAGTGGCTGCGATCAGGGATTATCAGACCAGAGAGACTTTCATTGTGGAATCGGGTGAAAACAAAGCTCTTGAATTGCCTGTTTCAAACGTACTCTATTATGAACTGGAAGATGGTTCATGGTTCTGCATACGTCCATCCGGTACTGAGCCCAAGATAAAAATATACTATGGCGTATCGGAGCCGTCTTTGGAAAATGCACAGCAAAAACTGGAGCATATTAAAGAGAACGTTATTCTCACGATCAAGAAACATTTGTATTGATAACATTGTTTGAATTTTGGTTCTGATAATAATCAGCTAATTCATCCACTATTTTGTGGCAGGGAGAGAAGGCATGGAAATCTCTCTGCCCGGTACATTTTTTGTATATCCCGTAATCGATGGATGCGCACACATGACAAGGTTTTTCGCCTGATAGCAGCCCCTTCTCCAGACTCTCGAGGACTTCAAAGTTAAATATGGCAGATGAACTGAAGAAAACATTGAAATTTCTGAAGTAGTTTTCCTGTGGAAGCCTGCTAAAGGAGGTGCAGGTTTGAGTATAATACCATGGAACTTTCAGTGTATCACCGTTATATGGATAAATTGATTCACAGTTGAGAAGGCCCGGCAGCAGTGAACTGCAGTGCGGATAATTGCTGATGGCACATTTATAGCATTGCTTGTGACAGCCGGACTTAACGAGTTGATTGCAAAAAACGCAGTTTTCAACCATCGCGGCAGTATGTTTCTTATATAGCAATGGCATATATTCATTGATAAAATGGCGTTTGTAGATGGTATCTTCAGAAAAAAGGCAAAAGTTGCGTATAGAATCCAATGCAGTACCGAATCTTTTGGCAATTGAAGACAAATACGCTGAGATTAACGTACTTGTCAGCTCATTATTGATACTTTTTAACATGAGGTCATTTTCCTTTCTATTTATTTCTGCAACTTATATAGTATACATATATTACCATAACAAAACGCATAGGGCATTTATTACCCGGATTGACCCATTCTATAAAGGGTAACTTGACCACTGCCAGTAATATATTGCAAATAAAAAATTAATTTAATAAAAAATAAGGAAGGAATTTCTTTATATTTGTCGAAATAATAAATGTTACTGATGACAAATCCTTGGAGGATCGAGATGCGCAGGGTTAATATCGATTCGATACAGGTCGGTGTAAAACTGGCTCGTACTATATTTAATTCCGATGGCGGTGTACTTCTGACAAAGGGTGTTGAGCTGAAGGAGCTCTACGTAGAGAAACTTCGTAATCACGGCGTATCTGAAGTATACCTCGAAGACGCCATATCAGAAGGTGTTTATGTCAAAGATGTCATTCATGATCAAACCCGTAACGAAGCGGTTGTTCTTGCGAAAAATACCATGACAAATTATAATTTTTCCTCATCACTGGATGTCAAAAATGTAAAAATAATGGTAAATAGTATCATTGATGAGCTTTTGGGAAATGATGACATACTTTATAACCTTTCAGAAATAAAATCCGTCGATGATTATACCTTTGAACATTCTGTAAATGTATGCATTCTTTCATTAATAACCGGCATAGGACTTGGCTTTGATATCACAAAGCTCAGGGAACTTGGCACGGGGGCAATGCTCCACGATATAGGAAAGTTGTGCATACCGCAGGAAATCCTTAAAAAACCTTCACAGCTTACAGTGGATGAATTTGAGGAAATCAAGAAGCATACGATATTCGGTTACGAAATTTTGAAAAAAAGCGAAAAGGTCAGTTTGGTTTCTGCCTATATCGCATTCGGGCATCACGAAAGGTTTGACGGCAGCGGTTATCCTCTTCAGCTGAAAAATGAAAATATTCAGCTCTGTGCCAGGATAGCAGCAGTAGCTGATGTCTACGATGCGCTTACTTCGGACCGTGTTTACAGAAAAAAGCTAAGGCCGAATGAAGTCTACGAGTATATCACTTCTCTTGGAGCCAACCATTTTGATCCCAGGGTAATTGAGAGCTTCGTCAAATATGTTACCATATATCCATTAGGTACCGGTGTGCTGCTTAATACTCGCGAGCGGGCGCTTGTCATCCATCATAATAAGAATCTTCCAACCAGACCTGTTATCAGGATTGTCTATGATGATAACATGAAAAAGCAAACTATCTTGAGAGAAGTCGATCTTTCCGAGCAATCTAATATTTTCATTGTTGACGGTTGTGAGTTATAATGTAAGGGGACACACCTCTCTGAAC
>DBTX01000019.1:20799-38568 GCA_002307275.1 Hungateiclostridiaceae bacterium UBA1305
CTGAACAGGAAGTGTTTCTCTGGAGAGAGGAATGTCCCCTTTTGATTGTAAGGGGACACACCGGAAGAGCAGAAATCAGAAATCAGAAATCAGAAATCAGAGGTCAGAGGTCAGAAATCAGAGGTCAGAGGTCAGAAATCAGATTTAAGCTATCCTCTGAGGTGGATCCGATTTTGTTCTCTGCAATTTTGGAATGTACTTTATTGATGCTAAAGCATCACGGTTATAAACCTTGCGGACGCACCTTGTGCCTGTTTTGCGGCCCTATTATGACCGGATGCATGGGCGGGCAGTTGACTTAAGTCAATGACTGGCACCGGAGGATTATTATGACCGTTATTACCCCTGTTACATCCAAATTTATTCATTTGCATGTCCATACTGAATACAGTCTGCTCGACGGTGCCAACAGAATACCTGCTCTTATGGCGCGCGCGGGAGAGTTGGGCATGGGAAGCATGGCTATCACCGATCACGGCGTCATGTATGGCGTGATTGACTTCTATAAAGCAGCAATAAAGAATGGAATTAAGCCGATACTGGGCTGTGAGGTATATACGGCAAAACGGACCCGCTTTGACAAACAACCGGGGATAGATGCCGATCAGGGTCATCTTGTGCTCCTCGCAAGAGATAATGAAGGCTACAGGAATCTGATGAAAATTGTATCCGCCGGCTTCACGGAGGGGTTTTACTACAAACCAAGGATAGACACGGAAATTCTCAGACGCTATTCAAAAGGGATAACAGCGCTTAGCGCATGCCTTTCCGGTGACGTACCCTCCGCAATACTTGAGGGTGACTATACCAAAGCGAAAAAGCAGGCTTTGACATTCAACGAGATATTCGGCCAGGGATATTTTTATCTGGAGCTTCAGAGTAACGGCATTGAAGAACAGAACCTGGTCAATCAGAATCTGATCAAATTATCCAAAGAGACCGGGATCCCTTTGGTTGCCACAAATGATGCGCATTATCTCAGACGCGAGGATGCGCGGGCGCACGAAGTACTGCTCTGCATACAGACCGGCAGGAAAATAACGGATGAGGACAGGATGAAATTCAGTACGGATGATTTTTATATCAAATCATCGGAGGAAATGACCGCTGCATTTAAAAACGTACCTGAAGCGATTGAAAATACGGTAAAAATTGCAGAGAGCTGCAATGTCGAACTGGAGTTCAATAAATTGCATCTGCCCCAATTCGACGTTCCGGATTCCAGGGAACCGTATGAATACCTGCACAGTCTTTGCACTGAAGGCCTTGAACGATTGTTTGCAGAAACCTCCGTTGACACTGTATATCATGAAAGACTGGAATTTGAACTACAAGTAATTAAACAGATGGGGTATGTGGACTATTTCCTGATCGTCTGGGATTTTATCAAGTATTCAAAAGACAACGGTATCATGGTAGGGCCTGGGAGAGGGTCTGCCGCCGGAAGTCTTGCCGCCTATTGCCTGGGTATAACGGGGATTGATCCTCTGAAATACAACCTGCTTTTTGAAAGGTTTTTGAATCCGGAACGTATCTCAATGCCGGATATTGATATCGACTTCTGTTATGAAAGAAGGCAGGAGGTCATAGATTATGTCGTACGCAAATACGGCAAAGACAGGGTGGCACAGATTATAACATTCGGTACAATGGCGGCAAGGGCTGCCATCAGGGACGTGGGAAGGGCACTGGACATACCTTATGGCGACGTTGACCTCGTTGCGAAAATGATTCCGTTTCAAACCGGCATGAATATCGACAAGGCTCTTGAGCTCAATCCTGAGCTTAAAATGAAATATGAGGATGAGGATAAGATCAAAGAGCTCATAGATACAGCACGCCTTCTTGAAGGGATGCCCAGACATGCAAGTACTCATGCAGCCGGCGTAGTTATCTCAAAGGAACCTATTACGGAATATGTTCCACTTCAAAAAAACGATGAGAGTGTTACAACGCAGTTTACGATGGGTCTGCTGGAGGAACTGGGCCTTCTGAAAATGGACTTTCTGGGTCTGCGGACGCTCACAGTCATCCGCGATGCGGTAAGCCTTATTTACAAGAATTATGGTGTCAAAATAAATATAGAGAAATTGAACATGGAGGATGCCGATGTTTACGGGATGATCGGCAGCGGCAAGACAGCAGGCATATTCCAGCTTGAAAGCACTGGTATGACACAATTCATGAAGGATTTGCAGCCTGCATCGCTGGAGGATATCATTGCCGGCATTTCTCTTTACAGACCAGGCCCAATGGATTCCATACCGAAATATATCAAAAACAAAAATTTCCCCGGTGAGGTTGAATATGAGCATCCACTGCTGGAAAGCATCCTTGATGTGACATACGGCTGTATGGTCTACCAGGAGCAGGTTATGCAGATCGTCCGGGAACTCGGTGGTTATTCCTATGGCCGGTCCGACCTGGTCAGACGTGCAATGTCCAAGAAGAAGCATGAGGTCATGCAGAAGGAACGGCAGAACTTTATTCATGGCATTTTGGACGAGGATGGCAAGGTGCTTGTAAACGGTGCAATCAGGAATGGAGTAGATGAAAAATCAGCGAACAGGATATTCGACCAGATGATGGATTTTGCCTCCTATGCATTCAACAAGTCGCACGCTGCAGCATACGCAGTTGTCGCTTACCAGACCGCATGGCTGAAATACTATTATCCTGTTGAATTTATGGCGGCCTCGCTCAACAGCTTTCTAGGCAGCAGTGACAAGGTCTCCCAGTATGTTCACGAATGCAAGCAGATGGGCATTGAGGTACTGCCGCCTGATGTAAATGAAAGTGACGTCAAATTTACTGTGATAAATGGGAAAATACGGTTCGGTATGGCTGCGGTCAAAAATGTTGGAGAAAATGCAGTAGGAGAATTAATTACAGAAAGAAATGAAAAAGGGAAGTTCAGAAGCTTTAGCGATTTTTGTGAACGCATAGGGAACAGGGATATCAATAAAAGATGTGTCGAAAGCCTGATAAAGTGTGGCGCTTTCGATTCATTCGGAATCTTCAGGTCGAGGATGATGGCTGTTTATGAAAAACTTCTTGACGGCGTTCAACAGAGCAGGAAGAGCAAAGTCGAGGGGCAGCTTTCCCTTTTCGAAATACCGGGTGAGGTACACTCCATGAAGCCGGAGGAAAGCTTCCCGGAATTGAACGAATTCCCTTCAAAGATGCTTCTCGCAATGGAAAAGGAGATGCTTGGACTTTATGTATCGGGGCATCCTTTAATGGAATTCGAACAGGAAATACTTGAGCAGACGACAATTAACAGTTCTGATCTGGGCGATGTTTCGGAGAGCGCTGAATCAATGGATGGTGTCATTGCTTCCGGCGGGAAAAGCATTACTGATGGTATGCTTGTCACGGTTGGAGGAATAATTGCCGAAAAAAAGACCAAAACTACAAAAAGCAATAACCTCATGGCCTTTTTAACACTGGAGGATCTTTACGGAAGTATGGAGGTTATTGTATTCCCGACGATATTATCCAGAAATGCGGGGCTGCTTGTGGTTGAAAATGTAGTTTTCATTGACGGAAGGATCAGCATTAAGGAGGAGGAGCAGCCCAAAATCATCTGTGAAGCAGTGCGGCCGATAAAAAAGAAAGAGAATACAGTAAAAGGAAGCAATGGGCAAGGTGAAAAAATATATATACTGACAGGAGAATCGATCGATAGTAAGAAGATGAAATCAACGTTTTCCCTATTGAAATATTTTAATGGCAGCACACCAGTGGTGTTTTGTACAGCTGAGAGCATGGGAAATATTACCAAAATGAGCGTTGGAGAATATAGGGTGGAAAGGTGCGAAATGCTGCTTAATGAGCTTTCTGAAAGATTTGGCAGGGAAAATGTCAAAATTGTGAATAAAAACAGATGACGCAGCAGCAAGTGCGGCAAGCCTCCGGCTCAAAGGACTACAGCACTTAAACAGACGAATTGTGTTGATTTTTAGAATGAAATAATATATAGTAATTGCGAGGTGGTTTCATTGGATTGGGAACTGGATAAGATACTTGGAGAATATGTAGTCATAAAAGCGGAAGAAAACGGAGTTAATGTGATTGGTCTTACCAGAGGCAGGGATACCAAATTCCATCATACAGAGAAACTTGACAAGGGAGAAGTTCTATTGGCCCAGTTTACGGAGGATACTTCCGCGATTAAGGTGCGAGGGAAATCTAAAATACTATGTCGCCATGGTGAAATTATTTCTGGTGATTAGTCCGAAAAGGGGCGTGTAAAAATGTGGACTGTTGTATATATGGCTCAAAGCAAGGATATTGCTACAAAATTGCAGGAACTTCTTACAAATGAAGGAATTCTCGTTAAGCTGAGACCAATCAGCAAGAATCACGATAATAATGACAACTATTATGAAGTGCTTGTTCCGGAAGCAGAAGTTGAAGAGGCACACAGTGTTATCATTGAAAAGGGTTACTGATTACAGGATGCCTTATATGACGTATTGAAAGTTAAACCCGTGAATAAAGACACGGGCTTAATATTTTTTAAGGGGTATTCAAATGTTTATTTCACAGACAGGATTGACGGTAAGATATGCTGAAACAGATCAGATGGGTATTGTACACCATTCCAATTATCCGATCTGGTTTGAAGCAGGAAGAACGGAATTTATAAAGCAGATGGGGATGCCCTATTCAAAGATGGAAGAAAATGGTGCGATGCTCCCTTTACTTGAACTTAAATGCACATACAAGAGTTTTGCAAAGTATGAAGATGAGATCATAATTAGAACATATATAAAAGAGTATACTGGAACCAGACTGTTGTTTCATTATGATGTGTATAAAGCCGGTAACGAGAAAGTCATTACCGAGGGAGAAACGTTGCATGTCTGGACGAATACAGACTTGAAACCGGTGAATATCAGAAAATTCAAGCCGGAAATCAATGAACTTATCGAAAAAGCAGCGAATTAAATTCGACATTGCACAAAATTGTATGTATATGGTAAACTACAGATAATGCAAAAAATTACAGGATATTAGTTTTTTGCACGCAGCTTGCAATAGGGATATTATATATGTTGCGAAAAAAGATTGCAGTTATGAGTATTGTGTAAGCAATAATCTTACAATTTCAGAATATTATATCTTAGGTGGTGAGTTGGTGAACGTTCCAAATATACTAACGGCATTGCGCTTCCTACTGATACCTGTATTTGCATATTTTCTGTGTACGGAACATTTCGTTGTGGCTGCCGTGCTGTTTCTGGCAGGAGGTCTTACCGATGTGCTTGACGGATACATAGCCAGGAGGTTCAACCTTGTCACTGCATGGGGTAAGATTGCTGATCCGATGGCAGACAAACTCATGCAGCTTACTGCATTGTTCATTTTATCCATCGTAACAAAACTCATTCCTGTAGGACTGCTTGCAATTATTCTGGCAAAAGAGATCTTCATGGGAATCGGAGCTTTGGTACTCTACAAACAGGACAACTATGTTGTTTCGGCAAATTGGTATGGTAAAATGGCCACAGTGGTCTTTTATCTGGCCATTGTAATGCTGATCTTCAATACCCCGTTCAGTTCCAGGATTTTGTTCGGTTTGCCGTTTAACAAGTTCTTCTTTTTAATTGCAGTGCTCTCCGCATTATTTGCTTTCTTTATGTATGTAAGGTCTTATCAAAAAATAAAGCAGTCTTATGTTAAAAAGGCTTGAAATTTGCATTATAGGCGAAACAAGATTATTACACCTTAAAATGAATGAAAACCAAACCTGATGCTTTTATTTTTCAAAACCCTGTGCTAATATGGTAAGGGGATGTTCAAGAAAGTTTACTTTACTCATGGCCTTTCTTGTTCGCGATGGAACCCTATGTAACAACCTGGTTGGGGTAAGATAACACACCCCCGCAATTCGGAAAGGCTGGCGGATGTTCGGTTATATTGTTCCGGAAAAACCGGAAATGAAGATAAAGGAGTATGAGTTATTCAGAGCGTATTACTGTGGGGTTTGCAAATCGATTGCCAAAAGGCATGGACAGTTTGAACGCTTCCTTCTGAATTATGACTCTGCCTTTTTGGCAGTATTGCTGTCCGCAGCTGCCGGTGAAATTGTCAATGTACAAAGGATGCGCTGTATTGCCCATCCGGTTGAAAAAAGGCATATGATCAGCGGCAGCGGCATTGTTGATTATGCCTCAGACTTTAACGTTCTGCTGGCGTATTATAGCTTGGAGGACAAACGCAGGGATGATGGAGGGTTCGTTCCGATATCAGCCATGTTAGTATTGCGGAAAGTATTCAGGAAGCTGAAGAGAAAATACGCAGACAAGTGCAGTATTATTGAGATGAGGCTGAATGAGCTGGTACAGCTTGAAAAAGCGAAATGTGCTTCAATGGACATGGCAGCCGAGCCTTTCGCGAAGCTGATGGAAGAAGTTACAGCATATGGACCGCTTTGCAAAAGCGAAAATGTTGACAAAGCGCTCAGGTGGATTGGGTACAATCTTGGAAAGTGGATATATATACTGGACGCTTTTGATGATCTGGAAAAGGATATTAAGGATAAAAACTATAATCCGTTGATATATCAATATAAATATAGTAACACGGACATCATTGAATTTAAGAACGAAATACGTGATAAGGTCGAATTTAACCTGACCTATTCACTCAATGAAATTTCTCGTGCGTTTGAGTTGCTGGATGTTAAAGCTAATAAAGAAATACTTGAGAACATAATATATATGGGGATGCTCAGAAAAACAGAAAAAATTCTTGGAACGGGGAGTTGTAACAAAGTTGAATAATCCGTATGAAGTGCTTGGCATTAAAGAAGGGGTAAGTGAGGACGAAATAAAGAAGGCGTACAGGGATATGGTCAAGAAATATCATCCTGATCAGTACCAGGACAATCCGCTTTCTAAGCTGGCTGAGGAGAAATTAAAGGAAATCAATGAAGCGTATGATTATCTCATGAAAAATCCGTCTCCAAAACGTCAAACCGCTTATAACGGCAATAGCGGCGGTAATAGCGGCAACAATGCCAAGGGATGGAGTGGTCAGGCCGATGGCGAATTTTTCAATCAGGTCAAATCCCATATCAACAGCGGCAATGTAAAGCTTGCGGAGGATATGCTTGAGGGCAGCAATAACCGCACGGCACCGTGGTATTATCTGAAGGGCTTGATATTCATGCGCAGGGGCTGGTATGATGAAGCTTACAATCATATTCAGACAGCTGTCAACATGGACCCTTCAAACTATGAATATAGAAATGCGCTAGGCAGAATGAGCAATTCAAATAATGCATACAGGACAAATTCCTTTAACAGAGGATATAACAAAGGCGGTCCGGATCTTTGCACCATGTGCCAGTGTCTGTACTGTTCGGATTGCTGTTGCGAGTGCGGTGGAGGAGATCTGATCAGCTGCTGCTGATAAAGAATGAACTGTTTTGAAGAATTGAATTAAAAAGCCTGGAGGAAATGCATGAAGAATAATTCTCTGGACACGAAAAAAATTGCTTTGAATGGAATTCTCGGAGCACTTGCGGTAATATGTCTTCTGCTGGCAACTGTTCTGCCGACAAACAGACTATCATTTTATGCATTGAGCTCCTTTTTTATTGCGGTTTCGATCATTGAAAGCGGCGCCAGGGCAGGCTGGCTCTTTTTCTTGGCGACAAGCCTGCTTTCTTTGATAATTGTACCTGATAAGCTGGGTATCGTACCCTATGTGATTTTTTTCGGACTATATGGACTTGTCAAATACTACATTGAGAAACTGGATAAAATCATGATCGAATATATATTGAAGTTTGTTTATTTCAATATTTGTACAGGCATTGCGGTGTTGACCGTCAGCAAGCTCTTCGGTTATGAATTGAGTATTAAATTACCATGGTGGCTGCTGATTATAGCACTGGAAGTCGTATTTTTCGTATATGATATCGTCTATACATTATTCATAAACTACTATCGGGATAGGCTAAAGCCTAGAATGAAGCTGTAAAGCGGCATGGAAGGAAAGCAGACATTTTTATGGATGACAGAACGATCAGAATACTGGAGTTTGATAAGATACTAAAAAAATTATCAGGACAATGTGCTTCCGAACTTGGCAGGGAACTTGCAGACGAACTGCGGCCCGAAAGGGAACTGGGACGCATCAGCCGCATGCTTAAGGAAACAACAGATGCGACGGATTATGTGCTGCGAAGGGGGAATCCTCCGTTAGGCGGACTTCATGATATCCGGAGCAGTTTGAGAAGAGTGGAGATGGGGTCGATCCTCAATCCAGCTGAATTGCTTCATGTTGCCGATACACTTCGGGCAGCCAGAAATCTTAAAAATTATTCCTCAATAGCGACCCAAAAGGATTCTGAAGAGACAAATTATGTTGGTGGATTGATATCCTCGATTGAATCAAACAAACGCCTGGAAGACAAAATCGGCCTTGCCATCGTGAGCGAGGAAGAGATTTCAGATAGCGCAAGTTCAGCTTTATCCAATATACGAAGACAAATCAAGGATCAGCAGAACAGCATAAAGGAAAAGCTGAATAGCATGATCAGGTCCTCAAAATACCAGAAGCTGATGCAGGAGTCCATTGTCACCATGAGAGGCGACCGTTATGTGGTGCCTGTTAAAGCGGAGTACCGAAATGATGTTCCGGGTCTTGTGCATGATTCCTCCGCGAGCGGCGCTACGCTTTTTGTCGAACCGATGGCGGTTGTGGACGCCAATAACAGCATCAAACAACTGAGAATAAAAGAACAGCTTGAAGTAGAACGCATACTTGCCGAACTGACAGCGGATATCGCTGAAATAGTCGAGCCGTTAAAGGCGAATATGGAACTATTCGCTGCTGTCGATTTTGCCTTCGCAAAGGCGAAGCTGAGCCTTGATCTGAATTGTGTCTGCCCGAAGCTGAACGATGAAAAGCGTATCAATATTAAGAAAGGCAGGCATCCGTTACTGGATAGCAAAACAGTTGTTCCAATCAATCTGTGGGTTGGTGACAGGTTCAACGAGTTAATCGTAACAGGTCCCAATACCGGCGGAAAGACTGTAACACTGAAAACGCTGGGCATTTTCACATTAATGGCTCAGTCAGGGTTGCACATTCCTGCAGCCGAAGGTACGGAGCTGAGTGTTTTCAACAGAATATTCGCAGATATCGGAGATGAGCAGAGTATAGAGCAAAGTCTGAGCACCTTCTCCTCTCATATGAAAAATATCGTAAAGATTCTTTCGGAAGCAGATGACAAGTCTTTAATACTTTTTGATGAGTTGGGCGCCGGAACCGACCCGACCGAGGGCGCAGCTCTTGCGATGGCCATACTGGAAAAGCTTCACGATATTGGAGCAATTACTGCTGCAACCACACATTACAGTGAACTGAAGGTATATGCATTGACCACGGAGGGCGTGGAAAACGCCTGCTGTGAATTTGATGTGGAGACGCTGCGGCCAACTTATAATCTGTTGATAGGAGTACCCGGAAAGAGCAATGCATTTGCGATATCGAGAAGGCTTGGCTTGCAGGAGGATGTGCTTGAAAAGGCGCGGGAATTCCTGTCAGGTGAAGAAATTGAATTTGAGGATATATTGCTGTCAATTGAAAAGAACCGGGCAGACTCCGAAAAGGAAAAACTGCAGGCGCAAAGATACAGGCTCGAGATCGAAGAATTGAAAAAGGAACACGAGGAACAGAAGCAGAAGCTGTCCGCCCAAAAGGACAAGCTGCTGCGCGAAGCCAGGGAGGAAGCACGCAAACTGCTGCTTGATACTAAACAGGATGTTGAGAGCATGCTGGAGGAAATGCGTCAAGCCTCAAGGGAGCACGATGAGGTGTTGCGCAATAAAGCCTCCGAAGAGGTAAAAGCCAGACTTCGCGGTAGTATTAACGGCCTTGAAGGAGCTATCTCCGAAAGCCTGTTTCCAAAGCAGGGGTACATAAAACCGCCGGAGAATTTAAAGCCTGGAGATACTGTACTGATAGTGAACCTCAACCAGAAAGGGACAGTTATCTCTACACCTGATAAGGATGGAGAGGCAATCATTCAGGCTGGTATAATGAAAATAAATGTACATGTGACCAATTTGAAAATCATTGACGAACAAGCCGCTCAGACGCGTAAAACGGGATCAGGGAAGATTGGCATGTCCAAGTCCATGAACATATCTCCACAGGTTGATATCAGGGGTACAAATGTAGAGGAAGCGATCGAGGTACTCGGAAAGTTCCTTGATGATGCCGCGATCGCAGGTCTGTCCGAGGTGACCATAATACATGGTAAAGGTACTGGAATGCTTCGCAATGGCGTACATCAATATCTTAAATCCAACAGTCATATAAAGTCATATCGACTTGGGAAATATGGCGAAGGCGAAGCAGGCGTAACAATAGCAACAATGCAGTAACCAGGGCCTGCGCAGAAACAGAGCTGTTACATTATCCAGGAAATAACATTACAGCAACATTACGATATCATTACAATTTCTTACTATAATGCAGTAATATCAGCTATTACCAGCTTTTTTAGCAAAATTTCACATTCTGTCTCTTGTATTACATAGAAAAAACCAATATAATATCTCTAAATAGGCTATTATGTAACCATAATTTTAACTTTAATTTTTTACTGATGATAATTACGAGGTGACTACCTTGGAAAATAATGTAGTGTATTATCCGCTTACCCATCCGCAAATAGGGATATGGTATACTGAAAAGCTGTACCCAGGTACCAGTATGGGTAATATTTCTGCCACTGTTCGATTAAAAGAAGGAATTGACTATCCCATTCTTGAAAAAGCGATTAATAAATTTATTGAGAAAAATGATGGTATAAGGTTAAGATTTACCGAAATCGATTATGAATCGAAACAATATATTTCAGAATATAAATATGTTCATTTTGATTTCTTTGATTTCAGCAATTCTGGAACAGATGAATTGTACAAATGGGACAGCGTACAGAAAAAAATTCCATTCAACTTAATAGATTGCAATTTATTTTATTTTGCACTGATTAAAGTAAATGATTCTGATGGCGGCTACTTTATTAAAATTCACCATCTTATTTCGGATGCATGGACAATGGTTCTCCTAACAAATTCTATATTGGAATATTATACGCTTTTGAAAAATGGGGAGTCTATATGTGAAAATATGAAACCCTCATATCTGGAATATATTTTAAAGGAAGAAGAATATAAGAAAACATTGAGATATGAGAAGGATAAACAATATTGGAGTACTAAGTTACAGGATTGGCATGAGATAACTACAATAAAAGTCCGTAAATCGAATACTTTAAACGCAAAAGCAAAAAGAAGGACATTCCAGATTCCCAGGAAATTGGCGGATAAGATACATGCATATTGTTCGGAAAATGGGTTCTCCGAATATACAATTTTTTTATCAGCATTGTATATGTATATAAATAGGATAACTGCCAAAGAAGATATCGTATTAGGTACAACCTTATTAAACAGATCCAATGCAAGAGAAAAAGATACCGCAGGGTTGTTTGCAAGTACTGCGGTGCCCATACGCATCAATATAAACGGGGATATGAGTTTCAGCTCCTTTATTGAATATATTTCAAGGGAAATTCTTACATTATTCAAGCACCAGAAATATTCATATGACCTTATTATCAAGCAGATAAGAGAGAATAATAATACCATAGACAAAATATTTGATATTGTACTGACATACCAGAATGCCAAGCTGAAAAAAAATCATAGCATAAAATGCGACACAAGATGGCATTTCAGCGGATATCAAATTGAATCTCTCATTATCAACATCAATGACAGGGAAGATTCGGGCATTTTGATCATCGATTATGATTATCTGTCGGATGTTTTTAACACTACTGAGATTGAGTTTATTCACCAGCATATTATCAGTTTATTGTGGCATGCCCTTGATAATCCTAATAAAGAAATTTCAAAGTTTGAAATGCTGTCGGAGCTGGAAAAACAGAAAATTCTCTGTCAATTTAACAATACCTCGGCAGAATATAACAGGGATATAACCATCCATGAATTATTTGAAGAACAGGTCAAAAAAACACCTGAAAATACCGCGGTGATTTTCAACAATAAAAAATTCACATACAGCGAACTGAATGTAAGGGCAAATCAATTGGCAAGAAAGTTAAGGAAAATCGGTATAAAAAGAGATGAAATCGTAGGAGTAATGGACGAAAAATCTTTTGAAATGATTGTTGCTTTACTTGCTGTTATGAAAGCGGGCGGTGCATATCTTCCGCTTGATCCGGATTATCCGGAAGACAGGCTTGATTTTATGCTTGCAGACTCTTCCAGCAGAATTTTGTTGACCCGAAGCCAATTCATACATAAAACCAATTTTACAAATGCGATTTTATTATTGGATAAAGAAGAAACATATCAGGAGGATCCAAGTAATCTTGAAAATATAAACAAGCCCAATGACATCCTTTATATAATTTATACCTCAGGTTCCACAGGCAATCCAAAGGCTGTAATGATAGAACATAGAAATGTAGTAAGACTGCTGTTCAATAATAAATTTCAATTCCAATTTAATGGAATTGATGTCTGGACCTTATTCCATTCCTTATGTTTTGATTTTTCCGTATGGGAAATGTATGGAGCATTGCTGTATGGAGGGAGTTTGGTAGTAATCCCAAAAAGTATTGCAAGAGATTCTCAAAAGTTTCTTCAAATTTTAAAGGAATACAATGTAACAGTATTGAACCAGACTCCTGCAGCTTTCTATAATCTTATCTATGAAGAAATGAAGCACAGTGAGAACGATCTTGGCTTGCGATATGTTATTTTCGGCGGAGAAGCTTTAAAACCGTCCATGCTGAAAAATTTTCAATGTAAATACCCCGATACGAAATTGATTAACATGTATGGAATAACGGAAACAACTGTTCACGTTACATTTAAAGAGTTGTCCGCGGAAGACGTATTATCGTCCAGAAGCAACATCGGCAAGCCTTTGCCTACATTAACCATGTATATTATGGACAAAAACCTCAATCTGCTGCCTATCGGCATACCTGGAGAAATATGCGTTGGAGGGGACGGTGTGGCCAGAGGGTATTTTAACCGGCTGGAACTGACTGAAAAGAAATTTGTAATCAACCCGTATAATCCTTCAGAAAGACTGTATCGATCCGGTGACTTGGGGAGGTGGTATGCCAAAGGGGACGTAGAGTATCTTGGCAGAATTGATAATCAGGTTAAGATTAGAGGATACAGGGTAGAACTGGGAGAAATTGAAAAGAAATTATTGAACATAAAAAGTATTAAGGATGCTGTTGTCACGACAAAAACAGACAAGTCTGAAAAGAATATACTACTGGCATATGTAGTATATGAAGAAGAAATACCGGTTTCACAGATCAGGTCATACTTAATGGATGAATTGCCGGATTATATGGTGCCGGCGCATTACATCAGGATGGACAAACTGCCTCTGACACCAAACGGTAAGGTTGATAAAAATCAATTGCCCGAGCCGGAATTTTCAAATACGGAAACTCAGTATATTCCGCCAAGGAATGAAATTGAAAAGGAACTTTCAAGGGTATGGTCCGATATACTCGAGGTCGGAAATATTGGAATAAACAATAATTTTTTCGAGTTTGGCGGGGATTCTTTAGCTATCATTCAATTGCTGACAAGGGTTTATAAAAACAATTGGGGTATATCGGCAGCCGACCTTTATGAATATCCTACCATAATGGAGCTTGCTGACAAAATCAAAGGTGTTGTAAGAGAAGATGCTTCTATGCAGGAACTTGATATTGCCAGTGTGGTATCGAAAGAAGAAACAGATAATCCGGACCCGGATGATGATAAGCATGAAAATGTATTATTGACAGGTGTAACAGGCTTTTTGGGAATACACGTTTTAAGTCAGTTGATTGAGCAAACTCGATCAGCAGTTTATTGCCTTGTTCGCGGTAAAAATGATGAAGAAGCCGGAAATAGACTATTAAAGTCTCTCCATTTTTACTTTGCAAATACTTATGATGGATTAATCGGTAAAAGAGTTTTTGCTATCAGTGGAGATATCACAAAATTTAGATTTGGCTTAACCTGCGAACAATATGCTGAATTGGGCGGCAATATAAATACGGTCATACATGCGGCGGCACTCGTGAAATATTTTGGAAATTACAATGAATTTGAAGAAAT
Organism: Hungateiclostridiaceae bacterium UBA1305; assembly: GCA_002307275.1. GTDB lineage: Bacteria > Bacillota > Clostridia > Acetivibrionales > DTU013 > UBA1305. The sequence continues at coordinate 34,995 of DBTX01000019.1, forward strand.
AAATGTAAATGGGACAAAAAAAATCATAGATTTTTCATGCGAATTTGGAGCAAAACTGGAGTATATTTCAACAATAGGAATTTCCGGAAGCTATTTGGTTAAAAACGGGGGAAGTAACCTTACACTAACCGAGAATGATTTTTATATAGGTCAGAATTATTTGGATAATGCATATGTAAGAAGTAAATTTGAGGCTGAAAATCTGGTGTTGAAAGCTATTAGACAAGGATTGACTGCCAGTATATACAGAATGGGTAATTTGACGGCGAGGTACTCTGATGGGCATTTTCAACATAATGCAGACGATAATGCTTTTTGTAACATCATTAAATCATTAATGGAACTGAAAGCAATTCCCGATAATTCCCTGGATTTAGATGTGGAATTTACTCCTGTAGATTTAGCCAGCAAAGCGTTATTGTTAATATCGAGAACCAGGGAATCGGCGTCACGCATATTCCATATAACCAATCACAACCTCCTTTACATGCAGGATATGCTGGAAATATTCAAATCATTCGGGATTGAATTAAAGATACTGAACAGCATGGAATTTGAAAAGTATATTGAAGCCATCTCTTGTGATAAGGTGAAAGAAGGTATGCTTGCAGGAATTATCAATGATATAAGTACTACAAGAAAACTCGATTATCTGGATTCCATTAAGGTTGATTCTCAAATTACATCCAGATATTTGAACCACCTTGGATTTGAGTGGCCTACCGTAGATAAAAGATATATTGTTGATCTTATAAAATATCTGCAGGAAACCGGATATTTGTCAGATGCCAATATGTTAGGGGAGGAGAGGTGAGGGTATTAATATGATAGAAAATGATATTTACTCTATCTTATTAGGCATATCCACTTTGCTCACCTTTTTGCTGATCATTTTTATAGCAAGAATGAAGAATAGACAACAGATACACTATGCATTTTTCAGCCTGATTTCATCTCTCTTTATCTGGAACCTATCCATATTGACTCAGAAGTACATACAGGATAACGGACTGCAAAAAAACATAAGTGACGTAATACAGACCATGCTGGAACAACTGTATTTCGTCGGAGTAACTTTTGTATCCATATCCTTACTTTTTACGGGTATCATTTTTGCATTAACCAGAATAAGATTTACAAAACGTTATCTACTTTTATTTATTATCCCTATAATTTCACTCTTGATGATTTTTACTAACAATTACCACCATTTGTTTATTGTGAAATACAGTCTGATGAGCTCTGAAATCATATATGGAGCTTATTTTATTGTTCATACAATCTACTCGTATTTATGTATTTTAGTTGGACTGTATTTTCTTGTTTATTTTTCAATCAAGAATTCCGGCTTTTTTACAAAACAGTCCATGTTGATATTCTGGGGAACTTTGATTCCTTTTCTGGTTGATACATTAAGTACTTTCAAAATAGTTGATGCTCCAGTGTATATAGAAAACATCGCTATTTCAGTTGCCATTGTATGTTACTTTTTTGCAATCATCAAGTTCAACTTTCTCAATGTAATTCCAGTTGCTCTGCAAAAAGTTGTTGATCATATTTCTGACAGCTTTATCGTATTAAATAATCATTTGGAAATAATAGATTACAATAAAAGTTTTATTGACACATTTGATAATATTTTTGATATTAAAAGAAAAGCCGATTTTAAAATGACACTAAATCATTCCAGAAATCTTAAAATAGATTCCGAGGAATTTATCAAACATATAAACGATGCCATAAAGATACGAAGTTCGGTTATATTTGAAAAACACATTTTCTCCGATACATTTGACAAGCATTTTTCTATAGAAATCACACCGCTATTATTGGAGTCAAAACCTAAATTTACCTCAAAAATATTAGCGAAAAAGGATAATGCAGTAATTCTTGGAATTATTATATTATTCAAAGATATAACACAAAGTGTAAGAGATTTGATTATCATCAAGGAAAAACAAGCTATACTAATAGAACAGGAACGCCTCGCATCCCTCGGACAATTAATCGGCGGAATCGCGCACAACTTAAAGACACCCATCATGTCCATATCCGGCGGTATTGAAGCGCTTAAAGACTTAACTTATGAATACAGGGATTCCATTGACGACAAGAGTGTCACTGAACAGGACCACAAAGAGATCGCCAGGGAAATGCTGTCGTGGCTTGACAGGATAAAGCCATATTGCTCCTATATGTCGGATGTCATATCGGCTGTTAAGGGTCAGGCGGTGCAGATGAACGCTTCAACTACTCTTAAATTCACTGTTGATGAGCTTGTGAAGAGAGTGAACCTTCTCTTGAAACATGAATTAAAGAAATATCTTTGTATATTAAATATGGATATACAGATTGATTTAGGCACCGAAATAAAAGGAGAGGTTAATAATTTGGTGCAAGTGTTCGATAATATTATTATAAATTCCATGCAGGCTTATGAAGGAAAGAATGGTACAATTGATCTGACAGTTATCAGAAGCGGGGATAATGTGGAGTTTACTTTTAAGGATTACGGGAAAGGCATACCGAAACTGGTTGCGGATAAATTATTTAAGGAAATGATCACTACAAAAGGGAAAAACGGTACGGGGTTGGGAATGTATATGTCGTACTCAACTATTAAAGGCCGTTTTGGCGGCAATATGTCCTTTACCTCGAAGGAAGACATTGGTACAACTTTCTTCGTATCAATACCGTGTATAACGTACTCGAATCGGGAGGCAGGATAAATGAGGAAAAAAGCTCAAGCCGCAACATCAGATTATAAAATCCTCGTAGTAGATGATGAGATCGGTATAATTGATTCACTGTCCGTAGTCTTGAAACGAAGCGGATATCATTTCACAGGAATAATCGACCCGCTGGAAGCTATTGAAAGAGTGAAGACAGAGCAATTCGACCTCATGATACTGGATTTTCTGATGTATCCGATTCATGGCGATAAAGTGGTCCAAACGATAAGAGAATTCAATAAAGAGCTGTACATATTACTTCTGACGGGGCACAAGGATCTTGCCCCTCCGCTTGAGACGATCAGGGCGCTTGATATTCAGGGTTACTGTGAAAAGAGTGACCGGTTTGATCAACTATTACTGCTAGTTGAATCAGGAATAAAGTCCATATCACAGATGAGGACGATTAAAAAATTCAGGGATGGTCTTAATAGGATATTGCAGGCCGTACCTAAAATTTATTCATTGCAGCCGATCGATTCCATACTTGAGGATATTCTCACGGAGATCATGCCGTTGGTAGAAAGTGAAAATGCATTCATACTGGTTGATGACACTACTGATATCATCTCCGGAAACAAGAGCATTTTCAAGGGCATCGGAAGATATAAGGCTGAGATCAATTATTTCATGGAAATGCTCAGCCCGAATCTGATGGAGCATATAGGCTTCGCAAGGATCACCAGGCAGGTGGTCAAGCTTGAACAGGGCGTAATACTGCCATTGGTCAATGAATTCCAGCTGGGTATAGGCGTTATTTATGTCGAGAGTAAGAATATTGAGGATGGGCTCAAGCTTCTTGAGATTTACTCAAATCAGGCTGCTTCCTCCATAAATAATGC
>DBTX01000019.1:38887-46800 GCA_002307275.1 Hungateiclostridiaceae bacterium UBA1305
ATATTGTCGGCAGTTTCGATGTTCAAAGACGTGGTTCCGGTAGTCAAATGTCACCATGAAAGAATGGATGGTACAGGATATCCCGAAAAAATGAAAAAGAAGTCCATACCACTGCTGGCCAGAATCATCTCGGTAGCCGATGCATTTGACGCGATGATGTCGGACAGGCTGTATAGGTCAAAGCTGAACCTGGAAGAGGCCAAACAGCAACTGTTAAGCGGCTCAGGCAGTCAGTTCGATGAAGATATAGTCCCGGTTTTTATAAAACTGATCGATGGTACCGGTTACGGGGAAATGCTCAAGGAAACTGCAGCAACGTATGAATAATTTTTTAGAATAATCATTTTCCCGGCATTCCTGGGAAACAGTCCCCTGCGCATGTCCAGCGTTTGGGGCTTTGATTATGCATAAAGGTTGACAATATTTATTGTATACTTTAAACTTGTTGTATTCGGGCAGCTTTACCCGTTTATACTAATGAGTATATGAAATGAAACATTATTCTAAATTTAATCGTCAAATAATTTGGCGGTTCAGGGAGACTGGAAGGGGAAAATAGTGAGTAACAAGAGGGAAGACATCAGAAATATTGCAATCATAGCGCATGTTGATCATGGAAAAACGACTTTAGTGGATGGTATGCTGCGTCAAAGCGGTATTTTCAGGGAGAACGAGCAGGTTCAGGAAAGAGTCATGGACTCTAATGACCTTGAAAGGGAACGTGGTATTACAATATTAGCAAAAAATACTGCCGTTAATTATAAAGGAATCAAGATTAACATAGTAGATACTCCCGGCCATGCGGATTTCGGCGGCGAAGTCGAGCGTGTGCTGAAAATGGTGGATGGCGTCCTGCTGCTTGTTGATGCATTTGAGGGACCGATGCCTCAAACGAGATTTGTCCTGCGAAAGGCATTACAGCTTAATTTGAAGCCCATCGTTGTTGTGAATAAAATTGACAGGGCGGAGGCAAGACCTGTCGAGGTTGTGGATGAAGTGCTGGATCTGTTCATAGAGCTTGGCGCTGATGATGAACAGCTAGAATTTCCAGTGCTTTTTTCTTCTTCAAGAGAGGGTTATGCCATTGCAAATCTGGATGATGAAAAAAAAGATCTTGAACCACTATTGAATGCAATCGTAAAAAGTGTACCGGAACCAGTAGGTGAATTGGACAAACCTTTACAACTGTTGGTTTCAAATATCGATTATGATGAATATGTCGGCAGGATTGCAATAGGCAGAATTGACAGGGGAAGTATTAAATTCGGTCAACAATGTGTTGTATGCAAAAAGGATGGCAAGACACAGCAGGGTAAGATCAGCAAACTCTATACATTTGAAGGCCTGAGAAGAGCGGAAACACTGGAAGCATCAATCGGTGATATCGTCGGTGTTTCAGGCTTTGCAGAGATCAATATCGGTGAGACCATATGTGATGTTGATTCGCCGGATCCATTGCCTTTTGTAAATATTGACGAGCCGACCATCAATATGACGTTTAGCGTAAATAACAGTCCTCTTGCAGGCAGGGAGGGTACGTATGTCACCTCCAGGCACCTGCGTGACAGGCTTTTTAAAGAACTTGAAACAAATGTGAGTATGCGGATCGAAGAAACCGAAACTCCTGATGCTTTCAAAGTATCAGGCAGAGGAGAACTGCATCTATCCATCCTTATTGAAACAATGAGGAGACAGGGATATGAATTCCAGGTTTCCAAGCCCAAGGTCATTATGAAGGAAATTGACGGGATCGAATATGAGCCGATAGAACTTCTGATGATTGATGTGCCCGAGGAATTTATGGGAGTCGTTATGGAAAAGCTCGGCTCACGCAAGGCAGAAATGGTGAATATGCATTCTGCGACAGAAGGTTATATGAGACTTGAATTTAAGATACCTGCACGAGGACTGATCGGATATCGATCCGAATTTTTGACTGATACAAAGGGAAATGGTATAATGAACCATATATTCCATGGACATGAACCTTATAAAGGCGAAATTTCGAGTAGGGCAAGGGGTTCACTGGTTGCATGGGAGGATGGCGACGCAATTACCTACGGATTGTACAATGCACAGGAAAGAGGTACGCTGTTCATTGCAGCCGGAATTAAGGTTTATGAGGGCATGATTGTAGGTGAAAATGCCCGAAATGAAGATATCGTAGTAAACGTATGCAAGAAAAAGCATGTAACAAACATGCGGGCATCCGGCTCGGATGAATCACTCAGGCTGACCCCGCAGAGGATTTTAAGTCTTGAACAGGCACTGGAGTTCATTTCTGATGATGAATTGGTGGAGATAACACCGAAAAATATTCGGCTGAGAAAGCGCATTCTGAATTCGGAACAAAGGGCAAAAGTCAGAAGTAAGGTTTGAGGGTGAAATGATGGATAGAACGACATTGCAGACACAAAAAAAGAAAAAGCCGAGGAAGAAAAAAAGGGCTATTTTCTGGCTGCTTATGTTATTGCTATTTACAAGTATTACATTCATAGGCGGGGTTATTTCATACAACTATGTCATGAAGAATTACGCCGATTCAAACAATAAAGTGGCTTTAGTCATTGATCCGAAGGATGGTGTGGAATTCATCATCAACAAAGGCGCGACTTCTGCCGAGATAGCTAAAAATCTCATGAATCAGGGCTTTATTGACAATGAGAATATGTTTAAGCTCATGTCCAAAATAAATGGGTTTAATGGCAGTTATCAGTCAGGTACCCACATTTTAAGTAAAAATCTCAGTAACGATGAGATCATGAGAATACTTTCAGACGTCCCTGCCAGCAGGCAGGTGACGATACCTGAGGGGAAAACCTTCAAACAGATCGTTGATATATTGTTCGAAAAGAAGATCATCAAGGATAAGGAAAAATTTATCACGACAGCGAATACTGAAGAATTCGATTATGACTTTTTGAAGGATATTCCGCCGAGGGACAATGAGCTTGAGGGTTATCTGTTCCCGGATACATATGAATTTGATATGAATGTCAGTGATAAAGACATTATGATCAAGATGCTTGACAACTTTGACAGGAAGTTTAAAGCAGATTACAGGGAAAAGATCAAAACGCTCAAAACGTTCAAAGGAAATATGACTCTAGACGATGTTATCATACTTGCTTCGATCATAGAAAAGGAAGCGAAGGACCCGGATGACCGCTATCTGATTTCAGGGGTACTTTACAACAGATTGAACAGCAAGGATAAGACTCTCAGGAAGCTTCAGATCGATGCGACTATTCAGTATATTTTGCTCAAAAAAACAGGAGCGTATAAAGACAGGCTTTTATACACTGATCTTGAGATAGAAGATATGTACAATACATATTTGTATGAGGGACTTCCGCCAGGACCCATATGCTGTCCGGGTGAGGCGGCAATAAAGGCAGCCTTGAACCCTGATGACAGCGGTTATTTATACTACGTAGCCAGAAATGATGCTGAGGGCAGTCATGAGTTCTCAAGGACCTACAAGGAACATCAGGCGGCAATAAAGAAATATAGCATTAAATAAAAAGGGATACATCTCTCTGAACAGAGAGTAACCTTTCGGATAAAGTAATAATGAGGGGCTGCTCCCGCGAGCAGCTTCTTTGTTTTATGAGGTTATTTGCGAAGCAAATCTGACCCAATAGGAGAATTTAGAGAATTGTATCAGGAGGCTCAATGCCCATGAGATTTTTTATCCGGGCATAATAATGAATGGCGGTAAAATCAGGCAAGCCTGGTTCAATGGATTTAATACATAACAGGAAAGGCAAAAAGGATGGTAGAATTAAATCCAACAAACGAATATATACGCAGTACTTTGAGAAAGAATGAGGGACTGTTGAAGGAATTGGAGGAGTATGCGGCTGGGAACCATGTCCCTATTGTCACACCTGAGGTTGCAAGGCTTCTTGTTGTTCTCGGAAAGCTTGTCAAACCTGCGCGTATACTGGAAGTTGGAACTGCAATAGGATATTCGGCCATCCTGCTTGCCGGCGCGCTCACACAGGGAGGTCGTATTGATACAATTGAGAGACAAGAGGAAATGATCATAAAAGCTCGTGAAAACATTAAAAAGGCAGGTCTGGAGAATACTATCGGTATCATTGCGGGGGATGCAGAGGAAGTGCTGCGTTGTCTTGATAAGAAATATGATATGGTTTTTCTGGATGCGGCAAAAGGCCAGTACCCGGAATTTTTGCCCGACTGCCTTAGAATGCTTAAAAAGGGCGGCCTGCTGGTATCGGACAATGTGCTCTACAAAGGGATGATTGCCAATGAACAGCTCATTGTAAGAAGGAAGAGGACCATCGTGAACAGAATGCGAAGTTACCTGGAAACACTATGCGAGGATCCTTCTCTGGACACCAGTATATTGTCTGTAGGCGATGGTGTTGCTTTATCCTACAAGCGACTGGAAACAGATAAGTAAATGACTTGAAGTAGTTGAAATCACAACTGGAAATGGAGAAATACCCATGAAAGCAATAAATTCCATCAAGCCTAAAGTAGAATTACTTGCTCCTGCAGGCAACCTGGAAAAGTTGAAAATGGCAATCGTATACGGTGCCGATGCCGTTTATCTGGGCGGCGAAGAATTCGGCCTCAGAGCTTCAGCAGGTAATTTCGGCCCTGATGAACTAAGGGAAGGTATTGATTTTGCCCATTCCATGGGCAAAAGGGTTTATCTTACCATGAACATCATTCCCCACAATGAAGACTTCGTAGAAATGCCCGAATATATCCGTCAAGTCAGGGATTCAGGTGTTGATGCAATCATATTTTCAGACCCGGGTATCTTTGATCTGATCAGGCAGGAAGCGCCGCAGATGGAACTGCACCTGAGTACGCAAGCCAATAATACCAATTGGAGGAGCGCTTCCTTCTGGCACAGAATGGGTGTGAAGAGAGTTATTCTTGCCAGGGAATTATCACTGGCCGAGATCAATGAAATAAGGAAAAATGCACCTGGGAATCTGGAACTTGAAATGTTTGTTCATGGTTCCATGTGCATTTCCTATTCCGGCAGGTGCCTGCTCAGCAACTATATGGCGGATCGTGATTCAAACCGGGGCCTTTGTGCACATCCCTGCCGGTGGAAATATTATCTGGTAGAGGAAAAGAGACCTGGCGAATACATGCCGGTTTTTGAAAATGAACGCGGCACATATATATTTAACTCCAAGGATCTTTGCCTGATTGGGCAAATACCTGAGATAATTGAAAGTGGAATTACGAGTCTGAAAATAGAGGGCAGGATGAAAAGCTCCTATTATGTGGCTACAGTTATTAAGGCCTACAGGGAAGCGCTGGACGCATATGAAACAGATCCCTCCGCTTACTGCTATGACGGCAAATGGCTTGAGGAAATGTCAAAGGCAAGCCATAGAGAATATACTACGGGCTTTTATCTGGGTAAACCTACCGGCAAGGAGCAGATTTACGAGTCTGGCTCCTATATCAGGGAATATGACTTTGTCGGATTGGTTATTTCATATGATGCTGCTGCCGGTATTGCCACAATTGAGCAGAGAAACAGGTTTGCATTCGGAGAAGAACTTGAGGTGGTAAGTCCGCATGGACCATACCATATACAGAAGGTCCATTCCATGAAAAATGCCGATGGGGAGGATATCGAGGTGGCACCTCATCCGCAGATGACTGTTTATATGCCGGTGGACAGGCCGGTGGAGCCATATGCGATGCTCAGACGCAAAGGCTGATTCGCAGGATTAGCAGCGGTATTGGATCCAATCACGGCAAATACAGTTTTGGGCATTTTCGCATAGTATGGCTATTAAATGGTCTCGGTATGGCTATTCACTGGTCTTGTGTAATGAAATAGATAATGAAACTGTTTTTATTGTATATATGCTCCTTTCAGCGGCAAGAATGTCATTATGAAACACGTGCTGGAAGGGGTTTTATTTTGTCTGCCAGGAGAGCATATATTTTATTTGGTATCCTATTCTCAATATTTGTCGGATTGATGGTCAGAATTGCATATATTCAGTTCTTTTCGACCAATACCCTTGCTGAGTCCGCCTTTAGGCAGAGACTTTCCAATGACAGCGTGGAAACGCTCAGGGGCAATATTCTCGACAGGAACGGTATATCCTTTACGAACCGCAGTCAGAAATATTCTGCATTGATAAAACCGGTATACATGCCTAAGTCGGAAAGTGAACGAATGAAAGTCAGCACCGCACTCGGTCTGAAGCCGGAAACCCTTGACAACTTAAGCTCCAGGAGCAGTCCTTTAATTCTGGCTACTGACAAAGAAGGAAGCAATGCAATTATAAACATGAAGTCCGACTGGGTGACGATATTGCATTCCCTGAACCGCTATGACAGTGGAACTCTTGCAAAGCATGTACTGGGCTATCTGAGCAGGAAGGACAGGGTTGGTCAGGCCGGTCTGGAAAGGGCGTATGAAAATGAGCTCAGAGATAGTTCTACCTTTGAAATTGGAACAGTAACAGATGCTGCAAAAAATCCGATCAAGGGACTGGGATATAGAATGAAAGCTTCTGGGTCAGGTGAGAAATTGAATGTTCAGCTGACTCTGGATTATCATATTCAAAAAATAGTTGAAGGGATCATGGACACAAACAGCGTCTCCGGAGCGGTCGTCGTTGAGGATGTTGCTACGGGCGACATCCTAGCAATGGCCAGCAGGCCTGATTTTGATCCGGATGCGGTAGAAAACTACCTTGGCAGCAGCGGGAATGAGCTGTTCAATAAAGCTACGGCCGCCTATAATCTGGGCTCTGTTTTCAAGATCATTGATGTTGCAGCGATGTATGAGTACACAGATATTATCCCCGAGAGCTATTTTTGCAATGGTGCTATTGATATAAACGGACGATTATTCAAATGTTCGTCCTATCTTTCAGGCGGACATGGGGAAATTGACCTGGAACAGGCTTTTGCGGAATCGTGTAATTCCTACTTTATTGATTTATGTGAAAAAATAGGCTATAAGAATCTCATTAGCATGGCTCAGCAATTCGGCCTCGCGGAGGCGACAGGCATAGCTGAGCAGGGTGTAAGTGAAGCAAAAGGTAGTCTTCCGCCGTTAAAAGGATATTTCAGCCAGGCTGATATTGCCAACCTTGCAATCGGCCAGGGGGTATTACTCGTGACGCCGCTGCAGGTTGCAGATATCGTCGCGACTATAGCAAACGGGGGTATCAGGAATAGAGTCAACATAGTTGATTCACTGGTGGATGAAGATGGCCAAAAAGTCAAGGATATAAGAGTGAAGGAGGGGCATCGGATCATTTCGAGGGATACCGCAGATAAGATCAAAAACTTGATGGAGGCAGTTACGTCCTATGGGACAGGAACCGCAGCTGGAATGGAGTATTATGGAGGATCCGGCGGGAAGACGGGTAGTGCTGAAACCGGCTCCAGTGAGGTTGTTCATGCATGGTTCGCAGGTTTTTTTCCAACAGCTCAACCTAAATATTCAGTAACTGTATTTGTTGAAAATGGTCAATATGGTGGAAAGACAGCAGCACCGATTTTTTCTGCGATAGCCAGAGAAATGACAGATAAAGGGCTATGAGAATTAAGATCACATATTCCACAGGAGAATGGATAAATAAAAAACAGCTGCCTGTTTAATGGCAGCTGTCGGGTTTTAATTCCTTGCTCAATTTTTTTATCGCTTTCTTTTCTATACGCGATACATAAGAACGTGATATGCCCAGCATACCGGCTATCTCACGCTGAGTCTTGCTGGTTCCGTTCAAAAGTCCGTATCTTAATTCAAGAACTGTCTTTTCACGCTTTTTAAGTACAGCCTTCATTTTATTATAAAGCCGTTTTACCTGCATCTTCAACTCAACTTCATCAATAACCGACTCTGCTTCATTTCCGATTACATCAATAAGCGTTATTTCGTTCCCCTC
>DBTX01000029.1 GCA_002307275.1 Hungateiclostridiaceae bacterium UBA1305
CAGATGATCACCTTCCGGAAGGAAGTGCAGTCTTTAAGCATGGCGCAGGACCTTCATAACTGTATCAAGAGTCTGTTCGCGGACAGCTCCGCTGACATAGACCCGGAAATCGCCGGACTGGATCATCAGTTCAGGAACAAGCGTCCTTTCGGCAGAGACAGCTTCTTCGGATATGGGTGCTGATCGGGATACCTGTGAAGTGATGTCAACAAAAGCCGGCATCTGTGTGGCAGAAGCTGCACCCAGAATGAGAAGTTCGTTCCTTAACTGGTGCTGCCAGTAGTAGAAAGACTTGATGTTAACCCCGTTTATCTGGCACCATTGGATTTTGGAAATGGACTGGTCACGGTTGTTACACTCTGTTACGATCCGGAGCCATTGCTCGCGGCGGACTTTATATGAATTTTTATCCATAAGAAATGCTCCTTTTACAATGAGTTCTGCTGGATCTATTGTAAAGGAAGATGGTTCCTAAAAAAAGACACATCGTATTTAACGCTTACATTCATTACAATCCTCCATTTAAGAATTCTTACATTATTCTGGAGGTAAGCCCTCCGTTTTCTGACTCGTTTCTTGTGAAACGTGACTAACCATAATTGATTCAGACAAATAAAAAAGCCGCCAAACAGGTGATATGGCAGCCGGATAATTATTTAAACAGCTTTAGATTCCTGACTTTATGTTCTGGGTTTTACCGCTTGCCTTTATACGAAAGTATATAGCACAATTTCCCATTTTGCATGAAATTACCCCTATATTTTCCACCAGCAATACCCTTGATTATTTTCCGTAATCGTTCACAATATCTGTTTGGTTTGGGACGGCAGTTACACTTACATTTGCTTCAGCCGGCAGCGGAATAATCGAAACTCCAACAATAAGAAGCAGAACAAGAAGTACCGTCAGCAAAGACTTAACAGTTCTGTCCATAATCTCTCCTCCAATTAAAACATACCATGAATTCACATTTTATTATTAAATTATATGTTTGCTTTTTAACGACAACGAGAGAAAAAAAAGCCTTCCTTTCGGTAACTGGCTGCCATTAACTTAAAAGTCTAAGGCCCTTTAGTTTTGCGTCCCTGCCTTTCGGTAGGTTTGCTCTTGTCGTTGAAAAGTTTGTTCTCAAACGATATATTTAATTAAACTTATAATAGCAAATATTTCTATATAAGTCAACAACTTATCCATCAAATTTCTATATCTTACATTTTCACATTTTCACATTTTTCATTTTTCATTTTCTTTTCCTTTTTTCATTTTCTTTACCTTTGCCATTTATTACAACGCATTTATCCCCATATTATCTCAATCAGGGTATCCAAATGGGTTATTTGACTGCCAGCGCCACGTGTCCATGCACATATCATCAATCGTTTTAACGGCCATCCATCCGAGTTCTTTTAGCGCTTTCCCCGGATCAGCATAACATTCTGCAATGTCACCCGGTCTTCTTGCTGATATCTTGTAAGGAATCTGCTTTCCCGAAGCACGCTCAAACGCTTTAACCAACTCCAGCACACTGGTTCCCCTGCCTGTTCCAAGATTGCAGACAACAATGCCCGGATGCCCGGACAGTTTCTCAAGCGCCTTCAGATGTCCGGCAGCCAGGTCTACTACATGGATATAATCCCTTATACCGGTACCATCAGGTGTAGGATAATCATTGCCGAAAATGCTCAGTTCCTTCAGCTTTCCTATTGCTACCTGAGAAATAAAAGGCATAAGATTATTGGGAGTACCATTAGGATCCTCGCCGATCAGTCCGCTGCCATGAGCACCCACTGGATTGAAATAGCGCAGCAGCAGGATATTCCAGCTATGATCCGAGACATACAGGTCACGTAGTATTTCTTCTATCATGAGTTTTGTACGCCCATATGGATTTGTTGCACCTAAAGCGGTGTCTTCAGTCAGCGGCATCTTGTCAGCCAATCCATATACAGTAGCAGAAGAACTAAAAACGATGTTCCTGACTCCATGCTTCTGCATCGTCTCAAATAAAACGAGTGAACCCGCTATATTGTTATAGTAGTAGCGTAATGGGATGCGTACAGACTCTCCAACGGCCTTCAATCCTGCGAAATGAATTACCGCATCAATTTTGTATTTTGAAAAAATATTGTCCATCAATACCCTATCAAGTATATCACCCTTAATAAATTCAAAGCTCTTGCCAGTTATTTCTTTAATTCTTTTCAATGCCTCCGGTTTGCTGTTTAACAAATTATCCAGAACAATAACATCATATCCTGCTTCCAAAAGCTGGACGCAAGTATGACTTCCAATATATCCGGCGCCGCCGGTCACAAGTATGGTCATAGGATTCATCTCCTTATCGGTTAATTTAGCTTCATCATTGCTTCATAGTTACATTGACTATTTCTTCAATGAACCTTCATTGGCGAGAAACCATTCATACGTTTTCCTGACGCCATCCTCCAGTTCAATCCTGTACTTCCAGCCCAGTGATTCCAGTCTTGATACATCCAACAGCTTTCTGGGAGTGCCATCAGGCTTGGAAGTATTGAAAACGGTTCTGCCCTTATATTCTACCACTTTTCCAATAATCGCAGCAAGCTCTCCGATAGAAACATCCCTACCCGTTCCGACATTAACAAAATCATCACTGGAGTAGGTTTCCATCAGGTAAACACAAGCATCCGCCATATCATCCACATGCAAGAACTCACGCAGCGCCCTGCCCGTCCCCCACACCTCAACCTCGGGAGAATTACTGACCTTAGCTTCATGGAACTTACGCATTAATGCCGGTAATACGTGAGAATTTTTCAAGCCAAAATTATCATGCGAGCCATAGAGGTTCGTAGGCATCACACTGATATAGTCGGTACCATATTGCTTATTATAAAACTGGCACATTTTTAAGCCTGAAATTTTCGCAAGCGCATAGGCTTCATTCGTAGGTTCCAGTGAACCCGTCAGCAGATACTCCTCTTTTATCGGCTGCGGACAAAGCTTCGGGTAAATACAGGAGCTCCCCAGGAATATTAACTTTTTTACCCCGGATTTATAGGCACTATTAATAATATTGCACTGGATCTGAAGATTAATCATGATGAAATCAGCAGGATAAACAGTGTTCGCATGAATGCCGCCTACCTTTGCCGCCGCCAGGAACACATACTCCGGTTTCTCAGCTTTAAAGAATTCACTGACTGCCTTTTGATCCGTCAAATCCAATTCCGGGTGCGATCTCCCAATAATATTGGTATATCCTTTGTCCTTGAGATTACGAGCAATAGCTGCACCAACCATACCATTATGACCGGCTATATAAATTCTGGAATCTTTCTTCATTCTCCAAAACCCACTTTCTATGAATTCATCCCGAAATAAATCATTTATTTCAATCCTCTTCCAGCTATCTGCATCATGTCTGCCTCAACCATCATATGAACCAGTTCCCTGAAGCTTACACTGCGCTTCCAGCCCAGTTTCTGCTCCGCTTTCGCCGGATCCCCGTGAAGCAGTTCCACCTCTGTAGGCCTGAAATATTTGGGATTGATATCTACAAGAATATTACCGTTTGCAATATCATAACCCTTTTCATCAACGCCACGGCCCTTCCACTCAATATCAATACCCACTTCCTTGAAAGAAAGCTCAACGAACTCCTTAACGGTATGTGTCTCGCCGGTAGCCAGAACATAATCTTCCGGCTCAGGCTGCTGAAGCACCATCCACATGCCTTCCACATAATCGCCAGCAAAGCCCCAGTCCCTCTTTGCATCAAGATTGCCAAGAGACAGCGTTTTCTTCGTTCCAGCCATGATACTTGCAACTGCCCGTGTAATCTTCCTTGTAACAAAAGTCTCGCCGCGTCTTGGTGATTCATGATTAAAGAGGATACCGTTGCAGGCAAACAGATCATAAGCTTCCCTATAATTAACAGTAATCCAGTATGCATACAGCTTTGCAGCCGCATATGGGCTTCTGGGATAAAACGGCGTCTTCTCACTCTGCGGCGCCGTACCCGGCATCCCACCGAAAAGCTCCGAAGTGGAAGCCTGATAGAATTTAGTCCGGATACCGCTTTCCTTGATCGCATCAAGTATCCTCAAAGTACCGATCGCATCCGTTTCAGCAGTATACTCAGGCACCTCAAAGGAAACCTGAACATGGCTCTGCGCAGCCAGATTATATATCTCATCCGGCCTGATTCTCTCAATAATGCGGTTCAGGTTACTTGAATCAGTCATATCACTGTGATGCAGGAACAGGTTCTTGCTTCCTATGTTCGGATCATCAAAAAGATAATCAATTCTCTTCGTATTAAAGGTACTAGCCCTTCTGATCGTACCATGGACTTCATACCCCTTGTCCAATAAAAACTCTGTCAGATAGGATCCATCCTGTCCGGTAATACCGGTGATTAACGCTATTCTTCTTCTCATAGCAAATTCCTCTTCTATAATTCAAAATAACAATATTATTTTTCTAATTATACCATTATTTTTTTATTTCCAACTCTTTTTCATAGAATATACCGGCATCCACCCAATCCTGCTTCAACACCGACCACCAATCTATGGCAAGGCCTTGTAATACGTATTCATACGGCAGCCAGCCATATCCTGCCTCTCCCCAGCCCTCGCCCCATGAATTTCTGATGAGGAGCGCTCCTGCAGTTCCACGTCCTGCTGCTGACGGGATTTTCTTTTTATCGTCATATCCCACAGCAATAATGGCATGACCGCCAAGAATCTTCTCTTTTACGTAAGGAAATGGGATACAACCTGTCTTAGCCACTTCCTGGGTTTGGATGGACTGATACACCGTAAATCCAAACACCGAGGGAATGCTGTTGACCAGATATTGTTTCACACTTGTCAGCACCTCTTCCGGAGAAGTTCCATTGGGATCATGCCGGAAATAGCTGATACAGCGGTAATTCTGTGCAAAAGCATAACAGAAAGAGTTTGGCTCAATATCAAAATTCTTCGTTTCATAAGGCCAGTATTCCTCAGGCGGCATGCCAAACAGCACCAGTGCTCCCAGAGCCGATTTCAGGAAGCCGCCCGTATCGCCGGTAGTTTTCATGAGATTTCTGGTAACCTTGTACAAAAAGAGTCTCGACGCATCCAGATGCTTTCCCGTAGTTTTCCTTTCAGAATATTCCACAGCAGCAGCAACAGCATTCGCAGTACAGGATCCCAAATCCTCCTGGTCTTCCACAGGAGAGCACCACTTCCTGAGATCCACCTTGACCGGCAGAGGCTTGTCCTCCCTGGAAGGTATAGTCCTAAGCATGGGTCTCATCTTCTCATGATTTTCTGTATAGTCACGCATATCCGGGTAGTCGGGTATCCAGCCAAAACGGATTTTTTTTGAATCAAACATAACTTTACCCCCTAAATACTAAATATAATTTATCTATTTATCATAAGAAAGGGTATTATGTATGTTTTATATTGTTTTCTTCGCTGTCGTTCTCACTTTTAATATAATTTGTTGGCATCAATACTAATATATAATCGGTATCAAGTACCATGTACTCCATAAAATGAGTTTTTTATCTTTCACGAAAGAAGGTAATATTTTTCAGTCTCCCTCTAAATAAAGTCTCTCATCCTGAACCATTTTTGGTCCTTCGCACTGATAATCAGCTTCATTTCATCATCAATCGGCCAATCAATTCCTATTTCCGGATCATTCCAGATGATACCGCCTTCATCACCAGGGTGATAAAAGTCTGTACACTTATAGCAAAATACTGCTTCAACGCTCAACACAAGAAATCCGTGAGCAAAACCTTCCGGTATATAAATCTGCTTTTTGTTCTCTGCGGATAATTCTACACCATACCATTTACCCAAAGTCCTGGAATTACTTCTTAAATCCACTGCTACATCAAAAACTGCACCTCGAACAACTCTTACCAGTTTGCCCTGCGCATATTTCTTCTGAAAATGAAGGCCTCTCAAGACACCCTTTACAGACATGGACTGGTTGTCCTGCACAAAGACCATATTCAGTCCCGCCTCCGCCATATCTCTTTGATTATAGGTTTCTGTGAAATATCCTCTTTCATCCCCATAAACAGCCGGCACGATTATCTTCAGTCCTTCTATTTCAATGCCATTCCATCTACAGGTTTCTACTTCAATCTTTCCCATTCTTTAGCACCTCAAACAAAAGCTTCAACTACGCCACAATATCTTTCAAATATCTGCTTAATGCATCCTGCCACGAAGGCATTTTTTCAAATCCGTTTTCTACAAGCTTGTCCTTACTCATCCTGCTGTTCTTGGGCCTCCCGGCTTTGGCAGGATAGGCCGTACTATCCACTGGTGTCACCTTCACCTTCATTCCAGCCTGCCTGAAAATCTCACAGGCAAACTCATACCAGCTGCAAAGCCCTTCATTCGTGGCATGGTAACGTCCGTACTTTTCCGTTTCCATCATGTCTACCAGAAGCCTTGCCAAATCATATGTATATGTCGGAGAACCAATCTGATCATCAACTACCGCCAAGCTCTCCCTGGTCTTCCCAAGATTCAGCATGGTTCTGACAAAGTTTTTCCCATTTATACCGAATACCCATGAAATCCGAACAATAAAAAACTTTTCGAGATGCTTCTCAACTGCAAGCTCCCCCTCATACTTCGACGCACCATAAACATTGAGCGGTTCCCGCTGATCGTCAGGTTCCCAGTGTCTTTCTCCCTGTCCGTTGAATACATAATCCGTACTGATATACATCATCTTAATATTTAATGCCTTGCATACCCTTGCAATATTCTCTGTCCCATATCCATTGACCCTGAAACATATCTCCTGATTCTCCTCCGCAGCATCTACCGCTGTGTAAGCAGCACAGTGAATAACCGCCTCCGCCTGCGAATTGGAAATCACAGAATTGACCGAGGTTTCATCTGTAATATCCATTTCATCAATATCCACGCCTATCGCAGTATGCCCGCGTTTTTCCAGTTCATTTGCCACATCATAGCCTAATTGACCTTTTACCCCTGTCACTAATACTCTCATGCCAGTCTCTCTCCATACATATTAATGAAATAATTCACATAAGAGCCATTGATGATGTTCTCCCACCATTCTCTGTTTTCCAGATACCATTCAATGGTCTGTTGAATTCCCGTATCAAAATTGTATTGCGGCTTCCAGCCAAGCTCATTTTCTAATTTCTTGGGATCTATAGCATACCTTAAATCATGCCCTGGCCTGTCAGTTACATAACGGATCAACGTTTCCGGCTTTTCAAGTGCCTTAAGTATTGTTTTAACTACCTCCAGATTGGTTCTCTCATTATGTCCGCCTATATTATATACTTCACCGATACGTCCATTATGCAGAATCAAATCAATCGCAGAACAATGATCCATTACATGCAGCCAATCCCGTACGTTCTCTCCCTTACCGTATACCGGGAGTTCTTCATCTGTAAGAGCACGGCTGATCATTAATGGAATCAGTTTTTCCGGGAAATGATACGGGCCATAGTTGTTGCTGCATCTGCTGATGGTCACAGGCAGTTTAAAGGTCCGGTAATATGCCAGTACAAATAAATCCGCACTGGCTTTGGAGCTGCTGTAAGGGCTGGAGGTATGCAGTGGAGTTTCTTCCGTGAAGAACAAATCCGTTCTGTCCAGCGGCAGGTCGCCATATACTTCATCCGTGGATACCTGGTGATATCGTGTTACGCCGCAAGCTTTCGAAGCTTCCAGCAGCACCTGTGTACCCAGAACATTTGTCCTTACGAAAATTCCGGGATCCGTTATGGAACGATCCACATGAGTCTCGGCAGCGAAGTTTACAACTGTATCAAACTGCTCTTTCTTAAATAAATCCATGATGAAATCACAATCAGCAATATCACCTTTAACAAATTCATAATTAGGCTTATTTTCTATGGACTTCAATGTTTCCAGATTACCGGCATACGTGAGTAAATCAAGATTAACAATCGTATACTCCGGATACTTGTCCACCATATACTGAACAAAGTTCCCGCCTATAAATCCAGCCCCACCGGTTACTAATATTTTCACACTCAATACCTGACCTTCCCTTCAGCCACCCTTTTCAAATGTTCCCCATACGGTGACTTGCCGTATCGCTCAGCTGAATCCAGCAGCTTTCCGGTATCAATCCAACCGTTGATAAATGCGATCTCCTCCGGTGCCGATATCTCTATCCCCTGCCTTTTCTGGATCATTTGAATGAAAGAGGTCGCTTCCACCAGACTGTCCATTGTTCCAGTATCCAGCCACGCATAGCCTCTTCCAAGAAGCTTGACATTAAGGCTTCCATCCTCCAGGTACAAACGATTTAAATCAGTGATCTCCAGTTCTCCTCTTGGACTTGGCTTCAACTTTTTCGTCAGCCCGACTACTCTTTTGTCATAGAAATAAAGTCCAGTAATACAATAGTTGCTCTTTGGTTCCCTGGGTTTCTCTTCTACAGAAATCACTTTCCCATTTTCGTCAAACTCTACGATACCAAATCGCTCGGGATCATTGACATAATACCCGAAGATCGTAGCCTGCCCCTTATCTATATCTTCTACCGCCTGTTTCAAAATCTGACTAAAGCCATTGCCATAAAAAATATTATCGCCAAGTACCATCGCACAAGATTCGTCTCCAATGAATTCCTCTCCGAGAAGAAATGCCTGGGCCAATCCATCCGGAGACGGCTGAACCTTATAGGACAGATGAACGCCATATTGGCTGCCATCACCCAAAAGTCGCTCAAAGTTCGGCAAATCCGCTGGTGTTGAAATCAGCAGAATATCCTGTATTCCTGCAAGCATAAGCGTTGACAATGGGTAGTAAACCATTGGTTTATCATATACGGGCAGCAGTTGTTTGGATGTAACCATAGTTAGTGGATATAGCCGGGTGCCTGCGCCACCGGCAAGAATGATACCTTTCATACTTTACTCGTATGATGTATTTAACATCAATACATTCCTTTCCCCATTTATATCTGTTGTACGCTCTCGGAAACTCCGAGGGCTTTATTTATCTGATTCTTGAGACTCCACATTTCTGTTTCACCCCCTACAAATCAGTAAAATTTGTTATTAAATTTTCCAGCTATATTCACCAGTTAATACAATAATAGGTACCAACCTGCCTTGACAAAGTGTCGCCACCGTGAAAATGGAAATGTATGGATATTGTTTCCATATAATCTGTTTCTGGAGGCGCTATATGTTACGACATTGGGATTCCCATGAGAATTATCAGTTCAATTTAAGGCTCAAGCTCATTATGCATTTTTCTACACAAAAAAGTAGGATATCAAAGCTGGACAAGAGCATTTCCAAACTCTATCTGCTCAACCTGGATAGCCTACTTCCTGTCGTCAAGCCATTATACTCTGATTTCGGCAGGCCCGCCAAAAATCAGCAGAGTATTATCAGATCACTCGTATTAATGCTTGATAGACACAAATATTCTATCACCAATTGGGCCGGTGAGGTAGCCTCTGATCCACTTCTTTTTGACTTGTGTGGATTTGAAGACACCGCTCCCTCTGTTGCCAGCTATTACGATTTTCTCGTTCGACTATGGCAAAGCTCCCAAGAATTACACGTTTGCAGGAAACTTAAAAGCAAACGCTTTACTGCAAAGCCTAAGAAAAAGCTCAAACAGAACGAAAAACTACCATCAAGGAAACCTGGTTCAGTGAAACGTCTTGTGGAAAAAGCCCTTAATGGCAAGCTGAGAAATTTTTGCCCCGAACGTATTTTACAAAAGCTTTTAAAGTGCTGTGTTGTCGATACTTCCGCAAAAATGGGTATCTTGGGTAATGTAGATACTTTTTCCTTTGCCGGTGACGGTTCCCCCTATTACTCCGGTGCGAGCCACTACGGAGTAAAGACTTGTGATTGCCGTTCCAAAGGCGTTTTTAATTGCTCCTGCCCTAGAAGATTTTCCGACCCTGATGCCAAGTGGTGCTGGAACAGTTACCGGGAATAATGGTTTTTCGGAAGCACCTTATATGCAATCACTGCCTCTG
>DBTX01000072.1:0-7425 GCA_002307275.1 Hungateiclostridiaceae bacterium UBA1305
CGAAGATGGCCCCCTTTGGCTGCGGGAATGTCGGGCCGGTATTTGGTTATACGGCAATTCGCATTGAAGACATCAAAACTTTAAGTGCGGGCAAGCATCTGAAACTGAGACTGTCTGACTGTAACCCTGAAATATCGGGCCGTAACCCTGAAATATCGGGCCGTAACCCTGAAATATCGGGCCGTAACCCTGAAATATCGGGCTGTAACCCTGAATCATCAGGCTGTAACCCTGAGATATTGGGCCGTAATCCTGAATTATCAGGCCGTAATTCTGAAATATCGGGCCGTAACTCTGAACTATCCAGCCGTAACCCGGGACTAACCATTCGGAAGCTTGATATTGAAGCGATAGGCTTCAATATGGGGGAACAGGCTGAGGCTTATGAAGCAGGGGATGTCATTGATGCGATATTCACCCTGGAGATAAACAGCTGGAACGGTTCCGAACGGCTCCAGTTGAACCTGAAGGACATTAAAACCTGTATATTCATGGCCCTTGATAAAAATATTGTTTTTAGTATGTCAAATGACTATAATAGATATAACAACAGCCTGAAAAAGTTCTACAGCTTGCAAGGCTACTGTCGTCTAAAGGTTTCCGAACTTGTCCCTGAAAGGAATGAGCTCGAAGCTGTATTCAGATATATAAGGGCATGCTGCAGAGAAGTAAATAATGGCGGAAACGATATAAAGCAACGCATGGAAATTGCTGATTTATTTGCAATAAGCACTCTTTTATCGCAAAAACATAATATTAGTATGAACTATTTCAAACTAAAAAAGAGCCTCGAAATATTCGGGGAATTGGGGCTCCTGACAATCGAACCCGTTGGACACAAGGGCACAGCCGTTTGTCTGAC
Organism: Hungateiclostridiaceae bacterium UBA1305; assembly: GCA_002307275.1. GTDB lineage: Bacteria > Bacillota > Clostridia > Acetivibrionales > DTU013 > UBA1305. The sequence goes on from DBTX01000072.1 coordinate 863, forward strand.
AGCCGGAAATAAAAAGGTCGAGCTGGAAGCGTCCGATCTCTTTCTTAAATTACAAAGCTTGAAACAGGAGGCTGTATGATGGATCTGAAAGCACAACTCAGACATGTAAAGGATTTTCCCAAAGAGGGTATTGACTTTATAGATATCACAACAGTGCTGCAGGACGGCGAAGCACTTCAGCAGAGCATTGAGGAAATGAAAAGGCTGGCGCTTGAGATGGGAGAATTCGACCTGATCATCGGTCCTGAGTCAAGAGGCTTTATTTTCGGAGCGCCCTTGGCTTATGCGCTGAAGAAGGGGTTCGTACCGATCAGGAAAAGGGGGAAGCTGCCCTGGAAGACAATCAAGGTTGAATATAAACTGGAATATGGCACGGACTCGCTTGAAATGCATCAGGATGCCATCAAACCCGGGCAGAGGGTGCTGATTATTGATGATCTGCTCGCTACGGGCGGCACGACGGAATCCAACATCAAACTGGTGGAGAAGCTTGGAGGCATTGTCGCAGGGCTGGTTTATTTTATCGAACTTGAGTTTCTTGAGGGCAGAAAAAAGCTGGAAGGTTACAAAGTAAGTTCACTGGTTAAGTTTTAGTTGCTTTTTTTATTATCGGAGGCAGAATGGATAACCGTTACGGCAAACTGGTCAGCAAAATAAAAGCGTACAATCCCAATTGCGATATAAGCATCCTCGACAGGGCTTATGACTTGTCCAAGAAGGCCCACGAGGGGCAATTGAGGGAATCCGGCGAGCCATATATCATGCATCCGCTTGAGGTCGCACATACGCTGGCTGATCTGGAACTTGACTGTACTACGATTATTGCCGGTTTGCTGCATGATACCGTCGAAGATACGACCTGCACCGTAGAGCAAATCAGGGAACAGTTCGGAGAAGAAATCGCTCTGCTCGTGGATGGCGTCACGAAGCTGGACAAGATACCGTACACGACAAAAGAAGAACAGCAGGCGGAGAATCTGCGAAAAATGTTCATGGCAATGGCAAAGGACATCAGAGTCATACTGATAAAGCTTGCCGACCGTTTACATAACATGCACACACTCAAGTACATGCCCGCGGACAAACAAATCGAAAAAGCGCGTGAAACGCTTGAAATATATGCACCGTTAGCTCACAGGCTCGGTATTTCGAAGGTGAAGTGGGAACTGGAGGACATTTGTCTTCGCTACCTGCATCCGAACGAATATTATGATCTGGTTGAAAAGATCGCAAAGAAGCGCCGTGAGAGGGAAGCCTTCATAAAAAATATTATAGATGAGATCAAGGCAAGGACGATAGAGCTTGGCGTTGAAACACAGATCGACGGCAGGCCCAAGCATTTCTTCAGTATTTACCGGAAAATGGAGCAGCAGAATAAAACGCTGGATCAGATTTATGATCTTTTTGCAGTCAGGGTTATTGTGAATTCTGTGAAGGACTGTTACGCCGTGCTTGGTCTTGTTCATGAGCTGTATAAGCCGATTCCGGGCAGATTCAAGGATTACATTGCCATGCCGAAACCAAACATGTACCAGTCGCTGCACACTACGCTCATCGGTCATGAAGGCCAGCCGTTTGAAGTGCAGATCAGAACATGGGACATGCACAGAGTCGCAGAAGTCGGTATTGCCGCCCACTGGAAGTACAAGGAAGGGACGAAAGCCGAGACGGAGCTTGACAACAAGCTGGTATGGCTCAGGCAGATGCTTGAATGGCAGAAGGATGCCAAAGATGCGAATGAATTTGTTGAAACGGTAAAGGTAGATCTATTTACGGATGAAGTATTTGTCTTCACGCCCAAAGGCGATGTAGTGAACCTTCCTGCAGGCTCGAACCCGATTGACTTCGGATATGCGATCCATAGCGGAATCGGCAACAAAATGATGGGTGCCAGGGTGAATGGAGAAATCGTGAAGCTTGGGTATGAACTCAAGAACGGCGATATCATTGAAGTGCTCACATCGGCTAATGTCCACGGGCCCAGCCGCGATTGGCTCAAAATTGTAAAAAGTTCACAAGCGCGCAACAAGATAAATCAGTGGTTCAAGAAAGAAAACAGGGAAGAGAATGTGCTGCGCGGCAAGGAATCCATCGACAAGGAGCTAAAAAAGCAGGGACTTACCTATAGCCAGGTTTTCAAGAGTGAATGGATCGATCTGATGCTCAAGAAGTTCAATTTCAATTCGCTGGAGGATACATTTTCAGCAGTAGGCTACGGCGGGATCAGCAGCAGCAAGATCGTGGCGAAATTGAAGGAGGAGTACAGAAAGACAAAACCTGAAGAGCTTGAAGACGAGATTGAACAGGAACTCCTGGCCAAACAGGAGAAGGAAAAGGAAAAAAAGAAGAAGTCATTGCCGGAAAACGGAGTAATCGTAAAAGGGATCGAAAATTGCCTCGTCCGGCTTTCCAGATGCTGCAACCCTGTTCCCGGCGACAAGATCATCGGCTATATTACCAGGGGCAGGGGCGTTTCAGTGCACAGAAGCGACTGCACGAACGTTGTGAACAACACCGGCGAAGACGAGCGCATGATCGAAGTGAAATGGTTTACTGCAGCGAATGTGGCATATAAGGCGGACATTACGGTTATGGCCAATGACAGGACAGCGCTTCTGATGGAGATCACGAATGCGATAGGGGAAGCCAGAATACCGCTGAAGGCCATCAACGCCAGGACCACAAGGGATCAGATCGCTATTATCAATCTTACGCTGGAGATTAACGACACGGAGCAGCTGGATAAGATCATAAAGAAGCTGCGGAAGGTTGACAGTGTATTTGAGGTGACAAGGAACAAGCAGTAGGAGTTTGGTAAATGGTTGGATGAAACTAAATTATTGAAGAAGCAGGTATATGGGAAATGTTTTTAAAACGATTCATGACGGGGTTGCTCTCTTCAAACTGCTACATCCTCGGAGAAGGCGGAGAAGCCGCTGTGATTGATCCGGGAGTGGAGGCGGAGGATGTAAAGCAGGTACTTGAAGCTCAGAAGCTTACATTGAAATATATTATTCTGACACACGCTCACATTGACCACATTATTCAGATGGAACAATTACACAACATCTGTGGCGGAAAAGTTGTCGTACATCATGATGATGCGCCTCTGCTTGGTAATCCTTTGTTGAACTGTGCCGCTCTGTTCGGGCGCGATACGGTTTTCAGCAACGCGGATATATGCGTGAAGGATGGCGATATACTGGAAATTGGCGGTTTAAAGCTTGAGATATTGCATACGCCGGGGCACTCACCAGGAAGCATGTGCATAAGGACAGGGGATGCGCTTTTCACCGGCGATACGCTTTTCAAACTTGGTGTAGGCCGAACAGATCTCGGCGCCGGAGACCATGACCTTCTGATAAAATCACTCAACAGGCTGATGAAGCTGGATGATAAAATAAAGGTCTATCCGGGGCATGGCTCCGCAACGGATATAGGCTACGAGAGAAACAACAATATGAATATGTGGTAATTACACATGACAAAGGGAAGGTTCATTAATGACATCAGTTTTGCAAGGCCTTAAATTCGGTATGCTGCTTCAGCTTGCCATAGGTCCGATAAGTCTTTTGATTTTTAAAATTGCGGGCAACAGAGGTTTTGCGCAGGCAATGTCGGGAACGGCAGCGGTGGTGCTTGTCGACTCATTGTTTATTCTTTTAGCAATACTCGGGATAGCATCATTTGTTGGAAGAGATAAAACAAGAAGGTTGTTTAATTATATAGGTGCGGTGATTGTTGCATTATTTGGTGCGGCTACAATTCTGGAGATATTCGGCATTCACATAATACCCGGCAGCGGAGTATTTAACTCCTCTGGAGGAACAGGATCATTCGTGGAGGCCTTTGTACTTACTGCGGCTAATCCGCTGACCATACTTTTCTGGGCCGGTGTTTTTACTGTCAGAATAACCGAGGGCAAGCTTTCAGGTGCGGAAGTATATCTTTTTGGTCTGGGCTGTGCACTTTCGACTCTCGTTGCATTGACTGCAGTAGCGGTATTTGGAACACTTTCCGGTACTTTTTTACCGGATGGGGTGATTGACCTGCTGAACTTTATTATTGGCGCTGTATTGATTGCTTTTGCTATAAGAATGATATTGAGTGAGAAGAAGAAAAGTAATGTGAAGGTAAATGGAAAAAGTTAAATGCGGGGTGAATTGAATGTTTACTTGTAGCATAAAAGACGTAGAAATGAAATTTGAAACCTCTCCGAAGCTGTTCTCGCCGAATGCGATCGATGCAGGGACACTTGCTATGCTGTCGGTGGCAGAATTCCATGACGATGATAAGGTGCTGGATTTGGGCTGCGGGTATGGCGTTGTGGGGGTTTTGGCTGCCAAATTGATCGGTGCGGACAGAGTTACGATGAGTGACTCAAGCCCTGTAGCCGTGGAGTATGCAGCAAAGAATGCCAATCTCAATGAAGTGCCAGGTGTCAGGGCAGTTATCAGCAATGGCTTTATGGATATTGGCGACAAGGATTATTCCCTTATCTTGTCAAACCCGCCGTATCATACGGATTTCAGCGTTGCGAAGGCATTCATAGAGAAGGGCTTCAACAGGCTGAAGCTGGGCGGTAGGATGATGATGGTGACAAAGCGTGAGGATTGGTACAGGAATAAGCTGACTGCCATATTCGGCGGCGTCAGGATCTGGCACATTGACGGGTACTGCGTGTTCATGTCGATGAAGAAGGGCATGAGTTATGCGGGAAAGGTGAAGAAATAAGAAGATTATGTATACAGTGTAAAATGGTATAAAAATCGTAACAGTATGCCGTAACACATAGTTGTAAACCGTAAAATGAGTGACGGATTGTGTAATAAAAAAATTCGGCTTGACAATAGTGCAAGACGTAATTAAAATAGAAATAATTGTTGTAATAAAGGCAATGATGGAAAAACTAACCGATACCTGCTTCAGGGAGAGGATGCCGCGACTGTAAGCATCCTTAGTAAAGGACCGGTGAAGGAACATTCCTGAGCCGACAGGAGGAAAGCCGAATTGTATGGCAAGTAGAGCCGTATCATATGGCAGTAGTCCGGTCCGCTATCCAGCGTTAAAGGATGAAAGTGGGTTTTTAGGACCTATTAGGGTGGTACCGCGGGAATAGCTCTCGTCCCTGACTTTGTGTCAGGCGGGAGTTTTTTATTTTGTCCCGGTAAATTTGGCTATAATATAGGTTGTATTAATTTATTAAGTGCGTTTGAAGGATTTTTAGGAGGTTTTTATGCTGACACAAGCTCCAAAGGGCACCAGGGACATACTTCCTGCCGAAGTCTACAAGTGGCAATACGTTGAGAATGCGTTTGCAAGGCTATGCAGCAGCTTTGGATATAAAGAGATCAGGATACCGGTGTTTGAGCATACAGAGCTGTTTCAAAGAGGCGTGGGGGAGACAACAGATATCGTACAGAAGGAAATGTACACGTTCAACGATAAGGGTGGCAGAAGCCTCACGCTGAGGCCTGAAGGTACTGCAGGCGTTGTAAGGAGTTATATAGAAAATGGAATGTCTTCATTGCCCCAGCCGATAAAGCTCTATTACAACCTGACAGCTTACAGGTACGAAAATGTTCAAAAGGGCCGCTACAGGGAATTTCACCAGTTCGGCGCCGAAGCGTTCGGCTCGGCCGGACCTGTTGTGGATGTAGAAATAATCAGTCTTCTTGCGATGTTTTTCGACAGACTGGGGATCAGGAATACTGGCTTGAATATAAACAGTATTGGCTGCCCGGTTTGCAGAGCTGCTTACAATGAAAAGCTGAAGGAATATTTCAGACCGAATCTTGAGAATCTGTGCGGGAATTGCAGGAACAGGTTTGACAGAAATCCGCTTCGCATCATTGACTGCAAGGAGCCGGGCTGCAAACGTTTTACCTCAGGTGCGCCCGCTTTGCTGGACAATCTTTGCGAGGAATGCAGTACGCATTTTGAGGGACTCAAGGAAGGGCTGGACAATCTTGGAATTGCATACAAGGTAGATAAAACCATTGTCAGAGGTCTGGACTATTATACGAAAACAGTTTTTGAGTTCATATCGGAGAATGTCGGAACACAGGGGACGATTTGCGGCGGCGGCAGGTATGATGGGCTTGTGGAGATATGCGGAGGTGCACATGCGCCAGGTATAGGCTTTGCACTAGGCGCCGAGAGACTGCTGATGGAATTGGAGAGTCAGGGGATTCGGATTGCGGAGCCGCCGGTGATGGATATTTACATAGCAACGCTGGGAGAAAAGGCATCGGGCTTTGCACAGCAGCTTGTTTACAAGCTCAGGAGCTTCAGTGTCGGAGCAGAGACGGATCTGATGGCCAGAAGCCTCAAATCACAGATGAAATATGCCGATAAAAAAGGCTTTTCGTATGTAATAGTGCTTGGCGATGATGAGATTGAGAATGGCAAGGCTGTACTAAAGGATATGAGGAATGGCGATCACAAGGATGTCAGCCTTGATTCCATCGTTGACAGGCTGAAGAATCACAAGCAGGTGTGTAAGGAATAAATTACTGCTTGGATGAAGAAATAAAAACAGGATGGATGAAGAAACAAAAGCA
>DBTX01000072.1:7693-43303 GCA_002307275.1 Hungateiclostridiaceae bacterium UBA1305
GAAGAAACAAAAGCAGGATGGATGACGAATCAGAAGCAGGTCGGCTGAAGAATAAAATCAGATGAAGCCCGGCATAGAAGACGGGCGGATGTCCATTACAGAATAGGAGAGATTGCAATGGGAGAGACAATTTACGGGATGAAACGAACGCATAAGTGCGCAGAACTTGGGCTGGCGAATGTCGGCCAGGATGTGACCGTGATGGGTTGGGCGCAAAAGCGCAGAGACCTGGGCGGAGTCATATTTGTGGATCTCAGGGATAAGTCCGGCATACTGCAGGTGGTTTTCAATGTGGAAAACAACGCGGAGATATTTCAAAAGGCGGAATCAATCAGAAGCGAGTATGTTCTTGCTGCAGTGGGAAGAGTCGTTAAAAGATCTCCTGAAACTGTCAATCCAAAGCTTACAACTGGTGAGATAGAAGTGATGGTGAGCGAACTCAGAATTCTCAGCAAGTCGGAAACACCGCCGCTGCAGATCGAAGAGGACTCGGACGTAAATGAAATGGTAAGGCTTAAATACAGGTATCTGGATCTCAGAAGGCCTGACATGCAGGCTAACCTTGTTTTAAGGCACAAGGTCGCAAAGCTGGCAAGGGATTATTTCGATACCAACGGATTTATAGAAGTGGAAACGCCGATCCTGATCAAGAGTTCACCGGAGGGCGCAAGGGATTATCTCGTTCCGAGCAGGGTGCACCCCGGTAAATTCTATGCATTGCCGCAGTCGCCGCAGTTATTCAAGCAGCTGCTCATGGTGGCGGGCTATGACAGATACATGCAGATCGCAAAGTGTTTCAGGGATGAGGATCTGAGAGCGGACAGACAGCCGGAGTTCACACAGATAGACCTTGAAATGTCCTTTGTCAATGTGGATGATGTACTGACGATAAACGAGGGCTTTGTCAAAAAGGCCTTCAAGGAGGCACTTGGCGTAGAGATAGAGACTCCCTTCATCCGGATGCCTTATCAGGAAGCCATGGACAGGTTTGGCTCCGACAAGCCCGATGTCAGGTTCGGCTTTGAGCTTGTGGATGTTTCTGAACTGGTTGTCAACAGCGGCTTTAAGGTATTTGCAGATGCTGTTAAAAATGGCGGCAGTGTACGTGCAATCAATGCAAAGGGCTGTGGTGCGAAGTTCAGCAGAAGGGAAATAGACAGCCTTGTGGAATTTGTCAAGATATACAGGGCAAAGGGAATGGCTTGGATCTCAGTTGAGGAGAATGAACTCAAATCGGCTATTACCAAATTCTTTACAGAGGATGAAGTAAAGGCGCTGCTTGAGAAGACCGGGGCGAAACCGGGCGATTTGATCTGCTTCATTGCCGACAAAAATGAAATCGTATATGATTCATTGGGCGCACTCAGGCTTGAGCTTGCAAGAAGACTTGAACTTCTTGATAAAAACGAATTTAAATTCCTGTGGGTGACAGAGTTCCCGCTTTTGGAATACTCCGAAGAGGAAAAACGCTGGGCGGCGAAACACCATCCATTCACCTCACCTATGGATGAGGATATCGAGCTGTTGGACAGTGATCCCGGGAAGGTACGCGCAAAGGCTTACGATATCATCCTCAATGGCACGGAGCTCGGCGGGGGCAGCATCAGGATACACATGCAGGAGCTGCAGTCAAAAATGTTCAAGCTGTTGGGCTTTAGTGAAGAAGAGGCGTGGGCGCAGTTCGGATACCTGCTTGAAGCGTTCAGGTATGGTGTTCCGCCGCACGGCGGCATGGCCTATGGCCTTGATAGAATGATCATGTTGATGGCCGGTAAAAACAGTATCAGGGATGTCATCGCTTTCCCGAAGGTGCAGAACGCTTCCGATCCGATGACGAATTCGCCGGATGTTGTCGAGATGAAACAGCTCAAGGAACTGCATATTAAAATTGCCGATTAGGGGGAATTGCTTACGACTGAAAAGAAAAAAATGAACGAAGCTCTTGACTGGGCTATTCACATAGCTGTAGCAATAATTGTCGGCATACTGATTGTAGTATTTGTAGGTCAAAGGACGATCGTATTTGATGTTTCAATGCAGCCGACACTTGTCGAGAAGGATAATCTGCTTGTTGAAAAGCTAGGAGTAAAATTCAACTTGCTTAAGCGCGGCGACATCATCGTATTCAGACCGCCGACAGAAGATCGCAATCTGGTAAAAAGGCTGGTAGCCCTGGAAGGCGATACGGTGGAAATCAAGGATAGCAAGCTCTATGTCAATGGTGAAGTCTTTTTGACGGGCCTGGCTAATGAGCCTGAAACACTGGAGGGCTCCAAACCGGAGTACAATAAACTGACCGTCCCGAAGGGCTATTTCTATGCACTTGGTGACAACAGGGCACAAAGCTATGACTGCAGGGAATTGGGTCCGATCGATAAAAAATGGTTGATCGGAAGAGCTGTTTTCAGGTTCTATCCATTTAATAAATTTGGAACGCTTCACTGAAAAGAGTATCTCTTAAGTTTGACCATAAGTGGCACGTGGGGACAGGATACTGTCAAAATATACAGAACGTTCTATTTATTAATGATTTATTTTGTGTTAATATAAACATTATCGAAGTATCAATAGTATAATTATTGATACTTTAATTTTTGTGGGGGCTTGTGTCAGAAATTTTGGATATACCAGCAGTGAAGCTGGATCAAACCTTGGGGGGCTATATTGACGCCAATTCCGGTGTTGACATTATGAAAAAGCTATATCATTTAGGTCTTGATGTCGGTTCAACAACGGTTAAACTGACAGTTCTGGACAAGAATAATAAAACTGCATACAGCAAATATCAGAGGCATTTTTCAGATATACGAAAGACGATATTCGATCTGGTGGATGAAACCTGCGGGATTTTTCTGGAGGATGATCTGACGATCACACTTACCGGTTCCGGAGGCATATCGGTTGCACAATGGCTTGACCTGCATTTTGAACAGGAAGTCGTAGCGGCAACCGGTGCGGTGCAAAGCCTGATACCTGAGACGGATGTGGCGATAGAGCTGGGCGGCGAGGATGCAAAGATCACTTTCTTCAAGGGCGGGATCGAACAGCGGATGAATGGTACCTGCGCGGGCGGCACCGGAGCTTTCATCGATCAGATGGCTTCACTGCTGCAAACTGACGCCGCGGGTCTGAATAAGCTGGCTGAAAGTTACAAGGTGATTTATCCGATCGCCGCGCGATGCGGTGTCTTTGCAAAAACCGATATTCAGCCTCTGCTCAATGAAGGTGCTGCGAAGGAAGATATTGCAGCGTCTATTTTTCAATCTGTCGTGAATCAAACAATCAGCGGCCTTGCCTGCGGAAGGCCGATCAAGGGTAATGTGGCATTTCTGGGGGGACCCCTGTACTTTCTTCCCGAACTCAGGAAACGATTCATTGAAACATTGAATCTTTCCCCGGATCAGGTGATATTCCCGGAAAATTCACAGCTTTTTGTGGCAGCCGGAGCGGCAATGTCTTCCAGAAAGCAGCGCATCATGAGCTTCAGGGAGCTGCGTGCAAAGCTTCCCGCGATCAATGCAGTAACGGTCCATGAAGTTGAGAGGCTGAGTCCTCTTTTCAAGGATGAGACCGAACTTGCCGAATTCAACCGAAGACACGCCGAACATCAGGTTCAGCGCAGCGAACTGGCCAATCACAAAGGCCCGTGCTATCTTGGAATCGATGCGGGCTCTACAACGACAAAGCTTGCGCTTGTAAATGCCGGGGGGGCGCTGCTGTTTTCCCATTATGGAAGCAATCGGGGCAGCCCGCTGAAATCTGTTGTGAAGGAATTGAAAAGGCTGTATACGCTCCTTCCCGAAGAGGCCCATATTGCCAATACTACAGTGACAGGATACGGGGAAGGCTTGATTAAGGCGGCCTTGCGCGTGGATTTAGGTGAAATAGAAACAATTGCACATTATAAGGCGGCTGAACATTTTCTGCCCGGTGTCGAGTTCATATTGGATATCGGCGGTCAGGATATGAAATGCATGCAGGTAAAGAATGGCGTTATTGACAGCATCATGCTCAACGAAGCCTGTTCGTCCGGCTGCGGTTCCTTCATAGAAACCTTTGCCGGTTCGCTGAACCTGGAAGTGGAGGCTTTTGCCAAAGAGGCATTACTGGCCCGGAAGCCTGTAGACCTTGGCTCACGCTGCACAGTCTTCATCAATTCGCGTGTCAAGCAGGCACAAAAGGAAGGCGCTTCCGTTGGGGATATTTCTGCGGGGCTGTCCTATTCCGTCATTAAGAACGCGCTGATGAAGGTCATTAAAATAAGGGATCCGAGGGAGCTTGGCGAAAAAATCATCGTACAGGGCGGTACTTTTTATAACGCGGCTGTTCTCAGGAGCTTTGAGATCATTTCAGGCAGGCAGGCTGTAAGACCTGATATCGCAGGCATTATGGGAGCGTATGGCGCGGCTCTTATTTCAAAGGAACGAAACAGTGAAGGCCACAGGAGCAGCATCATAGGACCGACGGAGTTGGAAAGCTTCGGAACCGAAATCACCATGAGAAGATGTAATCTGTGCAGCAACAACTGCCAGCTTACCATCAACAACTTTTCCGACGGCAAGTCCTTCATTTCGGGTAACCGCTGTGAGAGGGGTGCCGGCGGTAAGGTCCATAATGAAAATGTTCCTGATTTGTTTGATTTCAAATATAAGCTTGTCATGTCGTACAAACCTCTGGATGAAAAAGCGGCAACGCGTGGGACGATAGGCATTCCAAGAGTTCTGAACATGTATGAGAATTATCCGTTCTGGAGCACTTTCTTTGCAGAGTTGAAATTCAGGGCGGTGCTGTCACCCCGTTCGTCCAGGAAGATCTATGAACTTGGCATTGAGACGATGCCCTCGGAATCGGTGTGCTATCCTGCGAAGATTGTGCATGGACATATTATGAGTCTGGTGCAGAGCGGGATTAAAAATATTTTCTACCCGGCGATTCCGTATGAAAGAAAAGAAGACGATCATGCGGACAATTGCTACAACTGCCCCATCGTAACCTCTTATTCAGAGGTTATAAAGGGAAATATGGAGGTGCTGGAGGAAAAAGGCGTCAACTTTATGAATCCATTCCTGCCATATAATAATAAAAAGCGCCTTATAGAAAGGCTTTACGAAGAATTTTCGGGCTTTGGGGTAAAAAAGCCGGAAATTCAAGCGGCTGTTGAGAAGGCATGGAAAGAGGATGAGAATTTTAAAGCGGCTGTCAGAAAAAAAGGGGAGGAAGTACTGGATTTTCTTGACAAGACCGGCGGTAAGGGCATTGTGCTTGCCGGCAGGCCGTATCACATAGATCCAGAGATAAACCATGGCATCCCCAATCTGATTACTGAATTCGGGATGGCGGTGCTGTCGGAGGATTCGGTCGCACATCTTGCGAGCGCCGCCAGACCTTTGCGTGTCGTGGATCAGTGGATGTACCATACAAGACTGTATGCCGCGGCAAATTTTGTCGGCACAAAGGATAATCTGGAACTGGTGCAGCTGAATTCCTTCGGCTGCGGACTTGATGCGGTGACGACGGATCAGGTGCAGGAAATACTGCATGCCGGCGGAAAGATATTTACAGTATTAAAAATAGATGAGATCAACAATCTTGGCGCCGCCAGAATCAGGCTGCGTTCACTGAAAGCTGCAATGGACGAGAGGGACAGGAACAGCTACACTTTTGAGAAGAAGCAATTCCATCAGGAAAAGATCCCTTTTACGGAAGAAATGCGTAAGAAACATACGATTTTGGCGCCACAGATGTCTCCGATTCATTTCCAGTTTGTTGAGGTGGCATTCAGAGAAGCGGGATACAATCTTGAGATACTGCCATCCGTGGACAGAAGCGCCGTAGACGAAGGACTCAGGCATGTCAACAATGATGCCTGCTACCCGTCGATCCTGACAACCGGTCAATTGATAGAGGCGTTGAAATCCGGCAGATATGACCTGCAGAATACCTCTGTGATTATTACGCAAACCGGCGGCGGCTGCAGGGCTACGAATTACATCGGCTTCATCAGGAAGGCGCTGAAGGATGCGGGTTTTAATCAGGTGCCGGTCATTTCTCTGAATGCTGTAGGGCTTGAGAGTAATCCAGGCTTCAAAATAACAGGGAGTCTCATGAACAAGGGCCTGATCGCGCTTGTATACGGTGATCTGCTGATGCGGGTACTTTACAGGGTCAGACCGTATGAAAGGATAAAAGGTTCGGCAAATCTGCTTTATGAGGGTTGGGTCGAGAGATGCAAGGCTTCGGTGAGAAGCGGGAAGCATCGTGAATTCAAACGAAATCTCAAGCAGATCGTTTCTGATTTTGACGAGCTTGAAATAAATGAAATTATAAAACCACGTGTAGGCTTGGTTGGTGAAATTCTGGTCAAATTCCACCCTACTGCCAATAATAGTGTTGTGGATGTGATTGAGAAAGAGGGAGCAGAGGCAGTAATGCCTGATTTGATCGATTTCTTTCTTTACAGCGCCTATGGTGCGAATTTCAAACACAGGTACCTGGCAGGTTCTTTGAAGAGCAAGATTATTCAGAATCTGGCTATTATGGCTATTGAGTATTACAGGAAGGATATGAAGAGGATTCTGACAGCGAGTAAAAGGTTTGAGTCACCTTCAAACATTTACAAAATGGCTGAGGAAGCCTCGAAAGTACTGTCTCTTGGCAATCAGACAGGAGAAGGCTGGTTCCTGACAGCCGAGATGATTGAATTGATCAAGGAAGGTGCTCCCAATATTGTATGTATGCAGCCATTTGCCTGTCTGCCGAACCATGTGACGGGCAAGGGGATGATCACGGCTATTAAGAGAAAGTTTCCCGAGGCGAATATCGTACCGGTTGATTATGACCCCGGAGCCAGTGAGGTAAACCAGCTGAACAGAATAAAGCTGATGCTTGCGGCTGCTTTCCGGAATCTTGAGGAGCGAGGGGGCTTTGCAGAGCAACCTGTTTTGAAAGAAAAGCACTCGCAAAAGCGCTATGCGACACATGCCGGAAAGGCTGATATCGGTCATGAGTCGGACCTGCAGCTATAACTATGTTAATCAAAAAGAAAAAGTCCGGTTATTTACCGGGCTTTTTGTATTGTGGCATATATTTGCTGCGACCTTTTTTACCTTTTTTCATTTTAGCCATTTTAGCATCATGTTTTTTGATGGACCTGTTTAGCATAAAAGCGAGTATCGCCATTCCAGCAAGAAGTCCCAATATGAAATAAACCTGTAAGGGCATTGTATTATCACCTTTCTACATATATTTACCGATTGCCGGAGATTTGCGGACATAACGTTCATCGCGCTTCCGTTTCAGGCACAAGTACAATTATATATATAAGTATTTCTCAACGCAAGAAAATAATTTGAAAACGGTAAGGAAAATAGTGATATTATTTCCATCCTGTGTTTATGCGCGTTTTACCAGCTGGAACTGCTGAATTGGAGGTACTTGTCATAATGCCCGCGGTCTGTCGAATATGATTTATGGAGAATAGCAGAGCCTTGCATTGACAGCATACAGGAGGAAAAAATGAACATGAAACACAGTCAAAAAATATACGAAAAACCCTATTTTAAACTACTGCTGGTACCACTGATTGCCTTGATCGCCTTTCTTGCTGTAATGGCAGGGATACAGGCTGGTGATCTTTTGTACAGGCTCGATGCGAATATGGTTGAGAATATTGATTCGGAAACCTTTAGGGATACAATCAAATTGTCATTGCCGATCATAGAAAATGTCTATAATAACGGGAAATCCAGTACATCGTTTGCAGGTGAAATCAAGAACCTCTTTTCCAAGGTGTTCGAAATTGATCTGGATTCGCCGATGACCATTTTAAACGTCCAGTCTCCTCTTTTCATGAGTTATTATAATAATGGGTACAAATCGCTGCTTGCGCTTGACGGAAACGGACAACAATCCGGGAGTCAGAAAACCCCGGGAGAAGCTGACAGCAGTGACAACGGGGAGATAAAGCCGGATGACGGGGCAGGCGGCACGGATACGGGCTCGGGCGGAACAGACGAAGGCTCGGGCGGCACTGGGGCGGGGACAGGCGAAGCGAGTGAGGGCAAGGGTGACACGGGAGCGGGTACAGGTAATACAGGTAATACGGGTAATACGGGCAATACGGGCACAGGTAATACAGGTACAGGTGGAAGCAGCAATTCCGGCAAAAGCAGCAAAACGGGAATTGTGATGCCAACGCCGCAGAATAGTGATCCGACGAATTTACAGCCGGTCAGCAGCATCACCTACGAGGGTGAGGATGAGGAAGAAAACGATAAAAGTGATACAGTTGCACTGGATAAAGTCGTTGTACAGAATTTTACCAAACATAAAATCGATATTGTAAAGCTGCTAAAGGAGCCGTTGAATCTCAAATTTGATAAAAAGGGACCGAAGGTGTTGATTTACCATACGCACACAAGTGAGAGCTATGTGCTGAAAAGTCAGGATCTGGGCAAGAAGGGCGTGGCCAGTTACAATACAAATCCCAAATACAATGTGGTACGAGTCGGTGAAGAGCTTTCACGCTACCTGAATAAATATGGCATTGAAACACTTCATAATGCAACAGTTCATGATAAAGTCCGGAGTGCCGCATATGGGGTTGCAATTGAGACCTTGAAGAGCTACAAGAAAAGCTATCCATCCATCAAGGTTTACATAGATATACACCGCGATGGTCTGGATGCTTCACAGCCCAAGCTGCGCATGGTAAAGAAGATAAATGGCAAAAATGCGGCTCAGATCATGTTTGTTATGGGTACGGATGATATGCTGCCGTTCCCAAATT
Organism: Hungateiclostridiaceae bacterium UBA1305; assembly: GCA_002307275.1. GTDB lineage: Bacteria > Bacillota > Clostridia > Acetivibrionales > DTU013 > UBA1305. The sequence continues at coordinate 16,482 of DBTX01000072.1, forward strand.
GGCAGGAAAATCTGAAATTCGCGTTGAAAGTTGAGCAAAAGCTGAACGAAAAATATCCGGGGCTTGCAAGGCCTGTATGGCTTGTGAAAAAACGCTATAATCAGCAGATCTCAAACCAGGCGGTACTGATCGAGGTAGGAGGGGACGGCAATCTTCTCAGTGAATGCACCGAAAGCATGAAGTATCTTGCAGAGGCGCTCAATGACGTAATGAAAGGAAAATGAAATGGAGGAAATTACTTATCAAAAGCACTTATTCGGGGAAGAATATTTGTATAATATTAATCGGAGGAGAAAGGCTGTTGAACAGATTGGAGAAATTCAAGCAAAGAAGATGCCTGAGGAAAAAATACCTGTCAGCTGCCCTTGTTTTCTTTTTTTTACTGACAGCGGGTTTCATAGCGGCGGATTATGCAACGAATACTTTGATGACAGGCCATCAGGGTATTGAATTCATATCGATTGAAGATAAACAAACCTATCTGGAAATTATCATGATGAATCAGAAGATTTGTATCAATACACAGTATATTAACCGGGATGCCGAACGATTAAAAAATGATCTGATTAAAGCCTTCGGTGGCTAAACGTCTTTCTGCCAGGCGGCAGGTACCAGGCGAATTCATAAGGGGAATATGGTAATTTAATTGTAGGTAATGGCCCCCGTGCCGTTCCCTACGCATATTTTGTTTATTGCGTAACTGTTCTGATATAAAACCTCTGAATAATAACTATTGAATACTGCCAAAAGTTCAGAGGGCTCGTTGACCTCTGGACTTTTGTTAGGTATGAATGTTATAATATGTACACATTTGATGATTTCATATTGAAAATAAAATGAAGATGCAAGGGGAAAGCTTGAATGTCAAGCAATAGACAAAAAAACATACGCAATTTTTGCATAATAGCCCATATTGACCATGGTAAGTCGACGCTTGCCGACAGGCTCATACAGATGACCGGCGTGCTTACTGAAAGAGAGATGCAGGAGCAGGTGCTCGACAACATGGACATAGAGCGCGAACGCGGCATCACGATAAAATCACAGGCTGTCAGGATGGTTTATAAAGCCAGTGATGGGCAGGAGTATATCCTGAACCTGATTGACACTCCCGGGCATGTCGACTTCAATTACGAAGTGTCAAGAAGTATTTTCGCCTGTGAAGGCGCCATACTTGTAGTTGACGCCGCACAGGGTATTGAAGCGCAGACGCTGGCAAATGTTTATCTGGCGCTGGATCACAATCTTGAGATTCTGCCTGTTATTAATAAGATAGACTTGCCCAGTGCGCAGCCGGATCAGGTTAAAAAGGAAATAGAGGATGTCATCGGACTTGATGCCAGCAGTGCACCGTATATTTCGGCTAAAAACGGAATAAACATAGAATCTGTGCTCGAACAGATTGTAAAACATGTGCCTGCTCCGGCGGGCGATGAAAACGCATCACTGAAGGCGCTTATCTTTGATTCCTTCTATGACAGCTACAAGGGTGTCATCATATACCTGAGGGTGATGGAAGGCGCAGTCAAACCGGGCGATACGATCAGGATGATGTATACGAAGAAGGAGTTTGTCGTTGCGGAAACCGGCTATTTCAGGCCGGGGCAGTATTTGCCCTGTGACGGTCTGCTTGCCGGTGATGTGGGATATATTGCTGCCAGCATTAAGAATGTACGGGATACCAGGGTCGGCGATACGGTGACATTATCCGACAATCCCGCAACAGAGCCATTGCCGGGCTATAAAAAGGTGCAATCCATGGTGTTCTGCGGTATTTATCCTTCAGATGGCTCAAAGTACGGCGACCTGAGGGATGCTCTTGAAAAGCTGCAGCTCAATGACGCTTCTCTTACATTTGAACCGGAAACTTCGGTAGCATTGGGCTTCGGTTTCAGATGCGGCTTCCTCGGGCTCCTTCATATGGAGATTATTCAAGAAAGAATAGAGAGGGAGTATTATCTGGATATCGTTACTACCGCACCCAGCGTTATTTATAAAATAACAACGATGGACGGTGAGGTCAAGGAAATCGCCAATCCGACGAACATGCCGCCGGTAGCCTCGATCACTAAAATGGAGGAACCGATTGTAAAGGCAACGATTATGACGCCTACTGAATATGTCGGCAGTATTATGGAGCTTGCGCAGGAGAGAAGAGGCGTGTACAAGGATATGTCCTATCTGGATGCAAACAGGACGATTCTGACCTATGAACTTCCACTGAATGAAATTATTTATGACTTTTTTGATGCGCTGAAGTCCAGAACCAGGGGCTATGCATCGTTTGACTATGATCTAATGGGCTATAAGCAATCTGAACTTGTCAAGCTGGATATCATGCTCAATGGAGATATTGTGGATGCGCTTACGTTTATTGTGCATACCGAGAAGGCTTACGCCCGAGGACGACGTATCGCAGAGAAGCTGAAAGAGACGATACACAGGCAGCAGTTTGAAATTCCGATCCAGGCTTGTATAGGCGGGAAGATCATTGCAAGAGAAACTGTAAGTGCATACAGAAAAGACGTTCTGGCCAAGTGCTATGGCGGTGATATCACGAGAAAGAAAAAGCTGCTGGAGAAACAGAAGGAAGGCAAGAAGCGCATGCGCCAGGTAGGCTCGGTGGAAGTGCCGCAGGAAGCCTTCATGAGTGTGCTGAAGCTGGATTAGACAGATGTGATTCCAGCCGGACAAGGCTGGATATATGCCTGCCGGATTAGGCTGAAAGATGCCTGATTGGATAAGGCTAAGTATTGAAGCTGGATTGATCAGGTGAATGATGGACAACAGTATTGGAATTTATATTCATATACCATTTTGCAAATCAAAATGCAATTATTGCGATTTTAATTCCTATTCCGGCAGGGAGTACCTTGCCGGACCTTATTTTGATGCGCTGTTTTCTGAAATGAAGCTGCGTTCGGATGAACTCAGGGGTCGTCGTGTAAAAACGATATTTATCGGCGGCGGGACGCCTTCCCTTGTCGATCCAAAATATATTAGCGCTATACTCGAACTTTGCTCAAAGCTGTTTGAATTGGATCCTGAAGCAGAAATAAGTATGGAGAGCAATCCAGGCACACTTTCATATGACAGTTTGAAAGCCTACAGATCTGCAGGCGTGAACAGGCTCAGCATAGGGCTGCAGGCATGGCAGGACAGATTGCTGAAGGAGCTCGGCAGGATCCATGACAGGCAGCAGTTTGTCGATAACTATGAAGCAGCTGTAAAAGCAGGTTTTCACAATATCAATATCGATCTGATTTTCGGCCTGCCGGGACAAACCATGGAAGAATGGGTTGAAACGCTGGAAGCGGTGACGTCACTGGGGGAAAGCACAGCACCTAGGACAGGTTCCAACGCAACATTTCCTGACTCCGATGCAGCGTACCCTGGTTCTGATGCAGGATACCCTGGCTCCGATGCAGCGTACCTTGTTTCTGCTCTAACCCATCTTTCGTGCTACAGCTTGAAAATTGAAGAGGGTACAAACTTTGGGGACAGGCTTGAAGCTGGCACGATTCTTGCTGCAGATGATGAGCTTGACAGGAGAATGTACTGTTATACTATAGAATTCCTCGGGCAAAAGGGTTTCAAGCATTACGAAATTTCCAATTTTGCCAGGCCGGGCTTTGAATGCAGTCATAACCTCGTATACTGGAAAGCCCGTGAATATGCAGGTTTTGGTGCGGGTGCACACTCTTACCTGGACAACAATAGATTCAGTAATGTAGTGGGTGTAGAAGAATATATTGAGGCAGTCAAGCAGATGGAGGCGAATGCATTGGAGGAACAGAACCTGTATACGGATATTCAATTCATCAATAGGCAGAATTCCATGGCTGAGTTCATGATACTGGGTTTGAGGCTTGTTGGAGGTATTCGTACAGAGGAATTTGAAGATCGATATGGTGTGAATTTACAGACAGCATATGGAGAAAAGCTGCTAAAACTTGTAAAAAAAGGTCTGCTGGTGAACGATTGCGGCTGCTTCAAGCTCACCCCACTTGGACTGGATCTTGCCAACCAGGTATTCATTGAATTTATTTAAACACAAGAAGCAAGAAGTCTCCCATTTCCAAGCTTCATTGCTTATGATTTTCCACCTTTAATGACACTGATCTGAATGTCCTGCTTATCTACTCTGTTGGTTAGGACATCAATCTTCTGCTCAATAGAATCCAGTTTTTTATGAATGCTGTCCCTGTCTTCAAATAAAACCTTAATTTGAGGTTCAACGTTATGTTCCAGCTTAATTTGAACCTTTTTAATTTCATTCTCCACATTTTCAAAACGGCTCGAGAATTCACTGTACATCTTAGTCAGTAGTTCAAATGTTTTATCTTCCACACGAACACGCTCCCTTTACAATAAATATTTTATCAGACAGGCAGAAAAATTACTACAGGATTTCCGTCAACATTTTTGTATCCGGTTCACCTGTACTCCATCTTGATTCCTCCAAATATTGACATCATTGTTCATATAACTATATAATCAACTCATGAGTAGACTACTCACGAGTTGATTATTTTTCGAGGTGTTGCTATGTATGTTCTGGACGCTGAGAATCTGGTAAAGGTGTATAAGGGCAGGGATAAATCGAATTATACCAGGGCATTGAATGGGATCGATCTGAAGATTGAGAATGGTGAATTTGTTGCCATAATGGGTCCTTCAGGGAGTGGAAAGACTACACTCCTGAATGTATTGAGCGGGATAGACAGGGCCTATGAAGGAAGGATACAAATCTCAGGAGCAGGCATTCATAGTATGTCAGCAGATGAATTGGCGCTATTCAGGCGGCAGAGATTGGGCTTTGTCTTTCAGGAATTCAATTTACTCGATAGCCTTACACTAAGAGAGAATGTAATGCTGCCGATGGTGCTTGATAATAAAAGTGTCGTTGAAATGTCGGAAAAGGCAGATAAAGTGATGACCATGCTTGATATTTATAACATTATGGACAAGTATCCCTACACCGTTTCAGGCGGTCAACAGCAGAGAACGGCAATCTGCCGGGCTGTTATCAATGATCCGGATATTGTTTTCGCCGATGAGCCAACCGGGAACTTGGATTCCAAATCCTCAAAGGCCGTTATGAAATGCCTGGAAAGACTGAATTCACTCAACCACAGCACGATATTAATTGTCACGCACGATGCATTTGCTGCAAGTTATTGCAACAAAGTCATTTTCATCAAGGATGGACGGGTTCATTTGGAAATAACAAAGAAGGGTGAACGGAAGGAATTTTTTGATGAAATCCTGGAAAGCCTCGCAATTATTGGGGGTGAAAAGGATGACCTTTAATCAAATGATTTTTAAAATGCTGAAAGCCAATCTGCGAAGATATTTATTATATTATTTATGCAGCAGCTTTACAGTAATGATATTTTTTACATTCTCAACTCTCGTGACGAACAGAGACTTTATAAACCCGTATAAGGTTACCTCGATGATTTCCAGCAATATTATTGCACCAGGGACCATCCTGCTGGCTTTTTCCGTCTTCTTTATTTTTTACACTCAGAATGCCTTTCAAAAATATAGAAAATCTGAATTCGGGTTGTTTATGGTTCTTGGTATGACCCGCAGGAATATCGCCAAACTGGTAGCGCTGGAAAATGGGATAGTCGCTGTGATCTCGATCATTACAGGTTTAACTACGGGCTCGATCTTTTCCGGAGCCTTTTATCTGCTTGTTATGAATATCATTGATGTTGGGGGAATTCCCTTTAGTCTTACTATCGAAAGCTATATTTACACCTCTGTATTTTTTGCAGCCCTTTACATTCTGGTAATCTCAAGCAGCCTTTTATTCTCTTTGAGATATGAGATAATCAATCTGTTAAAGGAAACCAGGAGAGAGGAGAAGAATAGCATTTCCGGATCAATATCAGTTTTGATCGGCATTTTAGCAATTGGCACAGCAATCTTTGATATGCTTCATAATTTTAGTACCAGCTATAATGCGGCATTCCCAAGAAGTCTGCTGGTATGTTCAGTCGGATTGTATTTACTTATTTCAAATACAATCCCTTTTCTTAAGAAAGTGCTGCGCCGTAACCCGAAAAAATATTATCGCAACATGTTTTTCATCTCGAATTTAAAATACACCTTTGGTCAATCAAAAAAAATTCTATTCCTGATATCACTGCTTACAGGAGTAACCATATTTTTCAGCAGTATTGCACTCATTATTGGAGCAGATTCCGAAAAATATGCAGTGCAGCACAATCCGGTTCATATTGCATATGCAGAAATACTCGGTAAGAACAAGATCGCAAAAGAAACTTTAGACAGCATCATCCATAGCGGAGAAACACCTCTGACATCATTCAAGCAGTTGGAGTATATAGACAATGGACGCGCCAGCATTTTCTCGGATAAGAGATTGAACGCAGTTTTCAGAACTTTCTTCCAGGTTCAGAAGGGTCAATTCCTTAATCTTTTTCAAATCGTAGAAGATGACGGATATGCCCATAATACCGATGAAATGAAAAGTTTTCAGGCCCAAACACAAGATGGGGCCAGGACGTTTATTTCTCAAGGTTCGATTATAAAAATGCTTTTTAACAACTTGCTGATCGTGTCGAAGGAACGTTGTGTTATTCTTAATGAAGAGGACTATCTTAAGGTTAAAAGCAGCTCTCACCCTGAAGAAATCGGAGTCATTAACCTTTTTAATTTTCTGGACTGGAAAAAGACAGAAGCGATAGCTGTTAAGCTGGAGACAGAATTGGAGAACTACAACAAAGCTCATACAAAATTATATTATGATACGACAGAGAAAGATAATCTCGTATTTAAAGCTAGTACAAGAATTGATGAATACAATACTCAAAAAGGAGCAGGTTCATTTCTGCTTTTTTTGTTTTCCTTTGTCGGTATCTTGTTTTTCATCTCATCAGGTGTTATTTTACACTTTAAATTGCAGACGGAGATGGAAATAGAAAAAGTGAAATACAGGAAACTGTATAAAATTGGGATTACTGCGAAGGAAATGGCCGGGACCATATCGAAAGAGCTTAAAGTATTATTTTTTATGCCCATTATTCTGGGCGTTTTACTGGCGACCTTTTACATTTATCCTTTTATTTTGGAAATTGGAAAAAACGTGTCAGCTATGGGCAATACACTGGTATTAAGCCTGATTTATACAAGCTTTCAGTTTCTCTATTATCTGATGTATCAAAGGATATATATTAATAAACTGACTGCTTTGGTCTACTCAGATCACTGACGGCAAAAAAGGAAAATAATATGGACAAGCATATCAACTGGCTTCAGTCGCTTTTGCTGCTTTCCTTTGTGCAAGGGAATATGAAGAGAATACAATCGAGGTAATCTTGTGTTATCCATACCCCAAAAAGCACTTCCTTTTTGCCAAACTGATCATAATGTTTTTTGTTGTTGGAATAACGATATGAGTGTATATACACGGTCAAGCATTTACAATCGTAGCTAGAACAGCTTTTATGAGTCTAAAGGCGGCTCTCATCCCGCACATTATTTCAAAACCATCTTGACAAAAAAATTCCAAGGTGGTATTTTTAATGTATATTAGCACTCGACATCATAGAGTGCTAACAAACAAAAAATAAGTTTGCAGCGTATATAATGTGGAGATATTACTTTTACAGGGGTGTATGAGATGACAATGGACGAAAGAAAAAGAATAATTCTTCATGCCATTATCGATGATTACATTGATACAGCCGAACCGATCGGTTCCAGGACAATTGCCAGGAAACACGAACTGGGGCTTAGTTCGGCGACGATACGGAATGAAATGGCGGATCTTGAGGAGATGGGCTATCTGGCTCAGCCTCACACTTCGTCGGGAAGGGTTCCGTCAGATAAGGGATACAGGCTGTATGTCGATCAATTGATGCTTGTGCATGATCTTGATTCTATTGAAATAGAGAAGATAAAGACCGCCATGGAAACACGCATAAATGAGCTTAGCAAGCTGGTCAGGCAGGCATCGGCTGTTTTATCGAAGTTTACGAATTATACCTCCATGGCCATTACACCCCAGATGAAGACCAGCGCGATAAAGGCCATACAGGTCGTACCCATTGAAGTCGGAAAGGCAATGGTCATCGTCGTGACCAGCGCCGGTATCGTCAGGAACAATGTCGTAAAGATATCTGAGAGTGTTAAGCCTGAAATGCTGATCATGGCATCAAATGTTTTAAATAAAAAGCTTGCCGGTTTAACGATAGAACAGGTTAATGTAAGGATTATAAAGGAACTTGAGAAGGAAATAGGGCTTTCAGGCGATATCCTTCTGCCTATTTTGGAAGGTGCTTCGGATTGTATCAACCAAATTGACAATCCTGAGGTTTATATTGAAGGGACGACGAATATTTTCAATCACCCGGAATTCCGTGATCTGGTAAAAGCCAGAGATTTCATCAATATGCTGGATGAAAAAGCAAGTCTTTGCAAGATTCTTTTTGATACGTCGATACCAGGTGGCATAATGATCAGGATCGGCTCTGAAAATGATCTTTCGGGCATTAAGGAATGCAGTATTGTGACCACCAATTATAATATTGCGGATACTTTTATCGGTTCCATAGGAATAATAGGTCCTACAAGGATGGAATACCCCAAGGTAATTTCTTCCATGAAATATATCAAAAGATTGGTGAATAAAGAAATCAACAGGCTCCTTGGTTCGGAATATGAATATGACGAATAAAATAAGGCAAAGGATGAGAGGTAAAAATGAGTAAAGACAAGCATCAGATGCAAGCAGAAGCTTGTGAGGAAGAAGAACTGAAAGAATTTGATTCCATTGTTGGCAATGAAAATGATGAGTTGAGCAAGGAACTTGAATGCATAAAGTGCGAACTGGAAGAGAAAGGCAAACAGTGCGCAGAGTACCTTGAAAAGCTGCAGAGGACGGCTGCGGATTTTGACAATTTCAAAAAGCGTTCAATAAAAGAGAAGGAAGCCATATACATTGATGCTGTCAGTGATGTTGTCGGAAGCTTCGTTCCTGTGATGGATAATTTGGAAAGAGCGCTTGCGGCAATGACTGCCGACAGTACTGCCCAGACCTTGAAAGATGGCGTTGACATGGTGTTTAAACAGTTCAGGGAGGCATTTAAAAATATCGGAGTAGAGGAAATAAAGTCAGTTAATGAGAAGTTTGACCCAATGATACATAATGCCGTAATGCATGTTGAAGAGGAAACCTTTGGAACGAATACCGTTATTGAAGAGTTTCAGAAGGGTTATGTATATAAAGAAAAAGTAATAAGATATAGTATGGTAAAAGTTGCAAATTAATGAAAAGCAAAATAATTAAACTAATATAAAGAAAAAAGAAACTGGAGGTAAATAATTATGGCAAAAGTAATAGGCATAGATTTAGGTACTACGAATTCATGCGTAGCCGTCATGGAAGGCGGGGAACCGGTAGTTATAGCAAATCCGGAGGGCAACAGGACGACTCCGTCCGTGGTGGCGTTTTCAAAGACTGGTGAGAGGCTGGTTGGTCAGGTTGCAAAGAGACAGTCAATTACAAATCCTGAGAGGACTGTCATATCCATTAAAAGGGATATGGGCACCGACAGGAAAGTAAAAATAGATGACAAGAGCTATACTCCGACAGAGATTTCATCTATGGTCCTGCAGAAGATGAAGGCGGATGCAGAGGCATACCTTGGAGAGACCATTACGCAGGCTGTCATTACTGTTCCAGCCTATTTCAGCGATTCGCAGAGACAGGCTACCAAGGATGCGGGCAAAATCGCAGGACTTGAAGTGCTCAGAATCATCAATGAACCCACGGCAGCAGCTCTTGCATATGGTTTGGACAAAGAGCATGATCAGAAAATAATGGTTTATGACCTTGGCGGAGGAACCTTCGACGTATCCATCCTTGAGATCGGGGACGGCGTTTTTGAAGTGCTTGCCACAAATGGCAACAACAGACTCGGCGGCGATGATTTTGACCAAAGAGTCATGGATTATCTGGCGGACACCTTTAAGAGAGAAAATGGGATCGATCTGAGAAATGATAAAATGGCAATGCAGCGTTTAAAAGAAGCTGCCGAGAAAGCGAAAGTAGAGCTTTCAGGCGTTACTACCTCCAATGTGAATCTGCCTTTCATCACGGCGGATGCATCGGGACCCAAGCATCTCGATGTTACACTTACCAGGGCCAAGTTCGATGAACTGACTGCCGACCTGGTGGAAAAGACAATGGGACCTACAAGACAGGCCATGCAGGATGCCAACCTTACCCCAGAAAAGGTTGACAAGATACTTCTGGTAGGCGGATCCACAAGGATACCGGCTGTTCAGGAAGCCGTCAAAAAATACCTCGGCAAGGATCCCTTCAAGGGAATCAACCCTGACGAGTGTGTTGCAGTTGGAGCAGCCATACAGGCTGGTGTGCTGACCGGCGAAGTAACAGGTTTATTGCTGCTTGATGTCACACCGCTTTCTTTAGGTATTGAAACCCTTGGCGGTGTATGTACGAAACTCATTGACAGGAATACGACTATTCCGACTAAGAAGAGCCAGGTCTTCTCAACCGCAGCTGATGGACAGACAAGTGTTGAAGTCCATGTATTACAGGGAGAGAGGGAAATGGCCCAGTATAACAAGTCGCTCGGCAGATTCCAGCTTACAGGGATTCCACCGGCTCCTAGAGGCGTACCGCAGATCGAGGTATCCTTTGATATAGATGCAAACGGTATCGCACATGTTTCTGCAAAGGATCTTGGAACCGGAAACGAGCAGAAGATAACCATTACCGCATCGACCAACCTTTCCGATGCGGATATTGACAAGGCGGTCAAGGAAGCGGAGAAGTTTGCGGCTGAAGACAAGAAGCGCAAGGAAGAGGTTGAAGTCAGAAACAACGCCGATTCGATGGTTTATCAGTCGGAAAAGACACTGAAGGACCTTGGGGATAAGCTGAGCAGCGAAGACAAGTCAAAGATCGAAGGCGAAATCAACAAGGTGAAGGAAGCCCTCAAGGGTACGGATACAGAGAAACTGAAAACAACGACTGAAGCACTTACTCAGGCATTCTACGAAATATCTGCAAAGATCTACCAGCAGCCAGGTGCACAGGGTGGGCCGAATCCGGGAGCAGGCTTCGAAGGCGGAGCAGGCTTCAACCCGGGAGGAGATCAGGGAGCCCCCGGCGCTGGCGCAGGTCAGGACAACGTTTATGATGCGGATTACAAGGTCGTTGACGACGATAAGAAATAACAGAGGACGTTCAGGCCATTTGTTGCATATGGTGCGATTCGCTCGCGAATTCGCCTGAATGACCTGAGAAAAAGATAAGCCGAGGCTGAAAACAGCTTTGGCTTATTTTGGGGAATAGCGAGATTATCAGTCAGAGTTCTATTGAGGGATAATTTCGCTATTCGTAATTTAAGTAAATTATGATACAATGTTGAAATAATAGGGGACAATTATTCTATACCAGGAATGGAGATGTTGAGGCTTGCCGCAGTCCAAGAGAGATTTTTATGAGGTGTTGGGAATTGAGAAAAATGCTTCCGACACTGAAATAAAGAAAGCATATAGAACAATGGCGAAGCAGTATCACCCGGATGTCAATTCGGGAGACAAGACCGCAGAGTCAAAATTCAAGGAAGTAAACGAAGCTTATGAGATATTGAGTGATCCGCAAAAAAAAGCCAGATATGACCAGTACGGACATGCGGGCGTCGATCCGAACGGCTTCGGGAATGCCGGCGCCGGCTTCGGTGATTTTGATTTTGGCGGAATAGGTGATATTTTCGAGTCCTTCTTCGGGGGTTCCGGCTTCGGGCGTTCTACCAGAAGCCGTTCGGGTCCGCAGAAGGGCGCCGATTTGAAATATTCCACGGAATTATCCTTTGAGGAGGCTGCCTTTGGCCTTGAAAAGGAAATTTCGATCACCAGGCACGAGAATTGCTCTGCCTGCGGAGGTTCGGGGGCAAAGGCCGGTACCAGCCCGACCACCTGTACCCAATGTAACGGGACAGGTCAGGTTCAATATAAGCAAAGCACACCTTTCGGACAGTTTGTCAATGTCAAGGCCTGTGATGCCTGCCGCGGTGAAGGAAAGGTCATTTCCAGCCCCTGCCCGTCATGCAGCGGAAAGGGCAAGGTCCGCAAGTCTGTTAAAATAAAACTCGACATACCTGCAGGAATAGATGACGGTCAGACCATGTCACTCAGAGGAGAAGGCGACCCTGGCGCAAAAGGGGGACCTGCCGGAGACCTTTACGTTACAATCAAGGTAAAGCCTCATGCTTTGTTCAAGAGACAGGGCAATGATGTCGTGTGTGAAATGCCGATCACCTTTGTGCAGGCAGTTTTGGGCGCTGAGCTTGAGGTGCCGACGCTGGACGGCAGGGTGAAATACAGCATACCGGAGGGTACCCAGACTGGTTCCATATTCAGACTGAAAAGCAAGGGAATCCCTTATTTGAGAGGGAATGGCAGGGGCGACCAGTATGTGAAGGTTGACATAGAAGTACCAAAGAGGCTGAACGAGAAACAGAAGGCAGCGCTGCGCGGATTTGCCGATATCAGCGGCGATGAAGTTCATGAACAGCGCAAGGGCTTTTTTGATAAAATGAAGGATGTACTTGGAATGTAACACGGAGGATAAAGGATGAAATGGACGGAAGTAAGCATAATAACGACTGAGGAGGCCAGCGACGCCGTATCTGAGATGCTCACCTCCATCGGAGCGGGCGGTGTGGTGATCGAGGACCCCAATGAGATCAGAAGGCAGATTGAGAGCCCGGACTCTTTGGATTACGCAGACCAGGCATTTATGGATACACTGGGTACCGAGGTCACAATAAAGGCGTATTTTAATGAAGACTCGACGTCAGAGGAACTCGCGATCCTTATTGAAGAGAAATTAAAATTCATTTCACAGTTTCTTGATATTGGAAACGGATATGTGGGCAGCGGCAAAGTGGATGACGAGGACTGGGCTACAGCCTGGAAGAAATATTACAAACCTTTTCACATCTCAGATAGTGTGGTTGTCAAACCAAGCTGGGAGGAATACGGGAAGCAGGCTGAAGAGATCATCATAGAGATGGACCCCGGCATGGCCTTCGGCACGGGAACACATGAGACTACCAGGTTGTGTTCACAGCTGCTTGAGCAATATGTCAAAAAGGGTGACAAGGTCATTGATGTAGGCTGCGGCACCGGAATCCTTTCCATCATTGCTGTGAAGCTGGGCGCAAGCCACGCGGATGCGATTGACATTGATGAGGTTGCTGCAAGGGTATCAAGGGAGAATTGCTCGATCAATGGCGTACAGGATGCCATTGATGTCAGGAAGGGCGTATTGGCTGATCTGCCGCCCCAAAAGGCGGATATCGTTGTCGCGAATATCATTGCAGATGTAGTAATCAAGCTTTCCGCAATGATTCCTTCCTACCTGAGGGAAGGCGGTGTTCTGCTGACATCAGGCATCATCAGGGAAAGAAAAGACGATGTGATCAGTGCATATACAGGATTGGGCTTCGAATTCATGAATATTCTCGAGATGGGTGAATGGGTGGCGATCGTTTTTAAATGTCCAGATTCTTTGTAACAAGCGATGCGGTCGACCGGATAAACGGCCGAATCACAATAACAGGTGAGGATGTCAAGCATATCAGAAATGTTTTGAGAAGTATGCCCGGTGACATGCTTGAAATTTCAGATGGTGCTGGTACTGATTTCAATACGGCAATTGAGTTGATCGAAAAGGATTCGGTTGTGGTAAGCATAACGGCTTCAACGCCCAATAAGACGGAGCCTCCCATCGATATCACACTGTTTCAGGGTATTCCAAAAGCGGATAAGATGGACTTTATCATACAAAAGTGTATCGAGCTTGGTGTAAAGAGAATTGTCCCGGTCATGACAGCCAGGACTGTGGTCAGGTTTGACAATGCACGTGATGCAGCGGCCAAAACAGCAAGATGGCAGCGCATTGCTTCCGAAGCTGCGAAACAATGTGACAGGGGAATCATACCTGTTGTTGGAGAACCGGTACGCTTTGCCAATGTGTTTAAGCTGACAGAGGACAGCGGGCTGAAGCTCATCCCATATGAGGAGGAAACGGAAGGAAACCTGCGTTTCCAACTGGAGAAGATAAAAAAAGAGAACAATATTAAGTGCGGACAGCCGAAGATTCAAATTGCTGTTTTCATAGGTCCGGAGGGCGGGTTCACACAGGAAGAAGTGTCAAAAGCGGTGGAGAATGGCTTCAAATCCGTCACACTTGGTCCGAGGATTCTCAGGACCGAGACTGCAGGTATTGCTGTGGTTTCAATAATCGGGTACGAGCTTGGTGACGTGTAAAACGGAGTAAACAGGAGATAAATCGGAATAATTTTAGGAAATTAATAAAAATACTAAAAACAGCCTTTAAATTGTCAGCGTTTATGTTATAATACGTATTGAATATTAAGGTGTATAAATTGAAATACAAGAGGTTTTTATGATCAAGAGCATGACCGGCTTTGGCCGAGGCGAGTTTGCACAGGGCGGCAAGGAATTTACAGTTGAAATAAAAACGGTAAACCACAGATATTCCGATGTTTTTATCAAAATGCCCAGACAGATGGGCTTTCTGGAGGACAAGGTAAGAGAACTTGTCAGCAAAGGTATTTCCAGGGGAAAGATCGATGTTTTCATTACATATTACAACTATAGCGATGACTCCAAAAGTGTCATATTTGATGAGGTTCTGGCAAAGACCTATATATCTGCAGTTGAGGCATTAAGAGACAAATTTGCGCTCAGTGATGACATTTCGGTCTCTCTGATCGCCAAATTTCCGGATGTTCTGAAGGTTGAGCAGAATGAAGAGGATGAAGAGCTTTTATGGTCAATACTGAAGATCGCTGTTAAAAATGCGCTTTCTTCACTGGTCAAAATGAGGGAGAATGAGGGTGAAGGACTGAAAAATGTCCTTCTGGACAGGGCTTCCTATATTGAAGGCATCATATCGGAGATATCACAGCGCGCACCGGAAGTGCCTAAAGAATACAAAAATAAACTTGAGACACGGATAAAGGAATTGCTTGATCAGCAAACTATTGATGAGAACAGGATCGCAATGGAGGTTGCTGTTTTCGCGGACCGCTGCAGCATTGATGAAGAGCTTGTGAGGCTTGCAAGCCATATTGGGCAGATGCGGGAGGCACTTTTGATCGACCAGCCTGTCGGACGAAAACTGGATTTTTTGATACAGGAAATGAACAGGGAAATTAATACGATCGGTTCGAAAGCAAATGACTTGACAATTACCAGAAATGTTGTTGAGATAAAAAGCGAGATAGAAAAAGTCAGAGAACAGATTCAAAATATTGAGTAGGAGGATTTTATGAAGCTGATAAACATCGGTTTTGGCAACATCGTTTCGGCAAACAGGCTTGTAGCGATTGTTAGTCCGGAATCAGCACCAATAAAGAGGATCATTCAGGAAGCAAGGGACAGAGGGATGCTGATTGACGCAACATATGGCAGAAGAACCAGGGCAGTTATCATTACGGACAGCGATCACATCATTCTTTCAGCAGTACAGCCTGAAACAGTTGCACACAGACTGAATGTCAAGGATTCGGACGTTGCGGACGACAGCGACGAAATTGTTGAGGAATAATTATTCAGGAGGTTTTTATAGATGATATATCCAGCACTCGGTTCATTATTGAACAAGGTCGACAGCAGGTATACACTTGTGGTAGCTACCGCAAAAAGGGCCAGACAGTTGGCCGACGGTGCGCACAAACTGACAAGATGTGTGTCGGAGAAGCCTGTTACGATAGCGCTGAATGAGATAAACGAAGACAAGATTACATATGTCAGGACTAAAAGCGGTATAAAGTAAATTACAGTATGAGCGGTAAGGATAGTCACAAGGCTAAGGTTCAAGGCATCTTTTACCTTAACCTTGTTTTTTTATAAAGCATACATGGAACAATAGTTTCACTTTTCCGTGGAGCGCTTATTCATAAGCGGTATAGCGTAAGTATAGTGAAACTTCTGTTTCAGGTGTGCAAACCAGGAGAAATTTCTGGTATTCAGGAGGCGCGCGGAAACATGCATTTGAAGGGTAAATCGGTAGTTGTAGGTGTTTGCGGCGGTATTGCCGCATATAAGGTCGTTGACGTGGTCAGCAGGCTTAAAAAGCTTGATGCCGTGTTGGATGTCATTATGACCGATAACGCCTGTAAATTTGTTACTCCGCTTACGTTCAGATCGCTTTCGCACAGGCCGGTCATTACAGATATGTTCGAAGAGCCGGACCAATGGGATGTAAGGCACATATCACTGGCTCAGAAGGCCGATTTGTTTGTTATTGCTCCAGCCACGGCAAATATCATTGGCAAGCTTGCTGCAGGAATTGCCGATGATATGCTGACTACGACAGTAATGGCGACAAAAGCACCTGTTCTGATCGTACCGGCTATGAACTATAATATGTATGCGAATCCGGTGGTTCAGCAGAATATAAATACATTGAAATTACGCGGATATATGTTTATGGAACCGGATACGGGAGTGATGGCGGCGGAAGGCGGCTCGGGAAAAGGGCGACTGCCTGAACCTCCGGTAATTGTTGAAACGATTCTGGAAATTCTGAAACCCGGAAGGGACCTTGAAGGCTTGAAGATACTTGTAACTGCGGGACCGACCAGAGAACCTGTCGATCCGGTACGATACATCTCAAACCGCTCCTCTGGTAAGATGGGCTATGCGGTTGCCCAGGCGGCGTTGGAGCGGGGAGCCGAAGTGCTTCTCATCTCCGGTCCTGTATCGATTGAAAGCCCCGCCGGTGCAGAAGTTATTTCAATAATGACCGCCCAGGAGATGTATGCGGCTGTGATGGAGAATTACATTTCCTCTGATATCATTGTAATGCTTGCAGCCGTGGCTGATTACAGACCGGCAGAGGTTTCCGGCATCAAGATCAAGAAAAAGGACGATGAATTGACGCTCAGACTGGAGAAAACCGCGGATATCCTAAGAGAACTGGGAAAGGTCAAGGATGGCAGGATACTGGTAGGATCCTGCGCTGAGACGAATGACCTGCTTGATAATGCCAGAAAGAAGATTGAGTCCAAAAATCTTGACATGATCATCGCAAATGATGTAACCATGAAGGGCGCCGGCTTTGAAGTTGATACCAACATTATTAAGCTTGTCAAAAAGGACGGATCGATCGTTGATCTTCCCCTGATGAGCAAAAAAGAGGCGGCACATAGGATATTTGACGAAATTCATCCTTTTTTATGCAATGAAAAAAGAGTTAGCATCCTATATCAGCGGGATAAATGAAATTGAACATAAATTATAAAGTGGAGGCTTCATTCAATGTTAACTGAGAAATCAATGGAAAAGATTGTTGCACTATCGAAAAACAGAGGCTTTGTGTTTCCGGGCTCGGATATTTACGGAGGTCTTGCGAATTCCTGGGATTACGGCCCTTTGGGTGTAGAACTGAAAAACAATGTGAAGAAGGCCTGGTGGAAAAAGTTCGTACAGGAAAGTACTTATAATGTCGGTGTCGACTGCGCCATACTCATGAATCCGCAGGTTTGGGTGGCATCAGGTCATGTAGGCGGCTTCAGTGATCCTCTGATCGACTGCAGGGATTGCAAGACGAGGCACAGGGCCGATAAACTGATCGAGGACTGGAACAATGCAAATGGGATCACGCTTTCTGTAGATGGCTGGAAAAACGACCAGCTGATGGACTACATAAAGGAGAAGGGTGTTAAGTGCCCTGAATGCGGTTCCGGCAACTTTACGGATATCAGGAAATTCAATCTGATGTTCAAAACCTTTCAGGGTGTGACAGAGGATTCAAAGGCGGAAGTTTACCTGAGACCTGAAACTGCACAGGGAATCTTCGTTAATTTCAAGAATGTACAGAGATCAACAAGAAAGAAGATACCGTTTGGCATCGGCCAGATCGGTAAATCTTTCAGAAATGAGATCACCCCGGGCAATTTCATCTTCAGGATTCGTGAATTTGAACAGATGGAGCTGGAGTTCTTCTGTGAGCCGGGTAAGGATCCTGAATGGTTTGCCTACTGGAAGGATTTCTGCTACAAGTGGCTGCTGAAACTTGGCCTGACTGCAGAAAACCTGAAACTAAGGGATCACCAAAAAGAGGAATTGTCACACTACAGTAATGCGACCACCGACATAGAGTTCAAGTTCCCGTTCGGCTGGGGTGAATTATGGGGAATTGCCAGCAGAACCGATTTCGACCTGAAACAGCATATGGAGCACTCAAAGGATGACCTCTCCTACTTTGATCCTGCGACGAACGAGAAATATGTGCCTTACTGTATAGAGCCTTCACTTGGTGCAGACAGAGTGACGCTTGCGTTCCTGTGCGATGCCTATGATGAGGAGCAGGTTGCTGAAGGCGATGTCAGGACCGTGATGCATTTCCATCCGGCAATCGCACCGATTAAGATCGGCATTCTGCCTCTTTCCAAGAAGCTGGGGGAGGATGCCTTCAAGGTATACGAGACGCTGATACGGAAATATGTGTGCGAATACGATGAGACCGGCAGTATCGGCAAGCGATACAGAAGACAGGACGAGATAGGGACACCGTTCTGCATCACCTTTGACTTTGATTCCCTGGAAGATGCCAGCGTTACGATCAGGGATCGAGACACGATGGTTCAGGAAAGAATAAAGATCGACGAACTTGATGCCTATTTCGAGAAAAAGTTTGAATTTTAATTAAGAATTTCTTCAAGGAATGCAGGGCTTGATTTTTATCAAGCTCTTTCTTTTTGTGGCGCCAAATCCTTTCATATACAATCTTGAAGCTCAAGTGATAAAAGAAGCTAAAAATTGTTACACTAACAACATAAAAAGTAAAATAGTTTTGGGATCGCAAAAAATAGTCGTTTCAATTTGTAAATAAGGGGAAATTAACTAGTTGAAGTTTTCAATAAATTGGGCTATTGAAATATTTCAATAATATATTGTTAAATTGTTGACATTGAAAATAAAATTTGAGAAAATAAATAGGAGAAGACGTATTTAGGAGATATATATGAATAAAAGAATTGTAATAGTCGGAGCTGGTTATTCCGGTATTTTAACTGCTAAGAAGCTGGAAAAGAAATTCAGGAAGAACAATGATGTTACAATAACTATTATTGATAAAAACCCCTTCCATACAATGCTGACAGAATTGCATGAAGTCGCGGCAGGCAGGGTTGATGAGGAGAGCATCAGGATCAGCCTGAAGAGAGTATTTGCCGGCAGGAAGGTTGATGTAAAGCACGATAATGTCAATTCGATCGACTTTGCTAAAAAACTTGTCGTTGGAAATAAAGAAAGCTATGGATATGATTACCTTGTTTTATCGGCAGGCTCGAAACCCACCTTTTTCGGCGTAGAGGGCGCGCAGGAGCATGCTTTCAAGCTCTGGTCCTATGAGGATTCGATTATTCTGAAAAATCAGATTCTGGATGCATTCAGAAAAGCTTTAGTAGAAACAAATCTTGACGAGAAGAAAAGATTGCTGACTTTCCACATAGTAGGCGCGGGCTTTACCGGCGCCGAGATGGCGGGAGAGCTTGCAGAATTCGTTCCTGTCCTGTGTGATCAGTTTGAAATGGATAGGGAGCTTGTGTCTATCACTGTCATTGATATTCTGCCGAGAACGGTACCATCCCTGCCTGAAAAGCTTTCAGCAAAGGTAGAGAGGCGCCTGAACAGGATGGGTGTCCGTATATTGCTCAATACAAGCGTTGTCCGAATAGGAAAGGATTTTATCGATTCAAAATTAAATGATGTGCTGACACGGGAAAGTTCCGGAACGATAATCTGGGCAGCCGGGATAGAGGCCTCCGAAATAACGGGAAAAGCTGCACAAGCGCTTAAATCAGGCGGGAGAGGCAGAATAGTCCTGGATCCGTATCTGCGTTCTCTGGACAATGAAAGTGTATATGTGGTCGGAGACAGCATGTTGTATACACCGGAGGGTGAAGAGCGTCCTGTACCTCTTGTGGTGGAAAACTGTGAACTAAGTGCAGCAACAGCTGGCCACAACATCATATGTGATCTCACCGGAGAAGGTGAGAAGGAAGAATATAAGCCGAAATTCCATGGGATTATGGTCAGCCTTGGCGGACGTTATGGTGTGGCACAAGTTGGTACGCCCAAAAACATGTTCAGCCTCGCTTCGTTTTTCGCAATGTTTGTGAAGCATTTCATCAATATAATCTATTATATTCAGGTTCTGGGCTGGAATAAGGTGTTCAGCTACCTGAAGCATGAGTTCTTTACAATCAGGCATCGCAGAAGCTTTGTCGGCGGACATCTGTCAAACAGGACACCAAGCTTCCTGACGGTTCCGCTCAGAATTTTCCTTGGTGCCGTATGGTTATTCGAAGGGGTCATGAAAATCGTCGAGGGTTGGTTCAATACACCGAAGCTTACTGGATTTTTCAGCGGCGCCAGCGAATGGTACAACAGTATACTCAACGGTGCAGGCGGTGCGACGGATGGAACCAGCGCAGCGACAGCCGAAGGCGGCGTTGAGGCAGTAAAGGCTGCTGGAACGACTATAATGAATTTCGATTTTCTTGGTTTGTTCAGACTGATTTTTGTCAGCGGGAAAGATCTTGCAAATTCAACGATCAGCGATTATGCGTTTAAAATCGATATCCCGCTGATGAACAGCTTCCTTGACAAGTTTATCCTTCCGAACAATACGATGCAGATGATTATGCAGATTTTCATCGTTTTAGCGGAGATCCTTATAGGTCTGGCATTGATCGGCGGGCTTTTCACTACACCCGCATCCGCCGTGTCCCTGATTCTTCAGGTGATGTTTGTTACGACAACAGGTCTGTACCTTGGGACCTTCTGGATGATATTCGCGGGGGTCGCCGTATTGGTCGGAGCAGGCAGAACCTTTGGACTCGATTATTATGTCATGCCGCTTCTCAAGTCAAATTGGAAAAAAGTAAAGTTCGCCAGAAAGTGGTATTTATATAATGACTGATGAAAATGCGAGGAAAGAGGACACAGTTGAATATATTTCATATGACAGTGCCCTGAAGCTCGCAAAGGAAGAGGCAGACGGCGCATTATCCCGCTCGCCCTCCGTCATACGTGAATATACAAGCCATCTGATCGGTTCCAGGGGCAAGTTTATCCGTGCTGTCTCATTACTTACCTGCGCCCGTAACGAGGAGGACCTGATTCATCCCAATGCGGTAAAGATGGCAGCTTCTATTGAAATATTACACCTTGCCACACTTGTTCATGACGATGTGATTGACGATGCCGATACCAGAAGAGGGTTTCCTGCTCTTCAGAAAAAATACGGGAAGAAAACAGCGGTCATCTGCGGCGACTATCTTTTATGTGTTGCACTAAAATTAGCATCCTCTGTGACAAACAGGCAGGACTATCTTAATATGGACACACCGGATTATATGGTGAGAGTATGCTTTGGAGAATTGAGCCAACATATCAACAACGGCAATTTTGACCTGTCGGTTTACCGATATCTTAAGATCATATCCGGAAAGACAGCGGCGTTGTTTGAGGCATCCTTCCATGCCGGAGCGGTCCTTTCAGGATGTGACATGGCGGAAATCAACAAATACAAGCGTCTTGGCAGGTATGTCGGCATGATATTCCAGCTGATAGATGATTGTATGGACTTTGAGGCGACTGAAAGTGTTGCCGGGAAACCCGTACAATCGGATTTTGAACAGAAGGTGGTAACCCTGCCGCTAATCCATACGCTGAAAAATTTACTTGGCTTTAAAGAAAAAGTAAGAGAAAATGAGGTCAACAGGAACCAGATTGATGAAGCCGTCACGAACGCAGGCGGTTTGGCTTATACAAGAATGATCGCAAAGAAATATTATAATAAATATATAAAGACGATGAACGGACTGGATATTACCGAAGATAAGAAAAAAGGACTGCAAGCCATTTTAGACAAGGCTTTCAGGGTATTTTGAGAGTCAATGACAAAAATGTTTGCACGAGCTTGGGACGTTTGAGGGCATCAAAGATAAAGGAGGCGAAATGATGATTGACAGGTTTTTGAATTATGTTGAAATAAAAACCAAGATCACAAGTTTATTTACATTTTTTATGACACTTGCCTTTCTTTTTTATAAGGAACAACAGATCAACTGGCATCGGACGATTATCTTTTTCTCCTCAATGTTCCTGTTTGATCTGACGACGACTGCAATCAACAATTATATCGATACGAAAAACAATGACCAAAAACTGCAGTTTAAACGAAAAACAGCCCTGATGATCATCTATGCGCTCTTTGCCTTCAGCACGGTTCTGGGCTTGTACCTCGCCTATATTACAGATATCGTCATACTGCTGCTCGGAGGGCTTTGCTTTTTATGCGGGGTGCTGTACACTTATGGACCGGTTCCGATATCAAGGCAGCCATTGGGTGAGATCCTGTCGGGAATATTCTACGGCTTGTTCATTCCATTCATTTTATTATATGTGAATATGCCTGCAGGGACGTTTCTTTCTTTGAACCTTGGGTGGGACAGGATTGGTATCAGCTTCATGGTTTGGCCAGTGGTCACTTTACTGCTGTTTTCGGTAGCTCCGGTCTGTACTACGGCAAACATCATGCTTGCCAACAATATCTGCGATGTTGAGAAGGATGTTGCGGTCAAACGTTACACGCTGCCGTATTATCTGGGCAGAAAGGCCCTTTATCTGTTTGCCGGGATATACTACCTTACATATGCCGCAACAGTCCTCATGGTGATGCTTGGAATCCTGTCACCGTTATGCCTGCTGTCACTTCTGACAATATTCATCGTACGGAAAAATATCGGTACATTCCTGAAACGGCAGGATAAGGCTGAAACATTCATTGTATCGATCATTAACTTTGTCGTGATAATGGGAAGCAATACGCTGCTGATATTTATCAGTGCCTTGTTATAATTATATCGCAGCGGATAATGGGAGTATAAAGAATTGAAATTCTTCAAAAAGACCGATGTTTTTATCGTTTTAGGGATTATTGCTGTTAGTGCCGTTATTTGGATGGCCTATGACGCCATGTCTTCAAACAAGCCTGCGAAGGCCGAAATATATTATTATTCAAAACTGGTTATGACAGTTGATCTGGTGAAGGGTCAGGAAAGGTCATTTTCAGTTCCTCAGGAGAAAGATGTTGTTTTTCATATCGATAAAGAGGGTAATATTTGTTTTGAACGGTCCGATTGCCCTGACAAGGTATGTATCCATGCCGGAAAGCTTCATAAGGTCGGACAGAGTGCAGCTTGTCTTCCGAATGGCCTCGTTTTGAAGATCGTTCCTGCAAATGGACGTGGTGATGATGACCTGGATGCGGTTGGGTGACAGGATGGATATGATGGATAAAGAGGTTTTGGCCAAAACTGGAAGAAACACAGGTAGAACAAAACAACTCGTATTGACTGGATTGTTTTTTGCAGTTGCGTTGGTGCTTTCAATAGTGGAAAATATGCTGCCGCCTGTTCCGATTCCCGTTCCCGGTGTAAAGTTCGGGTTATCCAACATTGCAGTTATGTTTGCATTATTCTTCATGGCAAAGGGCCAGGCATATACGATTGCAATTTTGAAAGCACTGTTCGTTGCAATGACCAGAGGGGCGATTGCAGGTTTGTTAAGCCTTTGCGGTGGGTTGCTCTCACTGACGGTCATGGTGCTCTTACTTCTATTATTTAAAGACAGAATATCTTATCTGATAATCAGTATTGCAGGAGCGATTGCTCACAATTTGGGTCAGTTCATCGCAATTACCATGATTTACACCGGGTTCTACATGGTGGCATATCTACCGCTTCTTTTGATATCGGGGGTTGCTGCAGGAATCGTGACTGCTACATTACTCAGGTTTATTTTACCGGCTTTTAAAAAGCTGGTTTTATAAAAACAACTAAAAGGTGGAGGGGCTATTATGAAAAGGAACATTGCACTAGTACTGAGCTTAGTTATGGCAATATTTACATTTGCCGGCTGCAGCTCATCCAGCAACACGGGAGAAGCAGTAAAAACAGGTCTGGCAGTTATTTCATCCATATCGAAATCGGTTGACGCCGGTGAAGAGGATGGACTTGCCGAGGTTGACTCAACAGTAGCGGCAGTTATTGTTGATAAGGATGGTAAAATTCTCAACTGCAGAATCGATGCCGCACAGACCAAAATCAATTTCACAACTGCCGGCAAACTCACAACTCCGTTGGATACGGTATTCAAGTCCAAACAGGAGCTTGGCGCCGAATACGGGTTGGGTGAAGCCTCAGGCATCAAAAAAGAGTGGAATGAACAGGCGGATGCATTTGCAAAATATGTGACCGGCAAGACTGCTGCTGAAGTCAAGGGTATCGCAGTTACAGCAGAAGGCGTTGCGGCAGATAAGGACCTGTCTTCCTCCGTGACAATACATATTGGTGATTTCATCGCTGTGGTTGATAAAGCCGTCAGCAATGCAAAGGATCTTGGCGCAAAATCAGGAGATAAGCTGGGCCTCGGAGTTCTTACCTCGATCAGCGGTTCAAAAGAACCTGCAGATGCGGATGGACTTGCACAGGCTTATACGAATTATACTGCAACCACCTTTGCAGCAGATGGAAAGATCACAAGCAGCCTTATTGATGCTTCACAGACGAATGTGAATTTCTCGAAGGAAGGAAAGATTACTTCCGACCTGAAGGCTGAATTGAAAACGAAGCAGGAACTGGGAGCAGCTTACGGCATGATCAAGGCCTCTTCCATAAAGAAAGAATGGAATGAACAGGCGGATGCATTTGCCCAATATGTAGCGGGTAAAACTGTTGCAGAGGTCAAGGGTATTGCTGTGACAGCGGAAGGGACCCCCTCGGACAAGGATCTGGCTTCCTCGGTCACCATTCATATAGGTGATTATGAGACGATCATCGAAAAAGCTTCCGGTAATGCTAAATAATTAAGAAAAAATATATTATAATATGGGAGGTAGATTATTCTACCTCCCTGTTTTTTTAAATTCTTTTTACGAGGTGCAGACTTGTTCCGGAAAATAGGTACATTCATACTGGCGATAATATTCATATCGAATCTGACAGCTTGTGGCGCCGGGAAAGCGACACGATATGAAGCTGAATTCCTTGAACTGTTTGATACCATGACTAAAATTGCAGGGTATGCAGACAGCAAGGAGGAATTTACAAAATTTTCACAGCTTATTTATGAGGATTTGAAAAGCTACCATGAATTGTATGATATATATCATGATTATGACGGGATCAACAACCTGAAAACAATAAACGAGAATGCCGGAATCAAGCCTGTGAAGGTTGACAGGAAGATTATCGACCTGCTTCTTTTCGGCAGGGAATGGTATGGAAAGACAAACGGAAAAATGAATATCGCATATGGAGCAGTGCTTACCATATGGCATAAATACCGTGAAGCAGGTATGGATGATCCCGATAGTGCGGAATTGCCGCCGATGGACCAGCTGGAGGAAGCTTCAGGGCACACGGACATTAATAAGATGATCATCAATGAAACCAATTCTACAGTTTTTCTGGAAGATCCCGAGATGAGCCTTGATGTAGGTGCGATTGGAAAAGGATATGCAACTGAGCAGGTAAGCCGGCATGCAATGCAGACCGGCTGTTCTTCCATGCTGCTTAGTGTCGGGGGGAATGTTCGCGCTGTCGGAAATAAGGCTGACAGTGGTAAGCCATGGAACGTGGGCATTCAGGATCCTTTTGGGGAGGAGTCCAGGCTGAAGCTTCCTATTATTTCTCTGGCAGATCATTCGCTGGTGACCAGCGGCGTTTATGAGAGATATTATACGGTCGACGGGAAGAATTATCATCACATCATAGACCCTGAGACACTTTTTCCTGCGGTATATTATACTTCCGTAACGATCATATGCAAGGATTCGGGAATAGCGGATGCCCTTTCCACCTCAGTGTTCAACATGCCGTACGATCAGGGTCTGAAGCTGATAGAAAGTCTTCCGGATGCTGATGCGCTATGGATCTTCAAAGATCATTCCATAAAATACAGCTCCCATTTTGCTGGTTTCATACAGAAATGGTCTGAATAAAACCGATTGTGCGTGGGCATTTATATTACTGGTCATTTGCAAGGCAAATCTGACCAAACAGGCGAATTCGGAGAATTGCGCCAGGGGAGAGGTGCTCGATGCCCCTGAGCTTTTATCAACAGACATTATTAATAAAATTTGATAAGGTATATGCAAATTTTTTATTAATAATGATGAAATTTGAAGATTTTATGTTATAATGATATGGTTATTAGAGGGAAATCTTCCCTATAGAAGTTTTAGAATCCTATAGAAGTTGCAGAGATTATTTACTACTGGGAAGAATTCAATTTCTGCAAAAAATCTAAGGTAATATAAGTGAAAAAAGCTTGTTTGTCTTTAGTTCTTTTTTCATTATATATATGACAAATTACATATAAAACGGAGGTAAAATAATGGGTAAGTTTGTTTATCTGTTCAAAGAGGGCAATGCCTCAATGAAGAACCTGCTCGGCGGCAAAGGTGCCAACCTTGCAGAAATGACAGGTCTTGGACTTCCAGTGCCAAGAGGTTTCACTGTCACAACTGAAGCTTGTACGCAGTATTATAAGGATGGCAAGACTATTTCAAAGGAAATTGAAGATCAGATTAATGCCGCTTTGGTTACGACTGAGGCAACTGTTGGCAAAAAATTCGGTGATCCGACAAATCCGTTTCTGGTATCGGTTCGTTCCGGTGCGAGAGCGTCAATGCCTGG